>BJHF01000016.1 GCA_014191855.1 Deltaproteobacteria bacterium
GGCTGGGACGTGTGTCATTCGCTCCGGCCGACCGGCGGGCGGCTGGATGGTGTGCACACCCCGAGCGATGTGGTGGATGGGCAGACATTGTTCAACAAGACGCTCGCCGACATCGGAAACCTCACCTACATCCTGCTCTCAGACGATGCCTCCGCATGCTGGACGTGGGGGGATGACCCGACCTACTACGACGACTTCGGCTGCACGACCCTGTGACGGCCGGCCCTCGAGCACAGATCGCCGTCGTCGGTGGCGGGCCCGCGGGCCTCACCTGCGCGTGGCTGCTGGCGCGAGCCGGCCACGCCGTAACGGTGCTGGAGCGCGGGCCGACCATGGGCGGGCTCTGGGCCACCCGTCGCGATGCGGAGGGCTACTACCGCAGTGAGAATTCCTGCAAGGTGTACCAGGATTCCTACCACACCGCTCCCGCGCTGTTCGAGCTGCTCGGCACCCGCTGGCAGGACCACTTCGTACAGCGTCATGACCTGAGCCGCGACTGGCTCCGGCCCTTCGTGCGCGACAGCTCCGTGGCCGACCTCGCCAAGATCGGAAGGGCTTACATCAACTTTCGACTGGGGGACGTGCGGTTGCGCGAGGTTTCCGTGGCCGAGTGGTTGGTCGACCAGGAGATCGGGGAGGCGTGCCGCAACTGGCTGCGCGCCACCGCGCTCGGCGGCATCACCGGCACGCTGCGAATGACCATGTGGGAGCTGTTCTTTCGCCTGAGCGGAAACCTCAGCTCCATCGCGTCGGGGAGCGGCGGGGCGCTGTACTGGAACCGGCGCCCGCCCGACGACCCCGAGGGGTTCCTTACGCTGTGGTCCGCCGCGCTGGCCGAGGCGGGTGTCATCATGCGCACCGACACTCCCGTCGAGTCCGTCACGCTCACCGGCCAAGGGGAGCCGATCCTCCACACCGCGGATGGCGACAAAGCCACCTATACCGCGGCGTTCCTCGCCATACCGCCACGCGCGCTCACCCGCCTGCTCGGCCAGAGCGCCCCGGCGCTGCAAGCCGCCTTCGGCTGCGACGCGGGGCAGCTCAGCCAGCGCCTCGACGAGTCGCTGTACGAACATCTCGGCATCACCTGGCACTTCGACCAGCCGCTCCCCCACGAGCTGCCGCTCGGCGGCCACAACGTGCGGCGCGGCTGGCACCCCATCCTGGTTCAGCACGCGCAATACCAGCCGTCGTTGCGCCCCACGGCCGTCAGCGTCGTGGTGGGCTCCGTGAGCCTCGACACGGAGTTCCGCCATCCGCGGCTCGGCACACGGGCCCGCGACCACACGCACGCGGAGCTGGCCGAGATCCTCTGGGACGACGAACGCGGCGTCGATCCCACCCTCCCGCCGGCCTCGAGCGTGGAGGTGCACGGCATGTCCGACGCGACGCAGATCGTTCGCCACGGGCCGCTGCGCCAGCGAGCTGCCGGGTCCCAAGTGTACCTGGCCACGAACATGAGCGGCGCTGCCCCCTATTTCACCGCCAGCCTGGAGGCCGCGATCCAGGCCGGGGCCGCCGCGGCAGCGGCCTTCGACGCGCACGTGGAGCGGCTGCCTACGGGGCCCGTGCGCCCGCACGCCTGGGCTTAGCCACCGCGCCCGCCCATCCTCAAGATCCTAACCCACAAGCTCCACTTTCGTACCGGAGGCTCGCCACCCAACTCCCGCACGACCCTCGCCACCGCGTCCTCCGCAAGCGCGTCGTGCAGCGGGCCGAACACCAGCGGCCACAGCACCCGCGCCCACCCCCGCGGCGTTATCTCCACGTGGTGTTCGAACCGCGCTGCGTCTCCATCGGGCACCACCACGAACCGGTGCCCGCCCTCGAAGCCGGCGGGGCTGGTGAAACGAAAGCCCAGGTGGATACCCCTCTCGTAGCGGTCCACGACGTACCGCACCGGGCCGTGGCTCCCCGCCACACCGGGCGCAGGCGCCCCTTCCAGGCGCATCGGCGGCCATCGATCGGTTGGCCAGACTCGATCCCCTGGCGAGCCGAGCGTGTCGAGCAGCGCGCCCACCTCCTCCGCCGATTTGGGAAGCCGAACCCGGTGGACGTTGCGGATGGGTGACAGTCAGCCCCCGGCCACGCACGGCGCGCTGAGGTCGAGCCCGCCCATGAAGGTCGCGACATAGGCATCCCACGCCGCCCGGTTCTCCGGGGTGCGGCAACGGAAAGGCGCCGGCGGTGGCGCCCCCTGCAGCGCCGCGCGAGTCTCTCGCAAGTACCGCAGGCTGAGCTCCGCCGCGTACTCGTGCGCCGGGTCGCCATTGTCCGGCTGAAACGCGTACCACGTTCCGCCCTTTACCTTTGTCGTTCCTGGTGAATACGGCTCGAGACACGCGGTGTCGGTGCCGCATCTGGCAACGATCGCGTCCACGGTGGCACCCAACTGCCGTCGCGACCAGTCGCCCTCGTCGTTGTTGTGGAACATCTCGTGCATCAACGTATCTTCTACGCCGGCGGCGGTCGTCAGCAGTCCGCCCGACACGTTCACCGCAATCTCCCAGTCGCCCGCCATCGCGCTCGGCGTTTTTCGCCCGACTGACCGGAAGAACCGCCAGGCGATGCCCGTGTGCCTGAACCGCACCGGGTCGGGCGCCCGCGCGGACACCTGCGCGAGGAACGCCGCCATGCTCCGTTGAGCGCTCAGCACGTCGTGAAGCAAACGCGCATGCGGCCCCACGGGGAGCTCCGGAACCAGCGTGATGCTGCCGCGGAAGCCGCCGTCCATCACGCCGCCCTCGTCGAGGCCAGCGACGTCGCCAAACTCGGCGTAGAGCGCCAATGCATCGGATCGCTCCGGGGCGTGGCCTGCATAGAGCGCGGTGAGCCCGCAGGGAACGGGCTCCGCGTTCGCGGCGCACCCAGGCGGGTCGCCGAGCAGGTGCAGCGCGATCCCGACGGGGACCGCCGGGGGCCGCTCAGGCACTGGCGGCGGCGGTTCCGGGGGAACCGGTATCGGCGCGGGCGAGGGCAGCGCGGGAGCCGGCTCCGCGGTCGCGCAGCCGCACGCCACGAGGCAGAAGACCAGCCAGAGCCGAACTACCAGAGCTTCCACCATGCTTTTTTCTGGGCTTCGGTAGAGCCGGGCGGCGGACCCTCCGGAGGTGCACCTGGCGGACGGGGTGTAGGCCCGGCGGGCGAAACGGGCGCGGCCGGAGCCGCAGGCATCGAGCGCCCTGCGGCCAACGCAGCCTCCGCCTCGGCGGCGGAAGGTGCTCGGGGCGGCGGCACGGCGCGCGGCAATTCCTCCGTTTCAGCCTCGGGATCAAGCTCGCTCACCTCCGGAGGCGGCGGCAGAGCAGCGGGCGCACGGGCCTCCGCCGCCGGCATCGTGGCCTCGACCGCCTTCTCCGCACCCTTCTTCTTGCCACCCGCTTTCTTCTTGCCCACCGCCGCCCCCGGCGCGGCGACTGGAACCTGAGCCGGAGCCGGAGCCGGAGCCGCCGCCGCCGCCGGTGACGCGGCGATCAACCCGGCAAACCCGGCGAACTCCGCCGCCGCGCGGTCCATCACCCCAAGAGGATCGGCGGCGGCTTCAATCTTCCGCCGTGCGAAGAACGCAGCCGCCTTCGTCGGTTTCGGCGGGGAGCGCTGCGCGCTCAGCGTGAATGGGTCGACACCCCACGCGGCGACCGAGAGAAACTCCTCAAGGGTGCGCCCCACCACCGCGCCGCCCCCAACCTCCCCACCGGCCCACACGACGGGGCACTGCCCCCACGGGCGCTCATCCACCTTCCACTGAGCGTAGTAGCCCCCCTGGCGCCGGCGCAGGAACGCGCGGAGCTTCGGGGCGGCGGGGTGCTCCGCGCCAAGCTGAGCGGTAAGCGCGGCGGGCGCGACAAGCTCCGCGTCGACAAACGGCGACCACGCCCCGTTTCTGGCCTTGGCGAAACCGTCGGAAGATACGAAGACCCCGGGTACGTCGCCGTCGAACACGGTGGCCACGAAGCGGGCGTATGCAGGAGGGGGAGCCATCGGCACCTCAACGAACCCCCGATAACCCCCGTCGGCCCTCAGCGGCGGCGATTCAAGACGGTCGGCGGCGGTTCGTTCCTCACATAGGCGCGAATCCACTCGGCCACGCGCTCGGCCTCGCCCGAACGCTCCTCCTCGGCGTACACCGCCCGCATGATGCCCTGCCAAACCTCTGGATACGTGGCACGGATCCTCGGCGCGCGCCGGGAGCGATTCGCGGGCGGCGGCGGGCCCATGACACCGTTCCCCGAGCACGCGTCCTCCAGCGAGTCGTCGTCGTAGTCGAACTCGGGCAGGGCGATGGGCGGCCGCGGGTCGCGACGCTCCATTCGGTCGGTATCGAGCACTTCGGCCAAGGACGTGGCGGCGGCGATGCGGGCGGTCCACGGCTCGATTCCGTGCAGGTCACACACCAGCTTCAACCAGCTCGTGTGGTCGAATTGGGAGGATACCACGCCCTGTTTCACGTACGGGCCGATGGCGATCACCGGCACACGGAAGCCGATCTGGTCGAAGCCCGTGGCGGCAAACTCGTCGCTGGTGGTGGGAGGCGGAACGTGGTCGAAGAAACCGCCGTGCTCGTCATAGGTAATCAGGAACAAACAGTTGTTCCATTGCGGTGAATTCGCAAGCGCCTTGTAGATTGCGGCGAGGAATTCCTGCCCCATGGCAACGTGATGGGGTGGATGGTCGTCGTTGAAGGTGAACCCAGGATCCACCCAGGCGACGGGCGGCAACCTCCCGGCTTCGGCGTCCGCCACGAAGTCTTCGAGAACCTTCGCGCCGTCCAGCTTCCACGCGTCGCGAATCAAGAACAGGAACGGGAGGTCCGTGTAGTAATACTGGTGCGCGATCCCCTTCTCTTCGAGCTTCGCCCACACGTTCGGGAGCGCGTAGGTACCGTCGGGCGGCCAGTCGTTGCTGGACATCCCATCCGAGGTGCCGCAGTGGCCGTAGAAGCGGTTGGGCCACGTCGGCCCCATCACCGAGCAAAAATACCGGTCGCAAATCGCGTATTCGTCGGCCAGCGCCCAGGAGATCGGGAGGTCCGCCCGGGTCTGGTATTGCATCACGCCGGGGCCGCCATAGTCCCGCACGAAGCCGTCGTTCAGGCCGCCGTTGAACTGTTCATGCGAGCTGTCCCAGCCGTGGTGGGGATCGGCGATGCACCCGATCTCGTTCGGGTATACCGCAACCGGAGCTCCCTCCGCGTCGGCGTTGCTCATGTCCGCCGTCACGCCGTCCACCTCGGTGCGACCTTCAAGCAGCGTCAGCGCGCCCAGCATGTGGTCGAACGACCGATTCTCCATCATGACGACAACGATGGTGTCGATCGTGGCGGGCCCCGGATCGCCCGACTCCCCCGCTCCCGGGTTGCATGCCTGGGCTCCCGCGGTACCGGCCAGCGCACCAGCTCCCGCCAGCACTTGTCGACGTGTCACCGCCATCGGTCACCCCTCGGTTTGCAGCCTCACTCCACCAGGTCGTCGGCGCTCCGCGGCTCCACCAGGAACTGCGGCACGTCATCATAGCTCGTGTAGAACAAGGGGCCGGTCACGCTGCTCCAGCTCGACCCTTCCTCAGCTTCGACATCCATGAAGAGGTTGTCGATGTAGACGCCGCGGTCGGTGAGCACCGTGCCCCACTCGTCCACGTTCAGCGCCGTGACGTCGTCCAGCCGGATCAGGGCCGACTGCCAAGGCAACCAGTCCGTCACATCCGCCGGGACCGTCGTGATCGTGGGCTGCGCGTTGCCCGTCTCGGTGATCGTACCGCCGCCAAACAGGCTGATCTCAGCGAGCCCGAAGTAGTCGGACACCGTGCCCGTGACGTCGAACACCGATCCCGGGTAGTACCCCGTGTAGCCGTCGGGATTGAACACCACGATGCCGCTGTTCTCGCCACCGCCGGCATCCTGCACGAAGAGGTAGGTACGTTCGTCCTTCTCACCGAAGCTGGCCGCAGTGGACACCACGCCGCTCACGTGAACCGGCCCGCAGATCCCGTCGGCACGAATTCCGTGTACGGTCGTGTCGATCACCTCGCCGGGGGTGTAGCCGGCGAGCTCGTCGGTCGTGCGATCGTTCACCGACCAGTCGTCCGTCGTCACCTCCTCGTCGTAGTTTCGGTAGAAGATGATCCCCGTCACGCTCGCAAAGCTGCCGCGGCAATCGTAGTCGTTGTACACGAAGCCGTCGTCGACGCTGATCCCCGCGGAGAGCAGCCCGGTGCCGAACGAATTCACCGACTCCACGGTCTGGTTCTCAAGCGTCACCGGCACGCTCTCCCACACGTTCCAGTCCACCCCCGCCCCATCCCCAAGGTTCGCCGGCGCCGGCAAGGTGCCTGAACCGGTGACGGTAATCGCCGACGCATCGCCCACGACGAGCTCGGTCCAATCATAGAATTCACTGATCTTGCCGCTGATCGACACCTCGTCGCCCGGCTCAATCGTAAGCTCCGAACCGAACTGACCTTGCGACCACACGTAGAGGCCGCTGTTCTCACCGCCCGCGGGATCCTGCACGAAGAACCCGTCGGACTTGCCGCTCTCGCTGTCCGCTCGCGTCAGCGGGGAAGAAACGAGGATGCCCGAGAGGGTAACAGTTTCACCGTCGCCGACCGTGCCATCACGAACGTCGAAGATGGTGGAACCGCCGCCCGTGGCGCCGGCATCCCCCGAGTCGGTGCCATCCGTTCCGTCCTTCGAAATGGGGTCGAGGCAAGCAAGCAGGCTGAGTACGGCGATCATGGCGGTTTCCGGGTTACTAGGGCGCCGCTGTCTACACGAGGATGAGGCTGGTGACAAGTGATGTTCCTGCGATGGCCGTATCCGGCCTGTCGCGCTTCTACGGCAAGCGGGCCGCGGTGAAGGGGCTTGATCTCCGGGTACAACCTGGAGATCTGTACGGTTTCCTCGGCCCGAACGGCGCTGGAAAAACCACGGCGATTCGTGCGATTCTCGGCCTCATCGCGAAGAGTGAAGGCACGGTGGAGATCTTCGGGGACCGGCATCCGGTCCGGCAACGCCACGAAGTCGGCGCGATGGTGGAAACACCGACCTTCAACGACTGGCTCTCCGCACGAAACAACCTGCGGATCGCCGCCGCATACGCCGACCGAGGCACAGAGGCGGAGATCGACGAGGTGCTCGGCCGCGTGGGCCTGGCAGAGCGCGCCAAAGAGCGGGTTGGTGGCTACTCTCTCGGGATGCGGCAACGCCTCGGGATCGCTCGGGCGCTGCTGGGAAAGCCGAAGCTCCTGGTGCTCGACGAGCCCACCAACGGCCTCGATCCGCGCGGGATGGTGGAGATCCGCGAGCTGCTCAAGGAGCTTGTGCGGCGAGATGGCCTCACCGTATTCGTGAGCTCCCACCTGCTCTCCGAGGTGGAGCAGATGTGCAACCGTGTGGGCATCCTCGATCGGGGGGAGCTCAAGGCGGAGGGCACGATGGCCGAGCTCATCCAGAAGCTCGGCGGCTCGGTGGAGGTGGAGGTGGGGCTGGCCGTGGCCGACCGCCCCGCCGCGCTCGGCGTGTTTGAGCGGCTGGGCGGGGTGCAGGTCACGGGGGAGGGCGAAGCCGGGCGGATGGTGATCAGCCTGCGCGGCGTGGAGCCGAGCGAGGTGAACCGGGCGCTGGTGCAGGCCGGTGTCGGGGTGTCGGCGTTGATTCCAAAGGTAGGAACCCTCGAAGAGCTGTTCTTGTCGGTCACCTCCTCCGAGCCGGGGGTGGCGTGATGCCTCGCCAATTCTTCGCGATGATCCGGGTGGAGCTGCTCAAGGTGTTCACGCAGTGGAGCGGGATCGGCGCCGTGGTGATGGCGGTGATGGTGCCGCTCGCGACGCTATTTGTGCTCTACATCTTCGGCGGCACCTCCGTGAGCAGCTCAGTGCAGGGTCAGGCGGTGACCTCGATGATCCACTTCGATGTGGTAGGTGCAACAGGCTGGGCCTTGTACGCGAGAAACTTCATCATCCTGCCGCTGATGCTGATCCTCGCCACTGGTGCGTCCGTCGCGGGGGAACAGTCCGACCGCACGCTGCGCGAGCTGGTGGTGCGCCCGGTGCCGCGGTGGAGCATCCTGGTTGCGAAACAAGTGGCGTTGTGGGCGCTCTCCGTCGTCACCCTCGCGGTCACGCTGGTTACGGCGCTGGGCCTCGGGTGGGCGATCTTCGGCGCGCCGAGCGTGGACCCGGCGGTGGCGGAGGGCGAGGAGTCCCTCGTTCGCGTAATCTGCGGGTTTGCCGTATGTTTCCTGAGCGACGTTGCACTGATCGCGCTCGCGACCACGTTTTCCACGGTCGTGCGTTCCGTCGGCGGCGTCGTGGTCAGCCTCGCCGTCGTGCTCATCGCCGACCGGGCGGTGTGGGCGTTCCTGTCGTTGCTGGAGTTCTTCAAGGTGGAATGGGCGCCCACCGCCGTGCAATTCACGCTCGTGAGCGTGCTTGGGGCGTGGTCGCACTGGGAAAACGAGTACGTTCCTATTCAGTTCCTGGAGTGCGCCGGCCTGGTGGCCGCAGCCTGGGCGCTGAGCATCGCCCGTTTCGCCCGAACCGATGTCCCCTGACTTCGACCCCACCCCGTTCATCCACGCGCTGGGTCTGCCGGCCGCGTGGGCAGACGAAACCGGCCGCGTGATGGTGACCAACGACGAATTCGACCGGTGGGCCCCGGGTTACAAGCGGGCCACGCTGGAGTCGCGCCCCGAGGGCGCCTGGCTGGTGTTCCCCGGGCGCAACCCGCTGCCCATGCGCGCCGAGCTCCTCGGCACCGGGCACCTGGTGATCCCACCCACGGAGGGGGGCCGAGTGGCGCTGGAGGCGGTCGTAACCAGCGTCGTTCGCCGGCTGGACCGCGTTTCCGCTTCGCTCGAGGCCACACTAGGCGCCGCGCTCCGCGAGCGTCCCTCCGAGGCCGTCGTCACTGCGGTTCGCGAGGGACTCGCCGCGGTGGAAGACCTGAATTCGCTGCGGCGGCAGGTCCTCGGCCTCTCCCCCGGCGTCTCCCAGCCGGAGCCGATGGCGGTGAACCTCGGCTCCCTCACGGAAGAGGCGCTCGCGGCGATGACCGGCCCGCTACCGGTCGAGTTCTTGTACGTGGCGCGGGATTGCGTGGTGCGGGCCGTGCGCGAGAAGTGCTTCTGGGCGATCGCGGCCATCGTCGGCACCCTCGCCCGAAGCGTGGCGGGGCACGGAAGCATCCTCGTTGAAGTGCGTGCGCGGGGCGAGATGGGGGTGTTGTACCTCCGCTGTTCCTCAACCGCGCCGACCTACGGCGTGGAAATCGATACCGCGCGGGACGCCGTCGAGGCTGCCGGCGGCCGATTGTTGGTCGACCCCGACGCGGGCGTCATCATGCAGTTCCCGATCTACGTCGTACTCGAAGCGCCGCCCACCACCACCGGGAAAGGCACGCTGCTCATCGTGGACGACGACCCTTCGGTGCTCGCGATGATGGGCGCCGTGCTTCGCCGAGAAGGATACATGGTGTTGGAGGCCGATAATGGGGTGGCGGCCTCGAGCCTGCTCCGCACGCAGGGGCGCCAACTCACGGCGCTCATCACCGATGCCGTGCTCCCCGGCCGCAGCGGCGTGGACATCATCACCGAGGCGCGCCGCTGGTTGCCGCGGCTGCCTGTCCTGATGGTCACCGGTCACGATGAGGACCTCGTCGGTTCGCAGCTCGCCCCCGTGCTCCGCAAACCCTTCGGCGCCAAGGCGCTCCGCGACCGTGTGGCGGCGCTCATCTCAGAAAAACGCGGCTGACCACCCCATCGCCACGTTGACGACCAACCCGATGACGGCCACCCGCAGCGCTTGACCGGCCGCCGGGGTGTCCCGCCACGTCCACGCCACCGCAAACGCCGGCAGCGGCGTGAGGAGGATCGAGAGAACCAACAAGCCGATCTCCTCGGCTCGGGTGAGCGTGCGGCGCGCCGAATCGCCCTCATCCAGCAGCAACGTGGCCGCCGCATGCAGCCGCGCCGCGGATGGGCGGAGCGCCTCTCCCCGGCGAATTCGGCTTTGTACCTCCAGGAGCTCGGCCTCGCTCAGCATCCGGGTGGAGGAGAGCAGCGACAGCGCCCGCTCGCCGAGCGAGGGCACGTGGCCGCACGCGGGACAGCGACCGAGCGGGAGCTCCTTGTCGCCCCCACAACGCACACACACGCTACGAACGGGGATCGCGGCCATGCTCGGTCCCGAGCAGGATCACCTGCTCCAACGGGGCGCTCTCCGCCTCTACCTGCGCCCGCCACCACTTCTGCCAGGCCTTGGAGCTGGGCGCCCCGGCCGCCACAAGCACGTCCGGGCGCGCGATCCGCGCCGCCCCCACCCAGCCGGCCATCGCCTGAGCCTCGGGCGCCCAGAAACGGTGCGGCACGAGCCGGTCCCCCTCAAGCACGCCCGGCTCCCGAGGCAGCGGCAGCACTCCGCGAAGCGCAGCGGGCCCCGTTGCCAACTCCCGAAGCGCCTCCGCCAACCGGCGTTGTTGTCCCGCCGACCACGAGCTCGCCGCGGCACCCCACTCCGGCGGATCGAGGGGTGAGGCACACAGCCGCCCCGAAAGGCCCGCGAGCAGGGTGGACAGCCAGCCCGGACGGTCGGCGCCGACCGTTGGGAAGGGAGCGCCACCTACCGCAACCGAGAGGAGATCAAGCCCCAGACCATCGAACGCGGCGTTGAACCTCAGTCCCACCGCCAACTCCAGGGTCGGCCCGCCCGCCAACGCATCCACGAGGCGCGAATCCCGGAGCGCAGCGTGGCGGAGGCTTGCGAATTGCGGCGGATCGAGCCGTAGCAGGAGGCGAACCCGCACGAGCCCATCCCCATCGGCGGCGAACAGCGAATCCAGCCCAGCGGCCCCGGACCAGCTCGCCCAGGAATTGAGCCCCTCGCCGCCGAGGTTCTCGTCTTCACACCCCCACTCCCTCAGAATCGTATGGAACAACCCGGCATCTGCGATCATGAAGGGGATGCGCATCGCGTCTCGCAGCGCGCGCTGCTCCGCCCACGACAGCCGCAACGCATCCACGCGCTCGAGCACCAGCGGCCCCGCCGGCATGCCCGCGAGCCCGGTCGCCTCCACCCGTTCAACGTACATCGACCCCCGATATCAAGAAAGTCGACCGATCGGCGGCCCCCCCCTCACGTCCCCCGATGAGCGCGCCGATCCCCGGGGAAAGGAGACGCCCTCATGGAAAGTCGCACCGAAGCCGGCAGCCTCTGGCTCACGCGCCCCACCGACATTGCGGTTCATCTTGCGTGTGCGGCGGCCGACAAACGCCCGGTCACCCTCACCGCCGCCGGCGTGAACGCGCAGGGCGTCTTCTCGCCCCCCGATCGCTCCGGCCCGATGTTCGTGCCCGATCCGCGCGGCCCGCTCTCGATGCCCCGCGTGGGCGCCACCGTGAAGGCCGAGTATTTTGCCCGCACCGACGCATTCTCGTTCTTTTCACGCCTCGTTTCCGTCGATGCGAACGGACGCTGGGTGCTGCAGTCGCCCCTCGCCGTCGAGCGCTGCGATCGCCGCCTCACCGCCCGTCATATCGTCGTCGGCGTGTCCGGCTTCTGCTTCCGTCTCAGCAGCGTGCCCGGGCAGCCGCTGCTCGGCCTCTACGACATCGCCGAGGCTGGCGCCGCCTTCGTCGCGGATCCCCGTCGTCATACCTTCCACTTCGAGGAGCATGTCCAGGGCACCATCCACATGCCGGGGGAGTCGCCCCTCAGCGTTACCCTTGAAGTGCGGCACTCACGCGACTTCCCGCGCCAGAACAACCTCCGCATCTACGGCACGCGCTTCGTGGACATGGCGCCCGCGGCCGAAGCCACGCTCAAGGAGTTCCTGGCCCACTGGGGCGGGGGCCGGCCGCGCTGAGCTCAGCCCGCAGAAAATCGAGGATCACCCCACGCGCCAGCTGCTCACCGATCCCGCCCCGCCGAACGTCGAAGCCGTGATCGGCCATCGGGATGAGCACGGTGCGCTGCCTGGCGCCCGCGTCACGCAGTTGTTCCCGTAGGAACGTCGTGTTCTCCGGGCGAACACAGCGCTCGCCGGTGCCGTGGATCAGGAGCGTAGCCGGCAACGGCTGCCCGGCGATCCAGTGGCCGGGCGATGCGTCCCGATACCGAGTTCCCGCCGAATCTGGAGGTCCACCCAGGTAAAACTCGGTGGCCGCCACCCCATCAACAACGTCAGGAACATAGGGGTGATCGTGGGCCCATGCGACGTCGGTGACGCCGTACACCGACACCACGGCGCGCACCGGCGGCGTCGTGCCGCCGCACGAGGATCGGATTGAGTCATCGGCGTAGGCAGCCGTCAACGCGATCTGTCCGCCAGCGCTGCGGCCCAGCAGCGCGAGTCGCTCCGGGTCGATGCCGAACCGCTCGGCGCCCGCGACCACCGCCGCCAAGGCACATCGAACATCCTCGATTGCCGCGGGGAACGGGGCCTCTCCTGCGAGGCGATACCGCACGTCTACGACCGTGAACCCGGCGCTCGCCAGGTAGGCCGAAACATGGGGCACCTCGCCCTTGTCGCCCGAACGCCAGCTCCCCCCGTGCACGACCAGCACCGCAGGCCGCGGGCCCTCCCCGTGGCCCCGCCAGATGTCCGCCGAGACGGTGGTGCCCAGCGCCACATCGCGCTCTACCGCCACCACCGGCACCGATCCTCCCGTAAACCAGCTCCACACCGAGAACCGCTGATCCTCCTGGATGTACGGGGCGATCGAGAGGAGCCCCGGGAGCAGGCACACCACCATCCCCGTCGTGGCGGCCACGGTTACCCACCGCTCCTCGGTAACGTAGATGGCGAGAAGCCCGAGCAGAGCACCGAACAAACACCCCTCGATCGCCGCGAAGTGCACCATCCACCATGGCCACGACTGGGGCGGGGCAACCATGGCAACCGCTTGCAGCAACACGAGCACGGCGAGGACGCGGGCGAACATGAAACGCGGCGTATGCCGATCCGGCGGGTCAGGGGTGGGGCACTCTTCCGCAGGGCGACCGCGCCACGGCGCCACCAAAGTGCAAAAAGCCCCAACGACAATTGTTGAGTGAGACGAACTTCACTCGTGCCCTTTCGCTGCGCGTCAAGAATCGGTATGCTTTCCGGGTGCCCCCCCCGAACCTCAAGAAGCAGGCTGCGCTTTGGCTCGGCGGTGCGCTGCTCTTCGCGCTTCTCACCGTCGCCACCGCGCTTGTTTTCCTCCCCGACTTCGACATCCTGGCCCGCCACTACCCGGTGCTGTGATGCGCTGGTTTCATGCGGCTGCCGGCGTCATCGTCGCCAGCGGGCTGGTGCTGGCCGGCGTGCTCGCGGCCTCGCGCGGCCAGTCCGATTCGATCCTCGAAAAGTGGACGGACATCGGCGGATACCCGTGGCTCAAGGCCAGCCTGCGGGAGGCGAACGTCGTGGTGATCGATCGGCCCCACATGGTGAGCGAGGCCATGCAATCGCGCACCTGGCTGTCGTCGATCGGGCGAACGCGCAGCTATCGGCTCACGACGAACTCGCTCCGGCTGCGCGGGCCGGAGATCGACGCGAAACCACCCGGAACCAAGCGAATCCTCGCGGTCGGCGAGTCCGTGACCCACGGGTGGGGGCTCGCCTACGAGGACACCTGGACGGTCAAACTGCAAGCTGAGCTCCGCGCCGGCGGCCAGGCGGTGGAAGTCATCAACGCCGGCGTGCCCTCGGCGTTCAGCGAGACGATGCGTGGGTTCTGCCTCGCGAAAGCCAAGGCGCTCGAGCCTGACTTGATCGTTTGGATGCGGCGGGCAGTGGGCCCAGGGGGCGCTCGATCATTGGCACAGGGCGCGCGCGACTGTGCGGCGGCCACCGGAGCGCGGATCGTGCTGGTCCTCCCGCCCATCTCCACCTTCGATGCCCATGGATCAACCGCCTACGTCAGCGAGGCACCGGAGCTCCAGGCGCTCCTGCCCGGTACCCAAGTGATCGAGCTGACGGACACGTTTCGCGCGGCCCAGCAGGGCCGCGGCGAGGTACTGGAGCATCGAGGCGCGAAGGCCGTGGTGGTGGATCAGGAGAGCGGCAAGGTGTGGCTGGAAGCGCCCTGGACCGATCAGGATCTCGACTCCTCGATCTACGCGCTGTTTGAGGCGGAGCCCACCGTACGCGAGGCGCTCTTCTTCGATGAAGGGCACCCCGACGCCGAGGGGGCCACGCTGCTCGCGCACACCCTCGCCGAGCGGCTGGGCCCCGCGTTGTGAGCGAGGCGCCAGCTCCCCCGCCGCTGTTTCCGTGGCCCATCCGCTGGGGCCTCCCGCTGGCCGCCTGCTCCCTCGCCTGCGGCCTCTCCGAAGGCCTGATGCGCCTCGCCGACGGAAACGCGTTTCCACAGGTCGATATCTTCGAGGCCCGCGAGGGTCAGCTTCGTTTGGAGGCCAACGCAGAGGCGCGAGTGCGCCGCCCCGACGGGGGTATCTACACGCTTCGCACCGGAGCCCGGGGGCTGAGGAGTCCGACGGGAAGCGACGTGCTCATCGTCGGTGACTCCCAGGTGCTCGGCTATGGCGTGGAAGACGATGAGCCCTTCCCTGCGTTGCTCCGGGTGTTCAACGCGGGGGTTCCCGGGCACGGGATCGCGGACGCGGTGCAACATGCAGCGGAGCTGATCCCGGCGCTGCGCCCCTCCGTGGTCTTGCTCGTCGTCAACCAGGCGAACGACTGGGACGAAGGGATGAAGCCAGCGTTGGAGCGCTACGTCGTGCGCAACGGATGGCTGGGCTCCGCGTCGCAGGCGAACGCCACCGGCGTGCGATTCTGGTCGAGCCCCCTCTCGCGAGTCCACCTGCTCGCATACCCGGCGTTGGTGATCTTCAAACGAGCGCCACAGCCGCCGGGCCTGCCCGACCCCGCGCTGGCGACCACGTTTCGGTCGGCGTTCGATGCGCTGGCCCACGAGAACCCGGGGGTGCGCTTCATCGCCGCGTACCTCCCGGTCGACGCGGCCACCTCGTCGGTGCGAGCCGCCGCCTCCCCGCTGGCGCTCCCGGGCGAGCCGTGGGCCGACACGACGATCCACGATGCGACGCTCGCCGCGTTCGCCGGCACCGAGATCATCGACCTCCTACCTATACTCTCCGAGCCCGACAATTTCCAGGTCGGAGATTATCACCTCTCGGTGAAGGGGCATGCCGCGGTGGCGGGGGTGGTGCGGGAGCGGCTGCGGTAGCGGCTGCGCCGAAGCTCCTCGCGCTCCATCCCCCAATCGGACACTCCCTCCCCGCACCCCCCTTGCCACTCCCACCCCCCGTGCCAATCTTCGCCGCCGTGAAGACGACCTGCATGACCCAATAGCGACCGCGCTCCCAGGAAACACCGCCCTCCGGGGGAACGTGTGCCCGCAGCAATCCTGCTGCGGGGCACGGTCCCCCCGGGTGGTGTCTGGGAGCAAACATGCAATCGCGTCTAAATCGGCAGGATCACCCTGCTTCTGAGCTCGACCTTCCCCTCGAGACCCTGGTGGAGCACCACTTCGGCCCGGCAGACCCCCGGCCCGTCCTGGAGCGCCTCGGGCCCCTGCCGCTCGGCGCGGCGAGCCTCACGCTGCCCCTGTGGGCGTGTGTGCTCGGCAAGGAGGCCAGCGGGTGGCGCCGGGTGGGCAGCGTCACCTTCGGGCGTGGGCAGGTCAACGCCCAGTTGATCGGGTTGGATGCCACGTTCGAGCCGGCCTGGCGCGCCGCGATGGGCCTCCGGGTGAACCCCGGGGATGCCAAGTCGGTGGCCGTGTTCGCGGTGGAGCGCGGGGGCCGCTGGGTGGTCCTCGGCCAGGCCAAGCTCACCGAGAGCCTGCTCTTCCTCGGGTCCCGCGAGCTGATCGACAGCCGCCGCGACCACCCGCTGCTCGGGGGAAAGCGCCGGTAGGCGGCGGGGGGCGGGGCGGGGGTGGGAGGCCACCCCCGCTCCACCCTACTTCACCCGATACCCCCCCATCTCGTTGTTGAAGATCCACGCCACCAGCTCGCCGATCTCGAAGTCCACCGCCATGAAGCTGGTGATCGAGGCCGCCGCCGACCCTTCGTCGCGCAGGGTGGCCCGCGCCTCCAGCATCTTCCGGCAACGCGCGCGCCAGATCTTCATGTTGGCGGGGCGGAGGTCGATCCATCCCTTGAGCGCCCACGCGTCCACCTTTTTGGGATCGTCGAGCTTCACGGTGTCGTTGTGCCCCTCCAGCTCGGGGACGTTGATGCGCGGCCCGCGGAGCAGGCGCTTGCCGTCGGGGAGCAGGATCGGGATGCCGATCGAGGGCGCGGTACGCCGCGTTCCCGAAGGGGCCAGCGCAGCGTCGCAGCGCTTCGACATCTCGGCGTAGTCCGTAGAGGCCGCCACGGCCTCGATGGTGCCAAAGGCGTGACGGAGGAGCTCCGCTTCGAAGAGCAACTTCGACAGCTCCGGGGGGCCCAGGCGCCCAAGCGCGACGGAGGGGATGCCGCTCTCTTTCTCGGCGGCGTCGAGGTCGCGGATGGCCACGTTTCGGACGAGACCGGCCTTGTAGGAGGGGGTCATCACCGCGCCGTCCATGGCGCTGATGGCATCATTCCCGGTGTTCGCGCCCCGGATCTCGAGCACGACCGTGGTCGCGATCTCCTCGGGAGTGATGTACTCCATCTGGCCGAGGGCGGTGATGGCCGCGAATTCGCCGCGGGTGAACACGCCGTTCTCGCCCGTGTCCACCACGGCAACGCGCAGCTTGCCGTTCTTCTCGTAGCCCTTGGGATCTTCGCGCAGGTTGAGCGCGCCTTCGCAGGCCACCTCATGCGCGTCGTACAGCTCGCTGTTGTCGTGCTTGTCCTTGGTTTCCATCACCTGCACGGCGCGGTAGCCGATCATCGCGGCAGGCTTCACTTCTTTCACGATGGGCGCGTTCGGCGTGCGGGCGAGGAGGAACAATAGTCCTGTGTGGCCAAAGGCCGCCTCGTTCTTGGCGAGGAGCTTCTTCGAAGGCTTGTCCTCGCTGTGGGTGTAGGGGATGTTCAACCCCATGCCGCCGGTCCCGGTGGTGCCGACCTTCACATACACCCGGGTGCTGTATTCGGTCGTTGCCTGGTGGAGAAAACGGACGTGACGGATGAGCTGCGGGGCGCTCTGGGAGAGCAAGAAGGCTTCGAGATCATCCACGCCCTTCGCGTCGTACCCGTCTTTGCCATCCTTGCCGATCCAGGCGCGCACCTTCGCCGCACCGTCGAACACGTCCTGGTAGGAGAAGCCGGTGGCGGTGTTCACGCAGTCCACGATGACTTCGGGGCGGTGCATGCGGATGAGACTGACGAGGTGGTTATCGGCGTAGGCCGCGTCGTAGTCGTCGTAGAGCGCGTTGAGCAGCTTCCGCCGAAGCGCGACGTCGGCGAGCACCTGCGCGCGGCTCAGCTTGGCCATGTCGCGGGGAACGAAGAGGTTTCCCCAGGCCGGGACGAACGCTACCGCGTCGCCATACTCGCGCTCCAGGCGCTTGCACGCGGCCACCGACTCCGCCTCCAACAACGACGCCACCACGATGCGGCGGGGCGAGAGGTTCGCGACGATCTGACGGCATACCTGGAGGCCAACGAGGCCGGCGCCGCCGAGGATGAGGAAGTCGTGGTACACGTGCGCTCCGAAAGGCCGGCGAGCGTAACGGGCGCGGGCGCTCGCTGCCGGTCGTGGCGAGGGCGAGGGCGACGAAGCCACGGGGGACTGAGCCGCGGTTCAGGGCCGACGACGCACCGGCGGGTTATCGCGCGCACATGAAGCTCTCTGGCCGCATCCTGATCCTCGCCGACGATCCGGCGCTCGTCGCAACCCAGCTTGACGGCCAGGATCTCGCGTGGTCGGGGCAGCCCTTGCACTACGGCGTAAACACGGACCTGATGATCAGCGGTGCCGCCTGCACGCTCGGGTATACCGGCGAGGTTTTGGGCCCCTGGTTCCTCGAGAACTTCAAGGAGGTCGTGAAGCAGGACTCCGTGAAGGCAGGCGGCTTCCAGGTGATCGTCGGCGGCGATGCGTACGGATCGGGTTCATCTCGCGAAGTGGCCGTCGTTGCGCACCAGGGGGCGGGGATCGAGCTGGTGATCGCGAAGAGCTTCCAGCGCATCTTCCAGGAGAACATGGTTTACGGCGGCATGCCGTTCACGACGGATCTCGGCGTTGTGGATCGCCTGCGTGGCGGCGAGGATGTGGACACGCGGGCGTTCTTCACGGCCCTGCCAACGTTCTTCCGCGCCGTGGCGGAGGGCGGCGGCCTCCTCGAGTACGGGAAACGGCTGCTCGCCGGCGAGGTGGTGCCGACGTACGACGTGAACGTGCCGGCCCGGCCGCTCAACGCCGTGGAGAAGATCATCGCGCGCAAGGCGTGGACGGGCGGCCCGAACGACGGGATCGCCGCCGTTGAGCCTGGCGATCAGGTGCTATGCCGCACCGCCTTCCGCGGGGTGCACGAGTACACCGCGGGGATGGTGGTGGCGCTGTACCGGGAGGCGTTCGGCAGCGAGCCGATGTACGCGCCAGAGCTCGTCGCCGCGTTCGAAGACCATTTCGTGCTCATCGACGAAGCCACGGTCCCGGAGAACGTGAAGCGCGCGCGGCTGGCGCCAGCCCGCCAACTCACCAAGGAGATGGTGGATGCGTGCGAAGAATACGGCGTGCGCCTGCACGGGCCGGGCCGGCCCTTCAAGCCCGGCGTTTGCCATCGGCTTGTCGTGGAAGAGTACGGTCGCCCCGGGGACATCATCATCCTCACGGACAGCCACACGCCAACGGCCGGCGTGCTCAACGCGTTCGCGTTTGGGGTCGGGAGCACGGCGATGGCGTTCGCGTTCCGCACCGGCCTGATTCCCGTTACCGTGCCGAAGGTGGTTCGCGTGGTGATCAACGGCGAACCGCGCGGCGTGCTCTCCCCGAAGGATCTGATCCTGCACATCATCGGCGATCCCTACTTCCGCGAGGAGCACTGGCGCTCCTCGCCGACCGACACCTGCGTCATCCAATTCGGCGGGCCTGGCCTCGACCACTGGAACGTCGACGAGCTGTCGGTGCTCACGAACATGACCGTGGAAGGCGGGTTGATGACCGGGGTCGTGGAGCCGTGCCGCCCGATTGTCGAGTTCCTGAAGCTCCGGCGCGGCGTAGATGTCACGCCAGAGCTGGTGCACCCAGACCCCGACGCAACCTACGAGCGCACGATCACGATCCACCTGGACGACGTGCCGCTCACAGTGGCAACCCCCGGAGATTCTCGCAACCGCGAGTCGCTCGCTGCGCTCCCGAACGTGGCGATCCATAACGTGGTGATCGCCTCATGCACGGGTGGCTCGCTCGCCGATCTGCGTGCTGCAGCATCAGTACTTCGCGGCCGGAAGCTGGCAGCGGGCGTCCGGATGACGGTCACCCCATCGAGCGCCGACGTCGCGTCGGCCGCACAGGCAGAGGGGCTGCTCGACCTGTTCTTGTCACTCGGCGCGGTCGTTTCCCCGCCGGGGTGCGGGAGCTGCATTGGGAACGGTCCGGGGATCCCGCTTGCGGGAGAGACGACCGCCAGCACCACCAATCGCAACTTCGATCGCCGCATGGGCAGCGCGGGGCCGGTGTTCCTCGTGTCCCCCGCCGTGGCCGCGGCGAGCGCCGTCACCGGCAAGCTCACGGATCCGAGGGACCTGTAGCGGCGCTGCGATGCGGGGCGGGGCGCGCGGTCCCAACCCGCCGACTGGATGTGCCCCACATTACAAAAACGACGGCGGCCCTCAGCCCTTGACGTGTCACCACCCGGTCCCGGACCGTCAATCCGTACCCCGCCTGTCAGCCCGACTTTTTCCGCGGCGTGAAATTGTCTGTATCTTCTGTGCCGTCCCGGGCGTACGCGTGAGCACGCCGCGAACGCGCGCAATTGAGTATCGCCACCTGCGCATTCGGACCCGCGAACTTCGGGGTACACTGCTCATGCCCCCGTCTCCGGAGCCGCCTGATGCGTCTTTTTGCGCTCTTCGTTTGCCTCCTCGTCCTCTCCGCGTGCCGCTCTGCAGGCACCACGAAGTTCATTCCGGACGTGGATGGAGATGGCTACAACGAGAACGAGGATTGCGACGACAACGACCCGACGATCGGCGCGCCGACGACCTACTACGCGGACGTGGACGCCGATGGGCACGGCGATCCGAACGTAGGCGACGGAGCGTGCTCCCGGCCAGAAGGCTACAGCGAAGCCGGGGATGATTGCGACGATGCCGACGCGACGACCTACCCGGGAGCGCCGGAGCTCTGCGACGGTATCGACAACGATTGCGATGGCGTGGTGGACAATGGTGTGCCCAACACGACCTGGCATCCCGACACCGACGGCGACGGTTACGGCGATGGCAACATCTCTTTCGACGCATGCACCGCGCCGGACGGAATGGTCGAAGATGCCGCGGATTGCGACGATGCGGACGCGGCGATCAACCCCGCGGCCGCCGAGATCTGCGACGACATTGACAACAACTGCGATGGGTTCGCGGACGAAGGCCTGACCTTCTCGACCTGGTACACCGACAACGACGGGGACGGGTACGGCGATGACGCGACGGGCGTGACGACCTGCGCGCCGGAGGTGGGCACGGTGGATGCCGCCGGGGACTGCGACGACGCGGATCCCGACTATCACCCTTATGCGGCCGAGGTCTGCACCGATCCGAACGACTACAACTGCGATGGCTCGGTAGGCTACGCCGACACGGACGGCGACAGCTTCGCCGCGTGCGAAGAGTGTAATGACGGGGACGCGACGGTGTACCCAGGTGCGGACGAGGCCTGCAACGGCGTAGACGACGATTGTGACGGTTCGATTGACGAAGATGCGATCGACCCCTCGATCTGGTACGTCGACCTCGACGGCGACACCTATGGTGACCCCCTGTCCTCCGTCGAGGCTTGCGACGCTCCGGCCGGCTACGTGGCCGACGCGACGGACTGCGATGACCGGCGTGCAGACGTCAGCCCCGTCGCGACCGAGGTATGCGACGGCTTCGACAACGACTGCGACGCGCTCGTGGACGACGCCGATCCCTCACTCGACGCGAGCACCGCTTCAACCTGGTATACTGACGTCGACGGTGACAGCTACGGCGACGACAGCACCGCCGCGGTGAGCTGCACGGCCCCGGTGGACGCAGTGGCCGTAGGCGGCGACTGCGACGACACCGACTTCGACTACAACCCTGGCGCCATCGAGGCCGACTGCACCGACCCCAACGACTACAACTGCGACGGCTCCATCGGCGCCCTCGATGACGACGGGGACGGCTACTACGCCTGCGAGGAGTGTGACGACGCGAACGCGGCGAACTTCCCTGGCGCAACGGAGCTTTGTGACGGCGCGGACAACGACTGCGACGGCACCGTGGACGAGGCGGACGCCGCTGACGCCAGCACCTGGTACGCCGACGCCGACGTCGACGGCTTTGGCGACGCTTCGACGGCCCAGACGTCTTGCGACGCCCCCCCCGGCTTCCTGGCCGACTCGACCGACTGCGACGACACGGATGATCAGGTGAATCCGGCCGAAGTCGAGGTCTGCAACGGCATCGACGACAACTGCGATGGCGTGATCGATACCGACGCGGCCGATGCCTCGGCTTGGTACGCCGACACGGATGGCGACGGCTTCGGCGACGTCTCCAGCGCCGCGTCTAGCTGCTCCGCCCCCGCCGGCTACGTTGCCGACGCAACGGACTGCGACGACGGCGACACCGCCGTGAACCCTGGCGCAACCGAGGTTTGCGACGGCATCGACAACGACTGCGACGGCTCCACCGATCTTGGCCTGGGCAGCACTTGGTACGACGACGACGACGCGGACGGCTACGGCGATGCAACCGCGACGGTCGTCGCTTGCGACCTTCCGGCCGGCTACTCGGCGGACGACACCGACTGCGACGATTCGGATGCCGCGATCAATCCTGGGGCAGCCGAAGTCTGTGATGGCCTGGACAACGACTGCGACACCCTCGTGGACGAGGATGGCGCGTCTACCACCTACTACGCCGACATTGACGCGGACGGCTACGGAGACGCCGCGAGCACCACTGCCGCGTGCGCGGCCCCGGCCGGCTACGTGAGCGACAGCGCCGATTGCGACGACACCCGCGCCGACATCAACCCGGCGGCCAGCGAGGTGTGCGACGGGCTTGACAACGATTGCGACACCCTCGTGGACGACGACGACAGCTCGCTCGACACCTCGACGGCGAGCCTCTGGTACACCGACACCGATGCCGACGGGTACGGCGACGACACCTCCACCGCGCTCGCTTGTGTTGCGCCCGTGGGGGCAAGCGCGCTTGGCGGCGACTGCGACGACGCGGACCCGGCCTACAACCCCGGCGCGATCGAAGCCGATTGCACCGATCCCGCCGACTACAACTGCGACGGCTCCGTAGGGGCAACAGACGCCGACAGCGACGGCTACTACGCTTGCGAGGAGTGCGACGACGGGAACGCCGCGATCAACCCCGGCGCAACCGAGCTGTGCGACGGCGCGGACAACGATTGCGACGGCACGGTGGACGAAGCCGATGCGGCGGACGCGACGGCCTGGTACGCCGACGCGGATGGCGACGCCTTCGGCGATCCAAGCAGCCCCGAGCTCGCCTGCTCGGCCCCCGCCGGGTACGTCGCGGACGACACCGACTGCGACGACAGCGAGAGCGCGATCAACCCCGCGCAAGCCGAGCTTTGCAACGGGATCGACGACGATTGCGACGGCTCCGTGGACGACGGCGCCACGATCGGCGCCTACTACGCCGACGCGGATGGGGACGGCTACGGCGATGCCACCGTGTCGACGACCTCCTGCTCGCCGCCGGCCGGGTACGTGGCCGATGACACCGACTGCGACGACACCGAGTCGACGGTCAACCCGGGCGGCACCGAGGTGTGCGACGGGCTCGACAACGACTGCAACGGCTTCACGGACGAGGGCGCGACCACCCGGTACTACGCCGACAGTGACGGCGACGGCTACGGCGACCTCAGCACGACGACAACCGCCTGCTCCCCGCCCGCCGGCTACGTGACGGACGGCACGGATTGCGACGACACCGCCGCGAGCGTGAACCCCGGCGCCACCGAAGCGTGCAACGGCGAAGACGACGATTGCGATGGCAGCGTGGACGAGGGCCTCTCCGCGAGCACCTGGTACGCCGACGCGGACGGGGACAGCTACGGAGACGCCACGGTCACGACGACCTCGTGTTCGACTCCCTCCGGCTACGTGTCCAACTCGACAGACTGCGACGACGGAAACTCGGCGGTCAACCCTGCGGCCACGGAGGTGTGCGACTACATCGACAACGACTGCGACGGCGACACCGACGAGCGTGTGCGCCGACGCTATTACGCCGACGCCGACGGGGATCGGTACGGCGACCCGGCGACGAGCACCGCGGCCTACTGTTCACTGCCCTCCGGGTACGTGCGCACGGGGACGGACTGCGACGACACCGACGCGGCCATCCACCCGGGCGCTACGGAGCTTTGTAACGGCGTAGACGACGACTGCGATACCCTCGTGGACGAGAGCGTGACGTTCACGACGTACTACGCAGACGCGGACGGGGACAGCTACGGGGACGCCGCTACGTCCACCTCTTCGTGCACAACCGTGGCCGGGTACGTCACGGACGACACGGACTGCGATGACACCGAGGCTGCGGTGAACCCCGGCGAAACCGAAGTGTGCAACAGCATCGACGACGACTGCGATGGCAGCGTGGACGAAGGCCTGGGGAGCACCTGGTACGCCGACGCGGACGGGGACAGCTACGGCGACGCGAGCACGGCGGCCACCGCCTGCTCTGCGCCCGCCGGCTATGTTGCGGTCAGCGACGACTGCGACGACACGGATGCTTCCGTGAATCCCGGCGAGGTTGAAACCTGCAACTCCGTGGACGACGACTGCGATGGCAGCGTGGACGAGGGGCTCGGCTCGACCTGGTACGCGGATGCGGACGGCGACAGCTACGGCGACGCGGCCACCAGCACGAGCGCCTGCTCGGCGCCGTCCGGCTACGTCAGCAACAGCACCGACTGCGACGACAGCGTTGCGGCCGTGAACCCCGGCGCCGCGGAAGTGTGCAACTCCATCGACGACGATTGCGATGGCAGCGTCGACGAGGGTCTCGGCTCCACCCTCTACGCGGACGTAGACGGCGATGGCTACGGCGACAGCGCTTCGTCGCTGAGCACGTGCGCTTCGCCGGTCGGCTACGTCAGCAACAGCACCGACTGTGACGACACGGACGCGGCGGTGTACCCCGGCGCGGCCGAGGTCTGCGACAGCGCGGACAACGACTGCGACGGCAGCATCGACGAGGGGCTGGGCGCCACGCTCTACGCCGACGTAGACGGCGATGGGTACGGCGACAGCGCGACCTCGCTGAGCACCTGCGCTTCACCCGTCGGCTACGTCGCAAGCTCCACGGACTGCGACGACACCGACGCGGCGATCCACCCCGGCGCAACCGAGCTGTGCGATGGCACCGACAATGACTGCGATGGCAGCATCGACGAAGGGTTGCCGACGAGCAGCTACTACGCCGACCTCGACAGCGACGGCTATGGCGACGCTTCGAGCGCCGTCAGCGCCTGCGCCACGCCGGCGGCCTATGTGAGCGACGACACGGATTGCGACGACACCGACGCCGCGATCAACCCCGGTGCCGCCGAGGTGTGCGACAGCATCGACAACGATTGCGATGGCAGCATCGACGAGGGCCTGGTGATCGGCAGCTACTACGCCGATGCCGACAGCGACAGCTACGGGGATTCCTCCGTGGCCGCCTCCGGCTGTACGGCTCCAGCCGGCTACGTCGCGGACGACACCGACTGCGACGACACCGACACGGACATCCACCCCGGCGCGACGGAAGTGTGCGACGGCGCGGACAACGACTGTGATGGCAGCGTGGACGAAGGCCTGCTTGGCACCTACTACATCGACGCGGACGGCGACGCCTATGGCGACGCCAGCACGTCGATCAGCGCGTGTTCGACGCCGGTCGGGTACGTGGCGAACGCGACGGACTGTAACGACGCCGATGCGGCCATCAATCCGGCGGCCACCGAGGTGTGTGACGAGGTGGACAACGACTGCGATGGCAGCATCGACGAAGGCTTTGCGACGGCCACGTGGTACGACGACGCAGACGGGGACACCTACGGGGATCTGGACACGGCGTTCACCACTTGCGACGGCGCGCCCCCCGGCTACGTCGCAGACAACACCGATTGCGACGACACCGACGCGACGATCAACCCGGCCGCCGTGGAGGTCTGCGACGCCCTCGACAACAACTGCGACGGAAGCATCGACGAAGGTGGTGTTTGCCCCTGCGAAGTTGAGGAGTACGACGCCCACGCGTACATGTTCTGCGACACGGGCGCGTCCTGGACCACCGCGGAAACCAACTGCCTGACCTACGGCTACGACCTGGTGACCGTCGACGACGCCGCCGAGAACACCTGGGTGGCAGCCACGGCCGCGACCTACTCCGGCGGGAAGTGGTGGATCGGACTCAACGATCGTTCGGTTGAGGCAACCTACGCGTGGTCGAGCGGCACCGCGGTGTCCTACACCAACTGGTCCTCGGCCGAGCCGAGCGGGCGCGGCCCTTCGGACTGCGTAAACGTGAAGACCTCGAACGGGAAGTGGAGCGACCACAACTGCTCAAGCGCCTTGCGCTACGTGTGTGAGGAGTAGCGCGGGTTAGGGCCCTCCGGCCCGCCCATGCTCCCCTCTTGGCTCACCGCCCTCGGCCCCTGGGGCACCGCGATCCTCACCGGCACCGGTGTAGCCCTCGTTGTCGGCCTGCTTCTGCCCCTGATTGCGGGCCGCCTCCGCGCCGCCGCCGCACGCACGCACACCCCCTGGGATGACGACGCGGCGGACGCGCTCGCCACCCGTAGCCGCCTCGCGCCCGTCGCCCTTGCGGCGTTCGCGGCCGCGCAGGTCGTCAATCTCCCGCCGCCCACCGCGAGCGGCCTCCTGACCATCGCCGCGATCGCCGCGATCGGCCAGGCCGCCCTCTGGACCGACCACCTCGCCCGGGCGTACGTGCTGCGTCGCCAAACCCTGGCCGAAACCACCGGTCGCTCGGGCGACATCCCGATCTGGGCGGTGTTCGGCATCGCCGGTCGCATCGTCGTGTGGATCCTCGCGGGCATGTGGGCGCTCGGCGAATTGGGCGTCGACGTTTCCACGCTCGTGGCCGGCCTCGGCGTGGGTGGGATCGCCGTGGGCCTGGCGCTCCAGAGCATCCTTGGCGATGTGTTCGCGTCCCTCTCCATCGTGTTCGACAAACCCTTCGCGATCGGCGACGATCTGGAGATCGACGGCTTCGCGGGGCGGGTGGAGCACATCGGCCTGCGCAGCACGCGGCTCCGCAGCGTGAACGGAGAGCAGATCGTCCTCTCGAACGCCGATCTCCTCAAGGGCCGCATCCGGAACTTCCACCCGCTCACCGAGCGCCGGGTGAAGCTCACCCTGGGCGTCACCTACGGCACACCCACGGAGAAGCTGGCCGCTATCCCCGGCTTCGCTCGCGCGGTGATCGAGGCGGTTCCCCTCTCGCGCTTCGATCGTGCCCACATCGTCCGGCTCGCCGAGTCCAGCATCGACGTGGAGGTGGTGTTCACGTTCCAGAGCGCCGATGCGCTGGCGCACCTCGACGCACAGCAGACGGTGATCCTGGGCTTGTTGCGAAAGCTCGAAGCCGAAGGCATCCAGCTCGCTTTCCCCACCCGCACGATCCATCTCAACCCACCGGGTGCGCCCCATGCGTGATCTCCGCGCCTTTCTCGACGTGCTCCGGGCCGAGGGGGAGCTGGTGGAGATCGACGCCGAAGTGAACCCCAACCTGGAGATCGCCGAGGTTCACCGCCGCGTGATCGCCGCAGGCGGGCCGGCGCTGTTGTTCAAGCGCCCCACCGGGAGCAGCTTCCCGGTCGTCACCAACCTGTTCGGCACGAAGAAGCGGGTGGATCTCGCGTTCGGCCGCCGCGCCAACGACTTCGTGAAGCGCGCGGCAGGCCTGCCCCACGAGCTGATGCCGCCCTCGTTGGGCAAGCTCTGGGGCCTGCGCGACTTTGGCTGGCAGGCGCTCGATCTCGGCCTCCAGCACGCCGCGCGCGGGCCGGTCACCGAGGTCGTCACCGCGCCAAACCTGAGCCGGATCCCGATGCTCACGAGCTGGCCGGAGGACTCGGGCGCGTTCGTCACCCTCCCGCTGGTGTACACCGAGCACCCCGAAACCCACGTTCACAACCTCGGGATGTACCGGATCGAGCGGAAGGCCGACAACCGCACCGGGATGCACTGGCAGATCGGGAAGGGGGGCGGCTTCCACCACCATGTCGCCGAGCAGCGCCACGAAGCGCTCCCGGTGAACCTGTTCGTCGGCGGGCCGCCCGGCCTGATCGCGAGCGCGATCGCGCCGTTGCCCGAGAATGTGCCCGAGCTGTTGTTGGCGTCGCTGCTCGTCGGCGAGCGCCTGCGCCGCTGCGACAACCCGGCGGGTCCGCTCCCCCTCGTGGCCGACTGCGAGTTCGCGATCGTGGGCGAAGTACCCCCGCACCTACGCGAGCCGGAGGGGCCGTTCGGCGACCACTACGGCTACTACTCCCTGCAACACGACTTCCCCGTGTTCAACGTGGCGAAAGTGTGCCACCGGAAGGACGCGATCTGGCCCGCCACGGTGGTCGGCAAGCCCCGTCAGGAAGACTTCTTCCTCGGCGACTGGCTGCAGGAGCTGCTCTCACCGCTCTTCCCGGTGGTCATGCCCGCGGTTCGCGACCTCTGGAGCTACGGCGAAACGGGGTACCACGCGCTCTCCGCCGCCGTCGTGCAGGAGCGGTACCGTCGTGAGGCGATGGCGAGCGCGTTCCGCATCCTCGGCGAAGGCCAGCTCTCCCTGACCAAGTTCCTGTTGCTCCTCGATCAACCCATGGATCTCAAGAACTTCCAGCCGGTGCTGGAGCACGTGCTCGCGCGCTTCCGGCCCGAAACCGACCTCTACGTGCTGAGCAACCTCTCGATGGACACGCTCGACTACGCCGGCCCCGCCCTCAACGAAGGCAGCAAGGCGGTGATGATGGGCGTTGGCCCAGCGGTTCGGGAGCTTCCCCGCCAGTTTCGGGGCGAGCTTCCCGGGGGCGTCGGGAGCGTCGCGGTATACTGCGGCGGCTGCCTCGTCGTAAGCGGCCCCGCCTACGCAGAGGAGCCCGGCGCCGCCGATCGCCTCGCCGCCAACTTCCCCGGCTGGCCGCTGGTCGTGCTCGTCGACGATGCCCGCGAGGCCACCCGCAGCGACAGCCGCTTCCTCTGGACGGCGTTCACTCGCATGGAGCCGGCGGCCGATCTTCACGGCGCCCGTCGCATTCATCGCAACCACGTCGTATTCGAAGGCAGCATCGTCCTCGATGCGCGCAAGAAGCCGACCTACCCCGCCGAGCTGTTCTGCGATCCCGACACGGCCGCGACCGTGGATCGGCGCTGGGCGGAGTACTTCCCCTCCGGAAAGGTGGAGATGGGCGACTCCGATGTCGGTCACCTCGATCGGTGACATAATCGTGGCCATGCTGCCGCTCCTCCTCGCCTGCGCCCAAGCCAAGCTGTCCGTGGATGGCGCGGACACGGGAAAAGACGACCCGATCCTTGGGGATTCTGCGGACACGGCGGACAGCGCCGACACCGGCGAAACCGACGAGCTCGTGTACGATTGCGCCGCGCTCCCGCAGCTCGGGGACATCGAGGACAATGAGCTGGTTGGGCCCCGCGCGTACCACGACGTGATCTTCGACGACGCCGGGAACCTGCTCGGCACGGATGGCTCGTCGATCCTCAAGTCCACGTACGCCGGGGCGGTGACGCCGTTCGTTCCCGGCCTTGGCACGGTGCAGGGCATGGCGCACCTTCCCGACGGGGACATCGTGGCGGCCGACGACACTCAGGCAGCCCTCCTCCGCATCGGCGCCGACGGCGCGGTGAGCACGATCGCGACGGGCCTGTCGGGGGCGTACGGGGTCACGGTCGGCCCCGACGGCATGGTGTACGTGGGAAATATCTACAACGGCGGGCGCGTGGAGATGGTTCGGGTCGATCCCACGACGGGCGAGTCGGCCACGTGGCTCACGATGCGGGCGGGAGAGTCCCCGCGAATGGTGGTGTTCTCGGTCGACAACACCGTGGGGTACATCGCCACCGTCGGGCGTATGCGGGTCTATGCCGTGGACCTCGACGCCGACCTCAACGTGGTGGGCGACGCCCGCGTGTACGCCGACAATGTGGGCGCAGGCTGGCAGGACGGGATTGGCCTGGATGCGTGCGGGAACCTGTACGTACCCGACTACTCCTCCTCGTCGATGTACCGCATCACACCCGATGGCACGGTGGAGGACCTGATGCGCCACCGCGCCGGGATCTACGGACACGGCCTGGAGTGGGGCAGCGGCATCGGCGGGTGGCGAACCGACGCGATCTACCTGCCGCAACCCTACGACGGCTTGACCGTGCGGGAGCTGGTGATCGGCGTACCCTCGGCCGACACGCTCCGCACTGGACCGTAGGGGCGCTGCGAGAGCCACGCTTCGAACTCGGTTGGCGGCATGGCTTTGCTGTAGAGCCACCCCTGGGCCTCGTCGCAGCCGATCGTCGTGAGGAAGGCTGCCTATTCCTGGGTTTCGACGCCCTCGGCGATCACCTGCAGGCGCAAGGACTTGGCGAGGCTCACGACGGCCTGGGTGATGGCCGCCGCGTCCGCATCGTGGAGCATCTCGCGGACAAAACTCTGGTCGATCTTCAGCTTGTCGATGGGAAATCGCCGCAGGTAGGCGAGCGAGGAGTACCCGGTACCGAAGTCGTCGATGGAGAGGTGCACCCCGAGCTCCCGGAGCGCGGCGAGGGTGGTCGCCACGGTGCTCGCCCCGTCCATGACCACGCTCTCCGTCACCTCCAGCTCCAACAGATGCGCCGGAAGGCCCACCGCGGCGAGGGCCTCGCGCACCTTATCGACGAAATTGGCGGCACGGAACTGGATCACGCTGATGTTCACCGCCACCACCACCGGCCGGCCGGCGTCCAGCCAACGCCGAGCCTGGCGACACGCCTCGCCGAGCACCCAGTCGCCCAGCGGTACGATCAGCCCGCACGCCTCCGCCACCGGGATGAACGTCACCGGAGACACCGGCCCCCACTCGGGGTCGGTCCACCGTAGGAGCGCCTCTACCGCCGAGCATCGATTCACCGCCAGCGAGATCTGCGGCTGGTAATGCAGCTCAAGGCGCCCCTGCTCCATCGCGGCCCGCAAGCGCGACTCGGTGGCGATGCGCTCCGTCGCGCGCGCATCCATGGCGGCACAATAGGTGGCCACGTTTCCGTGACCGAGCCCCTTCGCCTGGTTGAGCGCCGACTCCGCGCTCTTCAGAAGGTCTGCGGCCGTGATTCCGTCGCTGGGATACTGGGCGATCCCAACACAGGCGGTGAGCGGGAACGGGGAGCGGAGCGAAGCGGCACCCGGTACCACGACGTGGACGAGCTCGTTGGCCAGCTCCCGCACCTTGGCCATCGGCGTTCCCGACGCCAAAAGGACCAAAAACCGCTCTCCCCCGAACCGGGCGAGCGTGGCGCCAACCGGGACCGCGAGCTGCAGTCGCTGCCCCACGTCGGCCAGCACCATGTCACCCGCGGCGTGGCCGACCGTCTGGTTGATGACCATGAACCGGTCGATCCCCACCAGCAACACCGCGAGGCCGGCGGTCGCGCACACCTCGATCTCGCTCGTGAGGCGCGCCTCGAAGCGTGTGCGGTTCGCGAGCCCCGTCACCGCGTCGAAGTTGGCGAGGTTCTCGATCCGCGCTTCCGCGCGGCGCGTTTCGGTGAGGTCGGCCGAGATGCCGATGTAGTGGGTGGGGCGCCCTTCGGCGTTGCGTACTTCGGTAATCGAGAGGCGCACCGGGTAGGTTTCCCCGTTCTTCCGCCGATCCCAGAGCTGCCCCTCCCAGTGGCCATCCCGCGCGAGCACCGCACGCATCTCCTGGTAGTAGCTGGCGTTTTGCAGCCCCGACTTCAGGATGCGGGGCGTTTCCCCGAGGAGCTCCGCCTCCGAGTAGCCGGTCATCGCCTGGAACGACCGGTTCACCCTCAGGATTCTCTCGTTGACATCCGTGATGATCACCCCTTCCCGGGTGTCCGCAAACACCTGCGCCGCAAGCGAAACCTCGTCTTCCAGGCGTTTGCGCTCCGTGATGTCCGTCGTGATTCCGATGACCCGCACCACCTCGCCGCGCCGGTTGCAGACCGCCGAGGCCGCCACCTCCAGCCACCGCAACGCCCCATCCCGTCGGTAAATCCGGAAGGTCGAAACCACGGTTTCGCCTGCGGAGCCAATCCCCGCCACCTCCGCCTGCACCCGGCCCGCGTCCTCCGGGTGAAGCTGCCGCAGCCAGACCGACGGGTCTGCCCTGAACTCCACAGCGGGAATCCCGCAGATCTCCTCGATCGCCGGGCTGATGAAGTAGCAAACGCGCAGCGTCGGATCGCCGATCCAGATCGCCTCGTTCATCGCCCCCAGCATGTCCTGGAAACCCTGCTCGGTCTCCGCGAGGCGCGCCTCGGCCGCTCGCTGCTCCGTGAGATCACGCATCACGGCCAACCTCGCCGCCCGGCCGCGATGGATCACGTTGCGCCACGAGATCTCGACGTTCAGTCGCTGCCCGTCCTTGGCCTGGTGGATCCACTCTCCCGCATTGAAGAGCACGTCGCGCTGGGTCGGCGACGTTACAAACCCAGCCTCAAACTTTCCGATCTCACTCTCCGGTCGAACTTGCCGAACGGTAAGCGCACGAAACTCCTCCCGCGAGTAGCCGTAGCGAGCCACCGCGGCCTCATTCACCTCAAGGATGCGGAGGTCGTCGATCGCATACACCCAGGCCGGCAAGGGCGAATCATCGAACAGTCGGCGGTACTCCCGCTCACCAACGAGCGCCGCCTCATGCGCCGCCTCCATCCGCCGACTCCACCGCGTCAACAGCATGAGCAGTCCCAGCCCGGTGATCACGACAAACAGGGAGCCCTTCCAGGTGCTCACCAGGACCAAAAGCGGCGTAGATCCAGCCGTCAACGCCGCAGCCACCCGATCGGACGCGGCAATCCACACCAATCCCAAGAGGACGTAGAGGCTCGCAATCCGAAAAGGGGTGTTCAACACGACCAACCAGCGTATCGGTCGGCCCTTAACGAACTGTGGCCGAATGCCGCACGCTCTCGTGTCAACGCGCGGTTGGTACGATGCCTCACGAAGCCCCTTGCCGCACCCCCGGGGCACCGGCTACATGAATGACCATTCATTCATTCCTGGGGGATCCGTGAGCGCCACCGAGTACACCGTCGACCTTCGAGACATCAAGTTCGTGCTCTTCGAGCAGCTCCGCGTGCACGAGCAGCTCGCCGCCGTTCCCCGATACAAGGATTTTGACAAGGACATGTACGAAGCGGTGCTCGACATGGCGGCCGACCTCGCGGTGAACACCATCGCGCCGGTGAACAAGATTGGCGACCGCGAAGGTGTGAAGCTCGACAGTGAGGGCAACGTCACGACACCCGCCTGCTTCAAACCCGCCTATCAGGCCATCGCCGAGGCCGGACTCGTGGCCGCGTCCACCGATCCCGTCTACGGCGGTCAAGGGCTGCCCCACGTCGTGGACATCGCAACGCACGAGATGATCTCCGGCGCGGCTACCGCGTTCAACATGTACCCTGGGCTCACTCGGGCGGCGGCGAACCTGCTCACCTGGGAGGGCACGCCCACCTGGATCCGGGAAGCAGCGGTGCACCGCATGTTGGGCGGCCAGTGGGGCGGCACGATGTGCCTCACGGAGGCGGGCGCCGGCACGGCGGTGGGCGACAACCGCGCAAAGGCCTCACCAACGGCGGACCCGAACGTCTTCCACCTCACCGGAGAGAAGGTGTTCATCTCGGGTGGAGACCAGGATCTCACCACGCAGATCCTCCACCTCATCCTGGCCCGCGCTCCCGACGCCCCCCCCGGAACCAAGGGCCTGTCCATCTTCGTCGTGCCCAAATTCATGTTCGACGCCGAAGGCAACCTTGGCGCGCGCAACGACGCCAAGGTCGTCGGCATCGAGCACAAGATGGGAATCAACGGAAGCGCAACCTGCACGATCGCCCTGGGCGCCACGGGCACCTGCGTCGGCTACCTGCTCGGGTCGCTCGGTCAGGGCATGGAGATCATGTTCCGGATGATGAACGAGGCGCGCATCGGCGTCGGCATCCAGAGCCTCGGCCTCGCCAGCGGCGCCTACCAGAACGCGCTGGCGTACTGCAAGGAGCGCGTGCAGGGCTCGGCGGTGGAGAACTTCCGCGATGCGGACCCGCCGCGCATCACCATCAACAAACACCCGGATGTACGCCGCATGCTCATGAGCATGAAGTGCCAGGTGGATGCGATGCGCTCCCTCATCTACAGCGTCGGCAACCGCTTCGACAAGACACACTACGGCGCGGACACTGAGAAGGAGTACCTGCTCGGCCTCGTGGAGCTGATGACGCCGATCGTGAAGGCGCACTGCTCCGACAAGGCCTTCGAGGTTTGCGTTACCGCCCTGCAGTGCTTCGGCGGCTACGGATACATCGGCGAATACCCTGCTGAACAGTACGTTCGCGACGCGAAGATCACCTCCATCTACGAAGGTACCAACGGCATCCAGGCAATGGATCTGCTTGGCCGCAAGATGCGCAAGGGCCAGGGCATGTTGTTCATGGCGTGGCTCAACGAGGCGAACGAGGAGCTGGAGCGCTGCCGGGCGGTGGGACCGCTGGCCGAGGAGGTCGCCGCGCTCGAGCGCGGCCGCGATCAGCTCGGCCAAACCGCAATGCACCTCGGCATGGTGGGCGGGCAGGGCAATCTCCGCGGCGCGATGCTCCAGGCCACCCCATTCCTGGAGCTCTTCGGCACGGTCGTGCTCGGCCTGCACAGCATCTGGCAGGCGCGCGTGGCGCAGGAAGCCATCCAGAGCGGCGCCACCGGCGCCGACCTCCAGTTCTACAAAGGGAAGGTGGCCAACGCCCGCTTCTACATGAAGAACGTGCTGCCGCGGGCAACGGCGATGTCGAAGGCGATCCAGGCGGGAGACGAGAGCTGCCTCGAAGAGGGGCTGTTCGAGTAGGGGCGGCCCGCCCTCACGCCGTAGCCAGCACCGCCTCCGCCGGGATCGCCTCGCCGCTCGTGAAGTCGCGACGCAAGGCGCGCGCGGCGCTGAGACTGTCGTCGAGGCCCGCCGCGGCGCGGGCCTCCCGCAGCAGGCGGCGTTCCGCGCGTGCGAGCCGGCCGTCCAACACGGTGGCGATCGTGAGGCAGCGCACGACGGTTTTCTGCTCCTCGGGGGGGAGCCCGGCGAGCGCGGTCAGAAACCGATCCGGCCGATCGAGCACGGTTCCAGCCTCCGGGGGGCCGAGATGGAGGCGGAGCAGGCGCATCATCCCCACGAGGTTCGGGTGCATGTCCCGCTTCCGCACCACGGCGGCCCCCACCGACTTGTGGAGGACCGCCTTGCACGCCGCGGATGGCTCGGGGTTCGCCGCGAGCACCACGGCCAGCATCTCCTCGGCGGCAGACGGGCCGAGCACGCGAATCCGCGCCTCCCGGATCACCAACCACGCCACGATGGCGTTCCATGCGGCGTTTACGGGGATGGCGGTGAACGCCAGCAGGTACCGAGTGGCGGCCCGACCGAGCGCGCGCCGCACCACTGCCTTGAACACGAAGTTCGAGACGGCGACCTTGGCTTTATAGGCCAGAGACGCAAAGAGCAGTTGCACCCGGCTCGCCTCTCGCTGCGGGTTCACGCCAAAGCTCGGGTCCAGCGGCGTCGGAAGCTCCAGCGCCGCCCTGGCCAGGGCCACCGCGGTGTCGTGCGATTCGTCCCCGTGCAGCAGGAGGCCCGCGGCGTGGGCCAGCTCCCGCACCGCGGCGAGGCTGCTCCAGTAGAGAAACGCGATCTCGGTCGCGGAAACGAGCGCCATGGCGGCACCGAAAACGCCCCAGAACCTGAATAGTTGCTCCGAGGAGGCGGGCACCTCCTCCGGCCCGAGGAGCGGATGCGCCGCGATCTCGGCCGCCGCGCACACCAATGCGGCGAGCACGCCTGCCAGGCCGGCGCGAATCACCGCGACCCGCTCGATCCGCAGGAGCTCAGCTCGCTCGCGTTCATTGAGAACGTGCACCGCGTCGCCTCCCTCGGAAGCCGGCCGCGCGCTCGCGCCCCGCACCACGTTGGCGCCGACACGCTCCAGGAACTTGAGGGGAGGCTTCGCCATCACCCCATCGCGACCATGAACGCCCGGACCGTGTACACCGCGCCAACGACGCCGCTCAGGACCATCGCCCCATAGAACCCGCGCTTGAGCCCGGGCGCGTGCATCACGAGGCTCACTGCCCCGAGCACCAGGCCCATCTGGAGCCAGAGCGTAGACATGTCGAACAGGTCGCCGGCCGCACCGAGGGTCGCCAGCGTTGCCTCCCACACCTTCGTGCCGACGATCTGGCCCTTTACGCCGTTCTGCTCCAACACCTGCCCCTCGGGCCCCACCGCTGCCGACCCTTCGAGGATCTCCTTCTTCTCCTTGTCATACCTGGCGCTATCCGCAGCACCCGCGGCGATCCGCTCCTGCAACGGCGCCGTTCCTTGCGGCGCGATCAGGCCTGCGTCGAGCAGCGACTGCAGCAAGTCGCCCTGCTGCTCCACGACCGCCTGCTTGATACTTTTGGACTGGTACCACTGGTACAACGAGGCCTTCTCGTTCGCCCCGATGATCTCGTCGTCGCCGTACTTTCCGCCCCCGAGATCGGAGACGGCAAGTACGGCGGCGAACACGGCGAGCGTGAGCCCGGAGAGCAGCTCGAATCGGCGGGCACTGGCCTCCGCGGCAGCGGACGAATCTTCGGCGGACATGGGAACCTCGGGGAGGACGCTACATAACGGGCGGGGCCGCGCAGTCTGCGCGCAGGTGTGGAGGCCCCGACGCCCCGGCGCTATGCTGCGGCGATGCTCGCCTTGCTCCTCGCCTGCTCCACCGAAGCGCCCAACCCTGAACCGGGGGACACGGCGCCGGTAGAAAACCCCGACACCCTCCCGGGAACGGAGGACACGGGCGAGGCGCCGGACTCGGGGATCGACGAAGACGACACGGCCGACGACCCCGAGCTCGAAGCCGCCGCCGCCGAAACGTTCTACACCTTCGGCGTGCTCCAGGAGGTGCGCCTCGCGCTGACGCAAGAGACCATCGACGCCCTGGACAAACAAGCCCGCCGCGGGGAAGCCGAGTATCTATCCGGAGATGTAACGATCAACGGAACGGCGTTCACCAACGTAGGGGTGCGGATCAAGGGCTCCTCCACGCTGCGCAACTTCGACGACAAGCCCTCGCTGAAGATCAAGCTCAACGCCTTCGTGCCCGATCAGGACTACGCCGGGCTCGAGCGGATCACGCTCAACAACATGGTGGAAGACAACACCCAGATGAAGGAGGTGATGGTCTACAAAATCTTCCGCGAAGCCGGGATCTACACCTCGCGCGCGAACCACGCCGCGCTCTACGTGAACGATGAGCTGTACGGCCTCTACACCAACCTCGAAACCATGGATGACCACTGGTTGGAGGCCCGGTATTCCGATCCGAGCGGCGAGTTGTTCGAAGCAAACGACAACGCCGACTTCACCCGGAGCGGCGTCGCCTACTGGGAGAGCGCGAGCGGCACCGGGGACACGACGCAGCTCGACGCCGTGTCCGACGCCATCCGCGGGGCGGGCGCCAACTACGCCGACGACCTCCGGCTCTACGCCGACATGGACCAGTTCTACGCCTTCTGGGCCTGGAGTCTCCTCGTGGGCGATGTCGACGGCTACCCCTACACCCTCAACGACTGCTACGTGTACGCCGACCCGGCGGATGGCAACCGCTTCCAGTTCTACCCCTGGGGCGTAGACGAGAGCTGGTACTCCGGCGCGCCCGGCTACTGGAACTACGCCACAGGCGCGCTGGCCGCCGGGTGCCTCGACAACGACACCTGCAAAGCCGAGTTCGTCGCGAGCATGGAGGCGCAGCTCCTCGTGTATGACACCCTGCCGATCGCCGACTGGTACGCCGCCGACGCCGCCACGTCGGCGGCCACCCTCGCCGCCGACCCGCGCCGAACCTTCAGCCAGTCCACGGTCGCCAGCGCTCGTAGTCAGCTCCTCGCCGACATCGCCGCGTGGCCGGGCCGCATCCGCGAGGCGATGCGGCTGTAGAGGCGCGTTACACGCGAACATGCTGCTGCTCGTCTCGCTTGGATTGCTCGCCTTGCTCTTCGTGGCGGGAGGCGTAAATCACTTCGTAAACCCGAAGTTCTACCTCTCGATGATGCCCGACTACCTGCCGGCGCACGCGATGCTGGTGCAGGTCAGCGGCGTGTTCGAGGTGCTCGGCGGCATCGGCATCCTCGTGCCGGCAACCCGGTACTACGCGGGCCTCGGGCTGCTCGCGCTGCTGGTCGCGGTGTTCCCGGCGAACCTGAACATGGCCCTGCACCCTGATAAATTCCCGGGTGTGCCGGTCTGGGGCTTGTACGTTCGCCTTCCGCTCCAGGCCGTCTTGATGGCGTGGGTGTACTGGGCGACACGGCGGGGGTGAGCCGACTCAGGGCTTCGCCGCGCCCGCCCTACTCCTCGATCGTCGTCTCAAACAGCCCCGCCAACGCGGTGTGGCCGGCGTCGTTGGGGTGGAAACACGACTCGTCGAAGTACAATTCGGTGTCCGGGCCGCGGTAGCAGACGTTGCTCGCGTCGGCCCGGTTGTACCCGTGCCCGCAGAAGGTCTCGCCGAGGAAGATCATGTCGGTGTTCGTGTCCACCGCGATCCGCAGCATCTCCTCCTGCATCCAGGCGATCCGCTCCTCGATGCTGGGGTTTGCGAGATCGTAGTGGTACCCCACAAAGTCGGCGCCGGGGCAGGCATCTACGTCCCCTTCGCCGTCGGTGAACTCGTAGAGGTTGGCGAACACCACGTACATCTGGCCGGGGAACCGAGCCTTGTCCGTCGTGATCCAAGTCACCGCGTCCCGCAGGTTCTGCATTTCCTCTTCAGTGGAGGCGATCAGGGTTTCGTCGGGGATGCCTTCATAATAATCATCGGCCAACGAGAACAGATCGTTCCCGCCCACGGTCATCACCACGAGCGTCGTAAGGCCTGCCTTGTCCTCGGGGATGCAGTCGATCACCTGGTCGTTGTCCTGCACGAGGTCGTCGGTGCGGCCGCCGTACTTGGCGCACACCGCAAAGTCGCCCGACTCCATCTCGTACCCGGTGCCGTTGAGCACGTCGTACCAGCCCCAGAGGTACTCGGGCGCGTCGAGACCCCACTTGGCCACCGCCCAGGCGGTAACCTGGTTGCGATAGAAGGATTCCACCGTGTTCGGCGGCGTACCCACCGTTACGCTGTCCCCAAGAAACACCACCCGTTCAACGCCTTCGATCTCCTGGTGGTCGGTGCCCGTGCAGCCGGTATTGATCGTCGCCCCGACGGAAAAATAATCCGGCGTGTCGGGGAAGCCGTTCCCCAGCGCCAATCGCTCCAGGCAGGTCAACTCCTCCACTTCGCCGCTGTCGGCGGTATCCGCGCTGTCGGCGCTCCCCGCGGTGTCGCCGCTGTCCACCGACTCCCCCGTTTCGCCCGCTGAAGAATCGCCAGTGTCCACCGAGGCGGTGTCGCCGCTGTCGGCCGCGGCCGAGTCCACCCCCGCCACCGCATCGGCAGGCTCCGCGTCGTCTGGACAGGCAAAAAGGGCCAACATGAACGGGATCATGGCGCCGAGTCTACCGCCTCCTTGCCCGCTGTTTCAAGGGGCTCCGAGCCGAATCAACACCCGCACACACACATCCCGAATTGCGAAAGCGCCCGGCTCGAACCGTCGGGCGCCACGAGGAACTCCCCGCCCCACCACGCCAGCCGCAGCTCCGGGAGGTGGTCGCCATCCGTGTCCACGGCGCCCACGATCTCGGCCAGATCGTCGCGTTCGTGCTTGAACAACACCGCCCCGTCGTCGGCAACGGCTACGATCCACCGGGCGTAGAACTCGTCGCCGCCGCAGTAATTCCGCCCGTCGCCGCTCATCACGGCCGTGTCCACCACGGTCACGGCGCCGAAACCAAAGACGTAGCGATCAACCTGGGTGCTCTCGGCGGTGTCCACGCCAGCCGCCACCGCTGCGTCGGCGGCGGCGGCCTGGGCGGCGGCCCATTCTGGCAACGAACGGACCACCGCTTCGGCCCGGGCAGCCTGCTCATCCACCACCCGCTCGCGCGTCGGCGCGAGAATCGCCGGCGCCAACCCCGGATTCGCCAGCTCCTCGCTGGTCTCCCCCTCACAACGCAGGCGCGCGTACAGCAGCGGGGTCCCGCACCCGGGCGCCGTGGGCGCCTCGATCCGGTTCCCCTCCCCGTCCACATAAACATCCAGATACTCTTCGACGACCGCCGCATATCCGTCTACCCGGCACTCCACATCGCCCACCCGCCACGCGGTGCCGATCGCCCGCGTAGCATCGACGTCCGCGGTGCTCGCCACCCATTGATCCGGGCCGGTCCCAACCTGCGCCCAGTCTCCGCTGGGCGTCGCGCCGCCCAAACCCACCAGGTAGTCGCGACCGGCCAGGGAAACGACGCGCGCCGGATCGGCCTCCACCGGGACCGGGGGTTGCAGGCCCCGATCGTTGCAGCCGAGCAAGAAAAGCACCATCAACCCACCTATCCGCCCTTGGCCGCACCCGCCTTCACCGGCTTCTCGAAGATCCACGTGGCCGCCGCCTGGAGGTTGGGCACGGTGCCCACGCGGTCATTGTCGATCACGTAGGCGAGCGCGAGCACGTTGATGGTCGGCACCGCGGGCGTGATCCCCGGCTTGAAGGACACGATCCCGCCGACGGTGAGGCTGCGATCGCCGGACTCCAGCGCCATGCGATCCCGCACCGTCGCCCCCACGCGGAACAGGGGCTTCGTGCCGCCCGGGAGCACCTCGTAGAGCAGGCCGCCCTGGTTCTCCACCAACACATCGTCCCAAGCCACCACGAGATCGCGGTTCGGCTCGTAGACGTACGGCGCTGCGAGGCCATCCGGGTTCTCCAAGTGCAACATGCTGAACGAACACGCGTCGAAGATCACGATCGGGCCCAGCTTGGCTTTCACCGTGGGCGTCGCGCTCAGCACCAGCCCGCTCCCGCTGAAGCCCTCGTCCTCCCGTGCCTTCCGCTCGTCCGTCCCCTTCCCGGAGGTCTCGTCGAACGGCAGGAGCCCCCGTCCGCCCCAACTGTAGTAGCCAAGGTAGCTGGCCTGGACTTCGAGATCGAACACGTCGATGGGGGAGATCGAGAGCCGCGGCCCCACCTCGGCGTTCACGGGCGTGAACACCACCCGGAGGCCGGCGCCCGCGTAGGTGTCGTGGAACAACCGGCTCTCCGAGCGGTGGAGCGGCACGCGGTACTGCGCGCGGGTATCCACCTGTGCGCCCTCCGGGAACAGCGAACCGCCGACCGACTGGCGCAGCCACCACGAGGGTGCGTCGAGGGCGAAGGCGGCGGAGGCGAAGAGGGCGAGGAGCATGGACCGTCCGGGTTCAAGGCTGTTCTAAGGCACCTCCGAATGCTTGTCGTGAGCGAGTCTGATGGGCGTCTGACGCGCCGGCGATCGCCTCGGCTGCGCGCGACGAAGCCAGCCCGCCGGGCTATGGAGGGGAACCCTGGTGAATCCATGAAATTCGAGCTGTCCCCGAAGCTGCGCGCCGACCTCGTGTGCTACGCGGGCATCAATCTTTCCGGGGAGCGCCGCGTGGTCGACATCCACGTCGTGAGCGGACGGCAGGGGGCCGATGTACCGACGGCGGAGCTCAAGTCCCTGGCGTTGATCGCGCCGCTCGGCACGCGCATGATCCTCAAGACGTGGGACGGCGAAGACTGGGAAGCGCACCCGTGGCGCTGCATTCGCATCGTGAAGGGGCACTGCTTCCGCAACAAGGAAGGCAACTTCGTGGTGCGCGTGCCCGACCTCGAAACGCTGGACAAACCCGACGCCCAACGTACGGACCCGGAGCGCGAAGAGAGCTACCCGCTGGTGGAGAAGCTCTCGGAGGGCACGGGCTGGACCTTCGGCCGCGAAGGCGATCTCAAGGGTCGCGTGAAGGTGATCGTGATCGAGAAGGAGGGGTAGCCCGCATGCCGGAGCCCCGCGCCCTCAATGCCGACGAATGCGCGCCTGTGATGCGGGCGATCGCCGAGCCCATCCGGCTTCGAATCATATCCACGTTACGACACGGCCCCCTTGCGGTGTTTGAGCTCACGGAGCGGCTGGGGATCAAGCAATACCAGGCTTCCCGGCACCTCACGGCGCTGTTCGAGCTGGGGGTGGTCACGCGAGCGCGGCAGGGAAAGCGGGTGATCTACGGCCTGTCGGAGGCCGTGCGGAACGAGCCCGACTCGGCGCCTTCCGTCGATCTGGGGTGCTGCCGGTTCAGTGTGGAGTGAGCACGGCCGCGCCGAGTTACCCCGTCAAACCGGCAAAATAGTCACACAGCTCCGCGGTGGCGGGCTGCGCGAACACCCGGTCCGCTGCGCCCTCGTCCGCAACGCGGCCGCCCCCCGGCGCTGGCCAGAGGCAAACGAGGTGCGTTGCGAGGCGCCGAGCCTGGGCGAGGTTGTGCGTCACCAACAGCAGCGTCGTCCTGCCGACGAGGGCGCGCAGGGTCTCCTCCACGAGCGCCGTGGACTGCGGATCGAGCGCGGCGCACGGCTCATCGAGCAGCAGAACCTGAGGATCGAGCGAGAGAGCGCGCGCAAGGCAGAGGCGCTGCTGCTGGCCACCGGAGAGCGCCGTCGCCGCAGAATCGAGCCGGTCCTTCACCTCGTCCCAGAGCGCCGCACGAACCAGCGCGGCCTGCACGCGCCCTTCCAGCTCCGACCGGGCAACGCCGTGCCCGCGCAGGGGAAAGCGGACGTTCTCGCGGATCGACATCGGGAAGGGCGTTGGGCGCTGAAAGATGAGCCCCACCCGGGTACGGAGGGTGTAGTCGTCGAGGGTGCGAACGTCATCGCTCCCGACGCGGATCATCCCCTCCACCTGAACGTCCCGGTCCAGCTCGTGAAGCCGATTGATGGCGTGGAGCACCGACGTCTTTCCGCTGCCGGAGGGCCCGACGAGCGCGGTGATCACTCCCGGCGGGGCGGTGAATTCGGCACGATCCACCGCGACATGGCGGCCGTACCGCACCGTCACGCCGCGCACCTCCACGGTTGGATTCGTCGGCAGCGCGGCGCTCATGCGTGCGCGTTCCGCAGGAACAGTCGAGGCAAGGCGGCGGCCGCGCCGGTCGTGGCGAGGATGCCTGCCAGCAGCACGAGCGCCGTGGCCGCCGCCCGCGCGCTCCCCCCGGGAACCTCCACGGCGAGGAGGTACACGTGCACCGCGAGCACCCGACCCGGATCCAGCAGCCCCTCGGGCATTCGGGTTGAAGCGCCAGCGGTGAACAGGAACACCGCCGACTCCGCCATCACCCGACCGGTCGCCAACACCAGCGCCGCTGCGATGCTTGGGGCAGCCTGCGGCAAAAGCACTCGTCGAAGCAACATCCAGCGCGGCAGCCCCAGGGCCAGCCCGGCCGCCCGGTAGTCATCGGGAACAGCGCGGAGGCCGGCTTCGCACAGCCGCACGAACAACGGCAGGATCATCATCGCCACGGTGAGCCCGCCCGAGAGCACGGACCACCCCAGGCCGAGCGTTTCGCAGAAGAACGCCAATCCGAAGAGCCCGTAGACGACGGACGGAACCGCCGCGAGCAGGTCGAGGGCGCCCCGCACCGTTCGGAGCCCGGTGCGCCCAAATTCGGCAAGGTAAACGCCGGCTGCGAGGCCCACTGGCAGCGCCGCGCCCACTCCGATGAGCAGCACCCACCCCGTGGCCGCAAGGATGGAGGCAATGCCGCCCGAACGGCCTGCCTGGCTCGGCGACTCGGTCAAAAAGCTCCGGTCAATCTGCCCCAAGCCGTCCCACGCTACGTCAACCACGATGGCGGCCACCAGCCCCACCACCAGGGCCGGCGCAAGGCCAAGGGCCAAGGCCGCGAAGCGGTCACGGGTGCGCGCGGTCATGCCCGTCGGTGCTCCAAGGCCAGAATCCCGGCGACCAACGCGAACAGCAGCGCCGCCGAAACAAACAGCGCCGAGCGGTGCAGATCCATCGCATACGCCATTTCCACCGCGACGTTTCCCGTGAGCGTACGGAACGCGGTGAACGGGCCCGTCGGGTACTGCACGGTGTTCCCGGCCACCATCAGCACCGCCATCGTTTCGCCTACGGCCCGGCCCAGCGCCAGCACGAGCCCGGTGCGGATCCCGCGCGAGGCCATGGGCAACACCACGCCCCGAGCGCCGTCCCAGGCACCCAACCCCAGGGCCCGTACCGCGCGGATTCCATCCGTAGGCACCTGCTGGATCGCCGCGTCAATGGCGGAGGCGGCAGTGGGCAGCACCATCGCGGCGAGCGTTACGACGGTTACCCCCAGCCCGAGGCCCGGCGGGTGATCCCGCACCAGGAGGGGCACCAGCCTAGTGAGCGCAACCAGGCCGAACACCACGCTCGGGACCCCGGCCAAGAGCCCCACGCCGGCACGTGAAACCGCCGCCAAGCGCGGCCCGGCGAAGAGGTTGACGTGGAGGCCGTACGCTACCGCCACCGGCCCCACCAGGATCAACGCCGCGATGCTGGACACCAAGGTCCCCGCGATCATCGGGAGCAGGTTGTACTGGCCAGAGGGCGGCGCCCAGCGGGAATCCATCACGAAGGGGAGCCCCCCCGTGGCGCGGAGGGCAGGCCACGCCTGAACCCCCACAAAAACAGCGATCAAGCCTGGGAGTACGACGGCAATCCAGCTTGCGGGGCGGAGCGCGGCGGCGAAGGTCGCGTCAGCGAGCGGCCGTCGCATTCCCCACCGCCACAAAGTCCTCTTTGGCCACGATGGCCTGCCCGTCACTCGAGAGCACGAAGCCGATGAAGTCGAGGGCAGCGCCCGCGGGCGGCCCCTTGGTGACCAGGTTCAACGGGCGCATCAGCGGGTACGAGCCGTTGGCGACGTTCTCCACCGAGGCCATCACCCCGTCGAGCGGGAGGCGCTTGATCGTCGCCCCCTCCGCTTCCGCGACCGCGGCCGAGCCGATCGACACGTAGGCGATCGCGTGCGGGTTGCCCGCGACGGTCGTGATCGCCTGACCGTTCGGTCCGATGATCACGGCGCCGGGCAGGATCTTGTCCTTGAGCCCGAAGTGATGCTCGAACAGCTCGAGCGTCGAACGACCCTGCTCTTTGTTCACCACCGTGATCGCGTGGTTCTCCCCGCCCAGCGCGCTCCAATTCGTCGCCGCCCCGGTGTAGATCGACACCACCTGATCGCGCGTGATCGCCGAAACCGGATTGCTGGCGTGAACGACGATCGCCACCCCGTCCAGGGCGATCGTGGTCGCCGTCAGGTCCCCCTCCTCCGCCTTCAGCGCGCGGCTCACCGTGCCCACATCCGCGAGCCCCGAGCGAGCCGACGAGATCCCCACCGCCGAGCCGCCGCCCTGCACATCCACACGCACGTTGGGATGCAGCTTCTCGTAGGCCTGCCCCGCGATCTCGACCACGGGCTGCACCGTGCTGGAGCCCGCCAGCGTGAGCTGCATCACGGTCTCCGGGGCCGCGAACGAGGCGCCATCGGAGCGCGCGCTCGCGGGTTCCAAACTGCAGGCGAGCAGAACGAGCGCGACCATCGAGCTTCCGGGGCAGCAGGCGTGCGCGGTCGAAGCGGTCAGCCGCTCATATGCGCCCCGCCGCATACCACGAACTCCCCGCCGCTACCAGACGCCGTAGCTCCCGCCGTACGCCCCGATGTCGCTCCGGCTCCCGTCCACGTCGAACACGTCCGTCTTCCCCGCGTCGATGCACGTGCTGCTCGACTTCAGGGTGAAGTCGTCGTTCGTCCAGTCCACGTCGTTGCTCACCGAAGCGAAGCTCGGATCGCTGGTCAGATTTCCGCTGCCCTTGCCCGACCAGAGGTCCGCGCTGGTGTCGCTGTCGTCGTAGTCCGGGAAGTTGCCCGACACGTCGTTGTACGAGAACGAGAAGGTGCTCGCGGCATTATCCGCGAACGCCCCGACGCCCAGATTGCCGTAGATGACGTTGTTGTAGACGGTGGGCGTGGTGCCGTTCCATTGCGTGAACCCCGCGCCCCACTCCGTTTCCAACACGTTGTTGAACGCGATCACGTTGTTCGCGACCGTTACCTTGTCGTACCCGGCGTACGGTTCGTACACGACGATGCCGCCGCCGAGCGCGCTCGCCCGGTTGTCCGCGATCACGTTGTTCAGGATCATCGTGCCGTTCGGCCCGCCGATCTGCACGTCGATGCCGCCCCCCTGGCCGTCCTTCGCCAACCCCTCCCCGTCGGCCTCCGCGCTGTCGTCCGCCTCGTTCCCGAGCAGGTAGTTGTTCACGATTAGCGCGTCGCTGTACGCGAGCCAGATGGCCCCGCCGTCGCCCGCCGTGTTTTCAGCCATGTAGTTGTCCATGACCGTCGGGGCGCCCCCACGGATGTCGATGGCGCCGCCATCGCAACCGTTTTCCGGGCCGTCGATGCACGCGTCGTTCTGGGTGATCTCGTTGCCGAGGATCGAGGGCGAACCGTTGTAGATCCGGATTCCACCCCCCACGCCGTTCTCGGTGGTGATGGTGTTCCCCGTGATCACGTTGTCTTCGATGGTGGGCGAACACTCCTTGATTCGGATTCCCGCGCCGGTGCCGCCGCCGCCGTTGGTGATCGTGAACCCCGAAACCCGCGCGTTATCCTCGTCCAGGTCCCCGTCTCCGTCTTCTTCGAGGATCAGGCAGGAGTCCCCACCGCCGCCGTCGATGGTGGTAGCGCTCGGGCCGGAGAGCGACTCGAGGTTCACGCCGTACCCGTGGAAGTCCACGTTCTCGGCGTAGGTCCCGTAATACGCGCGCGCTTCGTTGCAGCCCGTCGCCCCGGCTTCGTCCACCGCCTCTTGCAGCGTGCCCATCGGATCGCTCGGGCGACCATCCCCCGACGCGCCTTCCATGGCGTAGTACGGGCAATAGTCGGCGCAGTCGAGGATCGAGTCGGCGTCGAGGTCCCCCTCACCGGAGGTGCCACCGGTGCAGTCGTTGTCCTTGCCGTCACACAGCTCCGGGGCGCCGGGGTACACCGTGTCGTCTGCGTCGTCACAATCGTCGCCGCCCGTCTCAAGGGAGTAGTGCCCGTCACCATCGGCGTCCACCGGCGTAACGCCGCTATCCCCCGTGTCTTCCGGCTCGCCCGTGTCGTCGCTGTTGCCGCCCGAGTCGGCGTGCAGCGGGTCTTTGCCTGCGGAGTCGAAGCCGGCGTTGCAGGCGAACAGCATCACGGTCGGGAGCAGGAAGCGCATGGCCATTCCGGGGAGGGCGCGTTGTACACGGTCTGCGCCGGATGTCAAGGAACCGTTTGGGGGCACTTGCCGGGCGATGCGGCAGGCCCGTTCGCGGGGCCGCGATCTGCGCGGATCCGCATCGCGGCTGCCTCCGAGCGGGCCGCACGATCGGTTAAACGCCAGCGTGGACTCGTCGCCCGCTCGCCCCTGGATCCTCGCCTGGGTCGCGCCGCTCACGTTTGTCGTGCACGCGCTCGGTGCTCACGCGGACCGGATCGGCCTCTGGGGAGACGACGCGTTGTACCTCAGCATGGCGGAGTCCCTCCGCAGGGGCGGACCGCTGGTGGCGGAGGCGTTGCCAGGCGCCCCGGGCGTCGCGAAGTACCCGCTGCTCTGGCCGGCCTCGATCGCCGCCCTGCAGGATCTTGGCGCCTCTCTCAACGCGATCCTGATCCTGAACGCGGCCCTGTGGGCGGTGGCGGCCCAGCTCGTCGTCAGCCGGTTGATGCCCTCCTTCCAGGCAAGTTGGCGCGCGCAGGTCGCGGCCGGGCTGATGATCGCCGTCAACACGATGACCATGGACCTCGTACCCCAATTGATGTCGGAGGCGCTGTTCACGCTCGCCCTCGTCTGCGCGCTCACGATCGTGGTGCGGGGCGCTGAGCGGCCCCGGTCGTGGGTGGCCCTCGCGCTCTGCACGGCGATCGCGGCGAGCACCCGCAACGTCGGCGGCCTCTACGCGCTGGGCGGGGGCTTCTTGGCATTTGTGGCGGGGCACCGCCGGGAGTCCGCCGCGCTCCTATCGGGCTGGGCGGTAGCGGCGGTGGCGCTCCACGTCGAGCGCAGCCTGACAACGCTCCCGACGGGTCCCACCCTTGAGCTGCTTCGATACTACGTCAGCTACGACGTACACACGGGGTGGTATGCGGATCGCTGGGCCGCCGGGGGCCTGGGCGAGCTCGCGAGGGGCACCCTGCACATCGTCCGCGGAAACCTGAATTATGGGCCGAAAAGCCTCGGACTGTACCTCGCCCCCACCGCCTGGGCGGACGCCGCCTCCGGGGCGGCCCCCGGCCTCGGCACGGTGGGCGTCGGCTGCGCGGCGTTCGTGGCCGGCGCGCTCGCCTCCTGGCAGGCCCCCAAGGCCCGTCCGATCGCGTTGTTGCTGCTGCTCCACATCGCCGTGTTCCTCCTGTGGACCTGGCCGTTCTCCAGCCGGTTCTGGCTCCCGGTTTTTCCGCTCGTCGTGGCGCTGGGCGCCACGGCGGTTGATCGCCTCGGCAACGTCGGGAAGCTCCTGGTGCTGCCCGTCGCGGCGCTCACCGTCGCGCTCAACGGGCTTCAGCCCTTCTACACGGCCCGGGTGCGGCTCCTTGGCGAAGCGCCGATCGCCGAGGCGGATGCCGCGACTCGCGAGGAGGAAGCGGCGCTCACGCGCACCGTCGCAGGAATTCGCGACCGCGTACGGCCGGGAGACGTACTCGCCGGCGAGGCGACCGTGTTCTGGTTCGCGCACCCGGTGGGCGCGTCGGCTGTGGAGCTGCGAAACCTCGTGCCGTTCGCGGCCTCGCTTGAGGAAACCTTCGATATCCCACGCACTGCCGCCGCGAAGGCCGCCACCAGCGAAGCGTTCGCCACCAACCTCCGCACCCTCCGCGCGCTCACCCCGCCGGAGCGCACGGTCTGGATCGCCTACGACCCGCGCCGGATGGAGCCCCAGCGGGACTGGATTCGGGATGCGCTCGCCGCCGGCGTCCTCACAGCGGAGGCGGAGATCGGAATGTTGCGCCTGCTCTCGGTAACGCCAGCCCCCGGATCGAATTAGCCGCCGTTGCATGTCCATCGACTCCTACTTCAACGGCAAACACGTCTTCATCACCGGCGGATCGAGCGGGATCGGCTTCGCCGCCGCGGAGCGGCTGGTGAAGGCCGGGGCCAAGGTCACCATCGCGGCGCGGCGCGTGGATGTGCTCGAAGAAGCCCGCAAGAAGCTGGGCCCGAACGCCCTGTCCCTCCCGCTGGACATCGCCAACGAAGCGGAGGTCATGGACAGGGCCGTGAAACACGCCGCGGCCCACCCGGTGGACATGCTGATCAACAACGCCGGCGTCGTGATGCCGGGCCGATTCCTCGATCTCCCCACCGACCAGTTTCGCTGGATGATGGACATCAACTACTTCGGCACCGTGCACTGCTGCAAGGCCCTCATCCCGAGCATGCAGGCGCGCGGCGGCGGCCACATCCTCAACGTGTCGTCGATGGCCGGCGTCATCGGCATCTACGGATACACCGCCTACTCCGCCACGAAGTTCGCGCTCTGCGGCTTCTCCCAGTGCCTGCGCTCGGAGATGTGGCCGCACAACATCCGGGTGAGCGTGTGCCTCCCGCCGGACACCGACACCCCGCAGCTCGCCTTCGAGAATCAGTACAAGCCGGCGGAAACCAAGGCGATCGCCGGGAACGTGAAGACGATGCCCGCCGCCGACGTGGCGAACACCATGCTCGCCGGCATGGCCGCGGGCAGCTTCGAGATCATCCCCGGCTTCGACGGCTGGTCGAGCGCCTTCGCCCAGCGGCTCGTGCCCGGCGTGGTGCGCATGGTTTGCGACTCGTCGCAGAAAAAGGCGGGTAAGCTCCCGGCGTGACCATGCTGCCCCTGCTCTTCGGGTTCACCGGCTGCGGCGAAGAAGCCGCGCTTGGGAAGGACGCAGCGGACACCGCCCCGCTCCCATGCGACGAGCGCCCAGCCTCGGTGGCGATCGGCGGAAGCGGAACCGACGAGCTTCAACGTCCGATCTGGACCGAGATGCCGGAAGGCAGCGAGCAGACCATGGTGCACGGGCCCCAGGGGGGCTGGCACATCCTCGCCAGCGCCGACGTGCAGAGCACCGACGACATCGTAACCATCGAGTACACGATCACCTGGCCCGCGCGCGCCGACGCCCAGCTCAGCTACGGCAGCTTCCGCGTGATGCTCGTGCCCGACGCGCGTTGTGGCGGCTACTACGCCGGGATGCTCGGCATCCTCGACGTGAGCGATCTCGCCTCGGGAGAAGCGGATACGCCCCCCGAGCTGCTGGCCGGCGAAACGCTGAGCCTCACCATGAACGTCATCGACCTCAACGGCCTCACCGCCTCCGACGCCGTGAACATCGTCGCGGCGCTCGACCCGGATGATGTTCCCGTCGAGTAACGGTCAGCCGCCTTGGTAGCCGGTCGGCGTGGTGCCCGGCGTGGACGTGATCGAGGAGCCAGCCGGGTACCCCACGGCCTCATCCTCCGTTTCGCCGTGCTGGAGCCGCACCATCCCCGCGCGCGAGATGAGCACGCTCCACTCGTCGGTCTGCCCTTCCAACGCCGCCTTCTTGTTCACGAAGGTTACGCAGATGTAGCCATCCGAGCTGCCGTCGGAGTTGATGTCGCACGCGAAGTCGTCCGGCGGGTTGTCGAGCAGGCCGCGCGGTCCGAACACCAGTGAGTCCGACCAGGAGTCTACGCCGGTGAGCGGGGTGGCGAACTGGCGCAGGCTTACGCCGGGGAGCGAATCCTCCTCGTCTTTCGCGATGTTCACGTAGCCCTGCTCGAACACGTCGTCGGAGCCGCTCATGTCCACCGGCAACGTGTCCCACCCGGTCGTGCCGGAGGCCGCATCGCCGCGTTGCACCCAGTATTCGCCGTAGTTGTCGCTGCCCGTCGTCGTGTCCGGATCCCCGGTCGTCACGTGAACGCGGTACTGCACGTTGTCGGCGATCGCCATCGCCCGGGCCTCGCTCGCGGCCGCCGCAAAGTCCATGGCGGCGCGCCGGGTGCGCCAGGAGGGGATGATCTTCGTCAGCATGCCCGCGCCAATGGAGGCGAGAATGCCGATGATCGCCACCACGATGGCGATCTCGATCAGGGTTACGCCGCGGCGTGAACGCACTCGCACCTCTCCGAACCCCGATGGTATACGATCTTCGGGCGATGCGGGGCGCCGCCGGGCGCTTTCACGTCTTCTCGAGCAGCAGGTCACGCACCTTGGCCGCCGCCTGGCCGGTCCACGTTTCGGCGCGGCGGGTGTGCAGTCGGGCCAGCACCTTCTCCACGTCGGCCCCCTCCTGCTTGATGGCGCGGTAGGCCTTCTCAGGAAGGTTCAGCGACTCGAAGCGCGCCTTCACCGCTTCCCAGGCCCGCTTCTCCCGGGCCTTCACGAACTCGTCGCGGGCCTGCCCAAGCGCCCGCGCGTCGTGTTTGCGACCTTGCGCCTCCAACGCCTTGATCGCCCCCACCGTCTTCTGCACCCACCCCGCCACCGGGGCTCCCGCATCCATCCGCACCCCCGCCTCCGCGAGTCGTTTCGCCCACTCCGTGCCCTCCGGCTGCGGCAGCGCGGCCGCGCCAACGGGGGGACCGGGGTCGCGAGCCGCAGGCCCGGTACCGGAGGACGATGCGCCCGGGAGGGCGTTCTTGAGGGCATCCTGGAGGGTGGACATGGGCGGGCTCGGGTGGAATGGCGTACTATCGGAGCCATGCGATGGTCGCTGCTGGTCTTCGTGCTCGCAGGCTGCTCGGAGAGTTACCGCGCATGCGATCAGCTCTGCCGGGAGGACGGTTTTCCTGGCGGCCACGCCCTCCCCGCCGAGCATCATGCGCTCTACGACCTTAGTTGTGACTGCGATGGCGAGAGTGGCGGACTCACACAGGAACAATGCGACGACTTCTGCGAGGAGTTCTCTCCCCACGACACCGGGCCGGGCGTGTTGGTGCGTGACGATTGCTGGTGCACTGTGATCGACGAGACCTGACCGGTCTTTCGTGCGCGTGCCGCTCAACCTCGGATCGAGCGTGAGGTTACCGTTCGTCCCAGATCAGATCGCCCCAACGGCGCCTCCCGCCTTGCGCAATCCCCTCGATCACGGTTAGCCGGCGACGCCCCCCCATTCGGGGAGGACGGTGTCGGCCCACGAGAATCCTCTCGAAACCCCCCGACTCCGTGAATTCGCACCAAAGGAGCCATACATATGGCACGTTATCGTGGACCCCGGCTTGCTCGTTGCCGGCGTGTGGGCGTGGTGCTTCCCGGATTGACCACGGAAGCTACGCTTGACCGTGCAACCCCTCCAGGACAGCACGGCGCTCGCCGTAAGGGCAAAACCAGCGACTTCAAGGATCGCCTGATCGAGAAGCAGAAGCTGCGTTGGCACTACGGCATCATGGAAAAGCAGTTCCGCAAGTACGTTACGGAAGCTTCGCGTCGTAAGGGCCCCACCGGCCGCATCCTCATCACGCTCCTCGAGTCCCGGCTCGACAACGTGGTGTGGCGTCTCGGCCTCGCGGCCACCATCCCGGCGGCGCGTCAGCTCGTCGTGCACGGCCACATCTGCGTCAACGGCTCCCGCGTGGACCGTCCGAGCTTCCACGTGAAGCCCGGCCAGCCGGTGTCGGTGCACGAAAAGTCGAAGACGAAGCCGTTCATCATCGCGGCCCTCGAGGTCGGTGCCTCGCGCATCCGCCCCGGGTTCCTCGAGTTCGATCCGGCCACCACCGCAGGCAAGCTCGTCACCGAGCCCCAGCGCGAGGATCTGCCCTTCGAATGCGATCCGCAGAAGATCGTCGAGTTCTACTCGCAGAAGATCTGAGTTTCGCTCCTTCGGGAGCGGCTCAATCCGAACCGCCCGCGCCGGAAACGACGCGGGCGGTTTTGCTTTTGGGGCATCTTCTGGGCGATGTCGTGGGCCCGGTCTCGTGACCGCGCCGGCTTCGCCCGACATCGCGGCGCCACCGCGGGATTCTCGCGGTCTGATACGACCTGAGCCTGTACAAGATCGCCGTGCAGGACGCGGCGCCGTCGCAGCGGGAGCCTCGGGGTGGGCGAAGGTGAGCGCCGCACGTCGATGCGAAAACCAAGGTTAGCGCTGGGTCCTGCCGGCACAGCCCACCGGCGCGCTCGCGTCGAAGACTCCGCTCGGCACCGTCGGCCTGTACCGTCACCCGCCCCTTCACCGCCCGGGACAACGGCCAGCGTAGAGCCGTACTTTGCGAGAGACCCCGAGAATCCCCTGGAGGCTTGCTGCAACGGCTACGTCGCCCAGTCCGGGGCGTTGCGTGCGGGAAACAGGCTCAGTCGGTATGACCTCGCGTCCTCTGCGCTCGGAGGGCCCCGGCGCGTCCGTCTGCGCCACCGCACCACGGCCTCACCGCTCCATCGCCGTCGCAGCAAGCCTCGACGGGATTCTCGGGGTTCGTCCTGGGTGTCCGATCTCGCACCTGGGCTTCGTCGCCACCGTCGCTCGGGGCCGGCCCTGCATCCCTTACGGGCGGGCCGGCCCTGTCGCTCACGGGTCGGCACCCTTGGTGCGCTTCCGCGCACAACGGGTGCCTCGCCCATCGCCGTCGCAGCAAGCCACTGCGGGATTCCCGGGGTTTTGTCTCCCGTTTGTCCACCGAGCGTTGTGCAGTGCGCTGCTGGGGCGGGTGACGCTGCGGGCGAGCGGGGCCGAGTGGCGCTGCGCCGCGAGCGTCCCGTTCGACCGCGGCGGCAGGACCCAACATCAACCTCTGTGCCTCGGCTCTCGCTGGCCGAATCCCGTTCGCCAAACCCCGAGAAACCAGCCCCACCGGCGCCGCGTCTTGCACGGCGCTCCACCTCAGCCGACCGCGATCTCCAATTCCGGCCGCCTCACCTGCCCCAAGAACTCGCCCAAACGCTCGGCCGACAACGACTCCTCCACGAGCAGCGCGTTCGCCATCAGCTCCAGCACATCCCGGTTCTGGCGCAGCAGGATGCGCGCCCGCTCCTGCGCCGCGTCGATCAACCCGCGGATCTCCGCGTCAATGAGCTTCGACGTGTCGTCGCTGCGCTCGCTGTCCACATGGCGGGTGCCCATGCCGAAGGCGCTGCGCCGCTCCGTGGCGTAGTTGATCGGCCCCACCGCATCGGACATGCCGAACTCGGTGACCATGCGGCGCGCGAGGTCCGTCGCCTGCTGGATGTCGTTCGCCGCACCGTTATTGTACTCGCCGTACACCAATTCCTCGGCGCAGCGCCCGCCGAAGGCAACCGTCATCATCGCGAGGAGCTGCTTGCGGGAGTGCGTGAACCGCTCCTCCGGGTCGCGGAAGCTGGTGTACCCGAGCGCGCCGATGCCGCGCGGGATGATGGTGACCTTCTGAACCGAGGAGGCATGCGGCGTTCCCGCCGCCACGATCGCGTGCCCGGCTTCGTGAACCGCGGTGCTGCGACGCTCCTCTTCCGAGAGCCGCCGGCTCCTGCGCTCGATGCCCATCGAGATGCGCTCCACCGCGTCCTCGATCTCGATCTGCCCCACCTGGTCCTTGTTGCGCCGCGCGGCGAGCAGCGCCGCCTCGTTGAGCGCGGTGCTCAGATCCGCGCCAACAAATCCAGGGGTGACCTGTGCAATCCGCTTGAGGTCCACCTCCGGGGCGAGCGCGAGCTTCGCCGCGTGAACGCGGAGGATCGCCTCCCGGCCGCGCACATCCGGCCGGTCCACGAGCACCTGCCGGTCGAAGCGGCCAGGCCGCAACAGGGCCGCATCGAGCGTGTCGGGGCGGTTGGTGGCCGCCATGAGGATGATGCCTTTGCGCCCGTCAAAGCCGTCCATCTCGACGAGGAGCTGGTTGAGCGTCTGGTCGCGTTCGCCCTCGCCGCCGCCGGGGACGCCGGCCATGCGGGCCTTGCCGATGGCGTCGATCTCGTCGATGAACACGATGGTGGGGGCGCGTTCCGCGGCCTGCTTGAACAAGTCGCGCACCCGGGCCGCGCCGACGCCGACGTACAGCTCCATGAAGTCGGAGCCCGACAACGAGAAGAACGGCACGCCCGCTTCGCCGGCAACCGCCCGCGCCAGCAAGGTTTTGCCGGTGCCCGGCGGCCCGACGAGCAGCACGCCCTTCGGAATCTTTCCGCCCAAGCGCGTGAACCGCTCCGGCGTTTTCAAAAACTGCACGATCTCATTCAGCTCTTCTTCGGCTTCGTCGATCCCCGCCACGTCCTTGAACGTGACCCCGGTCCCCTCTTCGGGCGCCAGCTTCGCCTGCGACCTTGAGATCCGCGCCGCGTTCGGCTCGCCCGTTTGCGGGCGGAGCGTGTTGAACATCATGACCATGGTGCCGACGACCAACAGCAGCGTGAGCGGGAGCGCGCCGCCGCAGCCCTCGGACTCGGTAGCCCCATACGGCACATTGGCGGCCTGCAAGGCCTTGACGACGCTCTCATCCCCAGGCACGACCACGGTCTTGATCAGCCCCTCAGGGTCGCCCTGCTTGGGTGGCTTGGTCGTCGCCTCCAGGCTCGTACTGCCCTCAAAGGTGACCTTGGACACCTTGCCCTCGTCGATCAGCTTGATGAGCTCGGTCTGGGTGGCCACGGGCACGGCGAATTCGCGGACGTACCACAAGAACGTGATCGCGAAGAGGAGGATGGCCGCGACAACGAGGCCGTTAGCGAGGTTCAAACGCACGGGGACTCGTTAGTCACGCCGACGACGGCGGACAAGCGCCAGCGCCAGGGCGGTTCCGGACAACGACACTCCAAGACCGGTGGAGCAGCCGCCCGCTGTCGTGTCAGCCACACCCGAATCGCCCTCGGCCGCGGACGTGCGCCGCGTGGGGCGAAACGTGCACGCCCCATCGGCTTCGTCGGCTTCCCCGTCGTCAACCAGCCCGTCGCAGTCGTTATCGTACCCATCGCAATACTCGCGCGCGGCGACGAAAACCCAGGGATCCTGGTCGTCGCAATCGTTGAGCAGCGGGTCGGACTCCACGTCTTTGAACGTGTCGGCGTCATCGTCGTAGGCCGGGCCGCCTTCGTCCACGATGCCGTCGCAGTCATTGTCGCGACCGTCCACCACCTCTTCGGCCTCGAGGCCCACGAGCGTCTCCGCGTCGTCGCAGTCGCCATGCAGCTCCGTCCACCCGTCCCCGTCGTCGTCATGCCCCTCGGTGCTCTCGTCGATCTGCCCATCGCAATCGTCGTCAATCTGGTTGTAGACCTCGGTCATGTACGGGCCGACGTTGGGATCGGCGTCGTTGCAATCCTGATCACCGCCGCAGTCGCCACCGCTCTCGCTGCAGCCATCGGCGTCGTCGTCGTTGCCCACGGTGTCATCGTCCAGCTCGTCGATCTCGCCGTCGCAATCATTGTCTTCGAGGTCGTCGGGCGCTTCGTTGGCCGCGGGACTGGTGTACGCGTCGAGGTCGTCACAGTCACCGCCGCACACGGTCCAGCCGTCGAGGTCGGCGTCCCAATCCACGGCGTCCAACGAGCGATCGCAGTCGTTGCCCACGAACTCCACGGCGGCCGCGGCAAGGCTCTCGCTGTTGCCGGTGAAGGTGACGTGCGCCGAAACGGGCTCCGCTGAGGCCACGGTCCAGCCGATCACCACCTCTTCCGTTTGCCCTGGGAGCACGTAGAGCGGCGGCAAGGTTCGCGAGGACATCCCCGCAAAGTCCACCTGGATCGACGACACCGTGAGCGGCACGATTCCGCAGTTCACGATCTCCACCGAATCGCTGAAGTCGCCATCGATCGCGCTCGTGCGATCTCCGAAGTCCACCATCTCCGGGAAAACCCGACCGCAGGCATAGTCGGAGAGGCCGCGAAGCTGCACGCGCCACACCGTCCAGATCGTCTGTTCCTCCTCCGGAAGGTCCTCCTCCCCCGGCAGCGGCGCCTTCTCTTCCGAAGTGTTGTCGTTCGACCAGATCGTGAGGATCCCCTCGTAGTAGCCCTTCACCGTCGGCGCGAAAACCACGGGGAGCGGGAGGGTGTCGTCCTCCGAGTCGGGGTCGTAGCCCAGCAGATCGAGGCAATCGGCGGCCCCGTCGTCGTCCGAATCACAGTCGACCGCCCAGGAGGAATCGTCCACGAGGAATGCCGGCGCGGCCGCACCCTCCGGAGCGCTGATGTCCTCCGCCAAGATCTCGAAGATCTCGACTTTCCCCCCGGCTTTCGAGAACAGGGGAACGGTGAACACGCTGCGGTCGCCAACGGCCACGGCCCCGGCGTCCACGTAGGAGAAGCCGTCGAGCACGCGATCCTGGGCTGTGAGCTGCCGATCGTTGTCGCAAGCCAGCAGCAGGATCGGCACGAGCAGGGGAACGCGGCGCATTGCCGCGGCAGCATACGCCCGAACGCACCCGCGCATCAAGCCCTGCGCGTCACCTGATCGAGCGTGTCCTTCGTCTTTCGGTAGAGGAACCGGGCCTGCTGCCAATTATCGCCGATGCACACGAGGCCCAGCTTGCCAAACTCCGAGAGCGCGCCGATGAGGTGGAACACCACGCCGCGTTCGGAGCTGGAGTGGAAGTGCAGCTCGTGCTCCACCGCCAGATCCACGAGATCGGCGGGGCCGAGCCCCTTGTAGGCGTCCGACTGCAGGCTATCCGAGGCGTAGTAGAACTTGGGACGACCGGTCTGGCTGTAGAACAGCCCATCATCCACGTTGTAGGTGCCATCCGTGAGAAACCGGAGCGTGAGAAACGGGTGGGTCGTACCGCCCTTGCGCAGGTTTACCTCGATGGCGTGATGCTTCCACTCGCCGTTCTCCTTGACGGAGACAAAGTCAGTCGCGAACCGACCTATTACGCCCTTTCCGGCCAGGACTTCCGCGATGCGCAACCCGTATTCCTGGATCTGGAGCCGGTAGGCATCCGCCGCCGGGAACGTACAGCCGAGGAACACCTGGCCGCTCGGACCGCCGAGCACCTGGTCGTGCGTGGAGATCGCCATCGCCTCGCCGCGGGCGTTCACCCGGTTCTGCGAGGATGGAGAACACTTCTCCGCGCCCTCCACGAACGACTCCACGACGCCCTGCATTTGCTTGAACTTCGCGTGGTAGCGCTCCCAGTGCTCGCCGGGGGCTTCGAACCGCAGGTTCGGGAGCCGCTCGCGCACCCACGAGCGCAGATCGGCGCCGCGGAGGTCGTCTGCGCCGTCGAAGTAAAAGAGCGCGTTTCCCTCTCCCGAGAACCCGTCGTTGAGCTTCACCACGGCGCGCCGCCGGGAGCCGTCGCGCTCGCGGAGCACCGAGAGCGCTTCTGCGATGTCCTCGCCGTCCCGCAGGTCCTCGAAGCCATCCGGGAACAACACGCCGGCTTCGCGGAAGATCTTCCGGCAGCCGGACTTGGTTCCCAGGCTGTACAGCGCGGGATCGTTCGCATAGAGCGGGATGCCGAGCTGCACGGCGAGGGAGCGTTCGTACTCCGAGCTGTTGAAGCAAACGAGGTGCGCGAGCTCCGGATCGGGGATCGCGGCGCGGATCCGCTCGATCAGCCTCGGCCGCTTGAGCACCTTCGCCGAGAGCGGCTGCTTGCTGGCGTCGGAGCAGTGCAACAGCAGCAACCGCTCGCGCGCATGCGACGAGGGCACGCCCGTGAGCAGGTGCAGGAAGTAGTCGACAACGATGGGATCGAGCTGCTGGCTGGTGACGAACACCACGCGAGTGCGCGGACGCCGTAGCAACATCAGCATGTAGAGCATGCGTTCTTCGTAATGATGAACGCCGGTTACCTTCGCCAGCTCCTCGGGATCGAGCGAGAGGCTCGGGATCACCACGACCGTTTGCTCCTGCGTGCGCCGCGAGGTGACCTTCGAAAACAGCGCGGGCAGCCGCGCCTGGATGGCGTGGAAGGCGAGAATCTCTTCGGGGGAGCCAGGCTGCATCGCGCCAATCATAGCAGCACAGCCCGCCTACGAGGCGCCGCGCCCCGTAAGGACCACCGGGAAGGTCTTGAGGATGAGCTTGAGATCCAGGAACAACGACCAGTTGTCGATGTACTCAAGGTCGAGTCGCATCCACGAATCGAAGTCCACCTTGTTGCGCCCGTTCACCTGCCACAAACAGGTGAGCCCCGGGCGCATCGACAACCGGCGCATCTGCCACCGTTCGTAGCGCGCCACCTCGGCTGGCAGCGGGGGCCGCGGGCCGACGATGCTCATCTCGCCGCGCAGCACGTTCCAGATCTGCGGCAATTCGTCGATGCTGGACTTCCGGAGGAACGCGCCGATCCGGGTGATCCGCGGATCGCGCGCCATCTTGAACACGGGGCCGTCCATCTCGTTCTTCGCTTCGAGCGCCTTGCGTTTCTCTTCCGCGTCCACACACATGGATCGAAACTTGTACATCGGGAACGAGCGCCCGTAGAGCCCGCTTCGTTCCTGCGAGAAGAACACCGGACCCCGATCCTCGATCTTGATGAGCGCCGCCGCCAAAAGCATGATCGGCGAGAGCACCACCAGGCCCCCAAGCGCGACCACCACGTCCACCGCCCGCTTCACCAGCAGCGCGGTGCCATCCGAGGGAACGGACGAGAACGACAGCACGCTCCAGCCGCCCAGATCGTTCACGTCGGCGCGCGCGATGGAGAGCCCCAGGAAGTTGGCGTCCATCGAGAAGGTTACGCCGACCTCCTCGCAGCGATCGGCGACGAAGCGGAGCGTAGCCGTGTCCCACGCACGCCCGGTCATGAACACCTGCGCGATGTTCTCCCGGGCCACGATGTCGGTGAGCTGCTGGATACGACCGAGCACGCGCACACCGTGCACGCTCGTCACGTCTTCGCCGTCTGGCACGAGGACGCCCGACACCCGGAGGCCCCACTGCGGATGGCGCAGCACGGTATCCACGAAGGGCGCCGCTTCGGCGGCCCCGCCGATCACGAGGATGTTCCATGTAGGAGCACGCTTACGTGCGCTCCGTGCCTCGTAGCGACGCGCGAGGAACAACGTTCCGATGCTTACGACCGCGAACGCCAGCAGGAAGGAGCGGGACGTCGGAACGGCCGGCGGAAACAAGAACAAGACGACGAGCAGGAGTCCGAACGCGAACAGCACTGCGCTTGCGATCCGGAGCAGCAGCACGTCTGAACGAATGCGCCGAATGTCGTCGTAGAGCTGGTGCTGCGTGAGCGAGAAGAGCCAGAGCGGCACCACCGCGAACACGAGATGGAACTGGCTTTGCACGGTGACGGGCGCCATCAGCGGCGCCCCGGGCAGCACATCGAACGACCAGAGCTCGCGCGCACGCTGGCGCAAAAAAGCGACGATCAAGAACGTGATCCCGACAACCACCGCGTCCGTTACGCGGGCGAGCCAGCCCAGAGATGCGGCGTGGACCTTCTGCATCGTCGGCGTTGTATCGCGCCAGGAGGGTAAGCGGTCGCGATGTGGTTGCTCGCCGCCTCCCCCGCCTGGGCGCACCGTCCGGGCCTCTCGTACGCGCGCATCGGCGACGACGCGCTCGCCCTTACTTTCGCGCGCCCGGAGCTGGCCGGGGCGCTACCCGCCGGCGGGGAGCTGGAGGCCTCGCGGCTGCTCGTGGGCGAGCTCCTGCTGGAGGGCACATCCTTGAAGGTGAACGATCAGGCATGTGAATTCGGCGATCCGACGCTGCGATCCGTGGAGGGAGACGGCGTTGAGCTGACGGTTTCGCTCGATTGCCCGCACGGGGAACGCATGTACGAAGCTGGCTTCTTCCCGAGAATGGAGGCCGGCCACCGACATTACGTCGAAGCCGAGGGCGCCGCCGTCGCCGTGCTCGACGCCGCCCACACCTCCGTCGCTATCGTCGGAACGCCCGATCCGTGGACCGTCGCGGCGCGCTTCGGCGCCCTCGGCGTGGAGCACATCTGGACCGGGTACGACCACCTCCTGTTCCTCTTCGGGCTCTTGCTCGCCGCCAAGGGGCTCCGGGCGATGTTGCTCGTGGTAACCGGCTTTACGGTCGCCCACTCCATCACCCTGAGCCTCGCGGCGCTCGGCTGGGTGCACCTCGCGCCCGCGGTCGTGGAGCCAGCAATCGCGGCTTCGATCGTGTTCGTCGGCGTTGAGAACCTCTGGAAACCAACGGCTGCGCGTCGGGCCGTCGTCACCTTCGCGCTCGGCCTCGTACACGGCTTCGGCTTCGCGGGGATGCTACTGGAGCTCGGCCTGCCGCGCTCCGCGCTGGTCGCCGCGCTCGTGAGCTTCAACGGCGGCGTGGAGCTGGGCCAGGCCGCGATCGTCGCCCTCATTCTTCCCCTTTTGCTGCTGCTGCGCCGCGCGCCGTGGTGGGAGCGGCGCGCCGTTCCCCTGCTCTCGGCCGGCGTCGCACTCGCGGGCCTCGTGTGGTTCGTGGAGCGGGTGTGGGCCTGAGCGCGCGGAACCCGCCCTCCGCGCAGCTTGTCCCGCGGGCGATGCTCTCGCTCCTCCTCGCCTGCGGCACCCCCGCGGCCGCGCCCGATCCCACGCCGTCCTCCCCTGAAGCGGCGGTTTATCTCCCAACCCCCACCCCGGCTGCGCCGACATGGCCGGCGGCCGGCGCCCCCCTCCAGGTTCTCCCTCCCCTGTCGGCCGGCGCCCGCCCAGTCCGCCTCGTCATCGACGCTGGCCACGGCGCCCCCGGAAACTCAGGCAACACCTCCGTGCGCTGCGAAGCCGAGGCCGACTTCACGCGCCGCGTGCAGGACGAGCTCCTGGCCCGCCTCGCCAACGCTCCCGAGCTTGAGGTGCGCTCCGGCCGCCCCTCCGCCGCGCTCCTCGACTACGGCAGCCGCATCGCCGCCTTCAACGCCTGGCCTGCCGATGCCGTCGTGAGTCTGCACTCCGACGCGCGCGCCGCCGACAACCTGAGCATCCATCCCAGCACCGGGTGTTGGTCCTCAACCGGCGCCTCGGGCTTCACCGTCCTGTTTTCCGACGAGGGCCCGCCCGATCTGGCACGGGCGCGCCGGCAGCTTGCGGAAGCGATGTCCCGTGAGCTGCACGGCGCCGGTTTCGTACCGTACGCCGCCGGCTACAGCGAAGAGCTCTACGGCTCAATCGGCGCCGGCGTGTACGTCGATCGTCATCCCGTCGGAAAGCGCATCCGAATGCTTCGCGGCACCAAAGTCCCGACCGTCATCGTCGAAACGCACCAGGCCTCCGACGCCGAGGAGACCGCCCGCTGGGCAGAGCCCGCCACCCTCGATGCGTTTGCCGCCGCAATCCGACGCGCAGCCGTCGCCGCCGCGGTAGAAGGGCCCCATGGATGACGTAACGCTCACGCCGGACGGCCTGCCCGATCGGTACGAAGACCGCGGCCTCGTCGCGACTGGCGGCGCCGCCACCGTGCGCGCGATTCACGACCGCGTTCTGGATCGGCAGGTGGCGGTGAAAGTATCGAGCTCCGTCGAGGCAACCGACCTCGCGCGCTTCCGGCGCGAAGCCCAGGTAACCGCGCAGCTCGATCACCCGTGCATCGTGCCCATCCACGATCTCGGCGAAACCTGGTTCACGATGAAGCGGGTTCAAGGGGTCACTTTTGGGCAGATGGTGGTCGCCGAGCCCGACCAGGCCGTGATGCTCGGCCGGGTGTTGGAGGTGCTCCTTCGCTTGTGCGAGGCCCTCGCTTTCGCCCACCACCGCCGCGTGATCCATCGCGACCTGAAGCCCGAGAACGTGATGGTCGGCGGCTTCGGGCAGGTGTACCTCGTAGACTGGGGCATCGCGCAGGTGAACGGCCTGGCGGAGGACATGATCGCCGGCACCCCAGGCTGGATCGCCCCAGAGCAGGCCCGCGGCGAGGTGTGCGACGCGCGCACCGACGTATGGGGCCTGGGCGCCCTCTTGTACTACTGCCTCTGCGGGCGGCGCCCGAACCGCGAGCTCACGCTCGCCGAGCGCGCAGCCACTGGGTCCGATGCGCGCCCCGTGGAGCCGCCAACCGGCATCGTAGGCCGGCCGCCGCCGCCGCCCGAGCTCGTGCGTATCGCGATGAAGGCGCTGCGCCTCGACCCCGCCGAGCGGTACCAGAACCCGGTCGCGTTCGCCAACGACCTGCAGCTCGCGCGGGCCGAGGGTTGGTGGTTCGAACGCCAGGTATTCCCCGCCGGCGCGGTCATCGTGCGTCAGGGAGACCCGGCCGACTGCGCCTACCTCATCGCGGACGGAACCGTGGAGGTGAGCCGGAACGGCGGGCCCATCGCGGAGCTTGGCGCGGGCGAAACCTTCGGCGAAGCGGCGCTGGTCTCCGGCGGCGCGCGCACGGCCACCATCACGGCCGAAACCGCGGTCACGGTGCGGGTGCTCACCCGGGCCGCGCTCGACGCGGAGGTGCGCCGCGGCGGCTGGATGGGCGCGATGGTACGACGGTTGGCGGCTCGTTTCCACGAGGTGAGCCTCGACGCGGTGGACAAGCGGGCCGGCAAGCCGTGACGCGCGTGGGCGCATGGCACTTTGTGCTGGGGGTCGCGACCGCGGGCTGCACTGAGCCGGCGACCTCGGCGAAACCCGACTTCGCGCCCGCCGAAACCGGGTCGGGGGACAGCGCCCTCAACGACACGGCCGTAAACGACACGAGCGCCGACGACACGGCGCCCGAGGCGCCGAAGCCGCGCCGTATCTTTCTGTTGACCATCGACACGATGCGGGCCGACCACATCACGCCCGAGCACATGCCGTGGCTCACCGCGCTCGGCCGGGAGGGCGTCGTCTGGGAGAACGCGTGGGGGCAAACGTGGACCCCCTCGGGGATCGGCACCGTGTTGTCCGGCCACAACCCGGCGACGTGGGGCGTCGAGAGCTACGTTCGCGGAGAAGAATCCCGCGCCACCACCCTGTCACCGGCAGTGCCGCTGCTCGCCGAAACGCTCGCCGCGGCGGGATGGGCTACCGCGAGTTGGTCGGCCAACGGAATGGCCTCCGACGTGACCGGGCTCGACCGTGGCATCGGCTACCTCAAGATGTTCGGCGAGGGGCAAACGCCCGCGATGGTGCCGGAGATCCTGGAGTGGGCCGAGGCAAACGGCGCGTCCAACCAGCTCATCCACCTCCACGTCAACGACCTGCACGACCCGTATTCCCTCTGGGCGAGCACCTGCGCCGACGCGATGGCCGCCCTCCCCCTCGACGCCTGCGCCTACGACTGGGTGAGTCACGACGAACGCGGCACCCTCACCGTGGACGACGACCTCGCGGATGGCACCTGGGGCCCCGACAGCGCCGACTACACCACCTGCAAAGCCAACATGGAAGCCCTCTATGCCTGCGAGGTACGCTACCAGGACGACTCGCTCGCCGAAGCCTGGGCGCTTTTGAGCGAGGCCGGCTTTTTGGACGACACGCTGGTGGTCATCGCGGCCGATCACGGCGAAGGCCTGCTCGATCCCTGGGCGAACCACTCTTTTGACCTGCGCGCGCCGGTCACCCGCAACTGGGTGCTCGTGTGGGACCCCACCCGCGTTGCGCCCGGCACGGTCTCCGCGCCGATGGGCCAGGACGACATCGTCCCCACCATCGAGGGGCTCCTTGCTTTGAACCTGGGGATGAGCTCAACCGGGCTGCCGTACTGGGAAGCTACGGAAGATCGTCTGGTCACGAGCTTTTGGGTGGGCCCACCGCCCGGCACCGGCATGGTCGAGGAGCATCGAAACGGGGTGGTCGGTGGCGGGTTTCACTACCTTCGTTATGGCGAAGTCGCGATGCTCTACGACATCGAGGCCGACCCGAATGAACAGGTCGACCTCGTGGGATCGGTGGCGGTGCCTCAGGCGCTCTTGGATGCGATGGTAGCGCAGGAGGCGATGACGGCTGAGTATTCGGCGGTGCCTCAGTAAGCCTTGTGCCAGCTCCAGAACGAGTCCGCCCACGTCGCGTTCCCGTTGTCCGTCGTCACCTTTGGATAGTACTTCGGCGGATAGCTCTCGGTGGGCCGACCGGTGTAGCCGCCGGTCACGAGACTGCCGACGTAGTCCCCCTTGGCGTACACCTTGTCGATCTGCTTGCGCACGTAGGCGATGTCCGCGTTGCTCACGACACCGTTGCTCGTCGCCTTGTAGAACTGCACGGTCACGCGCACGGGGAAGCGGGTGTCGCGCTCGATGGGGAGGTCGTGGAACTCGGTGAACGGGCCTTCCACCTCGCCGTGGCTCACGACAGCCATCTCCACGTCGCTCGACTTCTTCGCCGCGGACGACTCCATCGCCGGAGCGGAGGCGGGGGCACCCCCGGAGCCATAGCCCCACGAGTCGCCAAGCTCATCGTACCAGTGGCGGCTCACCTCGCGCTGCTTGAGCGGCACCTGGATGAGCAGCACCACGTCGAGGCCGGCGTCGGCGGAGATGCTGTCTACGTCGATGCCCTGGTCCTTGGCCCACTGGCTCACGCGCTCGGCCTGAAACGGAGCCCGCTGGCCATCTTCGTTGTGGTAGAGCGCCTCGCTGAGGTAGCCGCCCTCGTTTTCCACCACCTGCATGCTCGTGCCCTCACGCGTCGCCATGATGGCGAGCACGGCGGGGTTGCCCGGAGACGACTGGTAGTTGTACAGCACGGGGGTGAACGTCGCTTCTCCCTGCTCGGGGATCGGCAGGAAACACGCCTGGGCGCTCACCAGCACGTACTCGTCGCGGCTCGACCATAGCGAGCTCTGTTTGCCCGTCCAGCTCCCCGGGTCGTGCAGGTAGCTGCGGGGGTGCTGCAGCATGTCGGCGAGCGAGGTGGTCTGGAGGCGGCGCCCGTCTTCGTTGCCGGTGCGAAGCCAGAACTCCTCGGCGCGAACGTCGGCCGTCTTGTCGGAGAAGTTGTCGAACCGGATGACGGGCATGGGGTGCAAAGCGCCGCTCGGATCGCGGACGCCGATGGTCATGTCGGAGATGTTCGGGCCGACCGAGCTGCCTTTGCTGCGACCGGTGTCCTCCCAGGTCACGTTCACCACGTTCAGCCCGTGCGCGTCGGTCATGCGCTGCACGTCGGTGTTCCAGACCATCTGCTCGACGTTCTGGATGGTGGAGTAGAAGCGATCCTGCCAGCCGGCCTCGGCGGGGGTGGTGAAGGCGAGGAGGAGAGAGAACATCGTAAGCTCCGTTGTGCGGGCCAGAACGACACCCCTCACAAGCCGCTTACAGCGAAGCGGAATAATCCGGGCGATGCGATAGGCCCAGCCGCAAAGCTTGAGAATCCTCGCCTCGCATCGCGGTTCCGCCGGGCGGGCCTCGGGTAGCGGTCGCCCGCGTTCCCCCCGCGCGCTAATCCCGCGAGGTGGCCGACACCCCGCTGAGCGCTCGCACAAAAGGCATCGAGATGGTCGCGGAATACGCCGCCGCGTTCGCCGCGATGGGCGTGGCGGGCTGGGTGCTGTGGGTGGTCGGGCAGGCGATCGCGGCGCGGCTCGCGTACCCGGGCGACATCGAGTGGATGGAAGGAGCGACGCTCGTTTCGGCGATGCGCGCGCGGGACGGTCTGCCGCTCTACGGTGCGCCCGCCGGCGACTACATCCCGTTCATCTACCCGCCCCTTTACGCGTGGATTGTTGGGGCGTTGGCGCACGTTTTTCCGCTTGGGTACGCGCTGGGCAGGAGCGTGAGCGTTGCCTCCACGCTCGTCGCGGGCGGCGCGCTGGTGTTTGGAGCGCGCCGCGAGGGCGCAAGTTGGCCGCTCGCGCTCTCCACCCTCGGCTTGTTCGCAGCCTGCTGGGATGATTCCGGCACGTTCTACGACCTCTGTCGAACGGACGCGCTGTCCCTCGCGCTGATGGCCTGGGCGGTCGTGTTGACCCCCCTTCCTTCCCCGCGCGCCACGATCGCGGGGGGGGTCTTGCTGGCGGTCGCGTTCACCGCGAAGCAGCACGTCGCGCTGCTCGGCCTGCCGATGCTCGCGTGGGTGTGGCGAACGCATGGCCGCGAACGGGCCAAACTCTTCGTGCTCGCCAGCGTGGTTCCCGCAGTGTTGTTCCTGGCGGGGATGAGCGTCGCGACCGGCGGGGACTTCCTCAAGTGGCTGATCCTGGTGCCGGCGGCCCACGGGCAAACGCTGGCGCGGCTCATCCCTGGCGCACAGATCGAGGTCTGGCGCGCGATGCCGCTCACCATGACCGGCGTGCTCCTGGCGGCCACGTGGGTCTGGAAGCGAAGCTATTGGGCGATGATCGCGGGGATGACGCTCATGATCGTGTCGATCATGCGCGGGCACACCGGCGGGTACGTAAACGTGCTGATCCCGATGTTCTGGGTGGAGTGCCTGCTCCCCGTGGTGGCGGCCAGCGCGTGGGGGGGGCCGCGCGCGCGCGCCGCCGCGGGCATCGTGATCGCGCTTCAGCTCGCGATCTGGCGGCTGGACACGGGCCGCTTCTGGGACAAAGTGCGCGCCGGCCTGCCGATTTCGACGGCCTGGGCGGGCGCGCAGCTCGACCCGCAGCGCTACGTCCCCACGGCGGGAGACGAGGCAAACGTTCGCAAGTTGGTGGACGAGATCGCGAAGCTGCCCGACCCGGTGCTGATCCCGCACGCCCCGTTCTACGCGGTAATGGCTGGAAAACGCACGTCCTTCGCGCTGATCACGCTGTGGGACATCGACCATGTGCACGGCGCCTTCAAGGGCGATGTGGCCGGGATCGACGCCGCCATCGCGCACGACTTCCGGAGCGCCGTGCTGCCCGACGACAAGCTCGGACACGGGTTCGCGGAGGGCTGGATGAAAAAGGGGCCCATCGGGGCGCGCGATCCCTCCACCCGCACGGGCTGGCCCGTGCGGCTGAAGTACGTGTACCTGCCCAACCCGGAGTAGACTCCCGCCGTGGCGCTGAGGCCCCCGCTCCCGACGTTCCGCGCCCTGCCGGCGTTGGCTTGCCCCCCCGAGCACCCGCTGTGGGTACGCCCGGCCCTGTTCATCGCCTTGGCCCTGGGTTTGCTCCTCCGTTGGCATGACGTCGGCGGAGGAACAACCGCCCGGTTTCGGCTGGTAGCCGCGGCCGGGGGCTCATTTGCGCGGCTGGCCGACACGGGTACCGACTTCGCGGGCTACCCGCTGGACGCCGTCCTCATGCTCCCGCTGACGTGGCTCGCGGGCTCGTGGCCTGCCGTCGCCGGGGCGCTCTGGCTTGCCGCGGCTGGCGCCGCGATGGCCTGGCTCGTGAGCGCTTGGTGGGGGAGCGCGCTGGCGGGCACGCTGGCAGGTACGGCCTGGATCCTCGCGCTTGGGCCCACCCTGGCGCTCGCGGACACCGCAACCGCGTGCGCGCTCACGCTCGTCCCTTTGGCTTGGGGCTTCACCCTGCGTGCATTGGAGCGCGGACCGCTCGACCTCCTGAGCGCGGTGGGGCTTTCGGGCGCCTGTTTCATCGTCTCGGCACCGGAGTCCCGCTCTCTGCTGCTGCTGTTCGCGGCCACGGCGGGCGTGGCCGCGCGTGGCCCGGAGGCGCGACGCCACCTCGCAATACTGGTCGGCGTCGTTGCTGGGGGCGTGCTGATCGCCGCACCGGCGCTGGCGCTGCGGGCAGAAGCCGCCGTTCCCGTTCCCTCCGGGGTGAACCTCCTCAAGCCGTGGCTCGTCGCGCTTGCGGCGCTCGCCCTCTGGCCCGCCAGGAAACAAGGCGTGAAGCTGCTGTTACCCCTGTGCGCGCTGCTCGCAGGCCTCGGTCCCGTGCGCGGCACCGCCGCGGCGGCAATCGGACTGTTGTGCATCGCCGCCGGAGGGGTAACGCCGCTCCTTCAACTCACGACGAGGCTGGCCACGCGGCGAAGGGGCGGCGGGAACACGTAGACGACCGCTTCGCGCGAGAGGCGGCGGCCCAGCTCCGCCAACGCGGCCTCCCCCGTCACGCCGGCGGGGCCCTCGATGGCATCCACAACGACGACAATCACCGGAGGGCCAGATCGCTCAAGGTGCGCCATCATCGCGAGGATATCGTCCACCGCCACCCGGCCCGGGCCGAGAACGAAAACGGTCCCCCCCGGCACCTCGCCGGGGTTCGATTCGCCGACCAGCAGCACGCGAAACGGCCCGGCCAGGGTGCGGACGAAGCCCGCCCAGTCCCCATCCATCGTCACGACGCCCCGGGCCTCCAACGCAGGCACCGGGCCCGCCAACGGCTCCACCGCAGCGGCGGTGAAGCGCCGCGCGCCGGCGAGCACCCAGGCCGCCGTGAACACGACCAGCGCCCACGCCGCCACCCGAGCGCTGTCCCCGAGCGCAACGAAAGGGTCGCCCTCGCTCGTGGTCGGGGCGGCGGTTGTATGCGATCCACCTTGGCTCTCCGCCGAACCTGGCTCCTGCGGTGGCGGCCCTTCCTGCCCGCCCTGGGCACCGGAAGCCGCCCCTTCCGGCGCGGGCGTGGCGCCGTTCGGCTCGCCGGGGGCGGCGGCGGCCGGCGCCGCATCGGTTACCTGCCCCGACGGCGGAGGTTCAGCCGGCGCGCCCGAGGTGGCCCGCCCCGTGGGGCTGCTCTCGCCACTCGCGGCCAGCGCCCCAAACGGCAGGGTCGCCGCATCCAACTGCGTTACCTTCCCGCCCGCCGCCATCGCGAGCGAGAGCACGGCGGGGTCCCCCGTCGCCGGCGTGAAGGAGCCCTTCCACACCCGCATGTCGCCCCCATCCGTGAGCAACAGCACAAACGGACCCGCTCCGATCGCCTTGCTCCCGCCCGACCAGACGTGGTCCCCCGCGGCCTCATCTGGCGCCGAGCCCTGGTCGTTCAGGTCGATCTGGCTGCTCGTTCCGTCGGCATCGGTGAGCGTGAGGCGCGGGATCGCACCGGAGAATGCGGTGTCGTCTTCACGCACCACGACCACCAGGGGCCCGGCGAGCGCGGCTCCAAAGAGCAGGATCATGGTGCGTCTCCGACATAGCTGAGCCAGGCCGCTCGGGCGGTTTCGGCGTCGGCCGCTCCCGAAACCGCAAACGCCACGACGTGATCGCCCATGTCTACGGACTCGGCCGGCGCGGGATCCACCGCCGCGAGGGCGGAGAGGATCCGGGCGCGGTCGGAGGGGCGAAATACATCCGGGTGCAGCGCGATCGTGGAGTAACCAAAACTGGCGAGCTGGGCGCGAACAACCTCGGCTTCGCCATCAAGGAGCGCCGATGTAATCGCCGCGGTAAGCACCGCGCGGGGGCTCTCGACGCCGGGGCTCAGCAGGCACAGCTCCCCCGTCGGGCGCCCGTGGCTCGCTTGGTAGAAGCAGTTCGTGTTGGTGACGCGAAGATCCCAGCCCGGCTCCGGCGCAAGGTCGGTGGGCCAGAGGTCGAACACCGGGCCGCTCGCGGCGTTGTACGCCGAGGGTGCACCGCCAGGGGAACGAAGCTGGCGCCAGGGGAGGCGCGGACCGGCGTACACCTCAACCAACGCCAGCAGGAGCAGCGGCCACGCGGCCCGGCCAGCGCGATCGTGCAGCTCGGTCGCGACACGGCCCGCGATCACGCCGCCTGCGAGCACCCACGTCCAGCCCAACCGCTCCGGAAAACGACCGAAGGCGGCTCGCAAGGAGGCCAGGGCGCCGGCGCGCGAGACCGGCACGAATTCCGCCATGCTGTCCCACGGGAGCGGAATGAGGGCGAGGAACAGCGCGACCACCGCGGTGATGAACAGCGCCCGCACGCGCCAGTCGCGCCGAGCCACGACCGGGCTCACGAGGAAGCAGCCCAGCATCACCGAGGAGAACCACGCCGTCTGGCTGCGACCGTCGATGTCGACGGAGGGCGCGGGCGCCGTGTGCAGCAGCAAGCGCTCGCTCACCGTAGAGAGGCCGCCCATCCCCGTGGGCGGCACTGCATCGCCAGTTGCGTGGCTGAAGAACGCCGCCGCGTACACCACGGCGAGCAGGCCCACCGCCGCGCCAGCCGCCGCCACGGGCCGAAGGCTCGCGACGCCGGCCGCACGAGCCCCCGCGAGCAGCCCGACGACCAGCACCGCCGCGGCCAAGCCATGCCAGGCCGAGGTTGCCAGGGCGAGGGCAAAGGCGCCAGCGGCGAGCAGCCCATCGCGCGGGGTGCCTTCCCGCCCTACCGCCCGCATCCACGCCAACCCGCACAGGGGGAGCCACGGGTCGGCGAGATGGTAGGGATATCCCTCGATCCACGCCGTTGCGGCGAGGCCCGAGAACGCATACGCGAGGCCCGCAATCAGCGACCACGGTGCTTTGGCCCCGAGGCTCCGCGAAAAGGCTTCGGCCGCCCAGGCGGATGCGATCACGCCAAACACCGCCACCAGCCCGACCAGCCGCGTCGCCGTCAGAAAAGAACCGATCACACCGGCGAACAGCAACGTCCAGCTATCGGGCCGGGTGTAGTCGGCGCCCAGCGGCCAGCCCGTGAGCGGGTCGTGCAGCGAGGGCAGGAGCCGCCCGGCGGCGGAGACGAACCACACGGTGCCGAGCGCGTCGGCCCGGCGGCCCAACAGGTCGGCGGTGAAGGGCGCGGGCCAGAGCCACGCAAGCGCCAGGAGGGAAAAAACGGCGGGCGTCCACCACGGTCGCCACGTCATCTGGAGCCCGGGCTCCGCCCCACGAGCCACGCCACGTACGCCAGCACGAGCCCTGTCCACCCGATTGCGGCGCCGACGCGGGCCAGATCGGCCGCTTCGGCGGAGCGCGACGACCACGCGGTAGCGACCCGACGCACGGTCGGCGGCGTTTCCGAGGACACCGTGTAAGCAAGGTCGTTTTCCCCCTCCCCCACCACCTCGTTGAACGCGCCAAGTGTCGTGACCGTGCCTGCCGCGGAACGCAGCCCGAGGCGGACGGGAAGCAGCCGAACGTCGTCGCCCGACCATCGACCTACGAACACGCCATCCCCAGCTTTGTCCATGGTGATCGACCCATCGTCCACCAGCGGGAGCGAACGATCCTCGCCCAGCCACGTGGTCATGGCCACCGGTTGCATTCCGGCGGGGAAGTTCGTGAGCTGTAGCTGCACCGTCACGCTCGTGGTCTCCCCCGCGTGTGCGAGCATCGCCCCGAGCAAAATCGTGAGTCCAAGCACGCCGGGGACTCTACCACGGCGGAAGTGATAGACTCACGACGTGTCTCCGCCCGACACCACCCCTGCGCCCCGGCGCCGGCGCAAGCTGCGTCGAAACCTTCTCTTTGGCGCGATCGTCACGATTGTGGTCCTCTACCTCCTCGAGGTCGGGCTCCGCCTGGCCGGGGTGCAGCCGGCCTACCAGGCGGACGCAGTGGGCGGGTGGCGCATGCTGCCCCGCGTCACCAACTCGACGATGCGCGGCCACGAAGGCACATCGTTCACCCTCACCACCAACGACGATGGCCTGCGAACCACCTTGCGAAAGGCGCGGACGCCTGGGGTGAAGCGCGTCGCCCTCCTCGGCGACTCCACGACGTTCGGCTGGGGCGTGAACAACGGGGAGACGCTGGCGGACGGTCTCCAGGCCGGGCTGGACGCGGCGGGCGAGCGCGTGGAGGTCATGAACGCCGGGCAGCCCGGGTACTCCACGACCCAGATGGTCGCGCTCTACGACCGAGCGGTCCATCTCTACCAGCCCGACGTCATGATCGTTTTCGTCCCGATGCACGACAACAATCAAGTGCTGGTCTCGGATCGCGAGTACCTGAACGGCGCCAGCGGCCCGCTCGCCGGCATCCGGGTGCTGCTCGCGGAGAACTCGCGGATCTACCAGGTGCTCCGGCAGCGGGTGTACCCGTTGAGCCACGAGGCCTCGCTGGTTCCCGGGCGCGACAAGAGCGCAGAGCTGCGTGTGCCGCGGGTTTCGGACCGCGAGCGCGACAACAACTTCGATCACCTGCGCGAATCCCTCTCCGAAACGGGTGGAATCGTGGCCATCGGGCACCTGCCCTTCCTCGCAGACCTGCTCGGAGAAGCGAACGAAGTCCGCTTTTCGGAGCCCTGGGGCGCGGCGTACAGCGCCCGCACCGGCGCGCCGATCGTGGACCTACGGGCGTGCTGCGCCGGGCAGGGCGGGGAGGCGTTGGTCCTGCCGCTCGACCCGGGCCACCTCAACGCTGCGGGGAATCGGCTGGTCGGTGCCGCGGCGGTGCCGCCCGTTCGCGAGCTGCTCGCTCAGTTCTCCGCAGCCGGCAGCACCGACGCAACGGCGGAGTCCAACCGATAGATCCGCAGGCCGTCGCCATCGTGGGTAACGGTCGCGGTGAGGTCGAGGAACCGCAGCACCTTCGGAAGCTGGCTCGCCGGGTAATCGGCTTTGTGCACCACGATCCAACGCATCCCCATGTCGACCAGGGAGGCGCGGCCCAGCTCCAGGTCCAGCAGGGGGCGGCGCTCTCCGAGGAGCGTGACCTGGCTGCGCTCGAGCTCAAGTAGATACTGCGTGTATCGGTTGTAGAACAGGACCTTCGGCGTCGGCTCGTTCAGCCCGAATGGAACGGGCTGCCGATGCGCCAACTGGTCGATCAGGAACCGGGAGCGCGCGAGGATGGGAACGCCGACAGGTAGATCAAGCACCGCGCCGCCCTCAAGTTGCGCGAGCACGGCTGGGGGCGACACCACCGTCGTCACCAGCGGAAACACGGCGGATGAGGCGCAGGTGGTCTCGAACAGGCGTAGCGCGGCCACGATCCCCACGTAGAACGCAACGTCGCCGCCGCGGTGCCGAACTCCGCGCACCGACAGTGCGGCGAGCACGGAGAGCGCCAGGGAGAGGCCCACGACGAAGCGGTAGGCGTGCGAGATGCGCGAAAACATCGGAAACCACTTGAACAACGCCAGGAACGGTAGGGGAACCCAGCCACCGACCGCCTGAACGTAGTCCCCCCTGAAATACAAAAACGGTCCGAGCGCGAACAGCGCAAACACCGCCGCCGCCGAGAGCCACACCCGACCCGGGCCCCGGACTCGCGCGGTCCACGCGCCGATCGCGGCGGGGATGAGCAGCGCGTAGCCCACGTAGACGACGACGATCAGGTCCTCGCCGAACACCAGCTTCAGGTCGGGGGAGTAGAAGCGACCGGGGTGCAGGAGCGCCATCAGGTCGGTCATGTTGTGGAGGATGAGCGTCTTCCACACGAAGTCGGGGTCGCGCGTGACCAGCGCGTCGTCGGCCGACATCGACGCTGCAAACAAGGAGAACGGCGGGGCCGCGATCGCAAGAAACACACCGGCCGCGGTCGCGACCGGCGCCACGAAGGTGCGGAGGGTCGGGCCATTACCGGAACGCGCATCCGACCATGCCCGCACCGCAAGGATGATGCCGAAGATACCGGCAAAGAGCCCATAGTACCAGTTGAACAGCGTGGCAACCGCCTGCAGCGCCCCCGCGACCGCACCCCGCTTCACCGTCGGCCCCTCCAACACGTCCACCAGCGCCGCCAACGCGAAGGGCAGCCAGCCCACGGCCAACGTTTCCGAGATGCCGTTGTAGGCCTGGCCGAGGAGCTGTGGGGTGGCCATGAAGCACAATCCCGCCAGCCAACCGCCCGGCGCGCTCCCGCTCACACGACGACCGAGCCGTTCGGCGCCGACTCCGGCGAACCAGAAATTGAACAGGTTCGCGGCGTTGTAGGCCGCCACCGGCCCCCAAAGCACGTTCACCGGGAGCGTGAGCACCACGTCAAAAAGGTCGATGAACCAGAGGGATCCGCCTGCGGGCCACGAGAGCAGCGCCGTGTGGGTGGGGAGCTCTCCCGCGAGGAGGGAGGCAGCTACCCAGGCGTAGCCCCAGACATGGTTCCCGACGTCGTTACCGGGGTGGCCCAACGCCAGATGGGTGGGATCCGCCGCGACGGGCCAGCAGAACCATGCGGCGACCATTGCGTAGCTCACGTACGCGAGGAGGAGCGGCGGGATCCGTGCGATGCCCAGCATGGTACCATGCGAGCGTGGTGCCCTGGACCTTCCTCCTCGCGTTCGCCGCCTGCAAGATCACGGCAGACGATCTTGCGGCGGTTCCAACCATCCCCGCGGCGGATCTGGTGGCGCCGCCGCCATCCGCGGCCGGCGCCGGCCAGGAGCGGCTGTTTCAGTTGTTGTACGCAGGCGAATCCAGCGACGTAGCCTGGGAACTTGGCCAACGGGTGCGGGTGCGCGCCTGGTTGAGCAGCATCCACCTCCGAGAGGCGGAGATGGAGGGGTTCAAGCGCATCGTGGGAGAGGTGCTCGCCGCCGTGCAGGCCGCCGAAACGGAAGAGCACACCCTTGAAAGCGCAGAATTGGCATCCCTGGGGCCGGTGTACCAGGATCTCGAAGCGCGACTCGAATCGGGGAGCGAGGTCACCGACGAGGAGTATGCGCGGTTCGCGGAGAGGCTCTCCGCGGCGCGGGTGGCTGCCCACGGGGACCTACCCCCCGAGGCCGCGCGGCAGGAGCGCGTGCGGGCGCTGCTCGACATCGTGGCGCGGTGGCAGGGTCAGCTCCCCCACGACACCCAGATCAAGCTCTCAGAAGCCAGGTTCTTCCTGGTGCGGCGCGCGAGCCCCTTTGGAAATCCCGGCGCGTACCACGCGCTCGTGGGCCTGGACTGGGATGGCGGCGAGTTCAGCTCGCTCAGCGAAACCGAAGCGCCGGCCGACCAGAAGCAGATGGACATCGGCGGGCTTTGGGCACTGGAAAAACTACGGGCCCCGCCCGGCAAGTACCTGTCCGCACGCCAGATTCAGGCGATCATCGTGCTCGCCGCGCTCGAGCCGGCGCTCACGGAGGTGCTTGGCCCCACTTCCCAATCACCAGCGCCAGCTCCGGCTCCCCCGGGCCCGACTCCGCGGTAACGCGCCCGTCGGCCGACATGGCCTCCACGCGTACGTGAGGGTGTCCGGCTGGAATCTCGAAGACGAACTCCGTCTGCCCCCGCAGCACCACGGAGGCGAGGCGCTCATCGGTGAGCGTGCGCGCGGTGACCTCTACCGGCGCGGGGGGGGCCTGCACGGTGCCGCGCAGCGTCCACGTCGGCGTCGCGGCATCCGCCGGGCTGCCGGAGGCCGAAGGACCCGCGGCGGAAGCGGTGGCGAGCCCGGCCGCGCCGCCGGGGAACAGGTTCACCTGCGGCGACATCGCGCCCGGCGAGGCACCGCGGCTGTCGGGCGCGGTGTCCGTGACCCGCTTCGCATCGAAAGAATCCTCCCGGCCAAGCAGCCGCTCGGCGGGCCAGCGCACCCGCACCAGCTCGGCGAGGATCGCATCCGCAAGCACGGCGTTCCCCGCCTCGGAGGGGTGTAGATCGTCGAGGAACAGCGCGTCGGGCCCCTGGGCCGCCGCCGCCGCCGCGAAGGCATCGAAGGTGTGCACCACGGGAATGCCATGCCACGCCGCGACCGCGTCCTGCGCTCCAAAATACGGGCTGCGCACCTCCGCTCCCGAGAGATCCCCCCGCGCCATGTCGCGGTTCGTCGGCTGAACGATCACCACCCCCACGCGCCTGGCGCGCGCGTCGCGCACAATCGCGTCAAGGTTCTCCGCGTATCGGCGCGGCGGAACCCGCCGCACCCCCACGTCGGGCCAACGGCTGTGCTGCGTCCACGTGACAAGATGGGCGCCTTCGCCGCCCCGAAGGCGGTCCACGCCGCCCGCCACCAGTTGCAGGAACGCCGACTTCCCAAGCAGGCTGCCCCCAAACGCTTGTTGCGTCGCGAGCAGGTCGGCATCCTTGAAGTGGTCGAAGTTGTAGTCCGACCAGACATTGCACACGACGAGGAGCGTGGGTTCGAGGCTCCACCCCACGTCGTCCAGCAACAGTCGGGTCTGTTCGGTGGAGTAGCCGGGAACGGCCGCGTTCACGGTATCCGCGTCGATTCCAACGGCTCGCAAACGATCGGCCAACAGCACCGCCGGCGTGGCCGCGTCGGCAACGCCGTGCCCGAAGAAGCTTGAGTCGCCCGTGATCATCACGCGCTCGCGCCCACGCGGCCGCGGCAGTCGCGGCTTCTCGCCGCGGAGGCCGAGGTCGTTGATGTTCGCGAACGCGCCTCCGTTGCGCCGCCTTCCCGCGCCCATCCCCCAAAGCCGCGTGGGGTGGCCGATCATGATGACATCCCCCGGGTCGCGGGCCTGCCAGACCGGCGCGACCGGCGCGAGGAATCGGGCGTACCCCTCTCCGAACAGGCAGAAGGCGACAAGGGCAACCGCCGCGGCCACCAGCCGGAAGCGCAGGCTCTGCCGGCGCCGACGACGGCTCATGGCTAGGGGGCGGCCTCGAGTCCGCGCGAACCGATCACAACGTCCACCGTCGCCTCCCCGTGCTTCAACGTCCACCCTGCGTCGTTCGACGTCACGAATACCCGGGGCAGCGAGGTCTCGACGTCGTTTCGGAGTACGACGACGCCCCCGACGGTCGGCGGCAGCAGGTCGCGGTAGTCCCGCAAGGCCTCCGCATCCGCGCTCTCCAGCACCAGCAGCACACACAACGGCGGCCCCGACTCCTGCTCCAGCGACTCCGCCACATCGCCGACAAGGCTCGGGCGCACCCCGACCACCCGGAACACCGGGCCGCCAACCACCGGTTTCACGTCCACCTCTGCGCGCGCGATAACCAGCACGCGGTGGCGATCCGCGAGCTGCGCCAGGAGCGGCTGCACAACCGCTGCGGCCCCTTCCGGCACGACCCAAGCGATCAGCCCATCCGACAGGCTGGGCAGCGAAGGCGAGAACAGGCCGGGCTCGGGCACCATCTGCACGTCAGCGGTGCGGCTACGCGGCCCCCCCTTCGCGCGCTTCCAGAACCAAACCACGCCCAGCAAGACCAACAAACCCACGCCGAAGGCAATGAACATCACGCCGTCGTCGGAGCCGCTGGCTGCGAAGGTAACCGGGGGAGCCTTGTTGCTCCCCGGGGAACTGGAGCCGCCCGGCCCCCCGCCGCCCCCCGGGCCTCCCGATCCCGGTCCGCCGCCGCCGGGACCACCGCCCCCCGACAGATCCCCGTTCGGAGGCGTGCCCGAAGGCGGAGACGATCCGTCCACCGGTGCGCCGCCACCAAGGCCGCCGCCAGGCGGCCCCCCTTCCCCGCTCGGGTCTCCCCCTGCTGCCCCCCCGGGCCCCGCCGCGCTGCCATCGCCGTTCGGAGACGGCGGGGCAGAAACGACGGCGGTAAGTGAACCATCCGCGAGGGAAAGGTCGATGTCGTGCGGTGAGGTCGGGTCCTGGAAGACCGCGGAGGTCTTACCCAGCAGCTTTCCCCCCGCCGACAGCTCAAGCTCCACCTTCTCGCCCTCGGCCTGCGAAACAGCGGCATAACGACCGTCCCCCTTCGCGAAGTCGGGGCGCTCGCCGTCATCACCCAGGGTCACCTCGGCGGGTTTTCCGTCCACCGTGATCTTGACCACGAGCGGCGCCGTGAACGAGGCACCGTTGGAGTCAAAGCGGATCACGACCGGGAGCGATTCGGCGTGCGCGAAGAGGGTCGTCAGCAGGAGCGCGAGCATTGCGGGGGAGGGTATCACCCGCAGGCCCGGGTGTGTGGTTCAGTCCAGCCAGGCCAGCTCACCGTTCAGCTCTCCCAGCTCCGGCCGCGCCTCGCCCGCGGGAACGAGCACAAACACCGGCACCTCCGCCGGCAGCTCGGGGATCACCTCAAGCCAGTCTTCGGTCTGGCTCCCGGGCACAACCACGACGACCGCGAGCGGCTGGCCCGCCCGGGCCGCAACGGCAGCGATCAACCGTTCTGGTTCCTCCCCTTTCAGGGCGAGCACCCGACCCGGCGCGACTGCCGGGATGGGGAAGCGGCCAACGACGACCACCGTTCGCGCCACGGCGAGCGCCCCGACTAGGCGCGACGCCGAAGCCTCCACGTCCGCCACCCCTACAGCGGCACGCGGAACCCGACGCCCGTCCAGAATCGGCACCTCCGGAAGCCGATTCACCCCCAGCACGCGCCCGCGGAGGCCCCAGCGCTCCGCCGCCGCGATGGCCGCTACGAGAGCCGCGACCACCCAAAAGAACTGCGCGCCCCACCGCTCCCGATGCTGCTCGGCCGCCACCGCCAGCGTCGCCGCCGTCTCAATGGTGGGGTACGCGTCCAGCTCATTCCCACGGACAACCAGCGAAAGATGTCGGTCCCCCTCCTGTA
>BJHF01000017.1 GCA_014191855.1 Deltaproteobacteria bacterium
TCGATCCTCAGCAAACGGTGCTGGAGGCGATCGTGGAAACCCTCACGGTCCTCGCGAACAAGTCGCGCGTGGAGGCGATCGCGATCGCCACGACGATGCTCAACCGGCTCGGCCTCTCGCATCGCCACGGAGCGCTCCCGCGAGAGCTCAGCGGCGGCGAGCAACGGCGCGTCACCCTGGCGCGTGTGCTCGCCCTGTCGCCCCGCCTCGTCGTGGCCGACGAGCCCACCTCCGGCCTCGACCCGGATCGCCGCGCCGCGGTGCTCGAAGACCTCGTGGGCAACCTGCCCCAGGGCGCAGGGTGTATTCTCGTCACGCACGATCTCGATGCCGCCGTAGACTACTGCCACCGCGCGGTGGTGATGCTCGAAGGAAAGGTGATCGAAGTCGTGGATCTGCGTCACGAAGAAGCCCGCCACCCGTACACCCGTTCGCTGCTCGACCCCTGGCACACCCACGGAGTTGCCCCATGATCTCGCTGATCCCGTTCATCGTCGCGGTGGCCTACGCCGGCGAGGTCGAGCACGCCGAACACATCCGCATCTCCGAAGAGATGCGTAAGCTCGCACAGCGCAACGCCTGGACGGCCGTGGAGTCGCAGTACCAGAAGCTCGAGGTCCTGGAGGCGAAGGGCGAGGTGCTGACCTACAACGAGAACAAGCTGGGCGCGGAATCGGCGCGGGCCATCGGCAACATCACCGGATGCCGCAATCGATTGGCGAAAGCCGCGAAGATCGACGGCAAGCCCGAGGTGGTGGACTGGCTCTCCGAGATCGACAAGAGCTACGGTCCGCTCAAGATCACCTTCGATCCCGACTTCAACGGCGAGCGTACACTCGTGCCGACGGAGCCGCCGTTCGCGCCCGATCAGCGTGCGGCGATCGGCTGGGTGGCCACGTACATCGCCGATCACAACTTCGAGGGCATCCTCCCGGCGGGTGAGTACACCATCTCGGGCGTGAAGGTGAACGTCGTGGTGGGCGGCGCCCAGGCCGTCGCCAAGATCGAGCCGGCAGCAGGAACGAAGCGGAAGCTGGTGCACTTTGCGTACGTCGGGCCGCGCCTGGAGCTCGGCGTGGCGGTTTTGTTCCCGGGGGATTCGTTCAGCGGCGTCGTGGCGGACTCGAACTCGCTGCAGCCCGAGAGCTTCGGGGGAGCCGGAGGGCGCCTCGGCGTAGGGCTGGAGATGGGCGCCTCGGAGAACTTTGGCGTGATCGCGCAGGTCGGCTACCACAACCTGTTCGGGAGCCCCGCGATCGGCGAGGGGGCTCCGGAGGGTTACCTCGTGAGTCCGAACCAGGTCCACATGGGGTATGGCTGGTTGGCCGCATCGATTCGGATGGACAACTTGTGGATCGCCGCCGGTCCGCTGTGGGGCATCGGCGTGGGCACCGTCACTGGCCTGGATCCGGAGTGCGTCGCTTCGAAGGCGTGCACCGATCCCGACGGCCAGGTTTTCGGTTCGACCGAGTACGCCGACTACCAACAGCTCTCTGGCACGATCATGGCGGGCGGCGGCGCGGCCAGCGTCTCCTACGCCTTTGTCGACATCGGGACTCTCCGCGGCGCGGTGAGTGTCGAGGGAGGCGCCCAGACTGATCTCGTTCGCCTGTTCCCATGGGCCCAGGTGGCCTTTACCGTAGCCCCGTCGTCCGACGGAGGAAAGAAGTGATGCTGACTGGACTCCTCGCCTTTGCTTCGTTCGCGCACGCCGTGGAGGTCACCTGGTCGGGCGGCGGCCACGGCAGCAACCCCCAATGGTCGGCCGATGGTGCCTGGCTCGCCTACGAGGTCAACAACAACTCGGACAAGGTGGATCTTTACGTCGTGAAGGTCGCCGGTGGTGCGCCAGGCGCGCCGACGAAGCTGGTGATCCCGGGATCTTCCTCAAGCTTCTCCGGGGGAGGCGCGTTCGCGGCCGCGCCGGTTTGGCATCCGAAGCAGAGCGTGCTCATCTTCGAGGGCGCGAACGCGGGCGGCACCATGCGGCTGTACTTCCTGGCGGCGAGCAACCCCGCGCCGGCGGAGTACGTGAACGGCTCGCAGGCGCCGGGCGCGCTGGCCTGGCCCGCCATCTCCCCCGACGGGCTCACGGTCGCGTTTACGACTTCCGCCTCGGGCGCGGGGGATGTGATGCTGTTCTCCCAGCAAACGAACAAGGTTACGCCTGCGTTCCCGAGCACCAAGGAGCCGGAGAACGCGCCGACCTTCGGGCCGGACAGCAAGCGGGTCGTGTTCTCCCGGAAGAACTACGGCACCGAAGACGTGTTCACGGTCACGACCGGGGAGGCTGCGGCCGTGCCGGTGAAGGGCGCGACGGGGAACGGAGACCAGACGCGCCCGCGCATGGTCGGAACGAACGTCGTCTACTTCACGGGCGAGCGCGGCGATGACCACTGGGACATCGGGGTTGTGCCCGTTGCTGGCGGAGATCGGCGAATCCTGGCGAAGGAGGTGCGCCTGCCCATTCGCACGACGCCGGCGCTCACGCCCGACGGCACTGCAGTTGTGTATGGATCGAGCGAACCCGCGAAGGATGGCTCCGTGTACATCACGAAGCTCGATGGGAGCGGCACCGTCGAGATCAAGACCGGCCTGGCCGCAGTCGGCGAGCCTGCGGTGACCACGGCAAACGGGAAGACGTGGCTCGCGTTCACGGCGCTGCCCTCCTCCGGCAGCGACTGGCGGCAGCTCCACATCATCGACATCACCGGGAAGATCTAGCCCGCGCGCCTGCTCAGTCCACGGGCAGCGTGCAGCCGTCGTCCGCCAGGTAGTTCATCGCGCCCTCGATCCAGTAGCCGTGGGCGAACTGGCTGCCGGAGCCGGGGAAGTACCAGTCGATCGAGCCATCGCCGAGCCGCTCGACCGCATACGGTTCTTCCATGGTTTCGTAGCCGCCATACTGGGGCGCGGGGCAGGTCGTGTTGGAGACGTTGACGACGGCATGGGCGACCAGGCCCGCATCGCACGAGGTGCAGGTGCCGGTGCCGGCCGGATCGGCCGTGATGTCGAAGTGGACCTCGCAGTCCTCAAGGCCACGGTCGTACCAGGGCTGATTCCCGAAGAGATACCAGACCTCTTCGCCCGTCCAGCCGTCGTCGTCGTTGCCGTGGAACTCGCCCCAGTAGTACTGCTGCGCGGCGGGAACGTCGTCGTGACCGCCGATGATCTGGCAGGCGTCGGCGTTGCGGATCATCTCGTCGCGAACGTCCTTGAGTCCCGAGCCCGTGTCCGTGTCGTCGCCGGTGTCGGTGTCTGCCGTGTCCCCGGTTCCGGTGTCGGCCGCGCTGTCGCCCGTGTCAGCAGGCTGGCCGGTGTGGGAGGAGCCGGTATCCTTGGGATCTTCGGTGCAGGCGAGGAGGAAGAGCAGCATGCCGGCAGCTTAGCAGGATCGGGAACCGGGCGGGGCGCCGAGGTGTCCCGCGCGGCCCCGGTCGATAAGGAGTCCGATGCTACTGCTGCTCACCACCCTTGCCTACGCCCAGGATCTCGACTTCGGGGTCACGCCTGCGCCCGGACCGAAGGAGAGCCCGGCGTTCTTCCTGACTCCTGGGCGAGCGCTCAAGTCGCTGTTCGTGGACTGCGAGGTGGGTGGGAAGCACATCGTCGTCGAGAAGGGGTCGGTTTCAGCCGGGAGCAAGGTGACGGTGAGCTTCCCGCGCAACGAGTCGGTGACGACGGCGGAATGTTTCGTTCGCGCCGACTACTCGGCGGGAGACGTGGTGGAGCAGAGCGTACCCGTAGAGTGGGCGTACAAGCTGCCGCTCTCGATCGATCTGAGCCATGCCGACGCCGATCTGGAAGCCAAAACCGTGACCGTGCGGACGAGCTCAAAGGTCGATGAGGCGGAGATCACGGCGTACGGGGCGGGGAAGGCGATCCTGGACAAGCGCACCGTGCCGCTGAGCGCGGGGCCGGGCGAGGTGAAGGTGCCCTTCGTGGGCGATCCCGCCGACGTGGTGCTCCTCGACGTGACCCTCCGAAACGGGAACGCCTGGGCGGGTTTTACGTACTCGCCCTGGTTTTTGAACATCCCGCATGACGACGTGCTGTTCGCCTCCGACAGCGATCTCATCCCGGGGGACCAGGAGTGGAAGCTCACCCACGCGCTGGAGGAGCTCAACGACGTGATGGTCAAATATGGGAGCATCGTCCCGGTGAAGTTGTACCTGGCCGGCTGCACCGACACGGTGGGGGATGGCGCGCACAACAAGGAGCTCAGCGAGCGGCGGGCGCGATCGATCGGCAAGTGGCTGAAGGGGCACGGCTTCGCGGGGCCGGTGTACTACTACGGCTTCGGTGAGGGCCTGTTGGCCGTGGACACGGGCGACGGGGTGGACAACGCCAGCAACCGGCGGGCGCTCTACCTCGTGGGCGCGAATCCGCCGCCGGCGGGCTCCGGGATCCCCGGCGTGGGGTGGAAGGCGCTCTGAGGGTGTGCCCCCACCGGGTACACAACCGGCGGTCCGACGGATGGCGGGCGCGGTGCTCGCGGGGGTAGTGGGCGAGCCTCAGTTCGGAGTCCCCATGCGCATCACAGCCTTGCTTGTCCTTCTCTCCACTGGCTGCCCGACCGCGAAAGACACCGCGGCCTCCGAAACGGGCGGGGGGAACGACTCGGCGGACGACCTCGGCGGCGAGGACACGGCGAACGACGGCTACGACGACGGCGCCTGCGTTTCCGGCGAGGAGTGGACCGGCGGCAACGAAGAGAGCCCGTACATGAACCCGGGGGAAGCCTGCATCGCGTGCCACACCAAGGAGCGTGAAGGGCCGAGCTTCGCCGCGGCCGGCACGGTGTACTTCAACTACGACGAGCCGGACGACTGTAACGGCGTGAAGACCGCGACCGTGCGGATCACCGATGCCGACGGGGAGGTGTACGAGGAGGAGACGAACAAGGCGGGCAACTTCTACTTCCTCAGCAGCGACTACCGCATCAAGACGCCCTACACCGCCGAGGTGGAATTCAAGGACGGCAAGATCGCCACGATGGTTGACGATCAGAAAACCGGCGACTGCAACGGGTGCCACACGCAAAGCGGGAAGGAAGACGCGCCGGGGCGGATCGCCGAGTCGGCGGCGGAGTAGGCGCGTAGGGGAGGGGACCCGGGCGCTCAGCGCAGCACGTACACCACGCCGGCCTGCGCCGTGAAGATGTGCTCGTCGATCGTGCCCACCGCGCCGAGGTCGGCCGTGGACAGGTAGTGGTAGTCCCAGGCCACGCCGATTCGCACGGCGATTGGAGCATCGCCCGCGGGGATGTCGAGCAGCGCGCCCGCGTGGGTCGCGGCTGGGGCCCAGAGGAAGGACTCGGCGAGGTCGAGGCTCACGTGCAGATCGTTGGGAAGGTCCACGTCCATCTGGCCGACCGCACGAACGCCAAACCAGCCGCCAACGGCGATGTTCGCCGCGGTGCGCGCCTCGTCGGTGTACGTGAAGTAGGGCGCCGACACCGACTGGATGTCGAGACCGCCGCCCACGCTGATGCTCTCCGCGACGGGGTGAAGGTAGCGCCCGCCGGCCGTGATGTCGCGGAGGAACACGAGGTACGCATCCCCATTGACGTCGTAGACATGGGCGGTGAACCGGCCGTTTGCGTCAAAGAGTACGCGCCCGGGGCCGACCGGGATGCCGTAGGTGCCGCCCACCGTGAGCCCCCAGAAGCCCGCGTCGGGGGCGACAAGGTCGGCGTCGGAGAGGCCTGCCCCGCCATCGGTGTGCTGCCCGTAGGGGCCGCGCAGGTTCACGAGGGCGCCGCCGAAGCGACCCGGCGCGATGTCGCCGCCGTTATCGCGCGCGGGCCCGCTCTTCTTTGCGGAGCTTCCGCCGCCGCCGAAGCCGCCCCCGCCGGCCGGAGTCTTGCTTTCGGCGGTGGTGGAGGCCGTGGACGACGTCTTCCCCGAGCCCACCTGTTCGAGGGTCGAGAGCTTCAAGCTGGTGATCGCGGTGCCGGCCGCGACCGTGACCGTGATCGGCCCGTCCTGCCCCGGGGCGAGCTGGGCCGTGAAGCCGTAGTTGCCATCGCGCGTGTCGCGGATCGGGCCGATCGAGGCGGGCGCGGCGCTGATCTGGAGCTTCTGGCCCGCGACGCCGACGCCGTTGTCGTCCGTGATGCGCACCTGCACGAGGATCGCAGCGCCCGGCGTGGTGTAGCCGGGGGTGGCGCTGAGCTGCATGTCGGCGGGGGGGCCGCTCGGCGGGACCACGCCTTCGCGTACGATCGTGAGCGAAGGGGAGGCGTGCTGCCAACGCTCGAGCGCCGCGAGGTGCGCGGGCCCGCCGCCGGGGGTCGGCGACACGAACATCTTCGGGCCGACCTGGAACATCGGCAGCTCGGTGGTGAGGCCGCCGGCCTCGACGCGCAGCGTTTGCAGTCCTGGCGTTGTGCCGGCGCGGTAGGTCGCGTGGGCCACCCCGCGCGCATCGGACTTCACCGACGGCGGGAGGCTGCCATCGCCCTGGGGCACCGCGAGCTTGAACTCGACGTTCGCGACGGGAAGATCGTAGGCATCCACCGCCACCAGGGTGAGGGCCGTGCCCTCGAGACCGTTCGCGCTCACGGTGGCCGAGCCGGTCCAGGCGAGGATGCGGGCGGGGGCGAGCGACGAGACGTCCATCGGCGGGGTCCCGAACACGCGGGCGCGCTCGGTCTTGCTCGTGCCGGAGACGCCGATGGTGTAGCTTCCATCCTTGTTATCGGTGAGCTTGCCGGAGGTGGAGGCGCCGTCGGCGACGAGGGCCGGCGAGCGCCCGGCGAGGGCTGTGCCGCCGGCATCCTTGAGCCGGGCCACGACCTTGACCGTGCCGCCGCCCTTGGGGAAGTCCGCGGGCTCGGCCGCGAGCGTCATCGTGGGGAGCGGCGCCAGGATCCGCAGCTTGCGGCTCGCGATCAGGCCGTTCCATTGGGCGCCGAGGGTGACTTCCTGCGCGGTGGCGGGGGAGGTGAACTGGGACACCATGACCTTGCCGTCGGGGCCGGCGGCGCTCACGGCACCGGCGGAGGCGGTGATCCTCAGGTCGGAGGCGGGCACCTGGTCACCGTTGGGGGCGAGGGCAACCACGCGAACGGGGAGGAGGCGCGTGGGGTCGGCGACGACGCTCGCTGGCATTGGCAGGAAAACGAGCTGCCCGACCTGGGGAACGCCGGGCATCGGAACTTCGCGCTCAACCCGGGAAGTATCGGCGTTCACGGTTTGCAGGCGCCCGACCGGGTTGCGCGGATCGAGATCGACCTCAAAACTGACCTTGTTCTTGCTGTCGGCCTTGAACGGACCGTACTGCTTGCCGCCGACGCTGAGCACGTTGTTGCTGCCCGAGGGCGCGTCGAGGCCAATGGTCTTGTGGAGGGTGACGGGGAGGCCGGCCAGCCCCTGGATGCTGGGCGCCGCCGCGTCTGCCGCCGTGATCGCGACCATGACCGGACCCGCCATCGTTTTCGGGGCGGTGTACCGGGCGGAATAGGTGCCGTCGCCAAGCGGAATCGGGCTATCCACCGTGCCGACGCTGGCCGTGAGCACAAAGCGCCGTTGCGGGGTGGCTACGGGCGTGGTGCCGGTCGGCTTGAGCTTCACGGTGGCGCTGCCGCCGGCCGCGATGACCGGGGGATCGAAGGAGATGCCGACGTCCCCGGTGAAGGGCGGCGCCACGGGGATCTGCACCGTGTACTCGTCGGATTGCACCTGGATCGTGACCGGCAAGGACTTCGGTGCGCTCAGGCTCGGCGGCGCGTAGGTGAAGCTGACGATGCAATCCGCGCCGGTGGCGACCGCAGTGACCTTCCCAGACTCGGCCTTCACCCGCGCCCGTGCATTCGCCGGGCACCGCTCTACGTAAACATGGACCTCCGACGCCGTGACTCCGTCTGCCGGGAGGGGAGCGGTGCCGACGAGCAGGGCTCCGGCGAGGGCGGGCGCGACGAGGGAGACGAGCGCAAACAAAAGGGTCACACCAACCTCGTGGGGGAGCGGGGAGCCCGGACTGGGCACGGGCAATGTACCGCGATGGCGACCGCGATGCGCAGCGGAGCCCGCCTGACAAAGGTCGGCGGGCCGCGCGCATCGCCCTGAACGGCCGTTTGCGGACTAAAGCAGGTCCAACGCCTCGTCGGAGTTGGCGCCGCTCATGATGGTCTTGATCTTCACGCCGCGGTCGATCACCACCGTGAACGGAAGACCCACGGAGCCGCCCGAATCCGCCGCGTACTGCCACATGATCTCGCCGCTCGGATCGCTCAGGACGGGCATCGTGAGGCCGTAGTTGTCGGCCCAGTCTTCCAGCCCCGACTGCTTCATCGGGCGCCCCTGCGCGTCTTCAATCATGACTTCGAGCACCATCAGCCCGTCGTCCTTGTTCTTCTTGTAGAGCGTTTCGAGGCCCCCGGCCTCGCTTTGGCACGCGCCTCACCACACGGCCGCGAAGACCATGTACACCACGTTCTCGCAGAACGCGTGCAGCTCCACTTCTTCACCAAACTGGTCTTCCATGTTGAAGTTATCGCTGATGTCCCGCTCGGAGAAGCCCTCACCCTGGACGTCGTTCCGGCAGGCGCCGATCGGCCAGCCGCCCTCGTAGGGGTGGTCTGAAGCCTTGTTTGGGTCGGTGTTGCCCTCCACCTCGTCGGGGTCGTCGAACCCATCGCCGTCGCTGTCGGCTTTGTCGGGATCGGTGCCGAGATCGTCCTCTTCGGCGTTGGTGAGGCCGTCGCCATCCGAGTCCGTCTTCGCGGGATCTTCTTCCTCTTCGCCGCTCCCGGTGTCGTCCCCGAGGCCGAGGAAGCCGCCGCCACCTCCACCGTTCTCCGCGGTGTCGGCCCCTACGCCTGCGCAGCCCAGCAGAAAGATGCCCCCGAAGAGCACCGTGATCGGGAGCGCCTTCACAGCAGACCGACCGCTTTGTCGACTTGCGTGCCGCTGTTGATGCTGTCGATCACCACGCCACGGTCGATCACGACGGTGAATGGCAGGCCCACGCTGCCGTCAAAGCCGGCCGCGTACTTCCACATCAGCGCGCTCTCCGGATCGGCGACGACGGGCATGGTGAGCCCGAATTCGTCTGCCCAATCCTGCAGATCGGACTGACCGGCCGCCGAGCCGTCGTCGATCTCGGTGATCGCCTCTACGACCATGAGGCCGTTGTCCTTGTTGTCCTGGTAGATGGCTTCGAGGCCCCCGGCCTCGCTTACGCAGCTGCCTCACCAGAAGGCGGCGAAGACCAGGTATACGACCTTGTCGCAGAAGCTGTAGAGGTGCACGTTCTGGCCGTTCTGGTCGGCCAACGCGAAGTCTTCGGAGACGTCGCCTTCAGCGAGGCCTTCCCCGGTGATGTCGTTGTGGCAGGAGCCGATCTCCCAGCCGCCCTTGTAGGGGTACTCGGCCCCATCGAGCGGATCGGTGTTTGCGGCGAGCTCGGCGCCGTCGCTCGCGCCGTCTCCATCGCTGTCGTCTTTGTCGGGGTTGGTGCCGAGATCGGCCTCTTCGCTGCCAAGCAAACCGTCGGCGTCGGCATCGACGTCGACGTTCACTTCGGCCGCGCAGCCGACGAACGAGAGAGTGAGCAGGAGAGTCATGGTCAGCCTCCGGACGCGGGAGAGTGTACCATAACCAGCACCCAGCGGATCGGATATGTGCGTGAAACGATGCGTTCACGAGAGGCCGCCCAGCGCGTTCGACACGACCTCGGCAAGTACGTTCACCTCGAAGCGCGGTGGCTGGGGGAAGATGCGTTAGAGGCGGATTATCGCGATGCGCTCCGCACTGACCTGCTCCGTACTCGCCGCGGGCCGGAAGGTGACGTGGACTGCGTGACCGTGTGGGCTGGCCTGCGGCCCTCCGTCGAAGGTTTTGACACGCGTGAGGTGGACCACCTCGTGGGCAGCCTCGGCGCCCGGATGCACTCGCTCGATCTGCTCGGCATGGTTGCGCTCCGCGCGCTCGCCCACGACGCCTACACCCTCGGCGAAGCCTGTCGCCGGCTCGCGGAGCAGGCGGAGGATTAGGCATGGCCACCGTGCTGGTGATCGACGACCAGGATCGGTACGCGGCCTTGTGCCGAAAGGCGATTCCAGGCCACGAATATCTCGGTCCGGCGCGGAGTTGGCGGGAGGCGGAGGAGGTGCTGCGGGCGCGGCGTCGCGACATCGACGTGGTGCTGCTCGACGTTCACTTCGAGATCCCTGAGTCGGACCTCGTCGGGCTGCCGCCGGGCGCGGATGCGAAGGCGGTCGCGCGGGTGCGGCGTCGTCAGGGGCTGGAGATCCTCGCACGGCTCCGACGCCGCTTGCCCGACCTGCCCGTGGTGCTGATGACCAGCCGCAACGAGGTGGCGCTGGAGAAGGTTCCGGAGCGGCTCGGGGCCGAAGAATACACCTACTTCCTGGATGATGACTACGTCGATGCGCGCTCGTTGCGGGTGCAGATCGAGAACGTTTTGTCCGCCCGGCGGGGCCGGGAGTCGGAGGGGCCCGTGTTCTGGGGGCGGTCCACGCCGATGCGGAAGCTACGCGCGCGGCTGCACGTGCTCGCGAAGGGGCGTTTGCCGGTGATCCTGGGCGGGCCGACCGGGACCGGGAAGTCGCTCATCGCCCGTCATGTGGTGCATGCGCGCTCCGGGCGAAAAGGGAAGTTCGTTCCTGTGGACTTGAGCACGCTCCCCCGCGATCTGGTCGCGGCTCAGCTTTTCGGCGCGGTGCGCGGCGCCTATACCGGCAGCGTGGCCGACCGAAAGGGGGCGTTCGAAGAGGCGGACGGCGGCACGCTGTTCCTAGACGAGATCGGGAACCTGCCCGAAGAAGTGCAGAAGATGCTGCTCACCGTGCTGCAGGAGGGGGTGCTCACTCGCATCGGCGACACGGTGGAGCGGCGGGTGGACGTGAAGATTGTGGTGGCGACGCACGAGGACCTGCCCGCGATGGTGCGCGCCGGCCGGTTCCGCGCCGACCTCTACATGCGCCTGAATCCAGCTTGCACCGTGATCCTACCCTCGTTGGTGGAGCGCCGCGGGGACTTCAGCCGGCTGTTGGAGTGGAGCACGCTCCGCGCGGTGGAATCTCCGGCGTTGAGCAGCCTGGTGCTGGAGTATCGGGAGCAGGCGGGCCTGGGCCCGGGGAGCCCCACGCGGATCGCGGGCGACGTAGCGGTGGGCCTGTCCGGAGAGGTGCCGGCCGCAGTGGCGGGGCAGCTCCTGTTGATGTTTCCTGAGCGCACCCAGCGTTTGCTGCGCCGCCATCGATGGTCGGGAAATCTTCGGGAGTTCTCGATGGTTATCGAGAATGCCCTCACCTTTACCTTTGCGGAGTTGGCGGCGCTGCCGGGAGGTGGGCGGGCGGACCTGGTGCAGGTGCGACCGAAGCTGGTGCAGGACCTGCTCCGCGCGGTGCGGGTGGATCGGCCCTCGGCGGAGGACGGATGGCGCTGCGAGATCGTCGTGCGCCCCGACCCCACGCTAAACCACCTCGCCCAGGACGTTGAACGCCAGTATTTTACGCGCCTCTGGGAGCAGGAGGACGGGGACTTTGGCGCGATGGCGCGGATCCTGGTGGGCGACGACACGGCGGCGCGGAAGGTGCAGCTTCGATTCAATCAACTGGGGTTGAAGGTGCGGGAGATGAAGAAGTAGGGGATGGGGGCAGCAGAAGGTTCACGCAAAGTCGCAAAGTCGCCAAGGGAAGACGCGCCGATCGAGCAACGGGTGCAGTCCCCCAGCCTCCACCGCGATTCGCTCCTGGCCGATCCTGATGAAGGGGGTTGGGCCTTGCGAATCGCCCGAAGGCTCGCCCCATTCAGCCGCCGGTACCGCAGAGGGGATCGGGGTCGTCGTGATCCGAATCGGTGCCCGGGGTCGTGTCACACGGGTTTGCGTCTGTTCGCCCTGGAGCGTCGTCGTTGCAGTCCACCCCGAAGGGAAAAGTGGGCTCGCCATCCCCGTCGGCGTCGGTGCCGTTGGCTTCCAGCGTGCCAAGCTCCACGCAGGTGCCGACCTCAGCGGTGGCCTTGCCAAAGGACCAGTAGACGTCCACATCATCGGCTGCAGACGCGAATTGACCGTCGATCACCGCGAGTACGGAGACGGATCTTCCGGTCGGAACCTGGATCTGCACCGCCCCCGTGGAGTCGGACGTGACGACCTGGCGCGTTTGGTCGCTGAGCCACACGCCCACCTCGAGGTTCGACACCGCTTCGCCGTGCAGGGTGAGCACCGCGTTGGCGCAACCCTGGTACCGAATGGTCGCATCGCAGTTCCACCAGGAGAACTGCTCGACCGAGGCGTAGAAGCGATTCGCCTCAAACCACCCCAATTCGCTCTCACCCCACAGGCCGGTCTCGGGGTCGAAGCCATACAGCCGAAACGGCGTACCGCAGGCGCCTCCGACCTCCGGATCCGGAATTTCCAGCGTCGGGAAGGAGATCACGACGCTCCTCGACACGTCGACAGGACGCCCGGCTTGCGTGAGCGTTACCTCGACCATCCCGTTGCTCACCATCTGCCACGTGTCGCCATCGTCGCGAAGTGCGAGGAGGTTCCCGGGGGCGTAGGCCATGGACTCGAAGGTGTTGAGCAGCGCGTAGTCGATGTCCACCGCGCCGGAGAGGTCGTCGCCGGCCTCGTTCGCCAGGCCGTCGGGTGGGAATACCAATTCCAGTCCCGATTCGGTCACGATGGTACCGCCCGCCGCCGCGTCCGCCAGCTGGGCGTGCCGGAGCGCCATCACCCGAATGGTGGTGTGCGTCGTTTCGCCCTCGTCTACCGCCACGAATTTTGAACTTGATGTGCCTCCAGCCGGATGGACCCGCAGAGACGTCTGTGCGTCCGGCGGGAGGTCCGGCAGCGTGAACGCGCCCTCCTCGTCCGTGATCGCGATAGCCCCAGTTGTCGCGACCTCAGCCCCCGCCGCCGGAGCGCCGTCGTCGAACAGCACGCGCCCTGAGATTGCGCCGGGTCGAGGCGCGGTGCTCGAGACGGGCGTGTCAGACGTGCACGCGGACAACGCCAGGTGGAGGAACATCGGCTGCCGCCGGGGAGTAGCCCAGACTGTAGCCGGGATTCGTGCTTATGGCAGAGCGGTCTCGCCGCTTGGAGGCTCCGCCCGCAGCGCCTCCTCCAACCCCAAAAACCCCCCGATCCACCCTGCTTCGTGCGCGGGGTTGCCCACGTCGTCCAACGTCGTGAACGTGATCGCCAGGTTCGCCGCCGCGCCGGGCATCAGGATCCCGTGGCGCGTCGGCTCGTCGGGGAGCGTCCAGACGCGGCTGCCGAATGGGGCTTTCTGTACGCTCACCCGGGTGCCACGCTCCTCCTGCCAAACGAAGGCAAGGTGCGGTCGGGCGCGCCCGGACCACACGTTTCCGCGCCCTGGTTGGTCATAAAGCAGGAGGAACGTCTGATTGGCGTAGGTGGCCGCCTTCAGCGGCGCGGTCCAGCGCCACACGAAGTCCAGCTCGCCGTCCCGAACCTCGGCACCGCCCTGCACGTCGAGCGCCCCCTGCTCCCGCATGGCAGCGGCCTGGTTGGACACCTCCGTGCGAATCGCGTCGAGGCAGGTCGGGGTGTCGGTGCACGTGATCGCCCGCCGCCAAACGTTCACTTCGCGCGATTCGCCCACCACGCGATCGGCCTTGAGGTCGAGGTGGGCCACGATCTCCACCTTGTCGTAGCAGCCGAGCAGCACGAGGAGCATCGGCGCAGCGTAATGGTGTTGCCGTCCCTTCGGGCCGGATTAGTCACGCGACCCCGCCGACAGCCCGGCGGGGATGGAGTGTTCATGCGGTTGTTCGCGCTCTCGCCCCTGTTCACCCTGCTCGCGGCCTGTGACACCGGCGGCTTCACCCCGGAAGAGCGCCGCGAAGACACTGCAGACACGGCTGACTCCGGCGATACGGGCTTTGATCCGGGGGATGACACCGTCGGCCCCGCGCTGCCCGACTGCACGGCGACGACCGGTGACGGCGACTACGTTGCGCTCTCGGGGGTGGTGTTGTTGCCCGATGGCGCAACGGCCGGCGTCGTCGTGTACCAACGGAGCACCGGCCTCGTCACCTGTGCTGGGGCAACGTGCGATACCTCCCGGGCGAGCGTCGTGTGCACCGAGGGCGTGATCAGCCCGGGGTTGATCGATCCGCACAACCACCTCCAGTACAATTCCCTGCCCCGTTGGGAGGTCCCCGCCGAGTTTGAGGACCGCTACGACTGGCAGGGCGATGATCGCTACGACGACTTCAAGGATGCCTACAACGACATCGAAGACGCCTACAACTGTGAGATCATGAAGTGGGCGGAAGCCCGCGAAATCGTTCACGGAACTACCTCGGCGGTGGGCAGCTCCGGGAGCGGGTGTATCGACCGCGGCGTGCGGAACCTCGATGAAGACGCGGACGCCAGCCACCTCGAGTCGTACGACCTCTCCTACAGCTCCGGCAACGTGGACAGCTCCATCGAGGACGGAGACGGTCAATACTACAATGATAAGCTGGCTTCCGGCAGCCTCGACGCGGTCATGAATCATGTCGCCGAGGGTCGGGACGGCAACGTGCAGGGCGAGATCGACACGATGCTCGACGCCGGGATGACCGGCCCAGGGCAGGTTTATGTGCATGCAACGGACGCTTCGACGGAGCAGCTCGCGCAGCTCGGCGCCACGCAGACGGGGATCGTGTGGTCCCCGCGCAGCAACCTCGTCTTGTACGCGACGACGACGCCGATCGAGATTGCCGATAACCTGGGTGTGCCCTGGGCGATCGGCAGCGACTGGACGCCGAGCGGCAGCATTGGGCAGCCGGCTGAGCTGGCCTGTGCCGAAGCGTGGCTGGCGGGGAAGGGGAGCCCGTTCTCGGACGTAGACCTGTGGCGAAAAGCGACCGAAGACGCGGCGAGGTTGGTCGGTGCCGACGGCGTGCTCGGCGTGCTCACCCCCGGCGGCGCCGCCGACATCGCCGTGTTCGACTACAGCCCGACGCCGTACCGAGCGATCATTGGCGCGGATGAGGCGTCCGTACGGCTCGTAGTGGTGGCCGGGGAAGCGGTGTACGGGCGGACGGCTCTGGTGGAGCCGCTCGCGGAGAACGTAGCTTGGTGCGATACGATCGACGCGTGCGGGGAGTCGCGCAGCTACTGCCTCAAGGATGGAGAGAGCGGCGACAACGCCGACACGCTCGCCGAGGTGGAAGCCACCCTTGAAGCCGCACTTTCGGCGCACTCCATGCCGTCCGGCTACGAGTACGCCGGGGAGCTGTTTGGCCTGTACGCGTGCGCGGACGAGCGGAGCATCTGCGACTTGCGCGAGCCCGCGAGCGGCGATGACGACGGCGACGGCGTGGCCGACAGCGGCGACGTATGCGCGGGGATCTACGACCCGAATCAGTGGGACACGGACGGGGACGGGCTCGGCGATAGTTGCGACGAATGCCCGATGGTTCCCGGCACGGACTGCGAGCTGGACGTGAACGACGTGGACGGCGATGGTACGGCGGATGACGTGGACAACTGCCCTGGCGTCAACAACGATCAGACGGACACCGATGGCGACGGCGCGGGGGACGCGTGCGACGCCTGCCCGGACGAGCCCAACCCCGACGGCGGCGGCTGCACCGCCACCGTGTACGACCTGCGTACTGGCGTTTTCCCTGACCTGTCGCCGGTTTCCATCGAGGGCGTGGTCGTTACCGCGATTCGCGCGGGGGCGGGCTTCTTCGTACAGGTTCCGGGCGCGACGGAGTACGGCGGCATCTACGTGTACGACGGCGGCGACAACGTCGTGAGCGTGGGCGACCTTGTCACGGTTTCCGGCACGTACACCGAGTACTACGAGATGTCCGAGTTGACGGACGCGACCGCGACGATCACCGGCGTTGGCGAGGTGCCGGCGCCGCTGGCCCTCGACACCTGCGCGGTCGCCGCCAACGCGGAGCCGACGGAGAGCATGCTCGTGACCTTCAGCAACGCTCGCGTGACGGACGAGAACGCCGACGCGGACGCCGGTGTGGACACGCCGGACTACGATGAGTACGTCGTGGACGAGTGTCTCCGCGTGGACGACTTCCTCGACGAAACCCTCGATCAGCCCGCGCAGGACACGCTGTTCAACACGTTGACTGGCGTGATGATCTATAGCTTCGACAACGTGAAGTTGGCCCCTCGCGGGACTTCGGACCTTGAGGTGGCGATCTGATGCGGTGGATCTTCCTTGCGACGCTGGTCGCGTGCGACTCCGAGCCGGCGGCGCCCTCGCCGGAGCCGGCCCCGACCGTGGTTGACCCCGCGCCCGCGTCGACGCCCGCGCCCACGCCCGCTGCGGCGAGCACCCACCCGGACGCGCCCCGGGTTCCGGCCCGGAGCAAAGACCGGCTCGCGGCACGCCACATCCTCGTCGCGTATGCGCAAGCGATGAAGGCGAAGCCGGAGATCGTGCGCACCCGTGAGGAGGCGCGGGCTCGCGCGGCAACGCTGCGCGAGGAGGCCCTGGCCCCCGGCGCCAACTTCGCGGCCTTGGCCAAGAAGAACAGCGACGATCCGACGGCGAGCCGCGGCGGCGATCTCGGCTCGTTCGCGCCTGGCAAGATGGTCAAGGCGTTCGAGGACGCGGTGGCGGCCGTGCAGGTTGGCGAGGTCACGCCGGTGGTGGAGACGCCGTTCGGGTTCCACGTGATCCTGCGCGAGGAAGTTGTGGAAGTTCACTGTGCGCAGTTGATGGTCGGCTTCGCCGGCGCGGAGCGGGCCCTGCCCGGCGCGACGCGCAGCAAGGACGATGCGCGCAAGCGGATCGAGGCCGCCAAGGCGGATCTCGCCGAGGGCAAGCCCTGGGAGGGCGTCGTGCGCGCCTACCACGACGGTCCAACCAAGGAAGATGGCGGCGATCTCGGCTGGTTTGCCCGGAGGCAGCTCATGCCGACGCTCGACGAGGCCGCGTTCGATCTGGACATCGGGGCCACCTCCGACGTGATCGAGTCGCCCGCCGCGTTTCACCTGCTCCGCCGCCTCGAATAGATGCGCCCGGGGGAGCCGAGCCGCACGGCGCAGTGGGTTGCGTTCGCGCGGGGACTCGCGCAGTACGAGGCCCCTGCGATCGCGCAGGACCCGCTCGCGATCGAGCTGCTGGGCTCGTGGTACGCGGGCGGTTTGCGCGCCGCCGCCCTGGCCCCCGCGGCGACCCGGCTGCTGATGCGGGTCGGGGACACGGTGACCGGCGGCCGCAGCCGGTTCATGGCCTACCGCACGCGAGTGCTCGACGACGTGGTCTCTGAGGCTGCGGCGAAGGGGATCGACCAGCTCGTGATCCTCGGCGCAGGGCTCGACGCGCGCGCGTGGAGACTGGGGGATTCGGTCGCTGGGATGGACGTATTCGAGGTTGACCACCCCGACACCCAGGTGTACAAACGCGAGCGACTCGGGGACCGGCCGCCCGACGCGCGCTCGGTAGTGTTCGTGGGCGTGGACTTCGAACACGACGCGCTCGACGCGAAGCTGCTGGCCGCCGGCTTCGATGCCCGGCGACCCGCGGTTGTGCTCTGGGAGGGCGTCGTGATGTACCTGCCCGCCGAGGCGATCGACGCGACGCTGCGCACGCTCTGCGGCTTGCTCGCCCCTGGTTCTCGGCTCGCGATCAGCTACTCGCGAACCGGGGAGGGGTCGGGCGCGTGGCTTCGCACCGCGCTCGGCGTGGTGGTTGCCGCTGCGGGCGAGGTGTTCCGCCATCACGAGGAGCCGGCGGCGATGCGGGCGCGCGTGGAAAAAGCGGGCTTCGCCGTGCTCTGGGACGAAGGGCATCCGGACTGGGCGCCGCGTTACTGCCACCGAGATCAGCCCTGGGACGTGCAGCGGATCGTGCTCGCGGAGCGCACCGGCGAGGTAGGGGGCGAGGGTGCGTGAGATCGCGATCGCTGTGGACGGTCCTGGCAGCTCCGGAAAGGGCACGGTGGCGCGTCGTGTGGCTGAAGTGCTCGGCTACCAGCTCGTGGACACGGGGACGATGTACCGGACCGTCGGGCTCTTCGTGTTGCGGGCGGGGGAAGACGTGAGGGACGAGGCGGCGTGCGCGCGGATCGCCGCCTCGATCCAGTTTCGCTTTGCGTTCGCCGGCGGCGCGCTCTCCATCGAGGCGAACGGCGAGGACGTGAGCGCAGAGATCCGGGGGGAGGCCGTCGGTGCGGCGGCCTCCGCGGTGGCCGTGCATCCGGGCGTCCGCAGCGCGCTGTTGGGGCTGCAGCGCTCGCTGGCGGGGCACGGGGGCGTGGTGATGGACGGTCGCGACATCGGTACGGTCGTGCTGCCCAACGCGGAGCTGAAGATCTACCTCGATGCTTCGCTCGACGAGCGCGCGCGCCGCCGTTGGAAGGAGCACGAGGAGCGCAGCTTCGAAGCGGTGAAGGAGGAGCTCGCCGCGCGGGACTATCAGGACACCCACCGCGCCGTCGCTCCCCTGCGATGCGCCGACGATGCGATCCGGATCGACAGCACCGGCCTCACCATCGAGGCCGTCGTGAAGCACATCGTCGCGCTCGCCCGGGCGCTTCGCGCGTAGATGCTGTTCATCAGCGACGAATTCTTCGTCTTCCTGGTGCTCGCCCTCCTCGGCGCCGCGGTCGCCCCCAGCGCGCGCATCCGGGTGTGGCTGCTGGTGGGGTTCTGCGTGTGGTTCTACGCGAGTTGGAGCCTGCCGTTCATGGGGTTGCTCGCGGCGAACATCGTCGCCGACTACTTCCTCGCGCTCGGCATCCACCGCTCCGGCTCGGCCTTGCGCCGCTGCGTGATGGTCACTGCAAGCGTGACGATGAACCTCGGCATGCTGGGCGTGTTCAAGTATGCGGGGTTTGCGGCGAGCACGACCAACGACGTGCTCCACCTGCTCGGCACCGGCGTGGCGCTCCCCGTGCCCCACCTGCTCCTGCCCCTCGGGATCTCGTTCTACGTGTTTCAGGCGATCTCCTACACGGTGGACGTGTACCGGGGATTGCTTGACCCCACCCGCAACCTCCGCAAGCTCGCCACCTTCATCCTGTTCTTTCCCCATCTGGTGAGCGGTCCGATCGTGCGCGCCGCCGAGATCCTCCCGCAGCTCGACCGGCTTGAACGGCCACCGACGCTGGACGACCTCACCGCCGGCGCGAAGGACTTTGTCATCGGCTTCGCGCGGAAGGTCGTGTTTGCCGATGCTTTTGCCCAGCTCGCGGACGCGACTTTTGACCACACTGCGGCCTACGGGAGCCTGAACCTGTGGATCGGGCTGTTCGCCTACGCGCTTCAGATCTACTTCGACTTCTCGGGCTACTCGCAGATGGCCGTCGGTCTGGCGCGGATGTTCGGCATCCACTTTCCAGACAACTTCGATAGCCCGTACATCGCGCGCTCGCTCCAGGAGTTCTGGCGGCGCTGGCACATCTCGCTGAGTCGGTTCCTCAGGGATTACCTGTACATCCCCCTGGGCGGCAGCCGCCACGGCACCGGGCGAACCCTGTTCGCGATGTCAGCGACGATGCTCATCGGCGGTTTCTGGCACGGTGCGAACTGGACCTTCGTGGTGTGGGGGGCGATCCACGGTTTTGGCCAGGCCGGCGCGTGGCTCTATCGGGAGCGTTTTCGTACGGCGCACGCCGCGTTCTGGGATAGCCCGCTGGGGAACTTCGCCGGTTGGACGCTCACGATGACGACGGTGATGGTGGCCTGGGTGTTCTTCCGCTCGCTCACCCTCGGCGCGAGCGTCGACTACCTCTCCAGGATGTTCGCCGGTGAAGCTGGAACGGCGACCCTCGGGGTCAGCTCGCTCCAGTTCGGGCTGTTTGGGGCCGCGGTCGCGCTCCATCTCGTTGCCTACTTGCGGCCACAGGCCCAAGTTCCATGGCCGAAAGCTCCGTTCTTGCAGGGGCTCGCCGTGGGAGCAGCCTATTTCGGGTGCGTGGCCGTGAAGCAGGCGGATGCGCCGTTCATCTACTTCAACTTCTGACTTCGGATAGGAGCCCGCGCCTTGCCTCGCGTCCTCCAGTTCCTCGCCGGCCTCGCCGTGGCGCTCGTCGCGCTGCCTGCGGCCGTGTGGTGGACCATGTCCGTTCACGAACCGTTCTGCCCATGGGAAGAGGCGTTTTGGGACGGGGACCTGCCCGCGGGGGAGGGGGAGGTGAGGGGGCTCCTCCTCGGCAGCAGCCGCACCGGCGCCGATGTGGACCTCGTGGCCCTCGCCGCGGGCACAGGCTTCGCCTGGCAGCGCCTCGCGCGGCACACGTTGAGCGGGAACTCGCTGGTTCCGACGTACCCGGAGCTGCTCACCGCGTCGGACGCCGCAGCCGGCCTCGACGTGCTCTTCATCGAGGTTTCCCCATTGTTGTTCGATGAGGTGAGCTGCGGGAGGGCGCCGATCCCGCACGTCGCGATGCAGCCGCAGTGGTTCGGGGCGGCGGTGGCGTTGGGCATCGAGAACCGACCGAGCGCCATGGCGGTGACGATCCTGCCGCATCGGTGGCTGGCCGGGAGCGGGCGGCGCCACGATCTGGTGGAGCACCTGAAGGCACCGGGGCACATGCTCGCGGCCGTGGCGGACCTGCGTCACGGCACGCGAGGTCGAATCCCCCGTTGGGTCGGCGAGCCCGCGCCGCCGCTCACCGCAGCAAACGCCAAAAATCGCCGGGAATTCCTGCTGGGTCGGCCACTCGCCGCGTGGGTGCCGAAGGTGAACACAGCGTGCCTCGCCACCCTCGAAGCGGTGGTCCGCGTCGCCGCCGCCAAGCGCACGTTTCTGGTGATGTTGCCGATGCGGGGGATGCTTCGGGATACGGTGGAGCCTGAATATTGGAGCGCGGCTCGCCTCGCGTTGAGGGACTCGGCCGGGCGGCTGCCCCGCACCGCGATGCTCGACTTCACCACGCGCTTCGACGATCATCCCGAATCCTTCAACGACTTCGACCACCTCACCGCCGAAGGTGCCACCGCCTTCACGGCCGAGCTCGTCGACCTCTTCCAGTAGGACGCCATGGCCAAGAAAGACAAGCCTTTCGCCTTTGAAGACTGGGTGGAGGCCGATCTGAGCGCGGCGTGTGCGGAAGGGCGGCTGCAGCCGGTGTTCGGGATGGAGGACGTGATCCGGCAGGTCGAAGACGTACTGGTAGCGGAGGGCAAACGCTCACCAATCCTCGTCGGCCCCGCGGGCGTTGGAAAATCGGCGGTGATCCACGCGTTGATCAGCTCCGCGGCGGCCGGGAAGGGGCCCGTGGCCCTGCGCGGTGCCCGGTTCGTGCAGCTCTCGTTCCGCAGCATCGCGAGCCACTTCAAGGACTCGAGCGAGGGCACCGACACCGTGCAGTCGGTGTTCGACCACATGCTCAAGTCCCCGACGCCGATCATTCCGTTCATCCGGGACATGCACCTCGCCTATTCGCTCGACTGGGAGTCGTTGTTGTTGCGCTTCAGCTCGGCGTCCACGCGGCCGCTGCTGGGGGAGGCCAGCCGTCGCGAGATGCAGGCGATGCTCGACTTCACGCCGGATCTCGGCGAGTGGCTGGTCGCGATCACCATCGATGAGCCATCCGTTGAGAAAACACGGAAGATCGTGGCGAAGTGGGCCGACGCCCAGTGGGCCAAAAGCGGCCGCGCGATCACGCCAACCGCTCAGCGCGCCGCGATCGATCTCACGGGCCGCTTCATCGGCAACCGGCACTTTCCTCGAAAGGCGCTCGATCTGCTCCGCGAAGCGCGGGATTTGGGGCCGGGCGGCGAGCCGGTCGGACTGCGCGAGGTGATCCAGCGCTTCAGCGAGAACACCCGCGTGCCCGCGCCGCTCGTAGACCCGGCGATCGACCTCGACATCGCGGCCACCCGCCGGTTCGTGACCGAGCGGCTGCTTGGCCAGGAGGAGGCGGCGGACGCGGTGGTGCGCGTCGTCGCGCTCATCAAGGCGAACCTCGCCGATCCTCGGCGACCGTTCGGGGTGTTCCTGTTCGTCGGGCCGAGCGGCGTGGGCAAGACGCACACCGCCCAGCTCCTCGCAGAGTACTTCTTCGGCGACAAGTCGCGGATGATCCGGGTGAACCTCTCCGATTTCGGCGGGCCGGAGTCGCACGGGCAGCTCTTCGGGAACCCGAGCGCCCACGTCGTGGAGCAGCGCCGCGGCGAGTTGGCGCGTCGCCTTGGAAACGCGCCCTTCGGCGTGCTGCTCTTCGATGAGCTCGACAAGGCCCACTCGGCTGTGCACGACGGATTGCTGCAGCTCGTGGATGAAGGCCGTTACATCAATGGAAACAACGAAACCGTCTCGGTGCGAAGCTTGATCGTCATCGCGACGAGCAACGCGGGCGCGGAGGTGTACCGGGAAACGGGCGTGGGCTTCGCGGAGTCGCGCGACACCCGCGCGCTCGACGCGGAGCTGGATCGCCGCATCCTCCAGGTGTTCCGCTTCGAGTTCCTCAATCGCTTCGACCGGGTGGTCCACTTCCACCCGCTCTCCCGCGCGACGATCCGGGCCATCGCCCAGCGCGAGCTCACCTGGCTGCTCGATCGGGAGGGCGTGGCCGGTCGCGAGCTGAAGGTGATCGTGGACGCCGACGTCCTCGATTGGCTCGTCGCCCACGGCTATCACCCGCACTTTGGGGCGCGTTTCCTGCGCCGGGAGATGGAGCGAAACCTGGTCGGGCCGCTCGCGACGTTCATCGTGGGCCATTCCGTGCGGGATGGGGAGTCGCTGGTGCTGGGTGTACGGGGCGGTCGAATCGACGTGCGCCGCGTTGTGGAGGAAGAACCCGCACCTCCGGCTGCGGAGCCCATCGTTCCCGTGGCGGATGCAGACGTGCAGGCCGCGACCGCCGCTTGGACGCCGCTTCGGGATGCCCACGAAGCTCGCCGCCTCGAGGCCGCTTCGCTGCTGGACAGCAGCACCACGCCAAACTTCTGGTCCGACCCCGCGAAGGCCCACGCTGTGCTCGCCCGCTATCGCACGCTGGACGCCCGCATCGCCGCCGACTCCCGGCTCTTGTGGGCGCTTCGACGTCTGGAGGAGCTGCCGCCCGGCGCCGAAGAGGACCGCGTGCGCCGCGCGCTGGTTGAGGCCGAGGCGGCGCGGCGGCGCTGGCGCCTGCTCGACGCGGACACGGGCGAGGATGGCGCGTTTGTGCTCATCGGACCGGCCGAAGCGACCGGACATGTAGACGCCGAATGGCTCACCGAGCTGGTGGCCGTTGAAGCGGCGTGGCTGCGCCGGATGGGCCTGGACCCGACCCTTGTGGCGGAGGAGACCGTGGGAGAGCACGTCGTAGGCGCCGTGTTTGAGGTGGAGGGTCCCGGACTGGTGCACACGCTCGCGATGGAGGCGGGGGTCCATCGGCGCCGCCGCCGCGACGGGGAGGCGGACCGATTGTTCATCGAGGTGGTGCCGCGCCGGGCGGGTGTGGTGTCGGGCGCGGTGACGGATGCGCGCCGCGGCGCCGGGCTGTTCGTACCGGAGGTGCGCGCCCGGGTGGTGGTCACCCTCGCGGATCGGGGCAACGCCCGGGCGTTCCGGGGCGTTGATCGTGACGTTCTGGCGCTGCTCGGCGGGGCGCTCACCAGCGTGCGTCCGGCGGAGGCCTCCCCGGCGCGGAACTACCACTTCGACGGGGTGGCGGTGCGCGACCTCCGCACCGGCGCGTTCGTGACGTTGGCGAAGGATCTCAAGCGGGGCGCGCTCGAAGCGCTTCGGAAGGCCTGGGACGCCCGAGAGTTGCCGCGCAGCCCTTGACGAATGGTGACAGCGCGATAGTCGCGCGGGCCTCCGGGGGCTTCGGCCGCCGGATCAGCTCGGCGCGGGCGTGTTGAGGACACGTTCTCCGCTGCGGAAGTCCCCCATCCCGGGGGTTCCAGTCCGCATCCACAGCCTCCTCATCGACCTCAACCCACGCGACGGCCCGCCCGTCGCCGAGACATATCCCTTCATGAGCACCACGACCCTCAACCTCGACTCCCCCCTCGACGAAGTCTCCCGCGCAGACTTCGAGAGCTTCTTCAACGAATTCCTGAACGACCGCTCGGTTCGCGAGCAGAGCGTGGTTCGGGGCACGGTGCTCGAGGTCGGCGATGAGTTTGTCACGGTAGATGTCGGCTACAAGGCCGAGGGCGTCATCCGCCGCTCGGAGTTCGTGAACGAAGCGGGCGAGATCACGGTCAAGGTTGGCGACGAGATCGATGTCTACCTCGACCAGATGGGCGAAGAAGACGGGTTGCTTGAGCTCTCCAAGGAGAAGGCCGACCTGATGAAGGCCTGGGAGGAGATCTCCAAGGCGGTTGAGCGCGACGAAACCGTGCGCGGCCTCATCACCAGCCGCGTCAAGGGCGGCCTGGCCGTCGATATCGGCGTCAAGGCGTTCCTCCCCGGCAGCCAGGTGGACCTGCGCCCGGTGAAGAACCTCGACAAGCTCATCGGCGAAACCCACGACTTCAAGATCATCAAGTTCAACAAGAAGCGCGGCAACATCGTGTTGAGCCGCCGCGTCCTGTTGGAGCGCGAGCGCGAAGACAAGAAGAGCGAGACCCTGAAGTCCCTCAAGGTCAACGCCGTGATGCTCGGCACCATCAAGAACATCACCGACTACGGCGCGTTCGTCGATCTCGGCGGGATCGATGGCCTGCTCCACATCACCGACATGTCGTACGGGCGCATCCAGCACCCCAGCGAGATGTTCGAAGTGGGCGCGCAGATCGAGGTCAAAGTGCTTCGTTACGACGAAGACAGCGGCCGCGTTTCCCTCGGCTACAAGCAGATCCGCCCCGATCCTTGGGAAGATGCCGAGTACAAGTACCCGGTCGGCGCCACCATCCGCGGTCGCGTGGTCAGCCTCCCCGACTACGGTGCGTTCGTCGAGCTGGAAGATGGCATCGAGGGCCTCGTGCACATCAGCGAGATGACCTGGAACAAGCGGGTCAAGACGCCCAGCAAGCTCGTGAACATCGGCGACATCGTCGAGGCGCGCGTGCTCGGGATCGATCTCGAGAACCGTCGCATCAGCCTCGGCATGCGTCAGCTCGAGCAGAACCCCTGGGAAGCGGCGGCGGACAAGTACCCGCCGGGCACCGTGGTTCGCGGCAAGGTGCGCAACATCACCGACTTCGGCATCTTCATCGGCATCGAAGACGGGATCGACGGCCTCGTGCACGTCAGCGACATGAGCTGGGGCCAGCGCGTTCGTCACCCCTCCGAGAAGTACCAGAAGGGCGACGACGTGGAGGCGCGCGTGCTGAACGTGGACGTGGACAACGAGCGCTTCAGCCTCGGCATCAAGCAGCTCCACGACGACCCGTGGAAGAGCGTCTCCGGGCGTTACTTCCTCGGCCAGGTCGTGAACGGCAAGATCGTCCACAAGGTCGACTTCGGCGTGTTCGTCGAGATCGAGGATGGTGTCGAAGGCCTCGTGCACCACAGCGAGCTGGCGAACAGCAGCGGCGATTGGCAGACCACCTACGTGGAGGGCGCCACGATCGCGGCCGAGATCATCAACATCGACGTGGGTGATCGCAAGGTCTCCTTGTCCGAGAAGTCGGCGCAGGACCGCGCGCGCGGCGGCGACATGGGCGAAGTGCTTCGCAAGCAGGGCGACAGCTCGGCGAAGTTCGGCGACATCATGGGCGACCTCAGCAAGCGCATGAAGACCCGCGAGTAAGCTCCGCTTCGGCGCAAGCCGAGGCGAACCGGGGCCGTCACCCTTCGCGGGGTGGCGGCCTCGCTGCTTTTGCGCAACGCGCTACGTGGGGCGGATGCGATGGTTCAAGCTCGGCCTGTTCCTCGGGGTGGCGCTCACGGTCACCGCGTTCGTGGTCCAGAACAGCTCCCGGTCTACGGAGCTCTCCTTCGACGCGTACTTCGCGGCGTGGAAGCTGTCTTCGCCGATCTCAGTCCCCGCGGTGATGGTGTTCTGCTTCGGGAGCGGGGCGTTGGCCGCTTGGGCCGTGGGGCTCCGGGCTCGGGTGCAGCTCGCGCGGCGGGTGCGGCAGTTGGAGCAGGAGATGGCGCTGCGGGGCATGCCGCCGGCCTCGGGGGAGGGGAGCGGCGCGGGTAGCGGGGACGGGAAGGGGGGGTGGGGGTGATGGTGGGCGTTGACGACGCGGTGCCGGGGGACGAGCCTCTCGCCCTCCGCGGACTGCCGATTGGCGTCGCCGAGGACTTTGACGCTCCGATGGACGGGGAGTGGGCCGCGCTGTCGTGTGCGCATGAAAGCATGATTCGAGCAGGATTCTCGTTACCCGGGGATGGTGACTGAGGAGCCGAGAATTCATACCACGGAGGGCGCGGAGATCACGGAGGGGAGAGGGGAGGCGGAAGGCAAGGTTCAGGGCGGAGTGGTGTAGGGGCGGGCCCCCGTGCCCGCCCGAGCGTTTCGCCGAGAGGCGGAGAATCGGTTGGGCGAGTGCCCGGAGCCAGGTGACTGGGCCAAGGTGGGTAGGGGGGCATCGCGGGGGAGCGGAGAAGGGTCACGCAAAGCCGCGAAGGCGAGCGGGCGGGCGGCGGTGGTGGCGTGCGCCGACTCTCTTTGCGCGATGGGTGGCGCCTCACCGTTGGGGCAACGAGAGGAATTCGAGGCGTTTTCTCTCGTTGCTCGGTGGGTGAGGCCTCACCTGACAGGCAACGGGAGCCCTGAGGGCCGGATCGCTCCCGTTGCGCGGGGGGTGGCCGGCCACCCCGGTCGCGCCGAGAGTTCAGCGGGGCGGGGGAGGCGATCGGATCGGGCCCCGGCACCCTCACCCGAATTCGCAAACAAACCCGACGCCGTAGACGTCACTGCAGCCGGCATCGTTCCACGCCCCGCTTGGGAGCTGCTCAAGGCAATCTTCGCCGCCGTTGGTGTCGTTGGGCTCGCCGCCGGCCCACTTGGTCTCGGCCACGGCTTCCCCGGTGATCCAGACCCACTGGCCCTCCGCACCCCCATCGCAAGCGCCGAGATGGGCGTGCGCCACAAGGCCAAAGAGGAACACCCCCTCGTCCTCGTCTGAGACTGTGGCGAGGAAGCCACCGGCCGAGCGGCATGTCGCTCTAGCATCCACCCAGGAGTAATCGGCTTTGGAGGGCCAGTAGCAGCTCGATCCGTGGGAGGTAAACCCAGCGGCGCCTTCGCAGAGTCCCGACCAGGCGGGCACGGTATCGTGGTTCTCGCCCACAAGCCCGGAGCACGCGAAGGGGTCGTCGGCCGGATCTCCGGGGACACCCGTTTCGTCGGCGTCGGAATCCTCGCCGAAGGCGGTATCGCGGTCCGCCGAATCCGTTTCGCCGCTGTCGTCACCTCCCCCGCGGCCGCTGTCGTGCCCGACCTCGCTTGCGGAAGGGTCGAAGCCCGGAACGGGCCGCTCGGACGGGCCTGTCGCGCGGCAGGCGACAGCCAATAGCAGAACACCCGGCGTGGTCCACCTCCGGTCCCCGAGGGGAAACGATGGCTGCATCTTGCACTTCACCCGATCCGCTATGTCGACGGCGCTCGCCATGCCAAACGCGTCTAAGCCCCCCTCCCTGTTTCCCTCCGTGTCCTCCCCGCCCTCCGTGGTGCACCTCTGCTCTCCCTCTCCCTCTCCCTCTCCCTCTCCCTTTGCGTCTTAGCGGCTTTGCGTGAACCTTTCTCCCTCTGCTCTCCCTCTCCCTCTTCTCTCCCTCTTCGCTCCCTTACCATTGCCCCACATGTGCATCCATCCAAATCAGCCGCTCGTGCAACCAAGCCCGCACATGCGCGTCCTCCTCGTCGTAGCTGCTCACCGGGTAGAAGTAGTTGCCATACCCGATCTCCCCGATGGGCCAACGCTCCAGGTTCCGCCCCAACGCTTCCCCCATCGTCGCCTGCATCGTATCGATCCGGGAAAACACCGCATCCTCGGCCAACACCCCTTTCCGCAGCTCCGCCCACCGCGCCGCCATTCGCGTGTGCGTTTCCGCCGCGCTCCCCGGCAACGCGAACAGCTCCGGTCGGTAGTCGATCCACGTGTCCGTCGTGCCGTAATCCTCGTAGTTCGCCAGGTTCCCATACCCCATGTCAAGATCCCACGGCGTGAACTGCAGCAGCCCGTCGTGGTCCTTCCACGAATGCAGGCTCGTCCAACAGAAGTCCTCGTTCTTCACCAGCTCTTCGAGTAACAGCACGTCGATGAAGCTGTCCTCGTCGAGGTACGCCCACGCCCCGTTTGCGTCACTCGGGTCACCCCGCCGCACCGCATCTTCCATCTCCGCCAACCACCCCGCCGCCCCCGCGCTCGACTCCGCCGTGATGGTCGATTCGTTTGGATACACCAGCTTCCAGCACCCGTGTGTCGTCTGGTTCATATAGAAACACTCGTCGTCGTCCTGCTTGAGCACCATGGAGAGCCCGTCTCCGGGATCGGGATCAATGTCAATTCGATCGCCGTCGCGTTTGATCCGCTCTTGGAGCAGGTAGATCCCTTCATAGTCGCCATTGAGCGTGAGCTCGCAGTACCGACTCTCCGGAGCGTAGCGGACGCCCCCGCCGAACGAGCGGAACAGGTCGTAGCCGAGCTTGTTTCTCACGAGCGATCGGTCGTACCAGTTGCCGTTCACGATCCAGTCGCTCTCGTCCCCCATCCCCAGAAGATCGGCGTTCGTGTCCGTCCCGAGCTCGTCGTGAAGCTCCACACCATACTGATGTTTTTCGATGTACCGCGAGCTGCGGCCGCGCTGCCACACCCTCGCCAACCCGTCGTATTGTACCTCCCCCGGCTCCGTTGTCACCGAAAACGTACACTCAGTCTGTGCCCCGTCCCCGATGACCGTGGCGCACTCCAACGCAAGCTGACACAGTTGGCCGTCGTAGTCCGGCGCGGGAGGCTGCTCCGCCGCGGGGAGCGGTTCGGCCTCCTCGGCCCCGTCAACCGCCTGGTCGCCGCCCCCCGACGACGCTGGTTCCGACTCCCGAATGCACGCCAGCAGCGACAGCCCGAAGCTCAGAGCCCCCACGTTGCTCGCACCTGAGCGTCGCGACCGCTGATCCAGGACCGCATGTAGTCCTGCGTGGACCAAACGCTGCTCGTGCCGCACTCGCGGCGGGGATCGTCGGAGGCGTCGTCGTGGGTGAGCTCTGCCATCGCGTCGAAATAGGTGCGGAGCGCGTCGGGATCGACACCGGCGAGCATGGTGTCCACCGCCGCCACCTGGGCCTCGCGGCAGCTTGCGTCGAGGAAACATCGTGAGGCCAGGGTGCCGAGCGGCCCTGTCCAACCCACACCCCAGCCGCCGTCGGACAAGAACCCGTAGTCGAAGTCGGTGGGCAGGTAGATCATCTTCCCGTCGGAAGGGCGGAAGTACACGCGGTAGTTGTTCTTGTTCATCTGGTAGCCGTCGAGGTGGCCGACCCACTGCTCAACCGCCCAGGAGGTGTGCCACTGGTTCCAGTCCACCAGCGGGTCCATGACCTCTACGAAGCCGCCGCCCCGCGGTGCGCCGTCGATGGCGTCGCTGATCGCGGCGATGTCGGCGTGGCCGACGTCCGTGCCTTCTTCGAGTCCGAACATGTCGTCCACGCCGGAATCAAAATCGAGCAAGGTGTAGGAGCCGAAGTCCCAGTTGTAGATGTATTTCCCGTCGTAGAGGTTGCCTTCGTCGTCCCCCGGGAACCGGTCCTCGAGGAGCTGGGAGTCGGGCACCTCGATGATGACGTAGAGCCCGTACACCTCGTCGTTCACGCGCACCCGCGCGAAGCTGGTTCGGGACGCGGCGATGCCCGCTTCGCGGAACACTTTGTAGGCGAGCGGCTCACGGAGGTAGGAGCAGTCCACCACCTCGTTGTTGAGCGCCATCGAATGCAGGCCGTGGAACTTCTGGCCGGCCACGAATTGGCTCATGTCGATCTTGAACTTGGGCTTACCAGAGATCTCCCGGTAGGAGCCGATCTTCCCTCGCAGGCGGAGGCCTATGCCGGTGATCGTTTCGCCATCCACCGTCACGTCGCCCATCACGTAGGTGTGCCCGTCGCGACGGATATCATGGTAGGCGTCGTCGCTCAGGGTGATGTCGATGTCGTGAATCATCGTGTCGACGAAGAACTCGTCTTGCCAGGCGGCGTTCGCGGCCGTGTCTTCGACCTCCTCGCCCGTGTCGGTGTCCTCGCTCGTGTCTCCAGGGAGGGCGTCGGTGCCGGTGTCCCCCTGCACCGCCGGCGCGTTGGAGTCCTCCTCTCCGCCACCCACGTTGATGGTCTGGGTGCCGTCGCACGCGATGATCAGCAGGGCGACGAGCGGGAGTGTGCGGTACATCGCCGCGAGCTTACCCGAAGCCGCGGCGGTTCGCACGGGCGCGCTCGCAGGGAGTTAACCGCGCCGCCATGTCCCAGAACGCGACGATCTTCGGTCTCCTCGGTTTCGCGGTGGTCCTCGGAGGCCTCGGTGCCTACGGGGGATACACGGTTGGCTACAACCAGGCTTCGCTTGAGGCGAAAGTGGAGCTTGCGGCGAAGGATACGCAGATCGCCGCCGCCGCGGCCGCCCCGGCGCCCCGCTCCAAGGGCGAGGACGGCGGGGGGGGGGAGAAGAAGGAAAAGCCTGCCTTTGAGCCCACGACGTATACGGCAGAGGAGCTCGCAGCCCTGGTGCCCGAGATGGCGGGGCTCTCAGGGGAAGCCGCGACGAAGGCCACGTACGCGCTCAACAACATCGTCGGGAGCTGCGTGCCCTGCCTGGACCAGCAGTACAGCATGGGCAAGTGCCTGGAGCGGGCGCCGAAGCTGCTGGACAAAAGCATGTGCGCCAACATGCCCACGTTGGCCAAACGGGTCGTGCGCCTCGCGAAGCAGGCGAAGTCGCCCGACGAGCTGCGTACCGCCGCGGAATTCACGCAGCCGTGGATCCCGCTGGATCCGGGGAAGTCCCCATCCCTCGGGCGAGTGGATGCGCCGATCACCATCGTCGAGTACAGCGACTACCAGTGCCCCTACTGCAAGAAGGCGCAGCCGAACATCAAAGCGGTCGAGGCGAAGTACGGAGACAAGGTGCGGGTGGTGTTCATGAACCAGCCGCTCGCGATGCACAAGATGGCGCGCCCCGCGGCGCTCGCGGCGATGGCGGCCGACAAGCAGGGGAAGTTCTGGGAGTACCACGACGCACTCTTTGCCTCGGAGGGGCTCGACGAAGCCCGCCTCGGCGCGATCGCAAAGGAAATTGGGTTGAACGTGGCTAAGTGGGAGACGGATCGGAAGTCCACGGAGGTGGACGCGGCCGTGGCGGCCGACGTGGCCCGGGCCGAGAAGTACAAGATCACGTCGACTCCGACCTTCTTCGTCAACGGCTACAAGGTGAAGGGCGCACAGCCGCCGGACGTGTTCGCGCGCATCATCGACGCCGAGCTGGCCGATCGTGAGTGAGCCCGCGGTGGTGGCGGTCAAGCGCGCGCCGCGCCGGCCCGCGCGCCCGAACACCCGGTCGCGCGCCAACCCCGGCCGCGTGGCCGCCGCCCGCGCGCTCTTGGCGGTAGACGACGAGGGCCGCAACGTTGAGGAGGCGCTCGCCGAGTTCGTGCCGGGCGATCCTGCAGATCGTGCGCTCGCGTGGAACCTCGCTCTCGGGGTGCTTCGCCACCGCGCCGCGCTCGACGAAGCGATCACCACCGCGGCGCGCCGCGCCGTGTGGACGCTGGATCCGCCTGTCCTCTCGGCGCTCCGGGCGGGGCTTTACGAGCTCGCGTTCACCCGTACGCCGCCCCACGCCGCGGTGGATCAGGGTGTGGAGCTCGCGCGGGCCCTCGGCGCCGCGCACGCCGCCGGGTTCGTGAACGCGATCCTGCGGCGCGGCGTGGTTCCGCTTGAAGGCGATGTCTCCCTGGGCTTTCCCGCGTGGATGATCGCCCGGTGGCGGTCCCGGCTGGGCTCCCCGCGCGCTGATTCGTACATGCGCGCTTGCGCCGAGCCGGCTGCGGTGCACCTCGTGGTGAAAGAAGATCCGGCGGGGGTCGCAGCGAGTTTTCAGAAAGCGGGGATCGTGCTGGTGCCGGCAGGTGAGGGGGTGTTTCGGCTCCCGGCGCGCTCGGGGCGCGTCGACGAGCTGCCCGGCTTCGCCGAGGGACGTTGGTGGATCATGGATCCGGCCGCCGTCGCCGTCGCAGACCTCGTGCCAAACGTGGCGGAGGTGCTCGACGTGTGCGCTGCGCCTGGTGGAAAAAGCCTGCGACTCGCGGCGAGGGGCATGAGGGTGACGGCAACCGACCTTGACGCCGAGCGGCTGGCGCGGATCGCGGAAAACGCGGCGCGAGTGGGCCTTTCGGTCCCCTCCAACGTCCACGACTGGAGCGCGGCTCCCATGGCGGGTGCGTGGCCGGCGGTGCTGGTGGATGCACCCTGCACCGCGCTCGGACTCGTACGTCGGCACCCGGAGATCCGCTGGCGCCGCACCGAGGCGGACGTTGCGATCGCCGCCGCGCGACAGGCGAAGATCCTGAGCAACGCGGCGAGCTGCGTGGCGCCGGGTGGCGCCCTGATCTATGCCGTTTGCTCTCCTGAGCCGGAAGAGGGGCCGATGATCGCGGCGAAGCTCGGCTGGCCGGTCGAGGCCACCTACAGCAATGAGGGCAACCCCGAAGGGGCGGATGTGTTCTGGGGCTGCCGGATGCGGAGGCCCGCGTGAGGCGCTTGGGCCGCGGTGGCGAGCCCATGGCGCTCGGCCTGTCAGCCTGTGCGCTCGCTGCGTTCAACGTCGCGCTCGCGGCGGACAGTCCTGCCCCGGTGGAGGCCGAGCCGGTCGTCATCGCGATCGCCAATCTGAAGGCCGGCAACACCGAGGCGCGCGCGGCGGCCGAGGCGATCGCCGCGAAGCACCCGGATCTTGTGCTTCTGACGGAGTGCAGTCGGGTGAGCCTCGCCGAGGCCACGTTCGCCTCCAATGGCTTGCAGCTCGTTCTTGACGGTAGGGACCCTTCTCCCTGGGGCATCTGCGTTGCTGCCCGGGTGGAAGGAGATGTTGCGCTGATCCCGGCCGCCTGGAAAGGGCCCTGCGTCGGCCCGATGGTGGTCGGCCGCTTTGAGCTGGGGCGCGGCCCCGTCGCGCTCATCGGAGTGCACCTCCCGCCGCGGGTGCCGAACTGCGAAGCCACGACGGACGCCGCGGTGGCTGCGCTCGCGGTTCTTGTTTCGAACGGGCGCCTGGTGGCGGATCTCGGGCCCGCCAAGGCAGGGGACGCGGTCATCCTCGCCGGGGACCTCAACTCGTACGACAAGAAGCTCGCGCCGCTTCGGGTGGCCGGCCTCGCCGACACCGGGGAGATCGAGGGGGTGAAGCTGACGACGTGGCAGGTCGGCCCGATCAAGCTGTGGCTCGATCACGTCCTCATCCCGAAGTCCTGGCCCGCCGAAGGCACGCGCGTCTTCGAGGTCCCGGGCTCCGATCACGCGGGGCTCGTCACCACGATCTCGCCGGAGTGAGGCGCCGGGGATGCGCTATGATGGCGCATGCTCCTCCTGATCGCGTGCGTGGGCGTTGGCACCACCGTGGTGGGAAGCGGCGGTGATACGGGCGTTGGCGCGGATTCGGGCACCCTCGACTCCACCCTCGATACGGCGGACACGGCGGACACCGCGGAGACGGGCGATACCGGCCTTCCGCCTCCGTGTACGGCCTGGGGTGATCCCGTGCAAACGGGGCTGGTGGAGGACGTCGAGCTGAATGAGATCTCCGGCGTCATTCCCTCGCTCCTCAACCCAGGAGCGCTGTGGGTTGTCGAGGACCACGGGAACGAAGCGGCGGTGTATGCGCTGGATGAGCTGGGTGTGTTGCTCGCGACGGTAACGATCGAGGGTGTTGAGAACGAGGACATGGAAGATCTGGACCTCGTGCCGTGCGGGGAGGCGACGTGCATCGTGGTGGCCGATGTCGGAAACAACGGGAAGGACCGGGACGATCTCGCGCTGGTGGTGTTCGAGGAGCCGAAGCTCGACGGCGTTACCCTAAGTTTCAGCGTCGTTGCCGATCGGTACCGATTCACGTTTCCCGGTGTTGAGGATAGTGAATCCCTCACTCACACGAACGACGGGCGGTTCGTCATCGCGACGAAGCGCACGGACAAGACCACGGGCGTGTACACCATCCCTGCGTTCACGGATGACGCGGTTGCGAGCCTGATCGGCGAGTTGGTCACGGCCGATGAAGATGACGAGGGCGCCGGTGGGCTCGTGACCAGCGCGTCCATGTGGCCGGATCAATCCAGGCTTCTCCTGCGTACCTACCAGTACGCCCGCGAGTGGACCTTGCCCGACGGCGTCGATACCATCGGCACCGCCACGTACACGGACATCGAGGCGCCGGTGATGCCCCACGTCGAGGCCGTCGGGTACGACACGGTGCGGCTGGGGTACTGGACCATCCCCGAAGCGCCGCTGGACGCGACGTCGCCCGTATGGTGGGTGCCGTGTACGATGTGAAAAGTGTGCTGCCGGCGCGTGAGGGTTGCCCGACTCGCACCTCGATCGGTTAGCAGGCGGGACTATGCGGCTGTCGGCCCCCGCTTGACAGCGCCGCCACGGTTTTCTACAAAGGCGTCTCTCCCCGGAGCTCCCCGAATGGACAAGGCTGAACTGCTCGGCAACCTCAACGGTCTGGTCGACAAGTACGAACAGCACCGTAAATACATCGAGAAGGCTCGGGCGCAGGCGGCCAAGTTCTCTTCGGGCGTCATCGAGAAAGTCATCCTCGATCACGAGATCAAGTCCACGGACGTTGCGGAGGGTGTAGGCCCGTTGTTGCCGCAGATCCGCACCTTGGTCGCAGAATTGGATGCGGACAAGGCCAAGATCGGCGCCTCCAAGGGCACCGTCGATGAGCAGATCCAGGAGCTGGAGCTGCGGCAGGCCATCGGCGAGCTTGAGGATGCCGACTTTGAGAGTCAGGTGGGCGAGCTGCGCAGCAACGCCTCCTCCGCAAATGAGCGGATTGCGGCGATCGATGCGGATCTTGGCGAGCTGAACGCCGCGTTGGAGCGCTGGATCGCCCTTGCGGAGCCCGCGGGCCACTACACTGCGCCGTCCGCTCCCGCTGCCGTCCCCGCCCCGCTGCCTCCCCCGGTCACGGAGGATGGCGAGGCCTACAGCGGTCGTGTCGAGCTCAAAGAAGACATGAGCTCGGTGTTTGTCGATGCTTCCGAGGGCCCCGCTACCGTTCGCGTGAGCGACGCGGGGGACGATGTGGCGATCGAAGCCGGGGAGGTCGGTGAGGACTCCGGCGACATCGTGAGCGCCGAGGTGCAGTTCTCGGCCGGCTTGGGTGATGGGCCGGTGATTGGCGAGGTGGAGATTGAGATTGGGGGAGACGAGCCGAAGAGCAGCGGTGCTGCGATCGAGCTCTCTGAGCCCGCGCCGATCCCCGCGTCGGATGATGGCACCCAGCGGCGCGCGTTGCTCATCTACCAGGAGAGCACGGCCGAAGAGCAGATCTACCCGTTCACCAACGACCAGCTCACCATCGGGCGCGGCCGTGAGAACGACATCCAGATCAAGAACGACAGCAAGGTGAGCCGGTACCACTGCAAGCTGTTCCGCCGCGGCAACAACTTCTACGTTGAGGACATCAAGTCCAGCAACGGCACGTTGGTGAACGGCGAGCTGATCACCGATCGGCGGCTGTTCGGCGGCGAAGAGATCGTGGTCGGGGAGACCTACTTCCGCTTCCGGATCATGGAATGACCGGCCTTCGCGCCGCGTGAATGACGAAAAACCCTGCCGCGCTGGTCGTTGTCGACGACCCCGAGTTTCTGGCGAGAGCTGAACCCGGACTGCGTGAGCAGGGTTTTGTCGTCCGTACGGCCACGACGGCGGAGGCCGCGAGGCGCGCGCTCGCGATCGGCGACGTGGTGGCCATGGTCGTAGCGGCGGTGCTGCCGGATGACGACGGGCTCGCGTTCGCGCAGGAGCTTCGCGGCCTCGCGCCCGAGTTGGTCACGATCCTGCTCGCCTCGGGGAGCGCGCCACATGGCGACCCGCTCGCGGCAGGTTTCGACGATGTTGTGGGCCGAGAGCACGGCGCGGCGGAGCTCGGCTGGCGTGTACGGCTCCGTGTGGCCGAGGCGCGGCGCGGCGGGGCGCTGCGTCACCGGGAACGGTTCCTTCGCGGCGTGGTGAGGCTGGCCGATCTGATCAATCCGCACACCGAGCTGTCTTCGCTGGCTTCGGTGCTCGCGCCGGCGTTGGTGGGGCTCCCGGGGGTAGAGGGCGCACGGATCGAGCTCGACCCGGACACGCTTGGCGAGGCGACGTCGGTGGTTTTGGAGGCGGGGCGCGTGCCAGCAACTTCACAGCCTGAACCTGGGTATGCTGTGAGCGACGTGCCGCTCCGGGGCGCCGGTGGTGGTCGTGTTCAGCTCGTGCATCGTGCGGATCAGCAGGTGGATGTCGAAGTGCGGGAGGCCTTGGGCGCGATCCTGGGCTCGGCGATCTCGGGTGCGAGGCAGTTTGATGCATCCAAGCAGCGCCAGCTCCGCCTCGAGCGTGGCTACGTCGACCGCCACCGAAAGCTCTCGCGCGTGAGCAACCGGCTGGAGCGGCTCTCCGAAGCGCGCGATAGCTTCCTGGCGTTATTGAGTCACGACTTGCGCAGTCCGCTGGCGGTCGTGCTCGGGCAGGTGCAGCTCCTCGAAGAAGGCTTGATCGCGCCGCCACAGATCCCAAGGGTGGCGGCCACGGTGCGGCGCCAGTCGGAGCGGATGGTGCAGATGGTGGAGGACTTGCTCGATCGATACCGCCACGACGACGCGGTGCGCAGCGTTCCCGAGAGCGGGGATGCCATGCGGATCGTGGCCGAGATGGCGGAGAACTTGCGTCCACTGGCCTCTGCTCGTCGTCAGTCGCTCGTCGTGAACGGACCCGCCGCGGCGCCGATTGAGGCGGAGATTGGCGCCATCCGCGAGGTCTTGGCGAACCTCCTGGAGAACGCCGTGCGCTACTCCCCCGAGGGCTCCGCCATCACGGTGGAGGTGGCGACGAGCGACACCTCGGTGACCATCTCGATCCTTGACCAGGGAGCGGGTTTCGCTACCCGGCCGACGCCCGGCGGGAGCGGCGCGAAAATCGGCCTTCAGGCCAGCGCTCGGATCCTGGCCGACGCAGGCGGGGCGCTGCGGACGAGCAGCGCGCCGGCCGGTGGGGGTCTCGCGGTCGTGACGCTGCCGCTCGCGATGCCCCAAGCTGCGGCGAGCGCCATCGAACTCTACTGCGCCGATGAGCGCCTCGCTTCGCAGGTGGTGGGCCTGCTCGCAAAACACTGGGAGGTGAGGGGGTTCAAGACGATCGGTGGCGCCGTGGACCGGATGCGTCGCCAGCCCCCGGCAGTCGTCGTGATCGATGCGGCGGTCGATCCAGAGGGGATTGCGTTCGTACGCCGGCTCAAGTCGGATGCGGAGTTGGCGGCCGTTCCGGTGCTGGCGATCGGGGAGGACTCCACCCCGTTGTACGATGCCGGTGCGCTCGCGGTGCTTCGGCGCCCTGTCGATCCGGTGCTGCTGCTCGGACACGTGCGGCGGGCATTGAGGCTTTTGGGGGAGGCGCCCGAGCCCGGAGAGGGCCCGCCGGACATGCTGACCGGGCTGCCCACTGCGCGAATGCTGTTGTCGCGACTTGACGCCGCACTCACGGACGCGCGGGCGGCGGGCAAGGTGCTCCCGGTGGTGCTCGTGCGGGTGGACGATCTCCGGTTGATCAACCGGCGGCATGGCTGGTTGGTGGGCGATCAGCTCTTGATCTGGCTGGCCGCTCAGCTTCGGGAGCGCACCCGCCCCGGGGAGCTCGCCGCGCGGGTGGATGCCGAGAGTTTCGTTTTGGCGTTGCCCGGACGATCTGTGCAGGAGGCCACCACCCTGGCCGCGGAGATCGGCGCGGCGATCGGCCGGTCGCGACCCCGCCTGGGTGTTGCGCGCGTCGATGTTCGGGTTAGCGCGCAGGCGCTCGACTTGACCACACTCGCGATTGGGGAGGATACTTAGTTCCGATGGCGCGCCGAAGGCAACCGAGCGATGGTCCGACCTACTTCACGACTTTTCAGGTCGCGAAGTTCTTGGGTGTGTCGCCTCCCACAGTTGTAAACTGGGTGAACAGCGGCCTGTTGGTCGCCCACCGCACACCGGGCGGGCACCGTCGCCTGCGCTCGGGGGATGTGGTCGCCTTCGCTGGCGCCTACAACTACCCGGTGCCTCCCCAATTGTTGGACGGTGACGTTGAGCCCGTACCGGTCGCGCGAAGAGTGATGATTGTCGACGATGAACGTGACTTTGCGCAGACAGTTGGCGATTACTTGCAGCTCAAGGGCGGCTTTGAAGTGGAGATGGTCGACAGCGGGTTCGCCGCAGGCCTCACCCTCGCCCGGTTCCGTCCGTCCGTCGTGTTGCTGGACCTGCTGATGCCCGACATGGATGGTTTCGATGTCCTGCGGATGATCCGCCAGGATCCCGAAATGCGTCGCATCCCGGTGATCGCGTGCACCGCCTATCGGGACTCGGCGATCGAGGAGCGCGCTCGGGTCGAGGGTTTCGACGGGTACATGGAGAAGCCGATCAAGTTCGAGCGGCTCCTTGAGTTGGTGGAGGAGGCGGTTCGCGGCGGCGTTCGGGCCTAGCGGATCAGGCGCATCGGTGCCGGAGGGCGACTCACGCCGCGTCGCGTGTGGATCATCTCGGCGAGCACGGAGATGGCGATCTCTTCTGGGGTCTCCGCGCCGATGTCCAGCCCCACCGGGGCGCTCACCCGGGCGAGCCGCGCCGGATCGACACCCGCCGCCCGCAGGCGAAGATGGAACTTCGTCACCTTGGTGCGGCTGCCGATCAGGCCCAGCCACGCCCAGTCGCGGGCGACGAGTAATTCAAGCAGATCCTGGTCGAGCTGGTGGTCATGGGTCACCAGCAGGATCCAGGTACGAGCGTCGCTCTCCAGGGCGCGAGCGACACCTCGCGGATCCCGAACGAACCGCTCGCACTGCGGGAAGCGCGCCTCGGTGTTGAGCTCCTCCCGGTCGTCCACGACGGTGACCGACCAGCCGGCCTCCCGCGCGAAGCTCGCGGTCGGCCGCGCGACGTGGCCGGCGCCGAAGATCACCAGCCGATCCAGGGGGCGGAGGGGTTCGATAAAAACGTCCATTGCGCCTCCACAACACATGCCCAGATCGCGGGTGAGGTGAACGCTGTAGCGGCGGGGCAAGCCCGTCGTGAGCGCCGAGAGCGCGGCTTCGATGACCTTGGCTTCGAAGTTCCCGCCACCAACCGTGCCGGCGATGCGCCCGTCGGGCCACACCACCATCCGCGCGCCGCTGCTGCGCGGCGCCGAGCCATCCACGCCGATGACCGTCGCGAGCGCAACGGTCTCGCCGCGCTCCGATGCCGCCACGAGCGTGCGCCAGACGTCGGTCACTCAGATCCCGGTGCGGGCGCGAACCCGGGCCAGAGCCGCGTCGGCCTCGCCCGCCAGCCGAGTCGGATCCACGCCAACGGCGTTCCCCGCTTCGGCAGCCAGCACCCCGCCTACATACACCCGATCCACCGCGCGCGCGTCGAGCTGGTAAACGACCGCGGAGTACGGATCCCCGCCGCTCCATTGTCGGCGGGGATCGAGCACGATCAGGTCGGCGAGTCGCCCCGTCTCTACCACCCCGGCGTTGAGGCCGAGCGCAGCAGCGCCCTCCCGAGTCATCAGTCCCAGGACTGCCCGCGCGCTCATCGCGGTCGCGCCCAGCCGCGGCTTCTGGATGAGCGCAGCGAGACGCATCTCGGCGAAGGCATCCAGGCGGTTGTTGCATGGCGCGCCGTCGGCGCCGATCGACACGTGAACGCCCCGCTGGAGGAGCTCCGGAATCCGCGCGATGCCGCTCGCGAGCTTGAGATTGGAGGAGGGGCAGTGCAGGAGTCGGGTGCCCGTGCGCGCCAGCAGCGCCTCCTCCGCGTCCGTGAGGTGGATGCAATGGGCGAGCAAGACGTCGGGGCCAGACAGGCCCAGGCTGTCGAGGTGCTCGACGTTGTCCCGCCCCGTCAAGGCCCGCACCAGCTCCACCTCGTCGCGGTTCTCGCTGGCGTGGGTATGGATCAGCGCGCCGCGTTTCCGGGCTTCTTCGGCGCATGCACGGAGGAGCGTGTCCGTGCAGCTTGGGACGAACCGAGGGGCGTAGGCGTAACGACTGCGCCCGCGACCATGCCAGCGGTCGGCGAGATCGTTGGCCGAGCGCATGGAGGTGTCCGTGTCCTCCGAGAGCCCCGCCTCGTTCGCGCGATCCATCTGCGCTTTTCCGCAGAACAGGCGCAGCCCTGCGGCGGCGGCGACCTCGAACACGGCGTCGGTGTGCGCCACGGTGGCCATGTCCAACGCTGCCGTCGTGCCGCCGCCGAGGAGCTCGTTCACACCAAGCCGGGCCGACGTTGCGGTGCTGTCTACATCGTGCCCGCGCTCCAGCGGCCAGATGCGAGTGCGAAGCCAGTCCAACAGCACGAGATCGTCGGCGAGCCCGCGAAACAGGGTCTGGACGAGGTGGATGTGGGTTTGGACGAAGCCCGGGAGCAGCCACTTCCCCCGGCAATCCACCTCATCGAACCCGTGGAGTCCCTGACCCATCGCGACGATGTGCTCGCCCGAAACCGCAACGTCTCCTTCGAAGGAGGAGCCGGCCGGATCACACACCAGAACGCGTGCATCCTTGAACACGAGGGGCCACGGACGCTGCATGGCGGCCGCCTTACCGCAGTGAACGCTCGGTGTCGATTTGACCCGAGCGGCGCGGGCGCGTAGGCTGAGCGCCCCGATGTGGTCGAGCCTGCTCTGTCTGGTGTTGTTGGCGCGCGCGCAAGATGTCGCGCCGGACGCGCCGGCGTTGGCGCCTGCTTCGATCGGCGAAGCCGCCGCGTGGCGCGAGGAGCGGGGCACCGCCCAGTTCGAAGCCGGCCCTCCGAGTCTGGTGCGGTTCGCGGCTGGCGGAAGTTGGCTGCTCGGCTTGGAAGATGGGGCGATCTACCGGTCGATGGATGGGGCTCGGACCTGGTCGCGCGTGTTGCGCGCCCCGAGCGAGCGCGAGGACGTGGACGTCGAAGCAGCGTTGCTTGAAGGCGAAACCGTCGTCACGGAAGACGAAGAGCGGGTCGAGAGCAGCGCGGACAGCTCTGAGGATGCCGAGAGCGCGGCCGACACCAACGAAACCGTGGTGGAGGACCCGGAAGCGGAGGCCGAGGTGGTGGACCACGCCGAGGCTCCCACGGAGGGGCCCGACCGGGTGGCGGTCGATGTGGACAAGGCGAGCGCAGACACGCTGCTGCACACGGCTGTCGAGAGCTCCGGCGGGGCCGTCGTTTGGTTCAACCCGGAAGATTCGACGGTCGCCTTGGCTGGCCGCAGCGACGGGATCTGGCGCTCTACCGACGGCGGGCTGCACTGGGCGCGGGTGGACTCCGCAGCCGATGCCCTGCGCTTTCTTGCTGTTCCCTCCATGGGAATCACCTTGGCAGGTACGAGCGCCGGTGTCCGCGTGTCGCCCGACGGCGGCGAGCGGTGGTTCGACACGGTGGACGTGACGGACGGCGCCGCAGTGGAAGCCCTGGTCGTGCTGGGGGACCGCATTCTCGCGGGTACGTCTCGCGGTTTGTACGCAAGCGCGGAGGGCTTACGCTGGAAGAAGCTGCCGCTCGACGCGCCGGTCCTGGCGCTGCTCCCCGATCCGGGGTGGAAGGGCGGCTTGTGGGTTGCCACGCCAACGGGGCTGCGCCGCTCCGATGACGGCGGTGCCACGTTCTACCAGTCGGGTCGGCAGATCATGCCGGGCCTGCGCGGCCTCGCGCAGCTCGAAGGGCAGGGGCACGTGCTGATCTGGGGGCCAGACGGCGTGTGGGAGTCCATGGACGGAGGCGTGACATGGCACCCGATCTACCAGGGTCTTCGTGATCCCGACGTGAGAGACGTCGTCGTCGTTGGGGCGCAGCCCGTGGCCGCGGCCTCGCGGTCGATCTGGCGCCTTGGCCTCGGAGGCGTCGCGGCCACGGGCGCGGCAGGCCGTCGTCAACGCAGTCCGCTCGCGCCGGAGGAGACGGAGCTGCTCGGCTTCCTCGTCGACACCGCCACGCGTCGGCAAGGTCTGGACCTCAATACCCTCAATCCGGGCGCGCTCGCAGCGAAGGCCTACCTGCCGATGTTGATGGTCACCGGGCGCTACGGGTTTGTGGAGGGGCGCGACAGCACCTTGCTCACCAGTCAAACTACCGAGCGCGCGGATGGGGACTGGTCGGTGTCGGCGATGTTGTGCTTTGGCGGCTGCTCTACCTCGGCAATCTACGACGTTGCCGATGCGATCGACTCCTCGGCCGGCGTGGTGGACACACAGGGTTTGGAGACGCTCGGCGTCGACACGCTCCCCCGCCAGATCGACTCGCTGTACGCGCTCGGCGACGAGCTGGTCGGCGAGGGATCCGAGGCGTTCGCTGCCACGAACACGGCCCAGAACATCCGCAAGTACCGCCAGCAGGTGGCCGATCAGGTCGCCGGTGCCTGGTCTACCATTCAACGCCTCGACCACACACCGCCGCCGCCCTCGCTGCAAGGCACGGTGGACCGACTCCTCGACATCGCGGAGGCGGAAGCCCGCCTCGACCTCTACACCGACGGCGCCTACACCCGCGCTCGCACCTCGGAGACCGCACTATGAACCTCATCTTCGCCCTCAGCCTCGCCGCCCAGCCGGTCTACGCGGCCGACTTCAACTCGCCGGAAGAGGTGCTTTCGCAGTTCAAGGACGAGCCCTCCATCGCCGCCGTGCAGGGCATGGCGCTGGATTACAGCAAGACGGACCCGAAGTACCTGGACGCATGGATGAAGGCTGCGAAGTCTGCTGCCGCCCTCCCCTCAGTCACCTTGTACTACAACTACAAGAACAGCTACGGCACCGACTACGGCTACTACACGCCCGAAGAGATCTCGGACGACGTGGCGGCCGACAACGAGGCGCTGAGCGAGAGCGACGCCTCCGATCTCGCCTTCGGGCCGTTCGAAACCGCCAAGGGTATCGACATCTACCATGTGGGTTCGGTGCGGGCAACCTGGCAATTAGACGAGCTTGTGATGTCGAGCAACGAGATCCGGGTGATCAATGAGGCCCAGGACATCGTGAAGCTGCGCGACAAGGTGATGGAGGAGGTGACGCGGCTGTACTTCGAGCGGCGCCGTCTCCAGGTGGACCAGCTCCTCGGCAACGGCGGCGAGCTCAAGAAAAAGGTTTCGGATGAGCTGCGCCTCGCGGAGCTCACGGCCCAGCTCGACGCGTACACGGGCGGCCGCTTCAGCCGAGAGCTCAACAAGAAGCCGTAGGACACGTGCGGGGCGGGTTAGCCCCGGGGCGATGTCGGCCCATCAGCTCGTCCTCATCCTCGACTTCGGCTCGCAGTTCACCCAGCTCATCGCCCGGCGCGTGCGAGAGCTGGGCGTTTACTGTGAGATCCACCCCTGCACGCTCGAGCCCCGGGCTTTGGATGGCCTCGTCGGCATCATCCTGAGCGGGGGCCCGAGCAGCGTGTACGACCACGACGCGCCGCCGTTCCACGATGGGTGGTTGGCGCAGGGCGTTCCCATCCTGGGCGTTTGCTACGGCATGCAGTTGCTCACGCATCGCCAGGGTGGCGAGGTTTCGCCCGCCGGCGCGCGAGAATTCGGGTTGGCTCAGCTCAGCGTCAGCGGCGGGGCGGTGTTCACCGGTCTGGGCGGCCAGCTGCCCGTCTGGATGAGCCACGGTGATCAAGTCGCCAGGATGCCGGAGGGATTCGTTATTGCCGCGTCGACCGAAACCTGCCCGGTGGCCGCGTTCGAGGATCCGGTGCGGCGCCAGTACGGCATCCAGTTCCACCCCGAGGTCACCCACACTCGCGACGGCATGCGGATGTTATCCAATTTCGTGCGCGGGATCTGCGGCGCGCGTGGCGACTGGACGATGCGCGGGTTTGTTGGCGAGCAGGTCGAGCGAATTCAGGAGCGGGTCGGCACAGGCGAGGTGATCTGCGCCTTGTCCGGCGGTGTGGACAGCTCGGTGACGGCGGCGATCCTGCACAAAGCGCTGGGGGACCGGCTGCACTGCATCTTCGTGGACAACGGTCTGCTCCGAAACGGCGAACGCGAGGCGGTCCGGGCCGAGTTTGGAGACTTCGACCTCACGGTGGTTGACGCGACGGACCGTTTCCTCAACGCGCTGGCCGGCGTCGTGGAGCCGGAGCGCAAGCGCAAGATCATCGGGGAGACGTTTATTCGGATCTTCGAGGAACAAGCCCGGCGCTTCGAGAACGCCCAGTGGTTGGCGCAGGGAACGCTCTACCCGGACGTGATCGAGTCCGTGAGCTTCCGGGGCCCTTCGGCGACGATCAAGTCGCACCACAACGTGGGTGGCCTGCCGGACGACATGAAGCTGCAGCTCATCGAGCCGCTCCGCGAGCTGTTCAAGGACGAGGTTCGGGTGCTTGGACGCGAGCTTGGGCTCAGCGCGGGTCGCGTGGACCGGCAGCCGTTTCCCGGCCCCGGGATGGCGGTGCGCTGCCTTGGTGAGCTCACGCCCGCGCGCCTCGCCGTGCTGCGGGATGCGGATGCGATCGTGCAGGCGGAATTGGAGCCCCTGAACCTGGGCCTCTGGCAGGGCTTCGCGGTGTTGCTCCCGGTCAAAAGCGTCGGCGTCATGGGGGATGCGCGCACGTACGAAGAGGTGTGCGCGATCCGCTGCGTGCACAGCACGGACGGGATGACGGCCCATGTCGCCGACATCCCGATGTCGGTGCTCACCCGCATCGCGAACCGCATCATCAACGAAGTGCGAGGGATCAACCGGGTGGTTTACGATGTATCCACCAAGCCCCCGGCCACCATCGAGTGGGAGTAGGGCGCCGCGCTGCCGGTTGGGTCGCGAGCCTCGGGGGGCTCGGGTTCATTGGCATCGCAGCGTCGCCCATCGCGTGGCACCAGGCGGTCGTCGCGGGGATCTGCGGGGGCGTCGCCCTCGTCGCGCCGCCGTACCTGGCGCGCCTATGCCTGGCGATGGGCCTCGCGGCCGCCGTTTCCGCAGCCGACGTGGCGGCGCAGGCGGCTGCGGGGGGGCTTGCCGCGCTGGTGGTGATCACGGGGCTGGTGTCCGGGCAGCAAGGGGAGCCGGCGGAGCGGGAGGCGCGCAAGATTCTCCTGCAGGTCGCACTGGCGGCAGGCCTGCTCGGGCTCATACTGGCCGCGAAGCAGGGGATCGCGGCGAGCGCGCTGCCCGCCGCAGCCGGAGGATCGGCCCGGGCCTGGGCGATGGGGCTCGCTGTGGCGGGCTCGGCTGCCGTGGCCGCCGCGGTGCCCGCCAGCCGGTCGGCGCTCGCGGAGGAAGATCCACGCGGGCTCTCCGTCCACGCGCCGCCCCGCGCCTCGCTGGGTCTTCGGCTCCGCGCCTTCGCCGGGGGTTTGGGCCCGTTGGCGCTCGCGCTCGTGCTCATCGGCTTCGGCGCGCTCGGACGCTTGGCGCGGCTGCCGCAGCTCGCCGCGCCAGCGCGTCTGGCGGCCGCGATCCCCCTCGACGGCGTGCCGCTCGTGATCGACGGGGTGGTCGAGCAATCCAAGGAAGATCCGACCACCTTGACTGCCGCGTTGAGGGCGGCGCCGACCCACGACGGGGCTGCGCTCGCCCTGGGCTGGGAGGCTGCGCTCACCGCAGGTTGGCGTCCCCATCGCGCCGACGGGGTCGTGACCGAGGTCGCGCGGGCACTGGAACGCGCCGGTCGAGGCGGAGAGGCGATCCGCCTGCTGGCGAAACACCCGCGGGTCGGCGAGGTGGATGCCCTCCGCACCCTCTTCGAGCGCACGCAAGGCCTCCCTGAAGACTGGCGCGGCGGGCGGCTCGGGCTCGTCATCGAGTCCCACACCGGCTCGCTATGTGACTCGTGTTTCGTGTTCATGCACAACGAGAGCCGGGAAATCGAATTCACGACGCTGGCGGAGCCGTTCGACGCTTGGCTGGTGGTTGGCTGCGACGGCGCCGCGTTCGAGGGTCAACCAGAGCTTTCGTTTACACTGGACGGGCAGACCCCATGGGTCGTGGAGTGTCCAGCCGAGGCTGAGCGCAAGACGGCGTGGCTGGCCCCCGGCCCGCACCGCCTCCGCATCGCGTTCGAGAACGACCGGGAGGGCCCCGGCGGCGACCGCAACGTCGGCGTCACCGCGCTGACCGTCCTTCCTTTCGCGGGGCTCTGACGATCGTCAGCGGGTTAGGCGGCTCCCTCGCAGAGTCCGCACCGCCCCAATGCCGATCCCCGCCACCCTCGTTCACGCGCTGCACGCCGCCCCGGCGAGCGAAACTCGCGGTTTTCACTTCGTTGCCGGGCGCGGGGAGGATGTTCGGCTCTCGTATGCGGAGCTGGCCGCCGAGGCGGATCGGCTCGGGCGGAAGCTGCGCGAGGCGGGGGCGCTCCCAGGCGAGCGGATTGGCCTGATCTTCCCCGATCCGCGCGACTTCGTGGTGAGCTTCTTTGGCGCCTTGCGCGCCGGCCTCGTGCCCGTGCCGATGTACCCGCCGCTCTCGATGGGCAAGCTCGACGCGTACATGGAGAGCGCCACGCGGATCCTCGCTACGGCCGGCGCGCGCCGCCTGCTGGTCGCGGATTCGATGGCGAAGTTGATGTGGGCGCTGGTCGGGTCGGCCAAGCTCGCCGATCTGCACACCGTCAGCGGGCTCGCCGGCCCAGCAAAGCCGATGGATCTGCCGTTGCCTGAGCCGGGCGACGTATGTTTTCTTCAGTTCACCTCCGGCAGCACCTCCGACCCGAAGGGGGTCGTCGTCAGCCACGCCAACCTGATGGCAAATACCCGGGCGCAGGCGGTGGACGGCGCCGCGCTCGACCCGGAAACCGATCGCCTCGTGAGCTGGTTGCCGCTGTATCACGACATGGGGCTCATTGGTTTTGTGGTTACGCCGGTGGTGATGGGGATGGACACCTGGTTGATCCCCACGATGAGCTTCGTTCGGCAGCCCAATCTCTGGATGGAGACGGTCCATCGAGTGGGGGGGACGATCAGCTTCGCTCCCAACTTTGCGTTTGCGTTGGCGGCGCGCCGGGCGACAGACGAGCACCTCGCGCGTTGGGACCTCTCGAAGCTGCGTCTGGTCGGGTGTGGCGCCGAGCCGATCCAGGCCGGTACGCTCCGTAATTTCCACACGGTCTTCGCCAGGGCCGGGATGCCCGCCACCGCCGCGTTGCCCGCCTATGGCATGGCCGAGGCGACCCTGGCCGTGTCCTTCAAGCGCCGGGCCAACGAATTCCGCAGCCTGAGGGTCGATGCCGTGGAGCTCTGCGAGAGCGGACGCGTCGTGGAGGTCCCGGCCGACCACGCCGGCCCGATCCAGGAATTCGTTTCGTGCGGCCACGTGTTGCCGCACCACCGCGTGGAAATCGTCGATGACGCCGGCGCGCTCCTTGGTGAGGGCGTCGAGGGCGAATTGGTGGTGTACGGTCCGAGTGTCACGGCCGGCTACTATGAAAACCCGGTTTCTACTGCGGCATCGTTCATTGGCGGGGGCGTTCGCACCGGCGATCTTGGATTTATCCACGACGGCGAGCTGTACGTCAGCGGTCGCCTCAAGGATCTGGTCATCCTCAATGGCAAGAACGTTCACCCCCAGTCCATTGAGTGGGTGGCGGCGGAGGTTCCCGGCGTTCGCCGTGGAAACGTCGTTGCGTTCTCCCGGCCGGGCGAAAATACGGAGGAGCTCGTGCTCGCGGTCGAGCGCACCACCGATGGGCCCCCCGCCGACGAGCTGGCGAAGGCCGTGGCCGCCCACGTGCAGGAGTCGATGGGGTTGGCCGTCGCCGACGTGGTCGTGATCCAGGCCGGGGCGCTCCCGAAAACCAGCTCTGGCAAGCTCCAACGCCGCAAGACGCGGGATCACTACTTGGCGGGCGCCCTGGGCACGGAGGGGGTCCGTACGATGGGTGCGGGCGCCGAGCGCCTCACCGCCGCCAAGCACCTCGCCCGGTCGTTGTTTGCCCGGGTGAAGCACGGGATCACGGGGGGCTGAGCGCGTGGCAACGCCGACCCCGGCCGAATCGGAGGCTCGACCGGTGCCGCCGGCGTGGGACGACGCGATGGAGGGCTACCTGGCTTGGACGCGGGTCGAGCGCGCCCTCTCCAAAAACACCCAGCTCGCGTACCGAGCCGATCTTACCCGCCTCGCGATCTGGATGGGCGACAACGGTCGCCCCGACCCGGTTGGCGTTCGCCACGAGGATCTCGCCGCCTACCTGGTCGCCCTCCATGCGGCATCCCTGGATAGCCGCTCCATGGCGCGCCATCGCAGCTCGCTTCGTCAGTATTTTCGTTGGCTCGTGGCCGAAAACTTGATCGCCGATGATCCAAGCGGCTTGTTGACGTCACCGAAATTTGGCCTGCGCATCCCGACGGTGCTCAGCGAGGCCCAGGTGGAGAAGATCCTCGCCGTACCGGACGAGGGGAATCCGCTGGCCGTGCGTGACCGCGCGATGATCGAGCTCATGTACGCTACGGGGCTGCGTGTGAGCGAGCTGGTGGGGCTCCCGCTCTCGGGGGTGCACCTCGAAGGGGGCTTTTTGCGCGTGCGCGGCAAGGGCAACAAGGAGCGGCTGATCCCGATGGGGGATCAGGCCCGGGAGCTGATTGTCCACTACGTCGCTGAGGTGCGGAAGCCGGGGGGGAGCACGCTTTTCCTCACGCGGCGCGGCACAGCGATGACCCGCCAGAACTTCTGGGAACGACTGGTGACGTACGCCCGCCTCGCGGGGGTGCGCGGGAAGGTGAGCCCGCACGTGATCCGCCACTCGTTTGCCACGCACCTGCTCAACCACGGGGCCGACCTTCGCGCCGTGCAGGCGATGCTCGGGCACGTGGACATCTCCACGACGCAGATCTACACCCACGTTACGCGCGAGCGCCTCAAGCGGCTGCACGCGGAGTTCCACCCGCGGGGGTAGGCGCCGGCGGGCGCGTGTCCGACCCACTTTCCGCGTAGGGGCGGACCCCCCTGTCCGCCCTCGATGTTAGCCCTTCTCCATGTTCATCCTCACCCTCTGGAGCTGTGCCGACGCCCTCGTGGTGGGGGATGGAAAGCGGGGAGCCCCCGATAGCGGTGGCGAGGACACGGCGCGGGAAGCGCCCGTCGCGCCCGTCGCCGGCGAGTACGCCGGCACCCTCACCGCGCAGGTAACCGTGAACGGGCGGGTGGGGAGCTGCGAGGGGGAAGCGACGCTTACCGTCGCAGCCGATGCCTCGTTCTCTGGCACGGCCGGCTGCACCTCCGATCTGATCGACCCGCTGGAGGGCCCGCTGTCCGGGAACGCCGTCGGCGGCGATGTGAGCGGCACCTGGGCGGTCGTCTACGCCGACACCGAGTTCACCCAGATCCTCGCAGGTTCCACCACGGCCTCTTCGATTGAGCTCTCGTCCCAGTTCGAAGGGGAGGAAGTGCGAGTCATCTCGACGATGCTGCTCAACAAGCTGTAGGCGGCTGGATAGCTGCGCGGATGTCGTCCGCTTCGCCCTCGTCCTTTGTCGTGCTCAAGTTTGGCGGCACCAGCGTGTCGTCGCTGGTTCGTTGGCAAACCATTGCCTCGCTGATTCGGCGCCGCCAAGAGGAGGGATTCCGCGTGGTGGTCGTGTGCAGCGCCGTCAGCGGCGTGTCGAACCTGTTGGAGCGCCTGCTTCCGGAGGCGGTGGCGGGGACCGCGGCGGGCACGCTCCACGCGATCCGGTCGCGACATGAGTCGCTCGCTGCCGAGCTCGGCGTACCGCTGGGCACCGCCACGGCCGAGCTGGAAGAGGTGGAGCGCATCGCGAGCGGCGTGGCGCTGCTCGGTGAGTTCGGGCCGCGGCTCCAAGCGCGCGTGATGGCGACAGGGGAGCTGATGTCCACCCGACTGGGGGCCGCATGGCTTCAAAGCGAGGGCGTTTCGGCCGAATGGCGCGACGCGCGTGAGCTGCTCTCCAGCGAGGAGGGACCAAACGAATCGAGGCACTTCCTCTCCGCGACGTGCCCGTGCGCTCCCGACGCCACGATGCAACAGGCGCTGAGCTCCGTCGTGATCACCCAGGGCTTCATCGCTCGCGACGCAGCCGGGCGAACGGTGCTGCTGGGGCGCGGCGGCTCCGACACGTCAGCGGCGTACCTCGCGGCGAAGTTGTCGGCGTCGAGGCTGGAGATCTGGACCGACGTGGCCGGCATGTACACGGCCGACCCTCGGGTCGTCCCTCACGCCCGCCTGCTGCGTCGCCTGCACTTCGACGAGGCCCAGGAGCTGGCCGCGACCGGCGCGAAGGTGCTGCACCCCCGATCGATCTCGCCCTGCCGCGACGCCGGAATTCCCCTCTGGATCCGCTCCACGCCGGAGCCCGAAGTGGAGGGCACCATCCTCGGATCGGGCGCCGCGTCGGGCGCGCGGGTTCGAGCGATCACCGCACGGAGCGGCATCCTCCTGCTCTCGATGGAAACGCTCGGAATGTGGCAGGAACCCGGCTTTCTCGCCCGGGCGTTCGCGGTCCTGGCCCGCCACGGCTTGTCCGTGGATCTGGTGGCCACCAGCGAGAGCAACGTCACCGTATCCTTGGACTCCCTCGCGAACGCGCTCGATGCGCGCGTGCTCGACGCCGCCGTCGCCGAGCTGCGTGGGCTCTCCGATGTGCGCGTCATCGGGCCATGCGCGGCGGTGAGCCTGGTTGGCCGCCAGATCCGTTCGATCCTGCACGAGATCGGCCCGGCCCTCGAAGCGTTCGCCGAGCACCGCATCCACCTCGTTTCCCAGGCGGCGAGCGACCTGAACCTCACCGTCGTCGTGGACGAGGATCAGGCTTCGCGGCTCGTGTTGGCGCTGCACCAGCGGCTGCTCGAGGGCGGCGACGCGACGGATCTGGGGCCGGCGTGGCGGCCGCCCGTCGCGAGCGAGCCGGGCTGGTGGACGGCGCGTCGCGACGCACTTCTGAGCGCCGCGGCGGTGGGAACGCCGGTGTACGTTCACGACCTGGCTGGGGTGCGTGAGCAGGTCTCAGCGGTCCGAAAGCTACCCCTCGATCGACGCTTCTTCGCGATGAAAGCGTGTCCGGTCCCTGAGGTTGTCGCGGCGATCGCGGGCGCGGGCCTCGGCCTCGAGTGCGTGTCCGCCGGGGAGATCGCGCTCGCGCGGTCCGTGGCGCCCACCTCCGAGCTGTTGTTCACGCCAAACGTGGCCTCACGCGCCGAGTATGTCGAAGCCATCGCGGCCGGCGCGCAGCTCACGGTGGACAGCGAGTTTCCGCTCCGTGCCTGGCCCGAGCTGTTCTCGGGTCGCGACATCCTATTGCGGATCGACCCCGGCGAGGGGAGGGGACACCACCGCCACGTCCGCACGGCAGGCGGCGCGTCGAAGTTCGGGCTGCTTCCCGACGCGGTACCCGCGCTCGCGGCGCTCGCCGCGCAGGTCGGAGCGCGCATCATCGGCGTTCACGCTCATGCGGGCAGCGGCGTGAACGACCCGGGCGCCTGGGCGGAGACCGCCGAGTTTCTCCTCGGGTTTCGCGACATCCTCCCCGACCTCCGCATCCTCGACCTCGGCGGCGGGCTCGGCATCCCCTACCGACCCGGCGATCCGCGGCTCGATCTCGCCGCGGTAGCCGCATCCCTCGCCCCGATCCGGGCGAAAGCGCCCGGACTGGGGCTGTGGATGGAGCCGGGGCGCTTCCTCGTCGCCGAGGCGGGGGCGTTGCTCGTGCGGGTGACGCAAGTTCGTCGGAAGGGGGAGCGGTGCTTCGTCGGCGTAGACGCGGGGATGAACGCGCTTTTGCGCCCGGCGCTCTACGGAGCTTGGCACCCGATCGTAAACCTCTCTCGGCGCGTTGGCGCGTCTGTGGTGTGCGATGTGGTGGGTCCCATCTGCGAGTCGGCCGACGTCCTCGGTCGCGACCGCACGTTGACAGACCCCCAGGAGGGGGACGTGCTGTTGATCGGGTTGGCCGGGGCCTATGGGCTCGCGATGGCGTCTACGTACAACTCGCGGGCGCTGCCGCGGAGCGTGGTGTTTGGTTGACACGCTTGATCCGGCGACCATACTGAGGACCCATCGCTTGCGCGCACCGATCGAGTCGCTACGGAGCCAGCTCCGCCCCTGATTCAGCCACCACCCACCACGTCGTCTCCCCCTCCGTCGTCCCCGATCCAAGCGCCTCGACGAGGCACGCCCGGTCGCGATCCCGCAGCTTGCAGGTGGGGTGATCGTGGGCGACCACCGCTGCGTAGTCGGCCAGGAGCGGGGTCAAGGCGGTGGGGCAGTCTGCCGCTGCAAAAGCCGCATCCAGCGCCGGGAGCGCTGAGGGATCTGGACCCCACGCATCCGCCCCGGAGCGCAACAGCAGCGGCGATCGCAACCCGCTCCTTCCCGCTTCGGTGAGGTAGTGCGCGGCGGCTTCACGGCAGGACTTGGACACCAAGGGCACATCCAAAACCGGTCTTGTCCCTTTGGGATCTGGCCGCACGGCCGATCGCAGCGCCACGCTCGACGCGTCTTGCGGCACCGTCGTGAGCGCGAACGGCAGCGGGCGCGGGTCCACCAGCACCGCTTCAACCAGGGAAATCGCGACCACCAGCGGCGCCCATCGGGTGCGCGCCACGACGATGGCGAACGCGAGCACCGCCCCGAGCATGAAGCGGTACGGGGTGCCGCTGGCCGCCAGCGAGGGCGAGAGCGCGCTGAGCAGCCGGAAGGGACCTGCGTCGCCGAACGCGAGCGCCACCAGCACCAATCCTGCGACAAACGCCCACTTCGTGGCGCGGGCGCCGAGCGCGGCGGCGATCACCAACGCGGGGCCGAGGTACGCGAGGTGCACGACCCAGGGGCTGCGCCCGGGGGGCAGGCGCGCCCGGAAGAACAGGTCCGCGAGCAGGGCGGCGCGCTTGGGTTGGGGACCGTTCTTCGCCTCCAACAAGCCGAACGGCGTGAAGAAGTGGGGGAGGGAGCGATCGAACCCGGGGCCGTGGTAGGCGGCGACGGCGAGGGCGCCGGCCCCTGCGAGGCCCAGCACGACGAGCCGGCGAGGCTCCGAACGGACCCCGGCCAGCGCCCAAACGCCGATCACGACTAGGCCGGCGAGGACGACGTGGGGCGCAGAGATGCCGGCCAGCGCCACCGCTGGCGACACGCACAGCAGGCGCCAACGAGGGCCCTTCGACGCCCAGATCGTGAGCGCGAGCAGCGCCGCCGCCAACCCGAGCAGCGCCTGTTCGGGCTGGCCGTTCTGCAACGTGGTCCGGACCCACGGCGGGAACGCCAGCAGCGCGCCGAGCCAAACCGCGCTCCGGGTCTCAGGGAACAGTGCCTTCCCCAGCGCCCACCCGCCGAGCACGTTGACCACCGGCACCAGCAGGATCGTCAGGTTGTAGGCGGTAAGCGCGCCGACGACGTGGGCGAGCGCGATGGAAGGCCACAACAGCGGTCGGAAGTCCACGCCGCTCGGCCACCCCGCGAGATCGGTGTGCGTGGACCATGGCGGCACGTGCGTCGCGACCGACAGGGCCGCCACATGCCCGCCCGTGAACGTAGAGAGCGCTGCTTGATCGCCGAGGTGCAGCGCCAACGGCCAGGTGCACGCCGTGATCACGGCCAGCGCGGCGAGGCAGGTGATCGTGAGGGCGGCGGCCGGGCGCGCGGTCATGCCGGTCGGCGCGCCGCCCCCATCACGGCCGCCAGGGTGACCGGGACGAACGTGACGGTGGTGAGCACGGCGAACCACATCGGGTGGGGGATCGACGCCATGTTCATGAAGTTGGCCGCCGTGAACAACACGCCGACGCCCACGCCGAGCGCGACGTGCCGCGACGCGGCCACGCGAGCGATGACCGCCCCGGCGCCGGCGCTCGCCGCCACATAAGAGAGCTCCACGCCCATGAACGCGCCCAGCGGCATGGAGGCGACCATGGCGGCCACCGCTTCAGCGTCGTTGAAGTCGAAGCCCGGCGGGGCCGGGAAGATCATCATGTTCACGGCCTGAACCGCCATGATCACGACGTTTCCGACGACGAACGAGAGGACCACGGCGAGCACGTTTCGCAGCATGCGCCTCACTAACCGCGCGGGTAGCGGGCGGCGCGCCACGGCAGCACCGGGATAACCCCGGGCGTGTCCCCGTTTCGGCGTACGCTGCCCACCCTGACCCTCGTGGTCGCCCTGTCGGCGCTCGCTGGATCGTGGTGGACGGCGAGTCGGCCGGCCCTCCGCGCCCCTCCCACCGCGGCCGTCGATTTGCTCCCACTCTGGCTCGGCGCGGGCCTGGTCTTGGAGGGTGCCGATCCCACCGATTCGAAGGCAGCCGAGGCCCGATTCACCGCAGAAGGGCTCCCGATGCGCCCGGGCGGCTTTTTCAGCTATTATCCGCCGACAGCGTCGCTGCTCGCGCTGCCGTTGCGTGCGTTGAGCTTCCGCAACGCGGTCGAACTGTGGCGGGTCGTGTGTAGCCTTTCCACGCCGTTGGGCGTGATGCTCGCGGCGTTAGCTGGGTTCGCAGCGCTCGATTCCGGGTTGCGGCTCAGGTGGCGGCAGGCCCTCACCACGGCGGCGCTGATCGGAGCCCTGGCTGTTTTGGCGCGCCCGGCCCGTATTGTGCTTCCAACGGGGCAACCTGGCCCGATCGTGGTGCTGTTCACTGGCGCCGCGCTGTTGTTCCTGGCGTTGGACAAGCCGCGTTCGGCGGCGGTGTTGGCCACGCTCGGCGCGGCGGTGAAGCTGGTTCCGGGGGTGATGTTGCCGATTTTCCTGGTCCGTCGCCAGTGGGGCGCGGCTGTGGCATCGGCCGGCGTGGTCGTTGGGTTGGGCGCCGGATTGTTCGCGTTTGGCGTTGCTGTGCACCTGGTCGAGTGGGTGCGCGAGCTGGTCGGCTTCGTTGGGCGCGGCCCTCTGCCAAGCTGGAGCGCCGAGCCGCCCTGGTTGTTGGCGCTCTGGCGCTGGCGTGTTGTGTTGGTTACAGTGGGGTTTGTTGTTGCGTTGGCGGTTGCGTGGAGGCGCGGGGTGGTGACCGCGACCGCGCTCGATCTCGCCGCGTTGGCCGTGGCTTCTGTGGGGGTGGTGCTCGCGGGATCGCACCATTATCACGAGGCGCTGATCCTGCTGCCGGCGTTGGCACACGCGCTCGCCTGGCCGGCGCAGATGCCGAGATCACGCGTCGCTTGGCTTGGGGCGGTGGCGCTGTGTCTGGTGTGCGCGTTGGGTTGGCCGGCGTTCGCGCCTCGGGGTCGGCCGGACTCGCTGCACTGGTTGGCGATCGGGGCGGCGCTTTGGGGTGTGTGTTGCGTGCGGGCGGTGGGGATGGCCGCACCCCGTCCTCGCCCGGCGGCTGCGGGAGGAGGTGTCCCGTAGGGACGGCGGGGGTTGGCAGACCATTATCGCACGGAAGGCAGCGCTGGGCGATGCGACAGGCCCGGTCCCTGGGGCCAGGTTGGGTCGCGACGCATCGCGGCGCCGCCGAAGGCCGGTCGCGACACACGCGCGGCGCGGTGTTGCAACCGATTTCGACCTACTCGCGGGAGTAGCCTCACCTCGGTTGAACCTGGCAACCGATCTCGACCTACTCGCGGGAGTAGGGTCACCTCGGTTGAACCTGGCAACCGATCTCGACCTACTCGCGGGAGTAGGGTCACCTCGGTTGAACCTGGCAACCGATCTCGACCTACTCGCGGGAGTAGGGTCACCTCGGTTGGGCACCCCCCCAAACAAAAAAAACCGCTCGCCGTCCACGCGCGCTCGCGGCACACTCTTCACGAGGTGCCCATGCCGGACGCCACCCTCCTCCTCGACGTCGCCCGCCACGAGGCCCGCGTGGGCGAGCGCACCCTTCGGGCCAAGTGGTTCGTCTTCTGGTGCGCCCTCGCCACCGCCGGCCCCGAGGGCCTCACCACCGACGACATCCGGGCGTATCGACCGTGGAACCATGAACGTTGGGCGTCAATCGGCAAAGAGATGAGCCGTCACCTCCGCGCTACCCGCACGGCGGCGCTGCTCAAGCCCGGGCAGCACACGCGCCGCTGGGTGCTCAACGCGCCGGCGGCGTGGATCCCGGGGGAGTGGGCGGGGCGGGAGTGGCTGGCGGCACAGCGCGCCGCGTCGGACGCCGGCGGCCAACTCAACGAGCTTGTGCGAGCGACGGTCGGGCTCTTGTGTGGGGACGAAGGGCTGCTGGCGGGCCGGCTCGCGGAGGCGGCCGAGCACCGCGACCGTGGCTCATCGGACGAGTGGACCGCCGCCGCGTGGACGCTGCTCGACGCGCGGGCGCTCGCCCGCGCCGAAGACCACGAGGCCCTCCTCACTCTCCTGGAACGCCAACCCAAGCCACGTAGCGCCGCCTCCCGGGCCCTTGCCGCGCGCCTCGACGCCATAGACGCCCTCGTTCGGCGCAGCGACGACCCGGTCGCTGCGCGCGAGCGGGTGAGCCGGGCGGTGTGTCGCCTCGAGGGCACAGGCGATCACGCCGGCCTCGCTACATGTCTCAACGTACGCGGCGTACTCGACCTTCGGTTGGGGGATCCCGCCGCAGCGGAGACTGCGTTCGCGCAGGCCGCCACCATCGCGTTGCTGGTCGGCGACCACTACCTGGTGCAGGGCGCGCTCACGAACCTCTCCCTGGTGCAGGCCAGGCTCGGCAAGGAGGTGGACGCGGATCGTTCCCTGGAAACCGCGCTTTGGTTATCCGACAAGCTCGGCGTCGGACGCGACTCCGCCCAAACGGAGGTTTGGGCGGCGCTCCGCGCGCTCCGGCGCGACGACGGTGAGGCCGCGCACCGGTGGATCGCGCGTGCGCTCGGCATCGTGGCCCACCTCCAGTCCGACTGGGAGCACGGGCACTTTCTGGCCGCGCGCGCCGCCGTATGCCAACGCTGGCCGGAGGGCGCGACCAACCCGGATCGGGATCTCGCCGCGGCGGAGCGGCTCTTCGGCCTCGCCGGGGACGAAGTGAACCGGGAACGCGTGGCCCGTGCTCGCCGCACCGGGAGGCGCGGGTAGCGGGGCTGAGCCTGAGTGTCGCCAGGCGGCCGCCCCCGCAGGTGTGCGGCCACGAACCCGGGCGACCGGGAGCCCCGCGGGTTGGGCACCAAGGCCGCCCAACCTCCAGTCAGGCAATTCTTGGCACCCCCTGCGTGCGGGAAGTGATAACCACCTGAGCGGCGGGAAGGAGCCCGCTGCTTTGGCACCTGTGGTGTCTGGCAAAGCCAAACAGCACACACATCGCGGCCCTGCAACCCGTGAGCAGGCGCGCGTGTTTGCTCCACGATGCGAAGCAAGTGCGGGAAGAGAGATAACGAGCGAGGCGTCGGGAGCGGGAGGCTGACCGCGACTCGCGGACCATTCGAATTCGGACTGTCAAGGAGCGCTGCGGAGGCGGTGGTTCACTGCGAAGGATATGGGGTTTTCGTATTTGACATAAGATTCGTTATCAGAACCGCCGTTCTTCCTGGCCAGGGACGGGAGCGAAGCTGGCCAGACCTCATCATCCCCCACAGCATAGCACGGTTTCCCGTGAGGAGCGATCCTCGTGCGAAAGTTTCGGACCTTCAAAAAAGAGCCAGGGAGTCTCTGTGGCAAAGGTAGTACGCCCATAGTTCAGGGGTGCCTGCGAGCGCCCCCCGTCGCAACGCCGCCGCCCCGCCCGTAGACCGCCCCTGAGGATACGTGAGACTCCCCGCCCTCTCGGTGCGAATCGGGGCCTTCGCATCCGGTGCCGACGGCTAAACGCTCGGGAGCGGCGCCGCCCAGCGCCCTGCCGGGGATGCCCGCTCGCTCCCGGCGCTGCCACGCGCCTGTGCCGGGCCAAGCCGAACCAGAGCGGGTAAGGCCTGCTCAAGCCGACCCTCACCTTGCGGCGCTACGCCGACGTCACCGCCGCTTCACCAGCGCTGCACGCCCAACTTACCCACAGGGCACGCGAGGATTCGTCCCAGGCCGCCGCGCCGGGCGCGCATCACCGTGGCCTTGAGCTTGGCCTGGTCCAACGGCCCGAAGCTGGTGACAAACACACACGGCAGCGCCTCCGCGAAGCCCAGGTCGCGCAGCGCCCTACTCACGCGCTCGGCGACGGCCCGCGGCGCAATGTCAACCGCGACCACCCACTCGGACTTCACCACCGGATGCGGAGGGGGTCGATCATCTTGCCGCCATTGATCGCCGTCGCGAGCTCCGCCGCGTGGCGCTCGATGTGTTCCGCCAGCGAGCGGGGCGTGCCACCCCAGGGAACACTTCGGTCGAGGCTGCCGCCGATCAGCTTGGCGAGCCGCCGCCGCGACACGGACGAGAGGTGCCCGTCGCGGTTGAGCCTCACGGTGCCGCCCTTGGAGAACACGGCGAAGATCGCCCGATCGACCACGGGCACGCGGAAGGGCTCGATGAGGTCGAACACCAACGCAGCGCGGTCGCCGGGCGAGGCGTGGAGCAGGCCGATCCCCGGCTCAAGTCCGGCCCGCATGACCGCACACCAAACGGCGCCGTAGAGGATCCCGTACCCGTAATTGAGCGCGACGTTGAACGGATCGGTCGCACCCTGGCCCGTTCGACCGGGAAAGTGCTCGCCGAACATCGAACGCAGCGCCTGCCAATACGCCACACCCGCCCGCCCTTCGGCCGAAAACAGCTTCTTGCGGGCGGTGGGCAGGTCCGGTTCGTCGATGCTCTCCAGCCGGGCGCGGAGCTTGGAGATCGCTTCCGCCCCTTCCGCTAGCGCTGTTCCGACGGGCCCCTCTTTGCGGGCTCGGTACTTCCCGTAGTATCGCAGCAGACGCTCCTGGTTGGCCAGCTTGGCCGAGAGCAGCGCCTTCGCGATCGAAATTGAGAGGGGGCCGGCACGGGCGGCCAGTTGCGCGGACAGCAGCTCGGCGCTGCCTCGATGAACGTTGCCGCGCAGCGAGCCCCAGACCTTCCCACCCGGGTGCGAAAATAGCACCGGGATGTCAAGTTGGACGAGCTTCTCCAGCAGCGGCGTGGTGACCGCCATTCCGTAGGTTTGTAGGTGAACGCTCCGTAATGCGGCGAGCGGCACCTCGAACACCGGCTCCTTCTTGCGCCGAACGGTGAGCCGCTCCCCCTCGATGCTCACCGCGATTCCGAAGCCAAACACCGCGAGGTGCCCCCCCGCGAGCGCGGCGGCCGGTCGCGAGTCGGCCGCGCGGGCGCGGACGGCCTGGGGCGAGCGATCCACCACAGCCAAGGAGGTATTCACGGCGGCGGGCAGGGGTTGCTCGGGCGCCTCGTCGTCGGCGGAGCGGCCTTCGGCTCCGGGGTAAACCCGAAGTGAGGGCGGCGGCTCGACCGCCAGCGAGTGGCAAAATGGCTCGGCACGCGCGTGCACAATCCGCGGATCGACCCGAGCGGCGGCGCACCATTCGTCCAGCAGGGTGCGGCGGGCCAGGTCGAGGCTCGCCAACTGCTCGCCGATCTGGGGGTAGGGCAGATCAAAGTAGTTCCGAAAGCCGCGCACGAGCGCGTCGAGGTCACGCAGGTGCTCGGGTCCCGCAGCGCCGGCCAGGGCCGCCCGCATCGAGGCCACGCACTCCTCGGGGCGTCCCGGCGCGATCGAGAGGCCGCCGGCCGCCACGCGGAAACCGAGGAAGTCGAACCCCTCAGCCACCGAGACGAACGTGGTCTTCGTCGGCTTCACCGAGAGCTTCAGCTCGCGCGCCAGGAACGTCTCCAAGTCGGCCGAGGTCTTCGCCGCCGCAGCCTCGGAAGCGCAGATCGCCACGAAGTCGTCCGCGTAGCGTGCATACGGGAGCCCCCGGCGCTCCGCCCAACGGTCGAGGGGTGTCAAATACAGGTTCGCGAGCACCGGCGAAACCGAGCACCCCTGCGGCACACCCCGGGTCACCGCGTGGTCGGCGCCGTCTTCGCGAACCGGGTTTCGGAGCCAGGTGTGAATCAGCCGGATCAGGTTCTCGTCGGCGATGTGCTCGCGGAGCATCGCCAGCAGCAAGCGATGATCGATCGTGTCGAAGTACGATGCGATGTCCGAGACGATCGCCCATCCGTCGGCGAGCCCCGGCGAACCTGCGATCGCGGCCAGGGCCGTTCGGGCACCTCGGCCGGGTCGGTACGCATGCGAGCGGTCGCTGAACGTGGGATCCAGCACCACGGTGAGCACGTCGGCCGCCGCACCGATCAAGATCCGGTCTCGCACGCTGGGAATACCGATCGGGCGCTTCCCGCCGTTCGCTTTGTCCTTCCAAACCCGGAGCCAGGGCGCCGGCCGGTAGCGCCCGGTGCGCACCTCGGCGGCGAGTTTCGCGACAGAGCCGCCCCAGTTGATCTCGAACGCCTCGATGGTCACGCCGTCCACTCCCGGCACACCGCGGTTTTTGCGCGTACGTTTCCAGCCTTCCGCGAGCCGATCCGGGGCGAGCACGCGGGCCAACACTTCCGTCGTGGTCGAGCGCCGCCCGCGTTGCTCGATGTGGCCTTCGAGCCGCTCGCGATTGTGCATCACTTCAGCCCGAGGCACAGAATATCGGCGGGCGCCCTCCGTCCACGCTGTCGCCATCGCGCCGGGCACGGGGGATGGCAGCACGTGAACGGGCCGGACCGCCGTCCACCGCTCGACGGGTGCGCCGCGCTGGTGGGCGAAGAGCAGGTCGCCCTCGTTGCTCGCGAGCAGCAGCCGTTGGGCTTCATGAGGTTCGATCCGTCCCGCAGCGGCGATCGCGGGGACGCCGAGGCTCCGTTGGAGCAGCACGGCCGGCGTGGCACCGAACCACCGCTCCGGGGGCGTCGTGAGCGGGCTCCCGTTGTGGACGACATCCAACTGGAGCGTGGGGAGGTGGCCAGCGAACAACTCCAACAAGCCGAGCGCCTCCGGCGTCGGATCGATCAGGATCAACCGCTCGACTCGGGCCCGAGGATCGTCCTTGCGGCGAGGCGGCTGCGTCGAAGCGCCGACGAGCACCTGAGCGAACGCCAGATGCGCGTGTCGCGAGGGGCGTGCGCTCGGCGTCGGCAGGCGAATGCAGCGAACCTCACCCCGGGTGGTGGGCTCGAACAAGAGCCCGGGGTCGGCGACGGGGAACACCCGCTCGATGGTGTCGTCGTGGCCGAGCACGTGGTTCACGCGCTCCTCAAGCAAGCGCCCGAGCCCGGTGCCGGGCCGCGCGTTCGCCAGGGCCTCGACGTTGACCCCCGATTTTGCGAGGTCGCGTAATGCTTCGGTTCGCCAGGGTCGGTCCAGCACAAACCGGCGCCAGGCGTACAGCGTAGATCGAGGCAGAACCAGCGGGAGCTGCGAGAGGGCGTCGATGGCGGCCAACACGTCCGCCGCGTCGGCCAAGGCGCCGTGGGGGCGCAGCCACCCCGCCAACCATCGCGCGAGCGCAACCGCTGGGGCGCGGGGCGCGACCGACCAGCCGCCGATGGGAAAGATGTTTTCACGCGCCGCCGCGTCCGCCAACACGACACGCCCGGCCCTGGAGCACGACGCCAGGAGTTCGCTTTCGCCGCTGCCGAAGTCCACGATGGCGACGGTGCGGTTGGCCGTCACATCCTGCGACACGACCCGCAGGAGGTAGCCGGTCCTCGCGAGGCATGGCTTGGAGACCACGAGCGCGTACTTCGTGCTGGTGGGGGGGCCCCGTACGTGGGCCTCGGGGATCGGCGTGGTCATGCGCGGGAGCGTGGCCGGGTGTGGCGTTCACAGGGGTTCACGGGGAGGGCGCCTCCGTGGCGTCGCGATCCGCCGCCAAGCCCGCTCCGACAAAGGGAGCCAGGCTGCGCGGATCGCCCAGGTTGTTCCCCCACCGGACCCTCGACTCGCGCCTTGCTCCGCTCCCCCGGGCTAACCTCTGTCCGAGAGCATCCAGCTCCGCGACCTCGGGCAGCGGGGAGCAGACCTATGGAGCTTCCTGCTGTTCTCTGGGTACTTGAAGGCTCGAAACGTAGACCACACGGGGGCCCGTACGGTAGCGAGCCTCTCGATCCCCAATCGCGAGGTGGTCACCTGTTATCAGGAGCTGTTTTTGGAGTGGCTCGATCAGGCCGTTGGGGGCACCGCCCAAACCGATGCGCTGGGGCGCGCCCTACTTGGGGGAGACCTACAGGAGTTCCAGGCCAGACTGCAGAGGGTCGTGGTCGAATCGCTCTCCTACTTTGATGTTGGCGGAAAAACCCCCGAAGCCGTGTATCAGGCGTTCCTCGTGGGTCTGCTCGTGCACCTCGACGCAACTCACATCGTCGATACCAATCGCGAGAGCGGGTTCGGTCGATACGATGTTTGTGTCACCCCGCGGTCGGCGGGCGCGGGCGCGTTGTTGGAGCTCAAATCCGTCGATCCCGAGCGGGAAACGTGGGAGGAGGCGCTGGCCTCGGCGATGAAGCAGCTCCACGATCGGGACTACGCTTCGGCCCTCCGCCGCGCCGGCGCCGAGCCGATCTGGTTGTGGGCGGCCGTGTTTGACGGGAAGCGGCTGCGGGTGAGCGTGGAGCGGGGGTAGGTGCAGCGGGGGCCCCGGGCGATGCGACAGGCCAGGTTACTCGGCCAGAAAGCGTAGCCGCGCATCGCGATTTCGCCGCGCTAGTGTCGCGACACAGGCAGCGTCGCCCCGGTGGCGCTGCGATCCGCCGCGACGCCCGGTTTTGCAAAAGGACAGGGCTGCGCGGATCGCCCTGAAGGTTCTTGCCAACCGGGCTCGACCTACTCGCCGGAGTATGGGCACCCCGGTTGAACCTGGCAACCGGGCTCGACCTACTCACCGGAGTAGGGGCACCCCGGTTGAACCTGGCAACCGGGCTCGACCTACTCGCCGGAGTAGGGGCATCCCGGTTGGCCGCCGTCACGTTTCGGGCCGGGTTACCCGCCCGCCATGCGCCAGCCCCCCCGTCCGCCGCGATCGCCTGCTCCGCCCCGCCAGGGAGCCCCCAGTCGCGACCGCGCCCCGCGCCCACCCGCGAGCACGAACCCCAACCAGGTGCCGTTGCCCCCGGTGCGCGGGGATCGCCTCGAAGGGCGGAATGTCGTGGAGGAAGCGCTGATCCGGAAGCGCCGCAAGGTGAAGCGCATCTGGCTGGACGCGGGTGCGCGGCTCGACGAGAAGCTCCAGGGATTGCTCGCGATGGCCGCGGCGGCGAACGTGCCGGTGGAAACGGTGGAGCGCTCCCGGCTCGATCGCATGAGCATTACCGGTGTTCACAATGGGATCATCGCCGAGGCCGCGGAGATTGAGCAGCCGACGGTGAAGGAGGCGATTGAGCAGGCGGGGTTCGACGCGTTCTTCGTGCTGGTGGACGAGGTGCAGTACGAACACAACCTCGGCGCGATCCTGCGCTCGGCGCTTGGCGCGGGCGTAACCGCCGTCGTGATCCCGACGGAGCGAGGCAAGGGGCTCACTCCCGTGGTTCAGCGCGTCGCGATGGGCGGCGCGGAGGCGGTGCCGGTGATCCGCGAGGGGCTTTCGAGCGCGTTGGCGCAGATGCACCGGGCCGGGATCCGGATCCTGGCGGCCGACATGGAGGGCGTGGCGCCGTGGGACCTCGACCTGAGCGGCCCAATTGCGCTGGTCCTCGGCGGGGAAGACAAGGGCGTGAGCGACGCGCTCAAGAAGCGCGCTGATGCGATCGTCGGGATTCCGCTGGCAGGTGGCCTGCAGAGCCTGAACGTGAGCGTGAGCGCCGCCGTGCTCATGTTCGAGCGGGTGCGGCAGGTGAAGGCGCGCGCCGGCTGACCGAACCCTCTACCGCCCGTTGATCGCCGTCATGTAGATCCCACCCACGATCCCGACGGTCGCCGGGATGTGCATGATCTCCAACATCACGATGGTCTTCATATCCTCGAACGCCCAGAACGGGGCGTACGCTTCACCGAGGAACACTACGGCGGCGACGACGAGGTAGATCATCCACGCCTTCGCCGGCGCGAGCTTGCTGAGCGCCGCGAGCAGGCCCACGGACACGGCGGCTGCGATGATGCAGTTCATGAACGGCTGGACAAAGAACAGGGTTTCGAGGCCGCCCATCGCGGCGGGATCCTTTGTCTTGTAGTCGGCGCCGATCGCGGAGCCGAGGAAGAAGAGGCCGACGTCGAGGACACCGGCCGCGGCGCCTCCGACAAACGCGCCTTTGGCGACGGCCTTCAGGTCGAGGGGGGTGTTCATGGGGTCTTCCTGGGTAATCTGGAGGGTCAGTAAGCCGCAGCGCGGAGCACGTTGGCCGGGGAGGGGTCGGCGCGGAAGGCGTCGAGGAGCGCAGCGCCCGGGGAGCGGCCAGTCGCGACGAGGGCGTCGAGGGGGTCGAGGAGGGAAACGTCTTCGTCGAGGTGCAACAGGCCCTTACGCGCGAGCTTCGCCAGATCGACCGCCCACGCCGACAACAAGCGATTCCCCCACGTTCCCTCCAGCCCGACCCGCGAGGCGTGGGCAAAACCCTCTTCCCGTGTATGCCCCGCCCCGGCCGCGGCGAAGTCCGCCGCGAACGCAAGCGTCTCGTCCAGGGCGCCGTAGAGGAGCCCCGTCCACAACGCGCAGAACGCGATGGCAAGCTCAACGCTCACCGCATCCGCGCTCCGGATCTCCAGCGTACGCTTCACTCGCACCTCCGGGAACACGCTGGTCAGGTGCAGCATCCAGTCGTCCATCGAGGGGAATTGCCCGTCGATCCCCTCGGTCATCCACTCGCGGAAGGTGCGGTTGCCGCTGGGGAGCCAGGCGCCGTTGCGATGGAAGAACATCATCGGGGCGTCGAGCAGGTACTCCACCCAGCCGCGATGCGTATAGCCGTCGCGCACCTGCGCGGGGAACCCGGTGCGGCGCGGATCGACGCGGCTCCAGATGTGGCCGCGGTAGCTCATCCAGCCGGTTTCGTGACCTTCGGCGAGCGGGGAGTTGGCGAACAGCGCGACGTTGAGCGGGGCGAGGTTGAGCGACGCGAGGAACTTCCGCGCACAGTCGGCTTCGCTCTCAAAGTCGAGGTTGACCTGCACACAACACGTGCCCTTCATCATCCAGTGCGCGAGATCGCCGTACTCGGGAAGGAAGTCTCGCATCATCGCGTAGCGGCCCTTCGGCACGAACTCGATCTCGTTGATCTTCGCGAAGGGGGTGAGGCCGCAGGCGGTCCAGTGAAGGTCGTGACCCGCCGAGAGATCCAGCAACAACGCCCGATTGCGGCGCACCTCCGCGGCAAGGTCGGCGAGGCGGCGGAACGGGGCCCCGGAGAGCTCCACCTGCCCACCCGGCTCCAGCGTGATGCTCGCGCCCTCGCCGGCCAATTCCACCGGGAACTCGCCTTCGCGCTTCTCTTTCCAGTGGAGGCGCTCGTTGAGCTCCTTCAGGATCCACCGAATACCGTCCGAGTCGTGGTAGCCGACGGCCCGGCCATCGCCCCTTACGACGGCGCGTTCGTATTCCCCGCCGATGAGCCAGCGCTCGCGCGGGGCCTCAAAGGCGTGGTAGCTGGCCACGAGGTCGTCAAGTGTCAGGGTTTTGGCCATGGTGCGGCCCGCGTCACCCGCGCCGGGCCGCGCGTCAACGGATATGCTCGCCTCATGTGGCTCTCCTTGCTGACTGGGTGCATTCCGGTGCTGCACAGCCCCGAGGGGGCCGTTTCCGGCGATTACACCATCCCCGACAACGCCTGGCCCGCCGCCGAGAGCGTTCCGCCGATCGAAGCGGAGGGATTCGCCGAGGGCGAGGTCGTGGAGCACGAGCTCCTCCCGGACCAGAACGGGGACACGGTGGACCTCTGGCAGTTCTACGGAAACGTTTGGGTGCTCGACGTTTCGACCATCTGGTGCAGCCCCTGCCAGGCGATGGCGGCTGGGCTTCAGGCGACGGCGGACAAGTTCAAAGACGACGGGTTTGTCTACGTCACCGTGCTCTCCGAGAACCTGGACGGGGACGTGCCGGTGCAGGACGAGCTGGTGGGCTGGAGCGAGTCCTTCGGCATCCTGGACCAGCCCATCCTCTCCGACACGACGGGCTTCTCGGGGCCGATCACCAACGGGCAGTACCCGGCGTTGCTGATCATTGATCGCGATCTCACGGTGTTCGCCCGGGTAGACGTTCCCGATGAAGCGCTGCTCGAAGCCGCGATCGAGTCTGCGCTCTAAGCGGGCGCCGTGGTGATCCCCGTTTTTCTCGCGTTGTGGGTCGCGACCGCGCACGCCGATCCGCTCGACGCGCTCGATCTCGCCGCCCGGGGCTTCTACGCCCGCGCCGAGGAGCAGGAGGCGGCGGGGCGCTTCGGGTCGGCGGCGAGCTTCTACCGGCTGGTCCTGGAGCACGACCCCGGGTTTGTGCCGGCGCTGCTCGGCTATGGGCGGGCACTGGAGGCCCAGGGACTCCGTGCGGAGGCCGAGCGCCTGTACCGGGAGCAGCCCAGCGATCCGGACGTGATCGAAGCGCTCGCGACGCTCATTGAGGCCGAGCACCCCGACGAGGCGTTGAGCCTGTGGCGGCAGCTGGAGATCGCCCACCTCGGCGATCCCACGCCCTTTCTGCACCAGGCACGGCTGCTGCTCCGCGGAGCGGACCTCGCGGCGGCGCGAGGGGCGTGGGAGACGTATGTAACCCTGCTTCAAGGCTCAGAACCCGACGGTGCTACGCTCCTCGCCCTCGCGGACGCCGATCCCGCCGGCGCCGAACCGCTCCTGCGCGCCTACGTCGAGCTCTTCCCGGAAGGCGGGCAAGCTGCGGAGGTGCACCAGCGGCTCGACCGCCTGGAGCTCGAGGCCGCGGCCGCGCTTGTGGATCTCGGTGCGGACGAGCCGCTCACCGCGGAATTGACCGCGTTGGCCGTGCGCGTGGAGGCGGCGCTTGCGCAGGGGGACGTCGTTACCGCCACGGCGGTGGCCGGAGAGCTGGTCACGCGGGCACCCGGCTCGTCGCAGGCCCACGGCGCCTACGCGGATGCGCTGGCGGCGGGTGGGGCGTGGAGCGAAGCCGAGGTCCAAGCTCGGATCGCGCGGCGGCTTGCGCCGGACGACGCGGGTGCGAGGGCGCGCCTCGGTCGGCTGCTCGCGGATGCGTACGGGGGGCGGGGCAACGCGGAGGCGCTCGATGAGCTGGTAGCCGCCTGTCGGCTGCGCAGCGGGGACGCGGCGCTGCGGTTCCAACTCGCGGAAGTGCAGCAGGCGACCCTACGCTTCGACGATGCCGTGGCCTCGTATCGGGCCGTGCTCAGCGCCGATCCGCACGGGGAATGGGCGGCTCCCGCCGCCGAGCGCCTGGTTGCGCTCACCCGGGACGTGCCTGAGCTCCCGCCACTGGCAGCGGGCGCAGCTCCCCCGGTTTCCCCCGAGGCGATCTACCACTGGAAGTTAGCGAACGAGCTGCTACGGCGAGGGCGGCGTCCCGAGGCGGAGGCGGAGTTGGACCTGGCGCTTGCCGCGGAGCCCACGTTCCCCCGGCTGCTGAACGTCCGCGCGGCGCTGTACAACGAGGCTGGCCAGCGCGCGGAGGCCGTGGCGTTGTGGAAGCGGTCTCTCGGCGCCGCACCCGACCAACCCGACGTATGGCGCAACCTCGCTGGCGTCGCGACGGACCGGGCCGAAGCGTCGGCCTGCCTGCGGGAGGCTGCGGCGCTCGGGGATGCAGACGCGAGCTACTTGCTGGCGAAGCAAGCGCGGGACATCGGCGACTGGAGCACGGCGGAGTCGGAGCTCGATGCCTACGAGGCCACCGCCTCGCTCGGCTCGGGCTCCCGCGAGGCGGCGCGGGCGCTGCGCACGGAGATCGAGGGGCGCCAACGGGCCTTTATCGGCCTGGGCCTCGCGGTGGGTGTCGTGGGTGTCGGCGCGCCGGCGGTGTGGTGGTGGCGGCGCCGATCGGGGCGCACGCTGCGCGAGCTGCTCACGGCGATCCCCGAGAACTGGCACGAAGCGGCGCGGTACCTCGCCGCGATCCGGCATGAGGTGCTGAAGCACAACACGACGGTACTTCCCGAGGTGGCGGCGGCGATTGAAACGGGGGACCTTGCCCCGTGGGAGGCGCTCTCGCAGCGGCTGCCCGAGCTCTCCGACAAGCTCCACGCGTACGAGGATGCGCTGATCACCCTTGGTCGCACCCGCGGCGTTCGGTTCGTTCCGGAGCTTGACCCGACCGTGGGCCCGCTCAATCGGGCGTTTGCGCGACTGTTACGAATCCGTCGCCCTGATCCGGATGAATTACTCGACCTCAGCCGAATCATCAATGAGGACGCCTACGTGGCGTTGGGCGCCATCGTCCGCGAGATTTGTGTACTCCGTTGCGACGAGGCGCTGGTTCGCGAGGTCTATCAGCGCGTTTGCGCCGAGCCGGGCTTCGCCGGCGCGCCACTGCCAGACCTTTGGGTCACTGGCGACACGTTGACACTCCGCCTCTTTCGCCCCGATCTCGAGGACATCCTCGCCAATCTGCTGCGCAACGCGCTCTCGGCCGGCGCCACCACGGTGGCGGTTTCACTCGCAGATACGGAGGATGAGGTGACCGGGCATCCGCTCGCGGAGATCGCGATCATCGACGATGCGCCCGGTACCTTGACCAATGCCATGATCCGGAGCCGGTTTATCGGGCGCGGCCTGGGCCTGGCGGTAGACCTGACGAATCGGCACGGCGGGAGCATCCGGGTGGACAGCCGCGCGGAGGGGGCGAAGGCGGTGGTCGTGCAGTTCCAGCTGGCGGAGGGGGGAGGGGAGTAGGGGCGGATTCGCACGCCAAGGACCGCTGGACGCGGGCACGCCCGCGACTACTCTCGTAGCAGTGGGGTTTGGTATGCGTCGTGGGGCGCGGGACTTGAACCTGGAGGTTCGCTGGCGCCGGCGATTCGTTCCGGTGGGCACCGTCGCCGATCCGACTCCGGATGGCGTGTGGCTGGATGTCGGGGGTCGCCTCCAGCCGGGAATGCTGGATGCCCATCAGGGGGGCTCGGCCACCACCGCGGAGCTGGTCGTGCGGCATCCGGAGCTGGCCTACGGGCACCTCATGTCCGAGTGGCTCCGCCGCTACGACGACGGTCAGGATCTCCGTGGTCGAACGTGGTCGCCGACGCTCATCCTGCACACCGAGCCGGACTTCGACTGTGTGGTTGCTACGTTCCTCGTTGAGCGCCTGGTGGAAGAGGGCGCGCTTCCCGACTACGCGCCGGCCTTGGCGGCCTACTCCGCGGAAGTTGACGCGGGACGGTACCCAATCGATCTTGCCGTGCCCGCTTCGTACACGGCCCCCGTTCACATGGCCTATCTCCTCCTCCAGCGCCTGAAACGGGACCTGGGGTTGGATGACACGGCCATCCTTGAGCTGGGCGCGCACATGGTGGCAACGGTGTGTGAGGCCATCGTTCGGGCAAAGGGCAGGGCGGCGCCCTGGGACTTCACGCCGCATCGCCTCCCCGCCGGCGCGCTTGACGGGGGGCAGCGGGCGGCCGTGGAGGTGGCGGCCCGCGCGTGGGAAGGGGTGGTGAGCCGGCACGAGCGCGCCGGAACGATCGATCTCGCTGCGGCGCTGGCGGATCAGCCGGCGCTGTTCGCGGAGGATCGGCAGGCCATGGAGGAAGCAAACCGGGTCGTGGGGCGGCCCGTGACGGCTCGACTTCCGGCTGCAGATGGCGGCGAGCCCCTGGACGTGGCGGTATGGGTTGCGCCGGCGCCGACCCGCTGCGCGTTGAACAAATATTTCGTCCGCGCGGCCGGCTACCCCTATTTCATCTGCCCCATCGCAACGCCCAACGCGCTGCCCGGGTACTCCGGGCGCGTGATCATCTCGCTGGACGCGGCCTACGCCGATGCCGCAGGGAGGCGACCGACGCTGCGCGGGTTGGGGTATCGACTTGAATGCCTTGAGACGGCGCGCCGGGCCCGCTCCGACCCCCGAATCCCGGTACCGAGATGGCCGGATGGCAGCGTTCAGAACGACGATCCCTGGTATGACGGTCGCGGCCACGATCACACCATCGTGGACTCCCCCCGCTGTGGAACCGCGCTGGCCGATCGGGAGGTGGTGGACGTCGCCTTGGGCGGCGAGTTCTGGAAGCTGCGCCTGGAGGCGGCGCGGCTGATGGTGGTGATGGCCGCGCCGGGGGCAACGGCGCTCGCGGGTGAAGTCGACGGCGTGCCCGAGATTCCGGGACTTGCTCCTGCGGTCCAGCTTTGGCGGGCCCGCGCATGCCACCGGCGCGTCCCCGCGGTGGCTCGCTCGTCGGCGGTGCCGCCGCTGCCCCCGTTGTTTGAACGCTCGGGGGAGTTCGTCCGGTTGCCCCCGGAGGGCCTGGCTGTGGAGGGGCGGGCGCCGCCAGCCCTCCGCGTGTGCGGTATCGTCGCGAGGCCGGGTGCAACGATGGACGACATCGCCGCCTGGGTGGAGCGCGCGGCGCCGACGGAGGGGGTCCTGCACGTCGTCGCCATCCTGCAGCCCGAGCGGGGCGGGAGTCTGGACCGCCGGGCGCAGCTCTACTCCCGCCTGTGCCTGGGCGAGGCCGCCCAGATGCCCGGGAACGCGGACCACGACATCGTGCTGCTCAACGGGAGGGTTGTGGCCATGAACCTTCGGGACGAGCAAGACGATGGCGCGTACACGCGCACGGTCTGTGAGCTGATGCTCTACGCGGCCTTTCAGGAGTCCGCCCTTTCGTGGTTCTCGGGAGAGATCGCCAAGGCGGTCGAATCCGGCGCCGGATCGTCCGCGCTCCGCCGCGCGTTCCTGCTCTTCCGCACGCAGTACCAGTGCAGCGAGCCCACCCTGCTCACCGACGCGCGGCGCGCGTACCAGGCGGTCATCGGTGCCATCGGCCTGGAGCGCGATCTGGAGAAGGTCACTGCCGAGATGCGGTCCCTGGAGCAGATCGACCAGGATCGCGAAGAGGAGGGGCGGCGCGGAGAGGAGGCGAGTCGCAGGCGCGTGGAGGCCTTTCTCAACGGGGTGTTGGGGGTGGTGGCGGTGACAGGGATCGTAGAGGCCGTGGGCATCGATTGGCGGGCGCTGGCCACATGGCAGTGGGTGGTCATGGCTCTCGGCGTGCTGTCCGCAACGGCGCTCATCGTGCCGCGCGTCCGGCGACTGATGCGTGACGCCGGGCCAACACCTGGGAGACCACGACGATGAAGAACGAGAACACGCTCTTCTGGCGCTACGACGCCGCCTCGCCGACCCCAGCCGAACGGGAGGCGTCGGCTGCGGAGCGGGCCGCCCTCGCCGAGGTGCTGCGTTGCCTCCCTGTCGAGGTCTGCCAACTTGCGTCGAGGTTCGACGGGGCAACCGACGCGGGCAATGCGATGTTGAACAGCTCGCTCGCCCTCACGCGCCACCTCAACAACCTGCTCAATTCCTGGTATCTCGCGGCGGCCGACGCCCACGCCCGCGCGATTGCCGAGCGTAAGCTCGTCGCCTTCAGCCTCGCGCCCAAGCTTAGCTACGGCAAGGAGATGGAGGGGCTCCGCACGCTGCTTGCCACCCACGCCAGCGCGGGCAGCGCGGGCTGGCCGGAGCTGACCGAGCTCGCAGCGGCCCCGCTTCCTCCCGAGTGTGGGCTCTACAAGGTCGCCGCGAAGGCCATTGGCGAGACCATGGCCGAGATGCCGAGCCTGCAGGCGGACTATCTGCAGAACATGGTGGCGCGCCATGTTCGCGCCAACGTGGTTCCCACGGTAACGGTTCTGGAATTCCTCGGCGCCACCGTCCCGCTCAGAAACGAAACAACGGGTCACAACCTGTGGTTCTCTCCCGTCGCGGCCGCCGTCGTAGCCCGCTATCTCGCACCCGCACTGCGGGCGTTTCTGATGTCCGAGCCGGTTCGCACCGCGATGACGCGTGTGCGCATCGGGAGGGTGGTGCGGATGTCGAGCGCGTCACACGTTGAGGTGGAGCTCGACACCCAGGGCCCTGGCTGGCCGAGTGAGGTTTTTGAGTTGGACGCCGTGGGGATGCCGAGCGCGGTCGAAACGCGGGTGGTGGTGCGGTTGGCCTCGGGCACCGGGAGGGACGGGTACCCGATGGCGACCTATGCTGCTCGGTACGCCGAGTTCCCCAAACCGCTCGGGAACCCGCAGGAGGCCGAGCGGAAGGTGCAGGTGGAGGTGCTCAGCTACCTGCTGCGCGACGGCGTTCCGCCGCCTGCGGGCGATGCGCTCAAGGCGCTGGACGGCACCGGCTGGACCCCCGCTACGCCGGCCGAACAGGAAGAGTATGTCACCCGAGCCGCCAAGCCGATCCTTGAGGCGTATACCCGGTGGCTGGTCGCGTTCGCGCCCAAGGAGGCGCTGGCCGGGGTCGCCCTTACCGCGGCCGACCGGGAGCTGCTCGCCCGGGTGGACCCGGAGTTCGCGTCGCTCCCCGCCGACGCGGCGCGGGATCGCCTGCACGAGCATGTCGCGGCCGGCGGGGAGGCGCGGCGGAAGTTGGTCCATCGGCTGTTGGCCGAGCCGTCCGTGTCGGTGTCGGATTTCGAGCGCGCCATCGGTGACCCAGCGCTGACGCTGCTCACGCTTCACGCGCTGCAGGAGAACAACGAGGTCGCCTCGGATATCCCCTGGGCCGAAATCCACCCGCTGGAGCAGCCCCAGATCCCCGAGGGCCACTTCAGCGTGTGGATCGTGCGAGCGCGGATCCAGGAGATCTGCGGGCAGCTCGGGAACCTGCGCGATAGCGGTGGGCTTTCCCCGGGTCGTCCGGTGCCCTGGGACGTCGCGAGGGTGCTGGTTGAGGCCTTGCGGGAGCTGGTGGATACAACGTTGAGCCATAAGGACTTCCCGGCCGACCCGGTGGACGGGGCGCTGCTCGGGAAGGAATGCATGCTTGCGATCCTCGATGACCTGCTCACCTCGGAGGGGCGACTGGACTCCGTGCCGACCGCCAACCCGGGGGCTGCGGCGAAGGCACCGGAAGCGCCGCCGGAGCCCGAACGCGGCGTGCCACCGCCTCTCCAAAGCCCCGGCCCGGTGGAAACAAAGGAAGGACTCCGACTCGCGGTCGGGGGGGATGAGTTCCGGGCCCGCGGGATCACGGGCATTTACCGTGAACTGGCGCGCGCCTTCACCGATCGGCCAAAGCGCCTGGCCCGCCTCGCCGACCTCGCGGGTCCCCCCGCGCTCTTCGCCACGGACCGATCCTTGTTCTACACCCCGGAGCAGTTGGCGGCCGGCGTGAACATCCGGCAGCCGGTTCGCCTGCAGATCGCAGGGCGCCCCCTCTACTTTGAGGGGAGCATCTCCGCGGATGTCGGCCTCCTACACCTGGCGCGGCTCCTCGACAAGAGCGGGATTGCCGACGTGGTTGCCTGGATCGACGGCTGCCAAGTGTACCCGATCCAGGTGGTCGCCGAAACGCAACCCCTGAACGGAGCGGCCGGTGCGCCGCCAATCAGCCTCGAGTACGCTAGTACCTCGTCTCAGGGATCATGACTGGTTGATTTGCGGGTAGGCGCGCCCGAGTTTGGCTCGTGCGTCCTCTGCCGAGAATAGCCACCGGATGGTTGCGCGCTCTTCGTTCCGGCGGGTTTCCC
>BJHF01000018.1 GCA_014191855.1 Deltaproteobacteria bacterium
AAGCTCTGAAGCCCGCGGCGAATCAGGGCACTCTCGCTGTAGGACCGACGCAGCCGGCGCGACACGTAGGCCAGCGACACATCGCCTTCGGCCAGCTCCCGCTCGGTGAGCGGATGGGCGCCGCGGGTACGGGCCTGCACGTGGCCGTCGAAGGTGAAGTTGACCTCGCGGATGCCGTGGCGCTCCGCGGCTGCGCCGAAGGCAGCTTCGGTGCCGTGCGCGCCGCCCGAATTGAGCACGCACGTTCCGGCGGAGATCGCGGCGGGTTCGCTCGGCACGCCTACCGGCTCCGGGGAGGCGAGGCTGCCCCGGGGCACGCGAACGGCCTCATGCGCCGGCCCCTTGATCGGGCGCAACCAGAGGCTGTCATTCGCGTACGCCAGCTCCAATACGACGTCGCCAACCGCTTCGTCGCCCGGCTCGGGCGTCCACGCGAACCAGATCCCCACGCCGTGGGCGGCGGCGAGCGCCCGCAGCGCCGGGAGGGCGGCGGCGTGGGGCGCCTGACCGTCAACCACGACCAACTGCGGTCGCATGTCCATGATCTCCGACACGGTCTCCAGCAACGACATGAGCTTCGCCACATCGACCGCGCCACCGCGGGTGCTATGAATCACGCGTCGACGCTCCACACCGAGCATCGCTTCTGCGCGATCCCCCGGCGAGGAAGCCATGTACAGCCCCGCGAGGATGCTGTCGTAGGCGTCCCGTACAGTCGCGACCGACTCCCGCACCGCGATGTGCAGCACCGTGTCGCCCGCGAGCAAGCGGTCCAAGGCCGTGTAGACGAGGAGCTGGGTCTTGCCAATTCCGGCCTGCGAAACGAGCGCACCAACGTGACCCGTGCGGAGTCCACCGGGGAGCACGGCCTGCAGCGCGCGAAGCGCCGCGCGTTGCTGGTCTACGCGCGCCACGTGTTCGCTACTTCTCCTTCCGTTCTTGCTGATACTTCTTGATCAGGTCGTCCTGCACGTTGCCCGGCGCCCGGTCGTACTTCAGGAACTCCATCGTGAACTCGGCTTTGCCCTGGGTCGCCGAGCGCAGGGTCGTCGAGTACCCGAACATCTCGGCGAGGGGCACTTCCGCGTCGATCTGCGAGAAGCCGTCCACCTCGGTGGTTCCGATGATCATGCCGCGCCGCTGCATGAGCGTGCCCACCATCGAACCGTGGAACTCGGCCGGGCCTTCGATCGCCACCTTCATGATCGGCTCAAGCACGAGCGGCTTCGCCTTGAAGTACGCTTCCTTGAAGCCACCGATCGCGGCGAGCTGGAACGCGATGTCGCTCGAGTCCACCGCGTGGAAGGCGCCGTCGTCGATGCCGCAGCGGATGCCCACGATGTGAGCGCCGATGAGCTCTCCCTTGTCGAGACACTTCTTGAAACCCTTGTCGCAAGCAGAGATGTACTCGCGCGGGATCGAGCCGCCCACGATCTCGTCTGCAAACTCGTACGCGGCCTCGATCGGCTCGATCCAGCCCGCAACGCGACCGTACTGGCCGGAACCGCCAGTCTGCTTCTTGTGGGTGTAGTTGAACTCGGCGCGCTGGCTGATCGCTTCGCGGTACGCGACGCGGGGGGGTGAGGTCACCACCTCGCACTGGTACTCCCGCTTCATGCGCTCAACGTACACGTCGAGGTGCAGCTCCCCCATGCCGGAGATGATCGTGTCACCCGTCTCCGGGTCAGACGACACGCGGAACGTAGGATCCTCCTTGCTGAAGCGGCGGAGCGCCTTCGACAGGTTGGCCTGCCCGGCCTGGGTCTTCGGCTTGATCGTGAGATCGATGACCGCCGCAGGCACGTGGATCGACGACATCACGACGTTGATCGAACCATCGTGGAAGGTGTCCCCCGAGAAACAATCGACGCCGAAGATGGCGATGATGTCGCCGCAGCTCGCGTCTTCAATCTCCTCCATCTCGTTGGAGTGCATCCGAACGAGGCGGCCAACCTTGATCTTGTTGCCGCCGCGCGCGTTGATGATCGTGTCGCCCTTGCGCACGGTGCCCTGGTACACGCGCAGGTAGGTGAGCTGACCATAGCGCCCATCCTCGAGCTTGAACGCCAGCATGAGCAGCGGGCCGTTCGGATCGGAGGGAACCACGACCTTTTCCTCGGCTTTGTCGAGGTTCATCCCCTCGTTCGGGACATCGGCCGGCGCCGGGAGGTACTTCACCACCGCGTTCAGCAGGATCTGCACGCCCTTGTTCTTGTACGCGGAGCCGCAGAGCACCGGCACCAGCTTGAGCGAGATGGTCGCGACGCGGATCGCATGGTTGAGCGTCTCCTCCTTCACGTCCTCTGCGAAGATCTGCTCGGTGAGCTCGTCGGAGAACATCGACGCCTTGTCGAGGAGGATCTCCCGGTACTTCGCAGCTTCGTCCGCCATCTCCTCGGGGATGTCGGCTTCACGGATGATCTCGCCGTTGTCGCCTTCGAAGTAGAAAGCGCGCATCTTCACGAGGTCCACGAGGCCGAGGAGCTTGTCTTCCAGCCCGATCGGCAGCGTGATCATGCAGGCGTTGTGGCCCAACTTGTCGCGAAGCTGGTCGGTGACGCGGTACGGGTTGGCGCCCTGGCGGTCGCACTTGTTCACGAACGCGAGGCGCGGCACGTTGTACCGCCTCATCTGACGGTCGACGGTGAGCGACTGCGACTGTACGCCCGCGACCGCGCACAACACGAGGATCGCGCCATCAAGCACGCGCAACGCGCGCTCCACTTCGATCGTGAAGTCTACGTGCCCGGGCGTGTCGATGATGTTGACGTGATGCAGGGGGGCCTCGGCCTCCTGCGTGTCTTTCCACTGGCAGTGCGTCGCGGCGCTTTGGATGGTGATGCCACGCTCGCGCTCGAGATCCATCGAGTCCATCGTCGCGCCCACGCCGTCCTTGCCTTTCACTTCGTGGATCGAGTGGATCATGCCGGTATAAAAGAGGATCCGCTCCGTGAGCGTGGTCTTGCCCGAGTCGATGTGGGCGCTGATGCCAATGTTACGAATCAGGTTCAGGTCAGTGATCACGGGAAGCTCCAATAGCGCTGCGAGAGGGGTCTGCGCGGGCCGGGCGACGCAGAGGTCGCGCGGGCTATCGGATGGACCACGATCCTGCAAGCTCGCATTTCCCCCTAACGTGGGGCCGGGCTCTTGACTCGCCAAGTGAGGGGCGGTACCCTCTCGGCGGCTTTGAATTCCACTCGAGGTTGGCATGTCTCTCCGAATCGTCTGCACGCTCAGCTCTGCACTTCTCTTCGCGCTCGCCTGCACCGGCGGCACCGAAACCCCACCGCCGGCGCCCCCGGCGCCTCCCGTCGAGGTCGCGCCGCCCCCGGCAGCGCCCGCCGCCACCGGCGAGGTCGGTGTCGCGGAATGCGACGAGTACATCAAGCAAATGACCGCGTGCCTCTCCACGATGGACGCGACGACGAAGGCGGCCACCGAGTCGAGCTTCAAGATGACCAGCGACGCCTGGCGCGCCGCCGCCGCCACCCCGGAAGGGAAAGCGGGGCTGCAGGTCGGCTGCAAGGCCGCGCTCGACGCGATCCCCCCCACCTGCAAGCCGGGCGGCGCCCCGGCCGCTGCAGCCCCCGGCGGTCCGGGCGGCCCCGGCGGTCCGGGCGGCCCCGGCGGTCCGGGTGGTGGCCCTGGTGGTCCCGGTGGTCCGGGCGGCGGTGCGGCCGCGCCGGCTCCGGTCGCCCCGGTGCCCGCGGTGGAAGTGAAGACGGTCGAGAAGGCCGAGCCCGAGCCGGCGAGCCCTGATCACAAGCAGGGCAAGGGGATGAAGCGGCGCAACTGAGCGTGAGCCCGTCGCGGTTCAGGCAGCTCCGGCCGCCCGAACCGCGACAAGCGCCCGCCGGGTGAAGACTGCCGCCATCTGGCGACGCCACGGGGCGTCGCCCGCGATGCTCTCCTGCGGCCGCGTTTGTTTGAACACGAGGTCGGCGATGGCGTCGATGGCTGCGTCGTCGAGGCTGCAGCCCAAGAACGCCTCAAGACCCCGGATCGGCTTGGGCTGCGGGTTCACCGCGCCCAGCACAAGCTCGATTGAACGCAGGGTTCCTCCCTCGAGAGTCGCGCACAGCGCGAGGCCAAGCTGGGGGAAGTCGATGCTCTCGCGCGTGCGCAGCTTGGTGTAGCTGCCCACGAAGCCCGGCCCGGGCGTGGGAACGACGATGTCGGTGAGCAGCTCCCCCTTGGCGATCGCGAGGTGGTCCATCCCGTTGAAGCGAAACAGGTCCCGGATCGGCAGCTCCCTCGCGCCACCGGGGCCGATCAGTCGCAGCACGGCGTTCAGCGCCAAGAGTACGGGAACCGTGTCGCTCGACTGGGCCGCGACACAGGTCTTGGGGCCGCCCACCACGTGGCACCAGGTGCCATCGGCCTTCAGGCAATACCCGAGGGAACGGCGCCAAAATTCCGTCTGATTGTAGTAGAGACAGCGCGTATCGAGCAACACGTTGCCGCCGAGCGTGCCCATCGCCCGGATCTGCGGGCTCGCCACGAGCGCAGCGGCCTGGGCAAGCGGCGGGAGCATCGCCCGAATGATCGGGTTGGAGGCCACCTCATCGAGGCACGTCGTCGCACCGATCACGACACGGTCGCTGTCGGCGTCGACGCCCCCCCGGATCCCCGAGAGGCCCACGAGCGTGCGCGGCTTGAACAAACCGTGCTTTACGTTGGGGAGCAGGTCGGTGCCCCCCGACACGTACATCGCCTCCGGATGCGCGCTCCAAAGCGCGAGCGCCTCGGGCCAGGATGCGGCGTGCACATAGCTGAATCCGTCCATCCGTAGCATCAGGCCCTCCCGGCGCGGATCGCGGCAAGCACCCGATCGGGCGTAAACGGGATGCGACGGAGCCGGATCCCCACCGCGTCCGCGATGGCATTGGCGATGGCCGGAACGATCGGGTGGAGGGGCCCTTCACCAGCCTCCTTCGCGCCGTAGGGCCCGCCCGGGTCCAGCGATTCGACGATCTGGGCGATCAAGTCCGGGGTTTCCTTGGAGGTCGGAATGCGGTAGTCGAGGAGGTTCGGGCCCGAGTGCAAACCCTGAGCGTTGAAGGTGTGCGCCTCCATGATCGCCTCGGCGTACCCCATGTACACCGAACCCTCGATCTGCCCCTCGACCAACTGCGGGTTGAGCGCGCGGCCGCAGTCGTGCGCTGCCCAGACCCGTTCAACACGAACAATGCCCGTTTCCGGATCCACGTCCACCTCGCACACATGGGCCGTGGCCGAGTACGCCGGCGAGGCGCCGATGGTCCCTCCCCGGTAGTCGCCCCCCACCTTCCTCGTGCGGTAGCCGCCAGCCGTCGAGAGCGGCGTTCCCGCGGCCGCTTCCGCCAGCACCAGCGCATCCCGCGCCGAAACCTGCCGCCCCGAGTCCTCGCGATCCATGTACACGCCGAAGCCTCGTCGAAGCCGCGCTTCGTCCACACCCCACGCCTTGGCTACCGCAGCCAGCATCTGCGCACCCATCGCCCGCCCCGCCTCCTGCGCCGCGATGCCGCACATGAAGGTCACGCGGCTGGAGTAGGAGCCGAGGTCCACCGGGGTCAGCTCGGTGTCACCCGACACCACCGTGATGTCATCAGGCGATACGCCTGTCTCTTCCGCCACGATGTACGCCAGCATCCCGTCGCTGCCCTGCCCGATGTCGTTGGCACCGCAGAACACGGTGATCCGGCCGCTCCGGTCTGCACGCAGAAGCACGCCGGATTGCGGCATTTCGTTGGGGTAGATCGGGTACGCTGTCCCCGAAATGTACATCGAGGTGGCGACCCCCAACCCGCGCCCATACGGCAGCTTTCCCCTTCGCTTTTTCCAGTCGCTCGCACGCTCCACGGCGTCGAGGCAAGCGACGATGCCGGAGGACGGGATCAGCAGCCCGTTCACGGTGCGCTCCCCCGCGCTCACCACGTTCACCCGCCTCATCTCGATCGGGTCGAGCGCCAGCTTGTCGGCCACCTCATCCACCGCACACTCAAACGCGAAGCGCGGCTGCACGCTGCCATGGCCGCGCTTCGGGCCGCAGCAGGGCTTGTTGGTGTACACCCGTCGCGAGCGGAAGTGGTAGCTCTCGAAGCCAACTGGGCCGGTGAGGAGCTGGCCTGAGTAGTACGTCGTGACGAGCCCGAAGGAGTGGTAGGCACCCCCGTCGATGAGGATGTCGCTCTCCACCGCCGTAATTCGTCCGTCCTTCGTCGCCCCCACCTTGAACGCCATGTCCATCGGGTGCCGCCCGCGGTGCGCGTAGAACACCTCCTCGCGGGTGTAGAGGATCTTCACCGGGCGGCCGGCCCTACGTGACAGCGCCGCCACGCAGAATTCAAGATCGAACGGCTCGGACTTGGCACCGAACGCCCCGCCCACCGCCGGCTGGATCACGCGCACGTCCTCTGTTCGCAGGCCCAGCACTTTGGCAAGTTCGCGGTGCAGATAGTGCCCCACCTGGGTGGCGGACCATACCGTCAGGCGCCCGTCGGCCGACCACTGCCCCACCGCGCAGTGCGGCTCGATCGCCGCGTGGTTGCTCCCCTCGTAGAACCAGCGATCTTCCACGATGGCGTCGGCCCGAGCGAAACCGGCCTCCACGTCCCCGAAGCGCAGATCCGCCTCCTTGCACACGTTGCTCTCCCACGGGCGCCCCTTCCAGTCCACTTCGTGAACCAGCGGCGCCCCGGGCGCCACTCCCGCCGCCGCGTCCGACACGTTCGGGAGCCGCGCATACTCCACCCGGATCGCCGCGATCGCCCGGTTCGCCGTCTCCTCGTCCACCGCGGCAACGGCAGCGATACCTTCGCCGATGTATCGAACCTTTCCAACGGCCAACGCCGTTTCATCCGGAGTCCACGGGATGATGCAATATGCGGTGGGGAGGTCCGCCCCGGTGATGACCGCGAACACGCCCGGCAGCGCCTCGGCCGCGCTCGTATCCACGCTCAAGAGGCGCGCGTGCGCCTCCGTGGAACGAAGGATCTTGCCATGCGCCATCCGGGGCAACTGGATGTCGTCGGCGTAGATCGTGGTGCCCATCGCCTTGCCGATGCTGTCGGCTTTCCGCCCCCGCGCGCCGATCACCTCGAACCCCTCCGCCGGGGCTCCGTACTTCATCGGAACGTGCCGCTCGCAGCCCGCAGCCGCGAGTTTCACGGCCTCAAAGATCTTGGTGTACCCGGTGCAACGGCAGAGATTGCCGGACAGGGCCTCGCGGATCTCCGCGTCTGTAGGCTCCGGCGCCCGCGCCAGCAGTGCCTTCGCGCTGAGGATCATCCCGGGCTGGCAAAAGCCGCATTGGAGCGCGCCTGAAACGTCGAACGCGCGCTGAACCGGGTCCGGCCCCTCCGGCGTGGCCACGCCCTCGATGGTCGTCACTTCGCCCCGCGTGGCGTGCGCGAGCGTGAGGCAGGAGAGCGTGGGCTTGCCGTTCACAAGTACGGTGCACGCGCCGCAATCTCCCTTGTCACACCCCTGTTTTGTGCCCGTTAGCCCGAGCGCATACCGCAGGGTTTCAAGCAAGGTCCACGCCTGCGGTACAGCGACGGCGACGTCCTCGCCGTTCACGCGGAGCTGGATCAGCGACTTCATCCGGCGCCGCTATCACCGACACGCTACCCTGGCGGCGTGGACGTGAACGACTGGGAAGCCCGCCTCACCCGCACCCGCGCAGAAGCCGCGGTTTTCGGTCCTTTCGTTGGCGAATGGGTCGGGGAGGGCGCCGCCCACGGGGAGCCAGCCTCGGGGGAGCTGCGCGGGGAAGCGATCCTGGACGGCAGCTTCGTCGAGGTGCGCGAGCGTTCGTCCAATCACGAAGATCGGTGCTTGTACCGCTTTGATCCCGAGGATGGTTGCATGCGCGTCACGCACTTCTTCGCGGGCGCAAGCGTGCGGGAGTACGCGGTGGAGCGCACCGAGCGAGGCCTCGTCTGGGTCACCCCACCGCTTGAGCCCGCCGTGGAGTGGGTGTTTGGTCCCGATGAGCTGGTGTGCGAGGTCACCTGGCCGGGAACGCCTGTTCCGGAGGTTCGCATGATCTGGAAGCGCAGGTAGATGAGCGGGAACAGCCTCGGTCGACGCTTTGTGGTCACCACGTTTGGGGAGAGCCACGGGCCAGCCTTGGGGGTGGTGATCGACGGCGTGCCTCCCGGCTTGCTTGTGGATTTCGAAGCGATGGCGGCCGATCTCGCGCGGAGGCGGCCCGGGCAGAGCGCGCTCACGAGCCGCCGCAGCGAGGCCGACGCTCCCGAAGTGCTCAGCGGCCTCTTCGAGGGGCGAACGTTGGGAACGCCGCTCACCCTGCTGTTCCGCAACACTGACGCCGACCCTTCCGCCTACGAAAACCTCCGTGATACATTCCGACCGTCTCACGCAGACTACACCTATGAAGCCCGTTTTGGAGTGCGGGACTGGCGGGGTGGAGGCAGAGCCAGCGCGCGTGAAACCGTAGCCCGTGTCGCGGCGGGGGCCGTTGCACGGCAGGTGCTGGCAGGTGCGGGGATCTCGGTTGTGGCATGGGTGCAGCGGGTGGCCACCATCGAGGCCGGCGATGTGGACGAAGCAGCCGTCACCCGCGCCGACATCGATGCGAACGCCGTCCGTTGCCCGGACGCAGCGGCAGCCGCGAGGATGGAGGCCGAGATCCTGGACGCCCGTCGCCACGGAGACACCGTAGGCGGCATCATCCGCTGTGTCGCGCGCGGCGCACCCGCCGGGCTGGGGAGCCCGGTGTTCGACAAGCTGGAGGCCGATCTGGCCAAGGCGATGTTGTCGCTTCCAGCCGCCAAAGGCTTCGAATCAGGTAGCGGCTACGCGGGGGCCCGCATGCGGGGAAGCGAACACAACGACGCGTTCGTCCCCGGGCCCGGGGGGCGGCCGATGACGGGCACGAACCGCTCCGGCGGCATCCAGGGCGGCATCAGCAACGGCATGCCGATCACCTTCACCGTGGCGTTCAAGCCGGTGGCCACCCTCTTCCAGTCCCAGGCAACGGTGAACCGGGCGAACGAGGCGATCGAGCTGACCGCCCGCGGTCGGCACGATCCGTGTGTTCTCCCACGCGCTGTGCCGATGGTGGAGGCGATGGCGTGCCTGGTGCTGGTGGATCACTGGCTGGATCGGCTACGTGGGAGCGGGGAGAACCCGTGACGCACTTTTCATCGTTTGGTATCGACGAAGCCCTTTGCCGCCGCGTGTTGTCCGCGGCGCTCTCTCGAGGCGCCGACGACGCCGACCTGTACTTCGAGCACTCCGGCAGCACGTCGGTGGCGCTTTCGGATGGGAAGGTGAACCGGGCGAGCACCCACGTGGATCTCGGCGTTGGCGTTCGCGTCGTGGTGGGCGACCAGGTTGGGTATGCCTACACGGAGGATCTCACCGAAGCCTCGATCATCCAGGCCGCCCGGGTGGCCGCCGAGATCGCTTCCGGCACGCGCGCCACGGCCCCCGTGGCCCTCACGGAGCGGCGCCTGGCCGACCGTTACCCGGCAACGCTCCCCTGGGAGGGCGTGGACCTCGAAACCCGCGTTCGCCTCGTGCGCGACTGGGAACAGCGGGTGTTCAAAGAAGATCCCCGGGTGATCCGTGTGGAAACCTCCATCGGCGACAGCTTCCGGCACATCCTCGTCGCCCGGCCCGATGGTCGCCTCGTGTACGACTACCAGCCGATGACTCGCGGCTTCGTCGTGTGCACCGCGCAAGACGGCGAGAAGCGCGAATCCTCCAACGCGAACCTTGCACAACGCGCAGGGCTCGAGTTCTACGATGAAGAGCGTGTATCACGCATGTGTCACAAGGCCGTGGCCGACACGATGCTCTTGTTCGAAGCCGTGAAGTCGCCTGCCGGCGAGATGACCGTGGTGCTGGGCGCCGGCTCCTCAGGCATCCTGCTTCACGAGGCGATCGGGCACGGGTTGGAGGCCGACTTCAACCGCAAGGGAATCAGCATCTTCGCCGACCGTGTGGGCACTCGCATCGCCCCTCCGGGAGTCACCGTGGTGGACGACGGCACCATCCCCCACGCCCGCGGGACCATCAACAACGACGACGAGGGAAACGCGGCTCAGCGCTCCGTATTGGTGGAAGATGGGGTCCTTCGAGGCTTCTTGCACGACGAGATCAGCGCGAAACACTACGGCGTGGCACCTACAGGGTCCGGGCGCCGCGAGAGCTTCCGGCACGTCGTGCTGCCCCGAATGCGGAGCACGTACATGGAGAGCGGGACGATGCCGCCGGAGGAGATCATCGCGAGCGTGCAGAACGGCATCTACTGCGCCGACTTCGCCAACGGGCAGGTGCAGATCGGTGCGGGAGACTTCGCGTTCTACGTGCGCCGCGGCTACCTGATCGAGAACGGCAAGCTCACGCGCCCGATCAAGGACGTGAACCTGATCGGCAACGGGCCCGACGTACTCGCCACCATCGAAATGGTGGGGAACGACCTGAAGATCGACGAAGGCGGGTGGACGTGCGGGAAAGACGGGCAGAGCGTGCCCGTGAGCCAGGGGATGCCCACGGTGAAGGTTTCGAAGCTGTCGGTTGGGGGGGCGAGCGCATGAGCCTCATCGAACTTGCACGAAAGACAGTCGAGGATGCACGCAAGCTCGGAGCCGAAGAGGCCACCGTGTCGGTGTCCCGCAGCTCGGAGCTCTCCCTGGTGCGCCGCGCCGGGAAGCTGGAGCAGGCCACCCAGGCCACGAGCCGGGGGCTCTCGCTCTCGCTCCTGGTGGACGACCGCTTCTCGGTGCACAGCACCTCCGACCTGCGGCCCGAGGCGGTGAGCGTGTTCTTGGAGCGCGCCATCGCGGCAACGCGTGTGCTCGAACCCGAGCCAGAGCGCCGCCAACCCGCCTTGTCGCTGTGCGGTCGTGGAGCTTCGGAGGAAGAGCTCGACGCGGTGGACGCGAGCTACGGCTCCCTCACGGTCGAGGCTCGACGCACTGCGGCCGAGGCGCTTGAAGCGGCCGTTGAAGCGCTCCCGAACCGGAAGCGCGTGCTCAGCGCCACGATGTACGTCGGCGATTCCAGTGACGAGTCCGTGCGCGTGATGAGCAACGGCTTCGAAGGCGTGCGGAGCAGCACCGGCTTCGGTGCCGGCGTGGAGATGACGCTGGAGGAGCCCGGGGGCCGACGGCCTGAGGCGACCGCGTGGTACTCCGCTTTGCACCGGGATGATCTGCCGACCAATGCGTTCATCGCAGCGGAGGCCTGGGAGAAGGCGGAGCAGCGGCTGGGCAGCAAGCCCGCGCCCTCGGGCCGATATCCGATGCTCCTGGAGAACCGGGTCGCGGGGCGCATCCTCGGCGTGATCGCTGGCCCGCTATCGGGCAGCGAGCTGCACCAGCAGCGCAGCTTCCTGGCCGGCCGGCTCAACTCCGTGATCGCCAACACCTCGCTCACCATCACCGACATCCCGAACATCCGCCGCGGGCTCGCTTCGCGCCCATGGGATGGGGATGCGCTCGTCGCGCGGCCGATGCCCATCGTCGAAGCGGGTGTGCTGAAGAACTACTATATCAGCACGTACTACGCCCGCAAACTTGGCGTCGAGGCGACGACCGGTGGGCGGAGCAACTGGGTGGTCGGGGCCGGAGCGCGGTCGCCCGAAGCGATACTTCGCGATGTATCAAAATGTATCGTGGTCACCGGCTTCCTGGGCGGCAACAGCAATGGCCTGACGGGGGACTTCAGCTTTGGCGTTCACGGGCTGCTGGTCGAGCACGGCAAGGTGGTCGGCCATGTCGGCGAGATGAACGTGTCGGGCAACATCGAGGAGGTGCTCGGGCACCTCGTGGAGCCAGCGAACGACGTGTGGACGTGGTCGAGCGTACGCAGCCCGTCGTTGTTCTTCGACGAAGTGCAGTTCTCGGGGACCTGAGGGACGGGCGCCTACACAAGATCGCCGTGCAAGACGCGGCGCCGTTGGGGCGGGTTTCTGGGGGTGTGAATCGCAAGCTCCGAGAGACAAGAGGGAGCAAGAGTGATGTTGGGTCCTGCCGGGGCAGTCCGCCGCCGCGCTCGCGGTGCAGCGCTGCGAGCCGGAAACGGGCCCAGGCGGCATGGGCGCCGCTGACTCACGTCACCCGCGCGGCGCCCTCAACAGGCTGATGCGTTTCCGGTAGTAGCAGCGCGAGCCGTCGGTGGCATTCGGCGAGGGCCGCCGTCTTCGCCCCATGCTCCCGCGGCGTGAAGGCTTCCCCGAAGACGAGGGTCGCAGGCTCCCGGTACATGATGGTGGCGTCCACCGGGAAGATCCGCTCCCCGCCCACCTGCCCGAGCGGCAGCACCTCCACCCCCTCGATGAGCAGGTACCGCGCCGCCGCCCTGAGGAACGGCTGGAGTCGCCGCTCACGAGCGCGCGTGCCCTCCGGGTACAACAACACGATGTAGCCCTCGTCCATGAGCCGGCCGCATTCCGCCAGCGTCTCCAGCGCCACGGCGGCCAGCTCACGCGAGGTGAGCGCGTCCTGCTCGGAGGCGACCGTGCTGGACTGAGCGGTCTTCCTCGTGTTCAGCGCGATCGAGGCCATGCGACGCCAGGGGTCGGTGTACACCTTGGGGCCGGCGATCGCGACGAGCCGACCGGCCACGCCGTCGAGCCCCGCCAACGACAAAACGACATCGGTAACTTGGGTATCCGTGTAAGAGAGGTGGTTGCACACCACCATGCGCCGACGCGCCGGCGAAGCGAGGAACGACTCGAGGTGCTCGCGCCCCTCGATCGCCCAGGGGGAAACCACCGCGGACATGTACGTACGGGTGATCCGCTGCGCAAGTGGATCCGCGAGGTGGAGGCGCCAGTCGTCCCCGGCGCGCGTAAACGTGTCGCGAAGCTGGTCGATCTCGGCGTCCGACGCTGCGTCGATCACCCCCTGCAGGCGAGCGGCGAGCGCGGCGCGGTCCTCCGGAGTGGCGTCGAGATGCTCCGCCACCCACGCCGACAGCCCGGTACGCACCAACACGTTCGGCAATGAGGCGATGACCTCAATCGAGAGCTCCATGGCGGCGCGGTTAGCCCGGCAGGCCGCCACCCGGCTACAGCAGGGCGTGATCCTGCCCGAAGACCTCCGCCGCGCCGACGCCCAGCTCGCCGCGCTGCATCTGCGCCTCGCGGCCTCGCGCCACCTGAACCCCACCGATGAAGTGGAGGCCCGCGCGCGCTTTCTTCGCGGCGGGCCCGCCCGATTTCGGTACCTCCCCCTCACCGACGCCGACGACCTCCTCCGCGGCTGCGAAACGATCCGTCCCCCGCTCGATCACCCGCTTGGGGTGGAGGTCGCAGCCGCGCGCGACGAGCTGTTCTGCTCGATCGTGGCGCTGCGCGACCGCACCGCGGCCGCCTTCGACGCCTTGGCGGTGGCCAGCGGGTGGTACGACGAAGCGGGCCCTGCGCCCACCCGCGCAACACCGGTGCGCCCGCACGACGAGAGTCTGGTCGACCACGACGCGCTGTTGGCGGCGTTTCGGGATGGCCTCGCCGCCGCGGGACACCCCGACTGGACCGTGCAGACCGACCCGATCATGAGCGCCCGCGTCGTTGTGGACAGCCCCCGGCGCACGCTCCGGGTGAACCCGCGCGCAGTGGCCTCTCAAACTGAAGTTCTCGCGCTCGTGGCGCACGAGATCGGCGTTCACGTGGGGCGCGCCGCCGCCGGCGCACGCCAACCGCTGACGATCTTCGCGAACGGCCTCGCCCGCTCGCTCGCCACGGAGGAGGGCCTGGCGCTCCACGCCGAAGCCCGGGCCGTCGGCCTCCCGGTCGGCGCGAGCGACCGCCTCGCGCTGCTCGCCGCAGCCGGGCGGCGCGCGCGTGAGCAGGGGTTCACGGGCTTGTACCGCGGCCTGGAGCCTCTGCTCGGGGCATCCGGAGCCTGGACCACCTGCGTACGTCTCAAACGGGGACTCGCCAGCCCCGAAGAGCCCGGCGTATACGCCAAGGATCGGGTCTACTGGGTTGGGTGGTGCCGGGTGTCGGCGTGGCTCGAGGCCGGCGGCGACGAACGACTCCTCTCGGTCGGCAAGGTGAGCATCGACCACCCGGTGGCCGCCTGGATTGTGGCCGGGTGGATCAATCCACCTGGATGAGGCTACCGAAGCCGGGAAGCTCTTCCTTGAGGAGCGCTTCCACGCCCAGCTTCATCGTCATCACCGACGAAGGGCAGCTTGAGCAGCTCCCGACGAGCCGAACGTACACGTCGTTGCGCTCGATGCGGAGCAGGGCGATATCGCCACCGTCTCCCTGGAGCGCGGGGCGAACCATCTCGTCGAACAGCTCCTGCACCTGCTCCATGGAGAACGCCGGCGGCCCCACCTCATCGCTCGGCGCCGCGGCGCTGACTTCGGCCTCGGGCGGCACCGCTTCGGCCTCGGGCGCGGCGACCGCAGGTGCGGGAAGCTTGCCCCCCTTCTTCGCCTTTGCCTTCTTCTCGGGAGCTGCCGCGACGGGCTCCTTCTCGGCTGGAGGCTCCGCACCTGGCCCGGTCGGTGGCAGCTCCGGCGTCGGGGCCGGCGCCGCGGCGACGTCCGGGGCGGCGACGACATCCGCGACGACCGCCGAAGCGGGTGCCGAATCCACGGTCGGGGCGACGACCGGCGCCGCCACAAAAGCCGCCTTCGGTGGCTCCACCTTCGCCGCCGGAGCGTCGCGCCACGCAGGGGGCGGCGCTGGCGCGTGGGCGGGCTTTACCTCCACCCCCATCAGGCGCTTCAGTCCGGTCTTCAGGGCGCTACGAATCATGAAAAGTCCTCAGGGCGATGCGACCAATATACTCGCCAGGCCCGAGTCGGCTGGTAGTCTGCCGCACGGGGCCCGACTGTCGTAGCCGCGCCATGTGATAGGCTGCACTTCCTGTCGGAATCCGTATGTCGCTCCCGCATGTCCGTATCGTCGCCGCCGAAGTTGAGGTGAACGGTGCGTTCCTGATCACGCAACGCCGAGCCGAGGCTGAGTTGCCGCACCTGTGGGAGTTCCCCGGGGGGCGGGTTCGGGAGGGCGAAAGCGACAGCGAAGCCCTCCGCCGCACGCTGCGGGACCGTATCGGCGTTGACACCCAGGTTGGCCACCGCGTGCTGCACGTCACCCACGCCTACCCGGCCTACACCCTGGATATGGTGGTATATCGCTGCGGCATTATCGGCGAAAGCCAGCCGCTCCGGGTGGCCGATGTTCGCTGGGTGCGCCCCGAAGAGTTCGGCGATTACCGCTTCCCCGGCGCCGACCAGCAGACCGTGGACAAGCTGCTGCGAGATACCTGACCGTCGGGTTCGCGCTTCTGCCGACCCGCGTGCCGGCCGCCGCACCGTCGCGAACAGGCGAACGCCGGGCTCGCCCCTACGGTGCCGCAGGCGCGTCGGGCGCCGGCGGCGCGGCCAGCTCCTCCCGCAGCACCTTCGGCAGGGACTTGATCTTGCTCCCGTTCTCGCCCTCGGGGTCGCCCGGGAAGCTCGTCGCGAGGCCGGCGCGCCGGGCGCGCTCCATGTCGAGGATCCGCAGCACCTCGTAGGTCGTGTCCGGCACCCGCACAGACACGTAAATCAGCCGCTCCCCACGCCAATACCAGGCCTTCACCGAACCATCCCACCGCCCGGCCCCGAAGCGAGCCTTCAGCCCTTCACGAAGGCGGAAGCTCGCCGCATCCCCCTCGACGCGGATCTCGCCGCCGTAGAGGCCTTCGTCGTCCTCGAAGTCGTACGCGATACGGCAGTCGATCCCCATGCACTGCACGTTGTCATCGATCATACGGGTGTAATGCCGTGTATTTCGATAGCTCGACGACAGCCGGGGCTCCAACACGCGGCTCGATGGTTCACCGAACACGACGCCTGCGAAGGAAGCCTCGATGTCTTCGGTCGCGGGCACGGAGGCGGGCGGCGCCACGAGGGTGAACGTGTACTTTGGCTCGATGTTCCTGCCGCCGTGCAGGATCGCGCCCGTCTGGCGTTTGTGAAGCGTGCTGGCGACACATCCCGCCAGGGCCGCGTCTCCGGAGCCCGCGGCAACCTTGATCACACCGGTGATCGGAATCGACACCGTCGCCGCGGCGCTCGCCCCCGCGACCGCGCCCGCCTTGAGCGCACAATCGGCGATCACCGGTGAATAATCCCGAACCAGCGTGTCCGCCTCGACCAGATCGGCGCGCCGATCCTTGCGCACCTCCATCACGCGGATCCAGCCCTCGTAGGCCGACTCGCTGTCGGACTCCGGGGGCGTCGGGTCGCCCCCCTCCGCATCGTCTCCGGCACGGAAAAAGCTCAACCCGTCGGCTACCATCTCCACGCGCTCCGGCGGCTTAGCGAGCTTCTCATTGGCGAAGACAAAGGAGATCAGGAGGAGCATGGTGCGGTCGGATCCGGGCTGGGGCGATCAGTACGTACGAAACACATGATCCCAGAGCGTGTTGCTCACCCCGAACTTCCGCTCCACCTTGTTGTGGTGATGGTTCATGTGGTGCGCCCGTAGCCGCTTGAACCAGGCGCCACTAACCGCGCCATGGTGCACGTAGTAGTGCGTCATGTCATAGCCGATGTACCCGGCGATCATCCCGGCCATGAAGGGCCACACCCAGGCGCCGAGGAGCGTAAAGAACAGCCCGTAGAACATCGCCGCGAGCACCGCTGCCGCCGCCGGGGGCATGACGAGCCGGTACTTGTCGTTGATGTAGTCGTGGTGCACGCCGTGGAGGAAGAAGTGGAAGCGCGGGCCCCAGGAGGTGGCCGGCACCCAATGGAAGAGCGTGCGGTGCAGCCAGTACTCGGCGAAGGTCCATACGAACACCCCACCGGACGCGGCCGCGATCGAGAGGAGCAGCGGCAGCTCGGGCCCAAGCAGACCGTAGGCGAACGAGGCCGTGAGCGCCGGCACCCACACCACAGGCACGGCGTACCACGGCACGCGGGAGAACCCGTCGATGAACTTGTTCTCGAACATCGGCGGCGATTCGGGCGTGGCGGGGAAGAACATCCAAGAGCCCTATCCGACCACCCGCGCGTGTCAAACCACGGCGTCCCTTGCCGCATTCATCACGCCGATCCGTTGACCGACGAGCACGGGTTCCCCCGGCTGGACCGTCCAGCTCATCCGACCGGGCGGGAACAACAACACGACGGTGGACCCCATCTCAAAGCGGCCGATCTCCTGGCCGGCCTCCAACACGAACGGCGGCGAGACGTCTCGCTCAACCCGTTCTTTCCCCCCGGTATTGGAGACGATCGGATCGAACACCATCCGGATCCGGCCGACGCCGAACGCGCCGACCATCACCAGGGCGAGCTCGCCGCACGCCGTGTCGATCATCGCCGTGAGCCGCTCGTTCCGCGAGAACAAGAACGGGATCTTCCGCGTAGCGGCTGGGAACACCGGCCACAGGGCGCCCGGGACGTACTGCATCCGGGTGACGCGACCCGCCTGCGCGGTGTGCACGCGGTGGTAGTCCCGCGGCGAGAGGTAGATCACCGCGTAGCTCCCGCCCTCGTAGCCCTCGCGGCCCGCGAGCAGCTCCTTGGCGGAGAAGTGCTGCGACTCGCTCTGCGGGATCTTGTCGTCCGTGACCGTTCCGCAGGCGTAGACGAGCCCATCGGCGGGGCTGGTGACGGCCGCAGGATCGGGATCCACCGGGCGAAGGCCCGGCTTCAGCTCCCGCGTGAAGAAGTCCACCACCGAAGTGAAGCTCTCGAAGGGGGCGGCAACGTCGGAGAGGTTGACGTTGTACTTCCAGATGTACCACCGCAGGAAGAGGCGGAGCAGCGGCCCGGGGAGCCGCAGCCGCGCCAGCCAGCCCATGCAGCCGGAGACCGCGTGCTTCGGCACCAGGGAGAGCGCGGAGACGATCAGGGCGTCTTTCATCGCGGCGCCGATAACCTGTGGTTAGCCCCGCGCGGATGCCGGTGTGGTCTTGCGCGCTCCCCGCCCCGCCGGTGCCCTCCCCGCGGATCCTTCGGGTAGTAGACCGGATCTGGGCGGAGATGCTGCGTGAACCACGGATGGCAGGGCCCACCCTGTCGGCCGGGCTGAGGGCAGAGCGGAGCCTGGGCAGCAAGGAGCGGCCCGTCGCCGGCGACATGCTTACGGGGATGATCCGCCATGAACGGGCGCTGCTCCGCATCGACCCCGACCCCATCCGCGCGTGGCTCCGCATCGCCGAGGAGGGGATCCCCGACCTGCCCGACCCGCCCAACGCCTACGCCATCGCTACCTCCATCCCCGACGCGCTGGCCGACGAGTGGTGGCAGCGGCTCGGCGCCGACCGCGCGCTGGTCCTGGCGCGCACCCTCGCGGGGCGCGCGCCGGTCTGGCTCCGGGCGCTCCGCGAGCCGGTGGAGATCCCGGTCGCGCACACGCGCGAGGGCGCGGCAATTCGGCTGGATGCCAAAGCGAACATCAACACCTTCGAGGCGTTCCGGGAGGGTCGCATCGAGGTTCAAGACCTCGGCAGCCAGCGCATCGCAGAGGCGGCGTTCCTCGGTGTCGGCAGCACCGTGCTCGACCTCTGCGCGGGTGCTGGCGGCAAGTCGCTGACGCTGGCGGCGCTCGGCGCGAAGGTCACGGCCTGGGACGTTCGGCCGGCCGCGCTCCGAGAGCTGGCCGACCGCGCGCGGCGGGCCAATCTCGACATCCGCATCGGCGAGCCCACGGGACGGTACGATCTGGTGGTCGTCGACGCCCCGTGCAGCGGCACCGGGGTGCTGCGCCGCCACCCGGAGAACCGGTGGAAGCTGCGTTTCCCGACAGACCTTCAGCGGTCGCTCCTCGCTCGTGCCCGCACCCTGGGCGGCAGCGTTGTGTACGCGACCTGCTCATTGGCGCAGCGGGAGAACGAGGAGATCGCCGGGGAAGGCACCACGCTTTGGCCCGAAGAGGGCGGCAGCGAGGGCTACTTCTGGGCGGTAGGCTGACTCCGGATTGTGGCGCCGCACAGCTTGTAAAACAGCCGGGCGGCCACGTTGCCGTCCCAAGCGTTGTCGCCGATCTCGTTCACATCGAAGCCGACGATGTGCCGACGAGCGCTGAGCACCCGGAGCAGCGTCTGCACCTGGCGCCAGTCGAGGCCCCCCGGCACCGGCGTGCCCGTGTTCGGGCAGAGGGTCGGCTCCATCCCGTCCACGTCGAAGGTGATGTACACGCGCTGCGGGAGCGACTCGACGATCTCGTCCACGATGCGCGCCCACGGCTCCCCAGAAGCGAGCCGCTGCGCGAGGTCCGGGTCGAAGTAGGTGTGGAGCCTTGGCTCTTCCCGAATCAACGCAACCTCGGCGCTCCCCACGTCCCGGATCCCCACCTGCGTGACACATGATACATCTGAAATGTATCGCAGCACATTGTAGAGGATGCTCGCGTGGCTCCACGTGAAGCCTTCGTAGGCGACGCGGAGGTCGGCGTGGGCGTCGATGTGCAGAATGCCCACGTCCGGAAAATGCTCAGCTACCGCGCGGATCGCCCCGAACGGCGTGGAGTGGTCGCCGCCGATCAGCGCCGGAATGTGCCCGGCCGCCAAGGCTCGGCTCGCGGCCTGATACACCGCGTCGTTCACGCATTCGGAGAGCACGTTCACCCGCGCCGCCGAACCCGGCGCGTTCCCCAGGCTCTCAATCACGGCGAGCGCGTCGGGCTCCGCCTCGGCGTCCCACACCCGGAACCGGGGATCCTCAGGGAGCAGCGCGATCCCTTCCCGCCAGAAGTCGCCGTACTCGAGATCGAACAGGTCTACCTGCAACGACGCCTCGATCATCGCCTCCGGACCTTCGCGCGTGCCGCGCCGGAAGCTGGTCGTCGCCTGCCAAGGCACGGCCTGCACCACAATCCGGCTTTGTTCCGGGGTGAACGGCAAACCGAAGAGGCCGCCTTCCGCGGCGGGGGCGTCGGGGTCGAAGGACATCCGCTGCGGCTAACCCCGGTTGCGCCCGAGGCGTTCGTGGGCCGCCGCAAAGTCGTCGCCGAGGAAGCTGGCCGCGAGGTTGATGTCCCCCGCTAGCAACGCCCCTGCGACCACACACGCCAGCTCGCGCGCGCCTTTCACGCCGATCAACGCCTGGCACTCCGCCGCCGTCCCCTTCCGGGTGCCCCCGCCCACCGTCGCCACATGCAGCGACGGCAGATCGAGAGAAGCGAGCAGGTCCCCGCCGCGACACTCGAGGGAGAGTGTGGAGGTGCAGCTCTCGGCGACGTACGCGGCGTCCTGCCCGGTGGCCACGTAGATCCCGGCGAGACCATTCGCCACCTGCAAGGCGTGGTTCGCCGTGCCCATCCGCGCGTACGAAAGGTGGTAGTCCGTCCACAGCTCCGCGATCGCATCAGGCGTGGTCCGAAGCCGCGCAACCACCAGGTCCCGCGGGATCGTGCACTCCGCCACCACCCACTTCCCGCGCCAGTGCCGGGTGCTGGCTCGTTTCTCCGGGTCGTACCCGTGCAGCGCCACCCGCGGCGATCCCGGAATCTCCGCCACCAACGCGCTCACCGCGCGGTTCACCATGTTGGCGCCCAGGGCATCGCCGGTGCTCATTCGGAACGTCAACATCAGCCGCCGGCCGAGCAGCTCCCAGCCGAGCTCGGTCACCTTCCCGTGGCTGGTGGTGGCCTCGGCGATGGCAATCAGCCGCTCCCGCTCCCTGTCCACAAAACCACCCGCTGCCAACGCCTGATCCACGCCTTCGAAGGCGAGGAGCGGAAACAACGCATACCCGTCCCGCAGCACCCGCACGGTGATCCCGCCCGCATCGGCGCACAACCCAAAGCCTCGCTGATAACTGGCGACCATCGTGCCTTCCGTCGTTGCGAACGGCACCGCGAATTCCCCCTCCACGTCGCCCCGAAGCCGCAGCGGGAACGCGACGCCCACCGGCACCTGGGCAAAGCCAATCAGCCCCTCGATGTTGCCCCGGGCGGCCTCGGGCGCAACGGACGCACCGCCCAGCAGCGGACTCGTCCAACCCGGGCGGCGTTCCTCCAGAAACGCCCGACGCGCCTCCACGGCCAAGGCAGACCAGTCATCCAGGGCATCACGCGGCGGCGATGGAGAGCGCGACTGAGACATGCGCCCGTGTATCGGCGCCGGGCTCAGCCCGTGAGCCCGTGTGGGGGCTTTCCATCCCGCACCAGCCGCACCGCCTGGTGCGCAAAGCGCCGGATCGGGCGCTCCGATAGCGGATTTTTCAGGAAACGAGCGGCGGCCTGCATCGGTGCGGGGTCATCGAGCCGCCTCGACTCCGCCTCCGCCGCCACCAACGTCTTCACGTCGTGGGCGAAGAAAATCGCACGGGCGGTGTGATCCTCCAGCACCCAGGCCTGAAGCTCGGCGAAGGAGGCCCCCTCTGGCGCCGAACCGGCGCTGACCGCATCCCCCGGACCATCGAGCGGACGCGCGAGGTTCACGAAGTGGGCCACCGACAAGAGCAATCTCGCGCCGTCTGGATGCGCCCACCGCCCTACCGCCTGCCGCGCGGCGTTCGCCGACGTGAACCGGTGCGTCACATCCAGCCACCCCTCCTCCACGGTCGGGTCTGCGTCGTGATGAAGGTCGAACCTCAGTATCCGCTCCGCGCCGGCGAGCACCAACGCGTTCACCACCGTGTCCCACCGGCCCGACGTTAACGCCGCCGCCACGGCGCCGAAACACGCCGCCGCGGTGCCCTCGCCGATCTCACGGACCAGCACGGCCTCTGCATCGAGGTCGCGCACGCCTTCCGAGCGCGCAGCGAACGCGCGGGCCGGACCGTCCTCCGCCACGAACGCCACCCACCGCGCCCGAAACGCCCTCCATGTGGGGAGCAGGTCTTCGCGCGTACCGTTGGTGATGCCGAACACCAGCCCGCCAAGCAGCGAATCCGCCTGCTTCGGCCCGGCGGCGTCGAGGAGATCGAGGGCTTTGCCGACGTAGATCAGCTCGTGCCCGAAGTCGAGGAAGTGATCGGCCACAAGCGGGTACAGCGCCACCTCAAGCTGCGACCGCGACCACCCGGCCAGCACCATCCCGCGCACCCAGGCCTCCGCCCCGACGGCATCCTCGGCCTCGACCCGTTCGCGAAGGCCATTCAAGGCGGCGGCACCATCCTCCACCCGCGCCGGTTCCGGCCGCGCCCGGGGCACGAGCCCCACGACGCTACGGGCCGCGAGGTCCAGCGCCTCGGTCACCACCTGCACCCGGTGCTCCTCCAGAGAAACCCCCGCCGGCGGGCGATCCAACCATCCCACCAGGTCCGACGCCAGCGCCGTCGCGTGACCGAGCCCGTACTCGCAACGGTCGGCATCCCAGGCCGCGCCCCAAGCCAACAATTCCGTCGCTGGAACCCCGGCCGCGAGTAAACGACACACGTCTCGCGCCACCCGGGACATCTGCACCCGCCGCATCCCCTCGGTCAGGCTCGCCCAAACGGCCGCAGCGTCGATGGACAGATCCCGGCGAACCTCCACGATCCCATCCACCACACGGACCTCGTGCGTGCGCGCCGCCTCCTCGCCCATCACACACGCGCCGGTTTGCGCGTCGAACTTGAAGTTGTGCCAAGGGCACGTGACAATGCAGCCCGCCACCGTGCCTTGCGACAGCGGATATCCCTGGTGCGGGCAGGCGTTCTCCATTGCGAACAGTCGGCCGTCGGTGGAATGGACGACGAGCACCCCCTGGCGCGCCTTCATGGCACCAGCGGGGAGCTCAGCGAGGGGGAAAAGTGGGGTCCAGTTCATGATCCGAGGATAGCCGCGCGGGTGTCGTGCTGCCGGCCCGACCGACAACCTGTTGTCGGGTCGTCCAATATTTGGGCGATGGGGTAGCTCGCCGCACTTCGCGGCCAGGTAACGGGGCCAACGGGCGTCGCTCCCCATCGCGGCGGCCGGCGCAAGCGGCCGGCAGCGCATCGACAGCGCTGACTTTGGAAGCTACTTTCGTCCCGAGTTGGAGCGCGGATTGGCGCGGCGGCTTCTGGCAAGTTCCCTGGTCGCCGCATCCCTGGCCTGCTCGGATCATGGGCTTGATCCGTTGCCGGACCCCTGCGAGGATCCCGTTGTCGTCGGGCCTTCGGTGCCGGATGCGTCGTGTTCTCGAGACGTTCCGGTCCTCCCGGTCGTCGATGCTTTCTCCGTTCGAGAGCTGTGGCGGTGGCCCGCGCAGGCCCCCACGGGAAACACTCGCGCACCGTATGGCGTGCCGCTTGTCGCGCCGATCGAGGACACGAACGGGGATGGGCGGTTGAGCGAACTTGACACCACCGGCGTCTTCTTTGTAGGGCACGTGGCCGAGACTGGCGATGAACGCCTGATCTCGCTGGAGTCGGCCACGGGGACCGTTCGCTGGATCAGCGACCAACCCGCGGATCAGGTCGTCTACGCAATCGCGGACATTGACAATGATGACGTAAACGACGTCGTGTCCATGACGGGGATCTACGGAGCCCTCGCGCTGCGAGCCTCAGATGGGAGGATGGTGTGGACATCCAACGCCGAGGAGCGCTGGTGGACGGAGATCGCCGACCTCACCGGTGACGGCGATGCGGAGCTGGTATCTCCGCCCTACGTCGCCGATGGCGAATCTGGGGCCGTTGAGTTCGCCCTGCCAGAGACTGCGCTCCTGGACGTCCCGGTGGTGGCCGACATCGACCTCGACGGAGCTCAAGAGATCCTGGTCGACGGGATCGTGTACGACGCACAGGGCGACCCCCAATGGCGCGCACCCGGCGCGGAGCGCTACGGCTGGACGGAGGGTGTTCCCCTGCAATTGGACGACGACCCGGAGGCGGAGCTGCTCTGGCTCGGTTGGGACGAATTGAGCGTCACGGAACACGACGGGACTGTACTCGGCGGCCAGAGCCATCACGACGACGAAGGCTGGCTGAGCACCAGACCGCCCTGCGCGGGGGACTTCGATGGGGACGGGGCACCCGACATCGCCTTCGGCCACTCGGGCGGCCTGCGCGCACAGACCGCCCTTGGCACACTGCTTTGGGAAGCCGGGCTTACGGGCGTCGACACGTCGACCTACTGTTCCGTCTTCGACTTCAACGGGGATGGGCTCCAGGATGTGGTGCTCGCGAATGGAGCGCGCGTGTCGATCTTCTCAGGTCTAGACGGCGAGGAGCATGTCATCAGCGAGACGATTGGCGCACGCGACGGCGTCCGTTGGGCGTCGGTGGTCGATCTAGACCGTGACGGGCACGCCGAGCTCCTTACCTTTGAACCTGCGGAGTCCGGAGGATTCCTGCACGCTTACGGGCACGCGGGGGAGGGCTGGCCCCCGGCGGGCCCCACGTGGACCAGCCACAGCTTCGCAGGAACGAACGGCAATCCGGGCGGACACGTGCCCCGCAGTCCGGTGCCCACTTGGCTTTCGTCGAACACCTGGCGAGGGCGCACCGCGGCCGAGGCGGAGTTGTTGGCCGATCTCCAGGTGGCGGCGCAGCTCTGCACCCGGTCTGGATTGGTTCGCACGCTCCTCGAGAATCGCGGCGGCCAGGCCATCGCAGGGGTGGTGCTGGAGCTGTTGGCCGACGGCGTGAAAATCGACGAGGTTGAAGTCGGCCTGGTGGAAGGGGGCAGCCTGGTCGACGGGATCACGCTCGATCCACAGGGACACGAGAACCTCGTCGTGAAGGTCACCGCGAGCGATCCATCGGAGGAGTGTGACACTGAAACAACACGGGCCAGGTTGGAGAGTAGTTGAGTGACTGGCGACGACCAGGAGCGGCTACACGCCGGCCGGTATGACCCCGGCACCCCAAGGCGGCACCGCGAGGCGATCCTCCTGACGCCTGACGACGCAGCCGGACACGCCCGCGGCCTCGGGACGACCATCCCCACCCAAACGAAACACGAGCCGGAGCATCCCCACCCAAAAGCAACCATGCCTGTCGCCGCTGCGACCACTCCCTCGCCTCGCCACGGACAAACCCCGCGTTTGGCGATGCGTAACACTCGAGATCGCCGGCAAGGAGCCGCCGCGTTGCATCCAGGGTGGGATGCGATCAACTCCGTTTCACCCAGCCGGGGATGCTCGGCTTCGGGGCGGCGATCTGGACGCCGCGGCGAGCGCACGCCCATGATATGCCCAGCCAATGTGGATGGTTTTGCTGCTATCGATTTTCCGGCCGGCACACGCCTGCCGCCCGGAGCGGGAGGACTACGCCCAGAAGGTCGTTCCGCCCGATGGCGAGACCGGCTTCCCAACCGACGGCGCCATCCGGGTGCTCACGAGCGGCACCGGCGCCCGCGAGGTCGTACCAGAACTGGCCCAGGAGTACCGCCTGCGAGGCCCCGACGGCGATCTGGTTGCCTGGAGGGCGCACGTGCACGACCTGCTCCTCACGCTGGTCCCCAATGCGGCGCTCCGACCCGAGGCCGCGTACGTCATCGAGCGGAAGTTCCTCTATCGGGGCGGCCTGTTGCTCACCGACAGCCTACGGATGCGTCTGGCGCTTTCCATGGCGGACGCTCCCCCCTCCGACGCTGGGCTGCGCTGGTACCCCGAGGCGAGATTCACCACCTCCGCCGGCTCGGAATCGCGGCCGCAGCAGCCCGCCGTTTCGGTTTCGGGGACGTGGCAATCCGCCGGAAGTTGCGGGCCCGGAGAGCATCTGGAAATCACCGCTACGTTACCAGCCGGGGCGCTCGCAACAGACCTCTACATCCTTGAGGTGCGCGATCAGGCCGCCGTGGGATTCACGACCGTCAACCTGGATCGCCCCCAGGCGTACTTCGGCATCGGCCACGACACGAACCACCCGACGGGTCCGCACATCGATGTGGAGCGGGACCTCGAGGTTCGCGCGAGTCTGCTAACGGCCGCGGGCGCACGCCTCGGCACGTCGGATTGGGTCATCGCGACGTCCAAGGATGCCGACGCCCACGTCGCGTCGCGTCACCCGCACGACGACGTCGGCGGTTGGGTTCATGCGTGGGGCACTGCCGTCCACACGGCATTCTTCGCGTCGCCGGACGATGACTCGCCCCGAGAGGCGCCTCCCGGCCCCGAGGGATGCCCGTTCGGCTTGGTCGCCACGGAGCTCAGCGTGGAGCCAGTGGGTGCGCTGCTGGCGAGCAAGTCCGGTGACATGCGGGGCAGAGGTCGTTGGCGGCTCCAGTGGGGGCCGCGCGGGCTCGTCACCTTTCCCGACGTCCCGTTCTATTCGACGCGTCCTCGGTTCACCTACCGGGTCGCCGGCAGCGGCGTTCGCGCGGCTGGAACGGCGCGACACTCGGTGGAGTACGCGAGCGAGGTGCTCGGGATCCCGCTGGCCGATCAACCCAGCGTCGTCCTGGCCCGATCCGGCACAGGGAGCGTGGCCGCGTGGATCACCGAGGATCTCGCGCAGGTTGCCTGGCTGGATCGTGGCGGGGGCACGACGGGCCCGTTCACCCTGCCGGCCAGCAGCGGACACGCCCGGCCGGAGCTCGCTGTCGTGGATCGCGACGGTCTCGCTGCAGTTGCCTGGAGCGACGGTCGTTCCGATGGCTGGAGCGCGGCCGTCGTGGACCGCTCCGGACGATCTTCCGCGAGCCTGGCGCAACCGAGAGGCGACAGCTTCGCGCTGGGCGTCGTTGGGCGAGACTTCGTGGCCGCAGACCTCCAGTGGCAGCGTGATCCGCCCCGCGCGCTCCGCCTCGATTGCCGCCTCGAAGCGCCCTTCGGCGCCCCAGAGGTGCTCGCCACGGAGTGACCGCCCTCCCCATCGTCAGCAAGGCCCCCTCAACGGATCGCCTGCGCGCGCGGGCGCGACGTCGCCCCATTCGTCGTACCCCACGCTCCAGCCCGCACCCATCCCCACCCCCAAGACATCCCGTGCGGCTTCCGCGTCTGTCGGGGGCTCCACCCAGACCAGTCGGGCGGGTGCGCCGCTCACGCAGAGCTCGCCTACCACGAGATCATCCGCGGTGAAGCCGTCGCTCGCGGCATCCTCGTAGAGGAGCACGCGTTCCACGGCGCCCGCGGTGCGGGGCTCGTAGACCGTGGACGACCGCACGACCTCGCCCATGTGGGAGTCCGGCGGTGCGCCGGCGAGGGGGATCGTGGCACGAGCGGCGGCCAACGAGTCGAACAGCAGCGCGGGCAGCGCCCCCCCGTCGGCGAACCAGGCCTCGGGAACGAGCACGATCCGCCTCCCCGCCGCATCTCCCAGCGCCAGCGCCACCGCGATGTCCAGCGCTTCGTCCGGAGGAAACATCTCCAAGGCGATCAATTGGGGATCAGCCACCCCGGTCCCCTGGCTGAACACCGACTCCACCACCGCCCAGCCGGTGCCATGGTCGAAGGGCGCGTCGAGCACCCCGTCCTCGCCGCCTGAGCTGTCCACGAAGTGTTGGAGCCACCGCTCCGACGCGCCCACGAACACCCCGTCGTCCTGCACTTGCGACACCTTGGCCGACACGTCGCCGAGCACCTCGGGGAGCGGCAAGGTCCCCGTCGCGCCGTCCACCGCAACCCGCGTGAACGCCTCGCCGTCAACCGTGAGCACCAGATCCCCACCAAGCGCCGCGTCCACACCCGTCACGTCCACGTCGGTCAGCGCCGTCCACGCCCCGCCAAACGGATCACACCCCGATAGCGCCAGCGCGACACACGTCGCACGCCCGGTGTGCGCGAATGCGCGCCCCGCCTTCATCCCACCCCACCCCTGCAAAACAACAGTAAGTCCCTCGGACTCCACACGTGATCGGGCCCCGACCAATACCCCCGCAACCACAACTCCTGGCCAACCCGGCGAAGGTAAAAGCCCTTGGGTGTGGTGTCGCTGTCGTCGATCGGCGGCGACGCGATGGTGATGGAACCGCCGGGTGCCCGACCGTGTGTCAGCGGCAGGCCGTCTGCCGAATCCGCCTGTTCCGGGAACTGCAACCTCAGGTGCGGCCCCAACTCTAACGGACACTCGTGCAGCCCCACTTCCAACGCACGCAGGGTAATATCGCCATACGTCGCTCCGGAGGGGAAGCCAAGCTCAAACACGGAGATCGCCACGATCTCCACGACCGTCGGCTCGGATCGGCTCACAAACCGGAGATCCGCGAACAGCGCCTCCGCGGCGGTGTTGAGCTGGACGCCCTGCGCCCGCAGCCCACAAAGCAGCTCCAACCGGCTCAGTCCGCCGATCCATACCGCACTTGGCACGACCCCATTGGGCGATGGGGCAGGCCTCGTTTCGGGGCCATGTCCCTCGCTCCCCATCGCGGCGCCTCGAGGCTTCAATCGCGAACGCCGATGGCGTCATACCGCAGGGTACACACGGTGTTGCCGCTTCCATCGAGTGCGTACAGCGTGACCGTACCGTCGATGGTTCCGTCGTATTTCCCCTTCACCCCCCAGTAGATGAGCGCGTCGTACTTGGCGGCGGGGCAGTCGAGCGCGCCGTCCACGAACGTGCACTCGAAGTCCACGTCCGTCTCGTAGACGTTGCGGTCCGCACCGTAGGAGGCGATGGCCTCCCCGTCGAGGTTGTCGCCGCCGGCGGCCGTGAGCTCCAGATCGAAGCGCTCGAGCGTGACCGTACTTCCCTCGCAGTCCTTTTCGTCGTCGGACGAGAACGACCAGGTACCCGCGAGATCGGCGGCGGTGGCGGCGCTGCCGTCGGCGCAGGCGGGCTCGTTGGGGTTCGCATCGTTGAGGGTAGCGAGCCCCGCTTCACAGGCTGCGGCGCACTGCGACGCGGAGGCCTCGTCGGCCCAGCACGTGCCTGAGGTTCCGTAGGCGCCCTGCACGCTGGCGAGGGTCTCGGCGTCCACGGCCGCGAGGCAGTCGAGGTAGGCCGCGCAGGCCGGGTCCTGATCCACGCCGTCGTCGCCGACCCCCACCCCGTCGATCGCCGAAGCCGTGTCGGTCGAGTCGAAGAGGCCGGTGCACGCGATGAGGCCGAGAACGCCGGGGAGGAGGGGCAGCGAGAGGGTTCGCATCACGAGCTCGTTGAGGGCCCAGCGAGCATAACCCCGGGTGCAACGCGGTGAGCCGCGACTGCGCCTGCCGAGGGACCTGGCCGCGCTCACCGCCCACCTTCGCCTCCCGTGACATTCCCGTGATACTGCGGGGGCCATGTCCGGCATCGCCGTCGTATCCAACCCCCGCTCCCGCCAGAACAAACGCGACCCCGGCCTCAGCGGCCAGATGTCGTTCATGCTTGGCAAAAAGGGGAAGGTGGCCCAGCCGAACACGCGCGAGGAGCTGGTGGAGCAGGCTCGCCGCTTTCGCGACGAGAACATCGACATCCTGGCGGTGAACGGGGGCGACGGCACGCTGCACGTCGTGCTCACCGCGTTCATCGAGGCCTATGAGGGCGCGCCGCTACCGCCGGTGGCCATCCTGCGGGGTGGAACGATGAACACCATCGCGAGCGGCCTGGGCATCAAGGGATCGCCGGCGGAGCTGCTCTCGGCCTTGTTGCTGCGCTTTCATACCGACCAGCACATGCCGTACGCCGAGCGAAACATCCTGCGTATCGAAGGCGGGGAGAAGGCCGAGTACGGGTTCCTGTTCGGCAATGGGCTCCTGAGTAATTTCCTCGCGGAGCACTACGCTGCGGCCGATCCGAGCCCGCTCTCGGCCGCCTGGCTGCTCGTCCGCGCCATCGCGTCCGCGCTGTACCGGGGGGAGCTGATCCAGCGGCTGAGCGCCCCCGCGCAGTGCCGGGCGGAGGCGGACGGCGTGGCCTGGCCAGCCGAGCGTTACCTTACCGTGGCGATCGGAACGGTCGATGACATCGGATTCCGCTTTCGCCCCTTCTTCGAGGCGCTTCGACACCCGGGCCGGATGCACGCCCTCGGATTTGCTTGCGACGCATTGGGCATGGTGAAGACGCTGCCCCGGGTGCGCATGGCCCTCCCGATCGATGCACCAAATGTGTACAGCGCGGTGCCCGAGCGGGTGGTCCTGTCGTCGTCCGCGCCCATGCCGTTCATGGTGGATGGGGACTTCCACCCCGCGGGGCAGACGATCACGATCACGGTGGGTCCGCGGATCCGATTCGTACTTCCTTAGGCTTTAGGCTTTAGGCTTTAGGCTGGAGGGAGACGAGAGGCGAGAGGCGCGAGACCTTCCGCTGCTGCCCACTACCGTTTCACCCGCACCACGTCTCCACCTCCGGCCCGGGCAATCTCCGTTTCCGTCGCGCCGAGCGCCACCAGCGCCGCGACGAGATCGCCGTGGAGCGGCGCCACCGCCCCGCCTGCGCGCTCGATGTGGACGAAGGGGCGCAGCAAGCCAGCCTTCTCGGCGAAGAACTTGGCCGTCTTGGGGTCCCGCCCGGCGATGCCGTGGCCGTTTCGTGCGAAGCCCGCTAGCGCCGGCACCAAGCCGCCGCTCAGCTCAATGCGCACGAGGGAGTGGGAAGCCACCTTGGCGATGCGCTTGAAGCGGCCGCCGGGGATCTCACCGTTCGCCGGCGTTTCCCCAAGGATCAACGCGAGCACGCGGTCGGGGCGGCCGATGGCGCCCGAAGGATCGCTGCCCCAGGGCCCACGCGCCTGCCCGCCCGGCACTTTCCACTCGCGCACGGCCGGCCCTCGCTCCAAGGTAACGACCGTTTCAACCTCGGGGGTTTGCGGGAACAGGTCCACGGGCTGCACATTCACCACTCGCATGCCGTGCGCAGCGAGAATATCGAGGTCGCGGGCCAGGGTTTCGGGGCCACAGGAAACGTAAACCATGCGCTTCGCCAACGACGCGGCCTTGACGAGGACGCCGACATCGGAGCCCCGTCGAGCGGGGTTGAGCACCACCACGTCGAAGGGCTCGTCCACCTTCAGGTCCTCGACGCGCCGGGAGATCACCTCGACGTTTCGTGGGGCGACCTCGGCGGCCGAGCGCGCCGCTTGTGGGACCTCCTCCACCGCCACCACCCGCTTGCGTCCCGGCGCGAGCATCAGCGCATAGGCGCCTACGCCGCTGTAGAGGTCGAGCACCGTTTGTGCATTCCCGACCGCAGTGAAGACCAGCTTGTGCAGCCGCTCCGCCTGTTTCGGGTCGACCTGGAAGAAGGCGCCCGGGTGGATGTGGTAGCGCGTGGCCCCAATCGTCTCCTCGATGATCTGCTTCCCATACACTACGGCGGGCGCGCTCCCCATGACGCGCTTCCGGTCCGGGTCGGCCTTGCTGAGCGCGATCGACTTGAGCGCGGGCAGGCGCTCCACGAGTGAAGCCAGCGCCTTCTTGCCGCCGCGAAGCTCGCCACCGACCACCGCAAGCACCAACTGTAGCTCTCCCGAATCCGAGGAGCGCCGGAGATCGATGCTGTGGACGTCCCGTTTTCCGACGAGCCAGGCTCGAACCACGGCCAGGGCCGCGCGGAGGCCCGGCTCCAAGACGATACACTCTGGTGTATCAAGGATGTGTTGCCCTTCGTGGTCGTAGAGGCCCACCGATACGCGGTCCTCCTCCACCTGCACCGGGAGCTTCAAGCGATGTCGATACCCCTCGGTGGTGGCGGAGCCGAGCACGGAGGGGACCGCCGGGAGGTGTCCGTACCGCGAGAACGCCGCCGCGAGCCTCGCCTGTTTGCGTAGGAGCTGATCGGGATAGCTGAGCTCGGCGAGCGGGCATCCTGGGCATTTGGGTCGATAGGAACAGTGCATCGGCGCCCACGTAGCCGGTGCGCGGGCTACAAGGCGCGGGCGAGGTGGTAGTGTGATGCGTCGGGAACCGGAACGCCAAGGCGGCGGCGCCTGTATCCCCGCCTCCACCGCCGGGTCGCGTCGCCCTTGATCGCGATCCCGCTCGGCCCGTTTCGCCTGTCCGGCCGGATCGATCAGGGGGGCATGGGGCAGGTGTGGCACGCGGTGCACGCGGCGACCGGGCTCCCCGTCGCGATCAAGCTGATTCGGGACGACAAGCCGGAGCTGGCGGAGCCGTTTCTGGACGAGGTGCGCGCCGTGGCCCGGCTCGACCACCCCAACGTGATCACCGTGCTGGATTGTGGCCGGATCGACGCGGCCACCCACACCACCTCGCAGGGGCGGCTCCCCCTCGGGAGCCCGTGGATGGCGATGGAGTATTGTTCGGGCGGCACGTTGGGCGCCGCCCCGCCGACGGACTGGGCCGGACTGCGCGCGGTGCTCACCGAATTGCTCGCCGCCCTCGCCTACTCGCACGCCCGCGGCGTGCTTCACCGCGATCTCTCGCCGGACAACGTACTGATCGCTACCGATAGCGACGTGCGGCCCGGCATGAAGCTCACCGATTTCGGGCTCAGCACGCCGCTGTCGCGCGCCGAGCCCGGGGTGATCATCGGCACACCAGCCTACATCGCGCCGGAGCAGCTCCGGTCTGAGCTGGGGGGCGAAGGCCCGTGGACCGACTTGTATCAGTTTGGATGTGTCGCCTGGGCGCTCGCGGCGGGCGCGCCGCCCTTCGGGAAGGACCGCCCGGCTGCGGTGCTCGCGTTGGCCCATCTTGAGGTTGATCCTCCGAGCTTCCGGCCGAACTTCCCGGTGGCCGAGGGGTTCGAGGCGTGGCTGCGCACGCTGCTGGTGAAGGACCCGAAGCGACGCATCCAACACGCCGCCGATGCATCAAGCACGCTGCTGTCGTTGGACGGGAGCCGCGCGCCGGGCGTGGGCGTGCCTGTGAGCTGGCAGACGCCGGAGCCGGCGCGAATGCCGGCGCGCATGGTCGGTGCCGGCTTGGGCATCCACACGCTGCGGCCGGCACCGCTCGTCGGGCGACGCGCGGAGCGCGATCGCCTGTGGAGCGCGCTGCGCGAGGTGAACGCCGCGTGGGCGCCCCGCGCTGTGCTGCTCCACGGCCCGGCCGGTGTCGGAAAAACCCGCCTCGCCCGCTGGATCGGGGCGCGGGCGCACGAGTTGGGCGCCGCCCACCTGCTCCACCTCAACGGGTACGAAGGCACCGATGGTTTCGCTTCGATGATCGCGAGCCACGAGGGCGTTGCGCCGGAGCCCCTGCCCGACGCGCCGGACGCGCCGCCCGCGGGGGGGCTGGCGTCGCTCGCGGCGACGCCGCGGGTGAAGCGCGTTCGCCGCTTCATCGAGGGCCTCGGGACGGGTCGCCCCATCGTGTTGGTGCTGGACGACGTTCACGCCTCCATGGACGCGCTTGCGCTGGCCTGGGCGCTCACCGCCGACCCTTCCGCCTTGCCGGTGCTTCTGGTGCTCACCGCGCGCGCCGAGGGGCTCGCGACGGCGCCCGCCGAAGCCCAGGCGCTGGCCGCGCTGGTTGCCCAAGCCGAAGTGCTCAGGTTGGAGCTGGCCCCCCTGCTCCCCGCCGAGGAGCAGGAGCTGCTCCGCGCGGGGATGGGGCTCTCTCCCCCGCTCGCGCATCGCCTCGCCCAGGTGACGAGCGGAAATCCCAGCATGATGGTGGAGATCCTCAACGAGCTCATCGCCCGCGGCGGGCTGCGCCCCGACCCGACGGGGTTCGACGCGCCTCCCGCCGTGCCGCTGGACTTGCCGGAGTCCGTGCTGGCCCCGTGGAGCGAGCGGCTCGCCCGGTTCTTCGAGCGGTTTCCGCAACCGGTGGCGGCCCGCGAGAGCGTCGAGGCAGCGGCGGTGCTGGGGGAGCGGGTGGACGAAGCGGAGTGGGCGGCGCTCTGCACGGCGCTGCGCCTCTCGCCCCCGCCCGGCGTGGTGGAGGGGCTCGTGCGCGAGCGGTTGGTTTCCCCCGTGGATGCGCCTGGCGATAGCATCGTGTGGAGCTTCGCCCACGGGATGATTCGAGAGGCGGTGCTGCGTGGAGCACGTGAAGAGGGGCGGCTCACTCGCCTTCACCATGAAGCGGCCACCCTGCTCGCCGCCGAGGTGGACGTGGAGCCCATGCGGCTCGCGGCGCACCAGCTCGCCGCGGGTTCGGCCTCGGCCGCGCTGGATACCACGCTCGTGGGGATCGCCGACCACGCCGAATATCGCCGCTGGGCGGAGGTGCTCGGTGGCGTGGCTCAGGCTTCCGCTGCGCTCGCGGCGCTACCCAGCTCCGTTCAGGATGAACGCCGCTTGTTCGTGGATGTGTGGCGAGCGCAGGCGGTCCTGGGCGGCGCCAGCGGGGTGGACGGGGTGGACGCGACCGCGCTCGCGGCCCGTGGGCTCGATCGGGCCATTGACGAATCGCGAGACCGGGGGTGGCCCGAAACGCTGGCCGCCGCGCTGATCGTGCGTGCGGACGTGCACCGCTTCGCGGGCGAGGGCGCCGCCGAGGCACAGCGGCTCACGGAGGCTCGAGTGGCCGCCTGGGGCGTGGGCGATGCCCGCCTTCGCGCTACCATCGACTTGCGCCTCGCGCGGATCGCGCTGCGAAAACGGGATGTCGAGGGCGCCGCTGGGCGGCTCGCCGAGGCCCGTGGCGGGTTCTCCAGCGCAGACGATGACTACCTCGCCGCCGAGCTCTCGCTGGCCGAGGCCGAACTTGCGCTCTTGACCGGGGATACCCCCTCCGCCACCCGCCTCGCCCGTGAGGTGCTCTCCTGCGTCGGAGGAAGCCGTACGGGGGCCGCTGCCGCGCTGCACGTGCTGGCCTGCGTGGAGCGGCGCCTCAGCCGGTTGGACGCCGCCGTGGCGGGGTATCGCCGTGCGCTGGAGGTGTACGAGGAGCTGGGCGACGCGGAGGTGGTGACGGTGATCGCCCACCTCGTGATGGTGCTCCTCGATCGCCAACGCTTGGACGATGCGGCGCTCTTGCTGGCGGCCGGGCGTCGTGAGGCTGATCGCTTCGGCGCGCTGGGGCATCGCGCGGTCCTGGACGCCCTCTCGATTGAACCCGCGGCACGACGTGGAGAGATCGTCGACGTGGAGGTCGCGCTGGTCAGCGCAAAGCGGCTCGTCACCTGGGGTTATCGCGACCCTTCGCTGGCGGCGGCGCTGAGCCGCGCCGGGGTGGGGCTGGCCGGGCGCGGCCACATCGGGCCCGCGCGTGAAGTGCTCACCCTCTCGCGGGCGCTTGAAGACGCCCCGGCGCCGTCGTCGTAAGATACCGCGTGTGGCGGACGCCCGCGCGGGGGCAAGTTTGCGGCGAGCAATTCTGTCTGGGCGATCCCAACGGGCCCGGTCCCGGGTCCAACGGGCGTCGCCTGGGATCGCGGCGCCGCTGGGGAGCGGCTTGAGGTCGATCCAGGAGCCAAGCAAAATGTGTCGCGATACATTCTCACAAAGCCGTGGGGGCCAGCTCGCCCAGGACGATGCGAGAGTCGCCCCGGGCGATGTGAGAGTCAACCCCTTGGTTATAAGAGGAAATCGGGTCCGATTCTCTCGCAACGCATGGGGCGAGGCCGTCGCCGCCAACGATCTGAGAAAATCCGCGTAAACACTTTCTCATTACGGGCAGAGGGGCCAGCCGCTCCGGCTGATGTGAGAATCACGCAGCGCGGTCGGTATCTCCGCACGTCCATCCTTGATACGCGCCCCCCGGATGGACCTCCAAGACCAGGCCGACACGCTCCCGACCACGCCCGGCGTGTACCTGTTCAAGGATGTGGATGGCGAGGTGCTCTACGTCGGGAAGGCGACGAACCTGCGTAGCCGGGTGAGGCAATATCTCAGCGGTCACGACGAGCGCTTCATGGTGCGCTACCTCGTGGCCGCGGCACGGCGGATCGAGGTGGTGCCGGTGGGCAGCGAGAAGGAGGCGCTGCTCCTGGAGAACTCGCTCATCAAACAGCACATGCCGCGCTACAACGTAAAGCTGCGGGACGACAAGGCCTTCTTGCGGATCCGCCTCGACTCCCGGCAGAAGTGGGCGCGGCTCACGACGAGCCGGCGGCCGAAGCCCGACGGCGCGCGGTACTTCGGCCCGTACCCTTCCGCCACGAGTGCGCGCCGAACCCTCGCGTTCATCCAGCGTCATTTTCGCTTGCGGACCTGTACCGACCGTGTGCTCAACAGCCGCAGCCGCCCGTGCCTGCTCCACCAGATGAACCGATGTGTCGCCCCATGTGTCGGTCTGGTATCCGAAGCCGCCTACGCCGAGATCGTGGAGGACGCCGCGCTTGCATTGGCGGGGAAGAACCGCGAGCTGGTGCCGCGGCTTCGGGAGCGGATGGGCGCGCTCGCGGAGGCCGAGGACTACGAGGGCGCCGCGCGCATGCGCGACGTGATTCAGGCGCTATCGGCGGCCACGCAGAAGCAGGTCGTGGCCGACAGCGCCGTTGATACACGTGATACATGGGGACTGTATCGCGAGGCGGATCGTGGCGTTGTTGCCTGCCTTCCCACACGCGGCGGGCAGGTGCTGGAGCCGCGGGCGTTCCCGTTCGAGGGCGAGATCGGCGACGACGGCGAGCTCCTTTCGGCGGTGCTGAACAGCTACTACGAGGCGGATGGCGACATCCCGGGGGAGGTGCTCCTGCCCGTGGCGTTGCCGGACGCGGAGGCGCTGGCCGAGGTTTTGCGCGAGCGTCGCGGTGGGAAGGTGCGCCTGGTGGAGCCGCGTCGGGGCGACGGCGCGGAGCTGCTCACGATCATCACCAACGCGGCCCGAAGCCGGTTTCTCACCACGCACTCCGAGGCCGACCGCATCGCCAAAGCGCTGGCGGGCCTCGCAGAGATCGTCGGCCTCGATACCCCCCCGTGGCGGATCGAGTGCTACGACAACAGCAATCTGCTCGGCGAGGAGCCGGTGGCGAGCCAGGTGGTGTTCGTGGACGGTCGCCCCGCGAAGAAGGAGTACCGTCGCTACCACGTAAAAACCGTGGGCCAGGCCGACGACTACGCCACGATGCGGGAGATCCTCGGCCGGCGGCTCCGACGCGCGGCCGAAGAGAGTGAGTTCCCCGACCTGATCGTCGTCGATGGTGGGCGCGGGCAGCTCTCGGCGGCGCTCGACGTGCTCCGCGAGCTGGGTCTGGAAGACCAGGCGGTGATCGGCCTCTCGAAACCGCGCACGGAGCACGCCCGCGGCGACCGGGACGCCACCGACAAGATCATCCTCCCCGGTCGCGACGAGCCCATCCTGCTGCGCCCGGACAACCCCACCCTACGGCTGCTCCAACACATCCGCGACGAAGCACACCGTTTCGCGATTGGCTTTCACCGGGATGTTCGTTCCAAAGCCCGGCTCACCAGCCAGTTGGACGAGATTGCCGGGATCGGCAAGGCCCGCCGCGTGCGTCTGCTCAAACACTTCGGCTCCTTCTCCGGGCTTCAGGCCGCGAGCGTGGAGCAGATCGCGACGGTGGAAGGCTTCGGCCCAACGATCGCGGCGCGCGTGTATTCGGCGCTCCATCCGCCCCGGGATACCTCCCCCGCGTGAAACCAAACCTCCTCGCCCTCGCCGCCCTGAGCCTCTCCACCGGCTGCCTCTTCGGCGACTCCGACAACGGGCAGTATGTGTACCAGTCCTACTGCCAGTCCTGCCACGGCGTCGACGGATCCGGCGGGATCGACGTCGGGATCGGGCCGGACACGGGCTACTACGCCACGGGTGGCAGCGGCTTCTCCGCGAACCTCAAGGTGCGGGTTCCCCAGCTCACGGACGAAGCGATCCTCAAGGTGCTGAGGGATGGCTACAAGGGCATGCCCAGCCAGTTCAGCGAAGACGACGACCAGGCGCTCGATGTGCTCTCCTACATGCGCGACACGTTCGAGTAGCTGCGGGTAGCGATCAACTCGCGGATCGAGTAGCCTCAACAAATGCCCGACCTCGCCCACGAGCCCGTCAAGAAGACCGAAACGCCGGCCCCGGACACGTCGGTCGCGCAGCCCGATCTGCAGCCCCGCGGAAACGACGCCGCGAAGGATCAGGTAGCGGCTGGCGGCGCAGACACCGGACTCGCCAACTACGAGAGCGCCCTCGGTGAATTCCTGGGGAAGAAGCTGTATGGCGCTGTGTCCGGCGTCCTGACATACGACAAGCTCCACGGCCAGGCCAAAGGCGCAGTCACGTCCGCCCTCGGCGCCTTGGCCGACTCGCTGGGCAAGATCGACAACGTGGACGCGGACCCGAAGGCGCTCGACAATCTCGGTGTCATGCTCGACGCGGCGGCGGCACCCGCGGTCGAGAAGCTGCTTGAAAAGTACGGACCCGAGCTCACCGGCAAGCTCGCCAAGTGGACCGGCGCCCACCCCAAGACCGTGCTCACCGTCGCCCTGCTCGCGGCGGCCGGCGCGGTGATCGCGAACGCCCCCATCCCCGAGCTCGCGAAGCAGTTCAAGCTGGGCAAAAGCATCACCGTGGATGTGGAGGCCAAGCTCGGACGACTGCGCCAGCTCGCGCTCGAGAAGCTCAAGGCGAAGGTGTCCTACGCGGCGGGCCCGCTCCTCGCCTCCATCGAGGCCGACAACGACGGGAACGTCGCGGGAACCGTCACCGCCGGCACCGACGACAAGAAGATCGCTTTGGACGCGAAGTTCGACGGCAAGGGGCTCAAGGTCGTGGGCCTCGATGGCGTGCTCAAGCCCGACGAGAACACCACCATCCTCGGCAACATCAAGCAGAAGCGCGACGAGAAGCTGATCGGCAGCCTGTCCCTCACCCACAAGGACGGCAGCATCACCACCACGAATGACTTCAAGTACGACGCCAACACCGGAATCCTCGGCATCGGTCGCACCTCACTGTTCGAAGACTCGCAGTACAAGCTGCAGTCCAACGTGAACGGGAACAGCGATGGCACCGGCAGCGCTGGGATGCGCGTGGAGACCAAGGAGGGGCCGCTCACGGGGTACGGTGGCGTGAGCCACGAGACCACGAAGGGCGCCTATGGCCTGCAAGAGAGCGACAAGCTCCAGATGGGCCTGGCCTTCAAGCGGTCGGACCTCACGGCGAAGCTGGATGCGCAGCTCAGCACCCTGGCCGGCGACAGCAAGCTGAGCGGCTCCGTGGACAAGAAGTGGGGCAACAACCACGCCGGCGCGAGCTTCTCGGCGGTGCTGGACAATCCCAAGCTGCTCGAAGTCGGCGCGTTCTACGGGTTCAAGGATCCGAACGAGTTCAAGTCCTTCCTCGTCGAATACAAACACAAGGGCAGCACCAGCGAGAACGCGCTCTCGATGGTGGTAGAAAACACCCTGTCGGACGTTCGCTTGCGTTGGCAACAGAACCTCACCTGGGGCGGCGACAGCGATACGAAGCTCAACACCAAGTTCCACGCGGCGAAGTTCCTGAACAAGGACACGGCGCTGCTCGGAGGGGCCGAGCACGAGTACAACTTCTCGACCGGGAAGAGCAACATCATCCCGCAGATCGGCGTCCAATACAAGGGACTGCCGGTGCTGGTCGGGTATGATCAGGAGCGCAAGGCCGTGAAGATCGGGATTACGATTCCGTTCTGAGCGCTACAGCGACGTAAGCCACCGACGCACAATGTTCCCCGCGACCTGACGCCGGTAAACGGCCGTGGACCGGATGTCGTCGATCGGCGCGATCTCCTCGCGAACGAGCTGCACGACGTCGTCCACCGCGGCGCCGGCGACCAACGCGGTCTCGGCCTTCAAGCAGCGCATCGGCGTGGGTCCTACGGCGCCGAAGGCGAGGCAGGCATCGACGCCTGGGTTGTAGCGGCCCGCGAACACCACCTTGGAGATGGACTGCGCGAGACGCGTGCCCACCTTGCGGAAGTGCGTGTGCCCGAAGAGCGGCGGGATCAAGATCCCGAGGAACAGCTCGTCCGGACGCAAGTCGATCTTCTTGTACCCTTGCCAGAACGAAGCGGCGGGGATGCGGCGACGTCCCCGAACGCTGGCCACCTCGAACTCCGCCTTCAAGGCCAACCAAACCGGGAGCGTGTCCCCCGCCGGGGATGCGTTGCAGATATTGCCGCCCAACGTGGCCCGGTTCTGGATCTGCACCGCGCCTACCGTTGCGGCGGCGGCTTCCAGCAGCGGGTGGCTCTGCCCGGAGCGCAACACATCGGTGCAGGTGAGGCCGGCGCCGTGAAACTGCCCGCCGGTGATGCTCTGCTGCCAACGCAAGCCGGAGCATCCCCAGAGATCGAGGATCGCGGTGGGCTTCAGGGTGCCGCTCTCGATGTACACCATCACGTCGGTGCCACCGGCCATCACCGTGGCGCCCGGCTGCTCCGCGCGCATCTTCAGCGCATCGTTGAGGGTGCGAGGGCGGAACAGGGCGGTGACGGGGGCCGACATCAGGAGCCCTCCGGCGCCAGGCTGGCGCACACGGCATCCACCACCTTCTGGTAGCCCGTACAGCGACACAGGTTCCCGGCGAGGGCCACCCGCGCTTCTTCCCTGGAGGGATGTGGGTTTCGCTCCAAGAGCGCCGCTGCGCTCATGCACAACCCAGGCGTACAGATGCCGCACTGCGCGCCGCCATGCTGCAGCATCGCCGTTTGCACCGGGTGTACCACCGAGGCACCCAGCCCCTCGATGGTCACGATCGAGGCGCCGTCTACCTGACAGACGGGCACGAGGCAGCTCATCACGGCCTCGCCGTCGATGCGCACAGTGCACGCACCACACTCGCCTTCGCCGCAGCCCTCCTTGCTTCCCGTGAGCCGCAGCTCCTCGCGGAGCACATCCAACAGGCGCGACATCGGCGGTACGTCCACCTCGACGGCGCGGCCGTTGCAGCGGAATCGTACGTTCATCGGATCTCCATCGCGGCGAGCACCCGCTCGGGGGTCATCGGCAAGCTGTCCAACCGCGCGCCGACTGCGCGCTCAATCGCCTGGGCCACGGCAGCAGCGGGCGCGTCCATCGGGATCTCGCCGATCCCTTTGGCCCCGAAGGGTCCACCTGCGAAGGGGATCTCCACGAGCGCCGTCACAAACTCCGGCGCATCGAGCGCCGTCGGAATGATGTAGTTCGTGAGCCGGTCGTTGCGCATGCAGCCGCGCGCGTCCAGCACCACCTCTTCGGCCGTCGCCCACCCCAGCGCCTGCAGCGTGCCGCCCTCGATTTGACCTTCTGCCAGAACCGGGGACAGGGCTTTGCCCACGTCCGTCGCCGTGACCACACGGTCGTAGATGACCTCGCCCGTGTCCACGTCCACCCGGAGATCCACGATCACGCAGGACCAACCGAAGGTCGGGTAGGCGTCCCCCTGGTAGGTCTCCGGGTCCCACACGACGCTCGCATCCACCTCGTAGGTTTCCTCTACTCGCAGGAGGCCCCGGTCGGCCGCGCGCCAACGCTGGAGCAAGCTGTCGAAGTCGCCCTCTCCATGCTCCTTGCGGAGACGCCCCAACAGTTGCTGCGCCGCCTTCTCGCACGTGCCCCCAACCACCATCGCCGTGCGGCTCGCAACGGTGGGTCCGGAGTCGGGAACGATGCCGGTGTCGTGCTCGGTGTTGAACACGCGGTCCATGGAGATCCCCAGGGTATCCGCCACGATCATCGGGAAGATGGTCTCGGTGCCCTGGCCGATGTCGGTGGACGAGCTGAGCACGGCTACCTCCGACCCGCGCACCTCCAACGCGACTTTCCCGCGGATCTTGGCCTCTCCGTTCCCGGTGAAGCCGCACCCATGCCACGCCATCGCGATCCCGCGGCCCTCTCGCAGCTCGGCGTTCTCCACGCCCGGCCGCACCGTCTTCCGAACCACCGGCGCCGCAGCCGCCGCTTCGGCCGCTCGCAGCACCGCGAACGCCCCGGGATCCTGCAGCGCCTGGCCGGTCGCCGTAACGTCCCCCTCCCGGTACAGGTTTCGCCAGCGCAGCTCCAGGGGGTCGATCCCCAGCTCGCGGGCGATGCGGTCCATGTGCCGCTCCATCGCCCACTGCGCCTGCGGGGCGCCAAATCCACGAAACGCGCCGTTCGGCGGTGTATTCGTCGCCACAACCGTGCCTTCGAGGTCGAAGAACGGGCACCGATAGGGGCCACCGACATGCAGGATCGCGCGGCTCAGCACGACCGTGGAGAGCGTGTGGTACGCGCCCCCATCCATCCACAAGCGCGCATGAAGCTCTAGCAGCTCGCCTTCCGGCGACACGAGCGTGGCGAGATCGATGATCGCGGGGTGCCGCTTCGTCGTGGCGCGAAGATCCTCGCCTCGACCGTAGGTGATCTTCACCGGCCGCCCGGTTGCTTGCGCCAGGAGCACCACGTGGCACGCGAGCATCGACGGATACTCTTCCTTGCCGCCAAAGCCGCCACCCGTGACGGCCTGCACGACGTTGAGCCGGTCGTGGCCCAACATCCGCTTCACCGCCCGATCGACGTAGTACGGGCACTGCATGGACCCGCGAACCGTGAAGCCGCCATCGGCCCGGGGCGACGCGATCATGCTCTGCGGCTCGATGTAGAGCTGCTCCTGCAAGCCGGTGCGGTACCGCCCGCGGATCAGGTGGGACGTCGTGTCGGTGCGTACGCCGTGCTGGATGTGCAGCCGCTTGAACACGTTGTCGTCGCCATAGATGCGAACGTCGTGCCCCTCGGCCAGCAGCGGATCGAACAGCGACGGCAAGTCCTCGTAGGTGATCTTCACCGCGTTGGCGGCGGCCAGCGCCCGCTCACGGGTGGGCGCCGCCACCAGCGCGATGGGCTCGGTGACGTGCCGGGTGATGCCGTCGGCCAGGATCGGCTGGTCGTCCGTCATCAGGGTAACGATGTTCGGCCCCGGCAGATCCTTGGCGGTGACGACGGTGACATCGCTCCAATCGAACGCGGGATCTCGCTCGATGGAGAGGATCTTCGCGTGCGCCCGATCGCTGCGTACCGTTGCTCCGTACAGGAGACCGTCGGGACGAAAGTCGTCCGCATACAACGCGCGACCCGAGAGCTTCTCGAGCCCGTCGCGTCTCGGGGGGGAAGTGCCGATGGACATCGGGCCGCAGACTATCACGCCGCGCCGGCGGAGCGACGGTTAGCCCCCGCGGCATGCCCGACCCGATCGCCGTACACCGAGAGCTGTTGGAGTCGTGGCGCAAGGTGATGGACCTGGTCGGGCCCGGGCCGGTGGAGGAGCACTTCGTGGATGCGGAGGGCGCCGTCGCGGGCCTGAACGCGAAAGGCGCCTGGGTAGACCTGGGTTCGGGCGCAGGATTCCCGGGGATCATGCTCGCGGCGCGGTGGCCGGAGTCGCAGGTGACGCTCGTGGAACGCAGGCAGAAGCGGGTGGCGTTCCTGGAGGAAGTGCTCGCCCGATCAGGGCTTCAGAACGCCCGGGTGTTCGCGGGCGACGTCGCCACGCTGGAGCGAGGCATCTGGCGAGGGGTAATCAGCCGCGCATACAAGCCTCCTCCGGCCTTTCTCGCCGACGCCCTGGAGCTGCTCGGAGAGGGCGGGATGGCCGTTGCGCTCACCGCCGACGAGGTCCCCGCGCCGCCTCCGGGGCTCTCCGTGTTCCACGTGGAACGTTATTCTGTCGAAAAGAAGCCACGCGCATCTATCCGCTATCTACGCCGGCAGTAGCATCCCTTGACGCGTCCATGGATAGCGTCGTCCACGTGCAGAGGTGTCGCCGCCAAGGCCGCTTTGCGCTATGCTGGGTGTCCCTCCGCTCTACGGTCGGGTGCTCCCCGCACCGCTGACTCCGAGCCCGCTCCCCGGAACTGAAATGCCCCGCATCATCGCGATCTCGAACCAGAAGGGCGGCGTCGGCAAGACGACCACCTCCATCAACCTCGCCACGGCGCTGGCCCGCGCGGGACACCCGACGCTGCTCATCGATCTCGACCCGCAGGGCAACGCGTCGAGCGGCCTCGGCTGCCCGCGGGACACGGTGGCGTTCGGCATCGCGGACGCGCTGCTTGGGCTTGAGCCGCTCGGCCGCGTCATCGTCCCCACCGCCCAGCCGGGACTCGATCTCGCGCCGGCCACCCCGAGCCTCGTCGGCGTGGAAGTGGAGCTGGTGAACCTGCCAAACCGCGAGCAGCGCCTCCACCTCGCCATCGCCGGTCTCGAGAAGAAATATCAGTTCGTGATCTTCGACTGCCCCCCCTCGTTGAGCCTCATCACGCTCAACGCATTCACGTCGGCCGACAGCGTGTTGATCCCGCTCCAGGCCGAGTACTACGCGATGGAGGGACTTGGTGAGCTGATCCGCACCATTGCCGCCGTACGTCGCAGCAGCAACCCCCGGCTCGTTCGCGAAGGCATCGTGCTCACGATGCACGACACCCGCACCAACCTTTGCCGCGACGTGGAAGCGCAGGCCCGCGCCGTGTTCGGCACCGAAGTGTTCCAAACGGTCATCCCGCGCTCCGTGCGCCTCGCCGAGTCGCCGAGCTACGGCAAAAGCATCTTCCACTACGAGCCGAGCGGGCGCGGCGCCCAGGCCTACGCGGCGCTGGCAACCGAGCTGGTGGCCCGCGCGGTTTCGGCGGGCGGGCTGCTCGAAGCGGTCGGCTGATGTCTACGCCCAACCGCCTCGCCCTCGGGCGCGGGCTCGCAGCGCTTCTTCAGCACGATCTCACCGACTCGGCCCCCAACGCCACGCCCGCGGATTCGTTGCAGCGAATCCCGGTGGACCGGATCCGCCCCAACCCGCACCAGCCGCGCCAGCGCTTCGACGCGGCCCAGCTCGCCGAGCTGGCGTCATCGATCAAGGAGCATGGCGTCATCATGCCGATCGTGGTCCGGAGGGACAACGATGGGTGGGTGCTGGTGGCCGGCGAGCGGCGCCTTCGTGCCTCCAAGCTGGCTGGGATCGCGGAGATCCCCGCCGTTGTGCGCGGCTCCGACCTCGCGGTGGACGCTCAGTTGGTCCTCGCCCTGTTGGAGAACCTCCAGCGGGCCGACCTCGACCCCATCGAAGCCGCCGAGGGCTACCAGCGCCTGGTACAGGAATTCGGGCTGCGCCAGGAAGACGTAGCCAAGAAGATCGGCAAGGACCGGGCAACGGTGGCGAACGCGCTCCGATTGCTCCGCCTGCCGCCAGAGGGTCGAGACGCCGTGATCGCCGGCACGATTACTGCGGGCCACGCTCGGGCGCTGCTTGCGTTGGGAGACACCCCCGAGCGCTTCCTCCAGGCGCTCAAGATCATCATCGAGCGCCAGCTCAACGTCCGCGCCACAGAATCGCTCGTGCGACAAATGTTGGCCCCGCCCGAGGAGAAGCCGCGGCCCGACAAGGGGCTCGACCGGCTCGGAAAGGAGCTCACGCGCGCAGTGGGCACCAAGGTGCGCATCACCACGCGTCGCGATGGCGGAGGGCGCATCGTGCTCGATTACGGCAGCGCAGGCGAACTCGAAGGGCTGGTTACCCGCCTGCGGGGCGCGTAGTGGCCGACAAGGAGCTCCCGCTCGCCGCCCTGCTCGGCAAGGGCGCGCGGTACAGCGGGGAGATGAGCTTCGACGGGCGGGTTCGCGTCGATGGCACCTTCACCGGCCGCATCTTCACGGAGGATGTGTTGGAGATCGGCGAGAGCGGCGTGGTGGACGGCCAGATCGACGCCGCCACGCTGGTGGTTGCGGGCGTGGCGAGCGGGGACGTGCGCGCCCGGGACCGGCTGATCCTCCAGCCCACGGGGCGCCTCAAGGGCAAGGTGGATGCGCTGGTTCTGGAGGTTCGACCGGGCGGCCGAATCGACGCTCACGTGCGTTGCGGGGAGCCCTGAGATGCGGCCGATCCTGGTGGGGGTCGCGGGGGGCACCGCGTCGGGAAAAACGACAATCTGCCGCCTGGCCGGCGCCGAGCTTGGGGCAACGGTGCTGACGCACGACCAGTATTATCGGGATGTGCCCACGCCCAGAAATCATGACTTCGATATCCCCGAGGCGTTGGACACGGCGTTGTTACTTTCTCATTTGGGTGCCCTCCGGGCGGGGGAAGCAATCGAGGCGCCCGTCTACGATTTTCGTACGCACACCCGCTCGGCGCAGATCCAACGCATCGAGCCCGGCGGCATCGTGATCGTGGAAGGCATCCTCGTGCTCGCGGACTTTATGCTCCGCGAAGCCTTCGACTTCACGGTGTTCGTGCACGCCGACGACGACGTTCGCTTGGGACGGCGCATCCGACGCGACACGGCCGAGCGCGGCCGCACCTGGGACGACGTGCTTCGACAGTGGTTCCAGAGCGTTCGCCCAGCGCACAAGCGCTATGTGGCGCCGTGTCGTGACCTTGCGCACCTGGTGTTGGATGGGGAGGGCGCGCTAGAGGGCGAGGTGGCGCGGTTGGTGGCAGGGGTGCGCGGGGCGGCGGGGTAGGGCGTTCACCGAGACGGAAGTGAGGGTTCGGGGCGGCTGAATTCGAGGAGCGCGCCGAGTTGGCGCGCGGCGTGGAGGATGAGGTTCGAATCTGGGTAGGCCGAGGAACACGAAGGGCTTCACCAGTTCCCCGAGGTCTCCCGGGCTGAACAGGCGCGTGATACCGCCGTGGGAGCGGCCGGCAGTGCGGGACAGGATCCGCCGACCTACGCTTCGGTCGAGCGGCGTCTGGAGGGAGGCGTGGAGCGAGGTGGACATGTACGTACTCCGGTTGGGTGAGGGATCTCGTCGCGGGGTTGTCGGGACGGCTGGACCCTACGTCGCCGCCAACGCATCCTCCAACACCGAGCCGTCCGCCCGGTCCTCCGCCAGCCGGTCGAGCCACCAGGCTCTATGACCATCAAGTCCACCCGACCACCGATGGAACACCCCTTTTTCGGCAACGAAGCGCGGGCGTGATTTCGTGTGCCCGCGATCGGCGAGTCCCTCGCGCCGCGATAGTCTCACCGCCACGACCCCGAGGCCCCGAACATGCACATACCTCAGTGGATTCGACAGCTTCACCGATGGGTGTGCATCGCCTTCACCGTCACCGTGATCGCCAACTTCGTGGCCATGGCCCTCGCCCCGGGGGAGCTGCCGCCGCCCTGGATCACCTATTCGCCGCTGCCCTTCCTCTTCCTGCTGCTGTTCAGCGGGCTCTACCTCTTCGTGCTGCCCTATACCGCCGCCGGGCGCAGCAACGGACCGGCGCAATAGCAGCTTCGGCCTTCAACGAGCAAACCCGACCATGCCCCCCCCGAAGCCGCACCCCGCCGATCGCCACGACCTCATCCGCGTGCAGGGCGCGCGGGAGAACAACCTCAAAGACATCAGCGTCGAGATTCCGAAACGGCGGCTGACGGTGTTCACTGGCGTGTCCGGGTCGGGAAAATCGTCCCTGGTGTTCGGCACGATCGCGGCTGAATCCCAGCGGATGATCAACGAGACCTACAGCACGTTCGTGCAGGGGTTCATGCCAACGCTGGGGCGGCCCGACGTGGATGTGCTCGACGGGTTGACCACCGCGATCATCGTCGATCAGGAGCGGATGGGTGTCAACTCGCGCTCGACGGTGGGCACGGCGACAGATGCCAACGCGATGCTCCGCATCCTCTTCAGCCGCCTCGGCCAGCCGCACATCGGGTCGCCCAACGCGTTCTCGTTCAACGTGGCTTCGGTGCGGGGCTCGGGGCACGTGTCCATCGAGAAGGGAGGAGGGCGGAAAACCGAGGGGCGTTCGTTCGAGATCCTGGGCGGCATGTGCCCGAAGTGCGAGGGGATGGGCCAGGCGAACGACATTGACCTCACCCAACTCTACGACGAAAACAAGTCGCTGAACGAGAGCGCGATCACGATCCCGGGCTACAGCATGGACGGGTGGTACGGCCGCATCTTTCGCGGCTGTGGGTATTTTGACCCGGACAAGCCCATCCGCAAGTACAGCAGGAAAGAACTGGACGACCTGCTGCACAAGGAGCCCACGAAGATCAAGGTTGACGGGATCAACCTGACGTACACGGGGCTCATCCCACAGATGCAGAAGACGTTCTTGTCCAAGGACGTCGAGGCGATGCAGCCGCACATCCGTGCGTTCGTGGAGCGCGCCGTCACGTTCCAGACCTGCCCCGAGTGCGGCGGCAGTCGCCTCAACGCCGCCGCCCGCTCGTCGAAGATCAACGGCGTCAACATCGCCGACGCCTGCGCCATGCAGATCAGCGCGCTCTCCGCCTGGATGCGTGGGTTGGACGAGCCCGCGGTTGCCCCCCTCTTGGCATCCCTACGACACACACTGGACTCCTTCGTGGAGATCGGGCTCGGCTACCTCAGCCTCGATCGGACGGCGGGCACGCTCTCGGGCGGAGAGGCCCAGCGAACCAAGATGATCCGCCACCTCGGGTCGTCGCTCACCGACGTTACCTACGTGTTCGACGAGCCCACCATCGGGCTCCACCCCCACGACATCCAACGGATGAACGAGCTGCTGCTGCGGTTGCGCGACAAAGGCAATACGGTGCTGGTAGTGGAACACAAGCCGGAGGTGATCGCGATCGCCGACCACGTGATCGACCTCGGCCCCGGCGCCGGCACCGCGGGCGGCGAGGTGGTTTTTGAGGGCACAGTGGCCGGGCTTCGGGCCAGCGACACGCTCACGGGTCGGCACCTTGACAAGCGGCGTACGCTGAAGACTTCGGTGCGGAAACCCTCGGGGCAGTTGAAGATTCGTGGGGCCCGGACCCACAACCTCAAGGACGTGAACGTAGACATCCCGCTCGGGGTGGTGGTGGTGGTGACAGGCGTGGCGGGATCCGGAAAAAGCTCGCTGATCCATGGCTCTGTGGCTGGACGCGACGGGGTGGTGACCATCGACCAGGGCGCAATCCAGGGCTCCCGGCGGAGCAACCCGGCGACCTACACGGGGCTTTTGGAGCCGATCCGCAAAGCGTTCGCCAAGGCCAACGGGGTGAACGCCGCGTTGTTCAGCGCCAACTCCGAGGGCGCCTGCCCGGCGTGTAACGGGGCGGGGGTGATCTACACCGACCTTGGGATGATGGGCTCCGTTTCTACGACTTGCGAAGACTGCGAGGGCAAGCGCTTCCGTCCCGAGGTGCTCGAGTATCGGCTGGGTGGGCTCAACGTCGCGGAGGTGCTCAACCTGCACGTGGCGGAGGCGGTCCGCCACTTTGGTGAGGGCGGCGCGCGCACCCCCGCCGCCCTCGCCATCCTGCAGCGCCTGGCCGACGTGGGGCTCGGATATCTTCGGCTCGGTCAACCGCTTCCCACACTGTCAGGAGGCGAACGCCAGCGACTCAAGCTCGCGACAAGCATGGGCGAGGCGGGCGGCGTGTACGTGCTGGACGAGCCGACCACGGGGTTACACCTCGCCGACCTGGAGCAGCTCCTCAAGCTGCTGGATCGCCTGGTTGACGGCGGGAAGTCCGTAATTGTGGTGGAGCACCACCAAGCCGTCATGGCGCATGCCGACTGGATCATCGACCTGGGTCCGGGGGCCGGCCAGGACGGCGGACAGGTGGTTTTTCAGGGGACGCCGGCGGAGCTGGTGGCCGCGCGGGCGACGCTCACTGGCGAGCATCTGGCGGCGTACGTCAGCCGAGGATGACCCGGACACACCCAACCCCATACTGCATCGAACGCCGGAACGAGATCGAACGCGTGGTCGTGTCGTACCGGGTGCCCACCGGGCGCTCCACGAGCGAGGCACCGCGGCGGATCAGCGCGACCAGCACCTGCTGATCGAAGAGGAAGTCGTCCGAGAAGGAGTCGAGCGGGAGCGAGCGCAACGTCTCGGCGCGGAACGCTCGGGCACCGGAGTGGAGGTCGGTGAACGCACCGCCGAAGCGCAGGTTGGCCAATCCGGTGAGCGCACGGTTCCCGAAGCGCCGCCAGGAGGGGATCACGGAAGGGTCGGCGAGGAAGCGGCTGCCCAGCGCCGCCTCCACCCCACCGAGCTCCTCCGCCAACGCGAGCGTTGCCGGGGTATCGTACTGCCCATCGCCATGGAGCAGCACGATCCGCGACGCTCCTGCCGCAAGCGCCGCCGCATACCCCGACTTCTGCGCCCCGCCGTACCCCCGATTCTCTTCATGACGCACGATACATGTATCACGGCGTATCGAATGTATCGGTTCGCGGCTGCCATCGTCCACGACGATGGCGAGCATCCCCGCCGGCAGCTCCGCCAACACACGATGCAACGCATCCGGTGTATCCAGGGTGGGCAGCACGACTGCGATCACCGGACGATGTCCTCCCACCAGGCTCGCCCCTGCCAGAGCAGGCGCAGCATCGCCAGCTCGCCGCGGGTCCAGTCCGGTGCGTCCCGACGGCGATCCGCGAACCACTGTGGCGAATCGGCGAGGCCGCGCAGCAGCCCTTCCATGGCGGCGAGCCGCGCACCCGCGGGAACGTCGTGACCGGGCCCTCGCCCCGTCACCCCGAGTCCGGCGAACAACAGGTACCGGGCGGCCGTCGTGAACGGCAGCGCCGCGACGGCGGACGCGGGCATCGAACGGACCGCGGCGCGCACGCGATTGTGCTCGATACGGCGGATCTTCTCGGCTGACACGCGCCCCCAAGAGGCCCCGAGATGGTGGTCCACCACCGCGTCGGGGACCACGAAAAACGGAGCACCGCGCCGGTGCAGGCGCAGGGCAAGGTCTACATCCTCGCCGAAGCTGCCGAAGCGCTCGTCGAAACCACCCAGCGCCTCCCACCACGACCTCGCGATCAGCACGGCAGCGCCCGAGAACCCACCAGGAACATCATGGATCTCGCGGTCAGGCCCGTTGCGCCCGCGCGCCCACACGCTGCCATCGGGCAAGAAGCCGAGCCCCACGTTGTCCAGGCGGCCGGAGCCGTCCGCGAGCCGGATGCGCGGCTGATACACGCCCGGTACGCTCCATGTATCAACCAGACGGGCGACACAGTCGGGAGCGAGGCGCGTATCGTCGTTGAGCAGCAACACTTCGCCGGTGGTTGCGCGAACCCCGGCGTTGGCGGCCTGTGCATACCCGACGTTTGCACCGAGCTGAAGCGCCGGCGCATCCACCGGCAGGGCGCCGTTCGACACCACGACGAGCAGCTCGTCCACGGGGCGTGTCTGTGCGCGGAGCGAAGCGATACAGTCACGGAGAAGCTCGCCGCCGCGATGCGTGACGACGATGGCGGCGACGCGGATTATCGGCACGCCTCGTCGGCCGCGCGCGCCAGACCGACCGCGCGCGCCAGCTCATCCACGACGGCGGGCGGCGCGTGAACGGCATCCGAATCGGTGTCCTTCCGCCACTTTGCGACCGCCGCCCGCAACGTGGCCGCCGACTCCGTTGCCCGCTTCCCCGCGCTCCCCGCCGCCAAAGCCGCGGCCTGCGCGACCTGCGCCTCAGGCGGGAAACCGAGGTACACGTAGTTCTTCGCGGCCGCCGATGCCGTCTGCCCCGCTGAGTCCACCCGAAACGCCAGCGTGTCGAGCTCCCCCGCCACTCGGGTGAGGTTTCGCCGCAGCTCTGCCATCGTTACCGACGCTTCCCCCAGCGCCGCGCGGAGGTCGGCCACCTTCTCCGGCTCCGGCGCCGCGCTCGGCGACAGCGCCGACGTCGGGTCGAGACTCAGCGAAAGACGTGCATCGCCCGAGCGAACCCGGGCCTCGTACCGGGCGCTCGTGAGCACCAGCGCCATCGTGGCATCCGCGTGCGCGCGCCCCCAGAGCTCCAGCCGCTCCACCTCGTGGCTGGCCTGCTCGCTCAGCCTGTCCGTTTCACGTGCTTGCTCTTGTGTTTTCATGGTCCAATCGGTCCACCGCGCATCCGAGAGCCCCTTCGCCGTGCCGCCCACCCGCGAAGCGCGAGTGAATGCATCTTGCGCCGCCTCACCGCGGCTCATCCCGGTGTCGGGAGGGGCGGCAGCTACGGCCTGCGCGAGGCTCGATTCTACCGTTTCGACCGCCGCTCGGCTGGCCAGCGCCTGCTGGGCCGCCTCCGCAGACGCCGCATCCAACGTCGATTGCAGCGTGGCCCACTCGGCAGCGTCGGCCTCGGTTGCGGCGGTGCACGCCTGGTGTTTCTCCCACCATCCGCAGCCGGCCACCAACACGAACATCATCAACATCCGCCGATGGTATCGCACTCGGGCCCGACAGCGCGAGCGGGTTAGACCGGGCGGCCTTACCGGAGCCTTACATGGAATCGAAGTCCTACACCGCAATCGTGCTCGGCGCCGGGCCCGGCGGCTACCCGTGCGCGATCCGCCTCGGCCAGTTGGGCGTGAAAACGCTGGTGATCGAGCGCGAATACTGGGGTGGGGTGTGCCTGAACGTGGGGTGCATCCCCAGCAAGGCGCTGATCACCGCCGGCAAGCGCCTCGAAGAGATCCACCACGCGGATGCGATGGGGATCGAAGTTTCCGGCACGGCCATCGTGAACATGACCAAACTCCAGGCCTGGAAAGGCACGGTGGTGAACAAGCTCACGGGCGGCGTGCGCACGCTGCTCAAGGCGAACAAGGTGGACATGTTGGTGGGCGCCGCGAAATTCGTGAGCCCGAAGGTGCTGGAGGTGCAGACTGCTGATGGCGTGGTGCGGGTGGAGGCGGAGCAGGTGGTGATCGCCGTGGGGAGCCGCCCCATCGAGATCCCGGGCTTCTCGTTCAAGGATGCGCGCGTGCTCGACAGCACCAAGGCGCTCGCGTTGGCCGAGGTGCCGAAGCGCCTCGCGGTGATCGGCGGCGGCTACATCGGTCTTGAGATGGGCAGCATGTTTGCCAAGCTCGGCTCGGCCGTGACGGTGATCGAGGCGGCCGACCAGGTGCTCCCGGGTTTCGACGTGGATGCGGTGAAGGTGATCGAGCGGCGGCTGAAGAAAGACAAGGTGAAGGTGTCGACGAAGTCCCAGGCCCTGAGCTGGGAAGAAGGGGAGGCCGGTGCCATCCTGAAGTTCCGCACCCCCGAAGGCGAGCAGACGGTGGAGGTGGACTACATCCTCGTGACGGTGGGGCGGCGGCCGAACACAGACACCTGCAACCTCGAAGCGACGGGCGTGGCGATGGAAGGGCGGTTCATCAAGACGGATGACCAGCTCAAGACGAGCGTTCCCGGCGTGTTCGCCATCGGCGATTGCACGACGGGGCTCATGTTGGCGCACAAGGCGACGCACGACGGCGAAGTGGCGGCCGAGGTGGTGGCCGGACATCCCGCGCACAACGTGGCGAAAACGGTGCCGGCGGTGGTGTTCACAGATCCCGAGATCGCGACGGCCGGGCTGATGGAGCACGAAGCCAAAGCCAAGGGCTACGCCGTGAAGGTGGGGAAGGTGCCGTACGCAGCGATCGGTCGTGCGCTGACGACGGGCGACACCGACGGGTTCATCAAGGTGATCGTCGACGCCAAGAACAACCGCGTGCTCGGCGTGACCATCGCCGGGGCCCACGCGAGCGACCTGATCAGCGAGGCCGCGCTCGCGATCGAGATGGACTGCGAGGCGCTCGACATCGGCCTGACCATCCATCCGCACCCGACCCTCGGGGAAGGCGTGATGGAGGCGGCGAAAGCGGCGCTCGGGCAGGCGGTTCATGTGGTGAACGCCTGAGCCGGGAGCGCGCTCAGAACGCCTGGCCGAAGCCGAGCACCACCCCCCACCCGAGCCCCTCCGGGCTCCAGCCGACGTCGATCCTTGTGACGTTGTCGCGCCCTGGCGGGAGTACCAGCCGCACCCCGCCGCCAACGGTGGCGTGGGGGCCATCGCACACGGCGGAGTCCACGAACAATGCACCTTCGACGGGCCCCGCGATCGGGTGGCGCAGCTCCAACTGAAGGGCGGCCAGAACGGGGTCGCGGAAGCGGCCGTACGGGAGCCCGCGCAGCAGCGTGGTTCCGCCGATCGCGGGCAGCAGATACCAGGCCGACTCCATCGGTGTCACCTCCCCAGAGACGCGGGCCGCCAGCTCGCCCTTGCCGACGGGGCGCGCAACGCGGAAGTCCGCGGTGACGTCGAGGTGCAAATCGGCGTCGTCCGGTTCGACCAGGAATCGGCCGCCGACCGAGAAGTTGTAGCGGCGCTTTGAATCGGCCACACGGAGGGAGAGGTGCGGGCCGAGGGCCACCACCTGCTTCGGACCGCGGGGATGAGGGTCAATCGGGTCGGGCAGCATCACTAGTGAATCAAGTACGGAGGCCCTGGGGTAGTTTTCCTCCCCCACGGTGATGTCCCCTCGATGAGCGTAGAGCCCGGCCACGCCGCCGGTGATCGAGAGCGGCGCCCAGGTGTGGCCGACGCTCAGGACCGCATCGCCGCGGTCGAACGCGAACCCCGCCGCGCCGTACTCCCACCGGTAGAGGGTACCATGCGAGTATGCCAGGGAGATCGCCGGGCTCGCGGGGAGGTTCGCGGCGAAGGACGCGCTGCCGCCTGCTTGGAGGGAGCTGTCGACCCAGCCGCTGAGCGTGAGTCGGTGGCGGCGAAACGCGAAGTCTGGATCGACGAAGCGAACAAACCCGCCGAGGCCGGTGAGCGGCGCGGCCGTGAGACCCAGGCCAAGGGTCCAGGTGCCGGGGTCGGGAGGCTCCGCGCGGCCCGTGGCCTGCATGGCGCGAGACATGCCGTCGTTCCCGGTGGCGGGCCACTCCGCAAGCGGGACATCGGCGCCCCGTGCGGCTGCGAGTCGGAGGCGTGCGGTGGCGGCGGCGGCGACGGACGTGTTGGCGAGCAGGGGCTGGAGCAAGGCGACGGCTTCGTCGGGGCTGCCCCCCGCGAAAGCGGGGACGAGCAACGCGCGGTCGGCAGCCGCGAGGACGCACCAGGGCTCCGTGGCGGGGCACGCGGCAAGCGCCGCATTCCACGCCCCCTCATGCCAGAACGGCGCGAGGTTGCCCTCCCGATGCACCAAGCGCAGGTGGGCCATCGCCTCGACGGCGCGGCACGCCGGCTCGGCGCACGCTTCAGCGCCGGCCAGCGCGCCCTTCCACGCCACCACCGCCACACCACGCTCCCCACCCCACCACGCTTCATCGCCCACAGACAGCGCCTCGGTCACCTCCACGCCGGTCACAGCGGGCGCCCGTTCACTGTTCGTACCCCAGGGCTTCGAGCTGTTTACGGGTTTCGTCCGAGAGGTTCACGACGGGCGGGAGCGGCGAGCCCCGCTGGGCGGCGCCGCTGGTGGGCGCGTCGGGGGGGAACAGCGCGAAGGGACCTGGACCGCTCCACGTGTGCTCGCGCGCCGACCCGTCGGCGAAGATCCAGCCGGGCGTGATGAGCGGCCCGGAGGCGGTCCACCGATCCCCGACGCTCGCCCATGCACGGGCAACGAGCGCCTGGTCAACCCCGGGGATCTTCGTCAACTCTCCCGCGTCCACCGCCTCATCGTAGAGGGCCTCGGTGCCCGCCGCGAAGTCGAGATCCAGGCGTTGGTCGCCGCTGAGCAGGCCGAGCCGCGCGCTGTCGAAGCGGCTGGTGTCGAAGACCTGATCCCGCTTCGGCGGAACCACGCCGAGCACGTTCACGCCCTCCGCCTTGAACGGCACCTTCGCCAGCGCCGCGATCGTGGCCGAAACATCCAGTACCCCCACCCGGTCCTCCCGAACCGCGGCCTCCGGCACGCCCGCGCCGCTCACGATCAACGGCACCCGCATCGCCTCCGGATACAAGGTGTGGGCGTGGCCCCAGCCGCCATGTTCGCCAAACTCTTCGCCGTGATCGGCGGTGACAATCCAGGTTGCCGGCCGGCTCCCCCACGCGGTGTGCAAGCGTTGGAGCTGCGTGTCGGCGTAGTTGATGCACTCGTCGTATTGCGCGAGCAAGTGGAGCCAACGCTCGGGGGTGATCAGGTTTTTGAGGGTCCACTCGTAGGATCGGTAACGCTGCGACTTCTTGGTGCCGGCCCGGTCGTACCGCAGGTTGAAGGGCTCCGGAGGGAGGTAGGGATAATGTACATCGTAGAGGTGCACGAACAAAAACACGGGCTTGCTCCCCGCGCCCTTGGCCCACTCCACCGCCGCATCCACCACCTGCTCGCCGCGGACTGTGTGCTGCAGATTCTTCTTCTGCTGGATATCGAAGTCGTCGAAGCGATCGAAGCCCCGCTCGAAGCCATAGATATCCGACACGTAAATGGTGGAGACAAAGCCGCCGGTGGCGAACCCGCTGGACTGAAGCGCCGCCTGGATCAGGGGCAGGTCGGCGGGAATATGGCGATCGTCTTCCACGACGCCGTGTTCAAGCGGCCCCTGGCCGGAAAGCATGGATACGTGCGAGGGCAGGGTCCAGGGCGACACCGTGCGGGCTTCGGTGAAGCGCTGGCCCTTCAGGGCTAGTTCGTCGAGGAAGGGACTCGGGCTCGGGTCCCGCGCGCTGCCGTAGCTACCGAGGTGATCCGGGCGGAGGCTGTCAATGGAGACGAGGATCACGTCGGGACGGGCAGGATCCCCGGTTGGGAGGCTGGAGCCGCCCCCGGCGCAGGCGAGGAGCGAGCTGACGAGTGAAATCACCACCAGCTCCTCCACAACGGCCACGCTACCGGCAAGAAGCGAAGCATCAAGACCAAGAGCACGGCAGTGACACCCACGGCACCCCACAGCCGGCGGTGGTCCGCCTTCAGCGCAACCCACGCAGCTCGGGGATCCGCCAGCAACCCGCCCGCGAACACCATCCAGAGCGGCTCTAGCGGAACCCGGTATCGCGACAATCCAGCCAGACAGGCGATCGCAGCGACGTGGTACGCCACGATCAGGGCGGCCCCAACCAGGTACCACCCGCGGCCCCTCGCGAACGCACCGATGGTGCCGCCGACCATGACCACGAAGGAAAAGACCGGAACCAGGACAATCAACGCCTCTTCACCTGCGGCAGGAAGGCTCTTCCAGCGACCGGTGCGCAGGTTGCGGGTGAGCAAGCTGTGGGGCGTAAGCATCTGCGATACCCGGAGCGGAACCCGAGACACAAACTCCGTCGGATTGGCTTTGATCCAGGCGGCTCCAGCCGCCATCTCGCAAGCGTCCTGCCTGGTGGGACTGAGCTCGAAGTCACAATGCGGGCGACCGGTGCCCGTGATGCGATCGAACTCCCGATCGTCGATGATCCCATTCCCATAGTCAAAGGAGATCGGGGCATAATCGTTGTTCCCCAGCCACATCATCTGACCCAGGGTGCGGTCCGACAAGACAAAGCCACCGAACTTCTGCGTCGCGTATGCGCTATAGGGGGACACGACGAGGGCAGCAGCCAGCGTCGTCGCCACCACCGTTTTCCACGCCGCGACGCTCCGGGTGCGCCCCCACAACAGCGTGACCGCGATGCACGGAAGCATGTAGGTGGCAACACCACGAAACAACACACACGCGCCCAACAGGACGCCGACGAGCACGCCGCGCGACCAGTGGGCGGGAGCCTCGCTCGCCTCTACCCCGGGCGCCTCGCCTCGGGCCCAACCCACCGCTGAGACCATTCCGAACAGCAACGCGGTATAGAAACACTCGCTCCACAAGCTCGACGCATAGAAGATGTGGGTGGGGTTGACGGCCAACAACATCGCCGCGATGAACGCCGCACGACTCCCGAAGTGAGCCTTGGTGAATCGCCAAACGAGCCAGATCGTGAGGCAGGCGATGATCACCTGGGTGTACTTCACGTCCTTCATCTTCCCGAACAGCTTTACGTGCGCCGCGATGATCGACGGATACCCCGGCGCCCACAGCCAGCCGCGCGTGCCGACCATCCCCTGCCCTCGCCAGATGCTCGACGCGAGATCGCCGTACGTGCATTCGTCGCGCACACAGGGGCGTCGCGACCATTCCTCGATGGGCAGGATCCGCAGCACCGCGCCAAGCGCGATGGAGGCGGCGAGTCCAGTGTCGAAGCGGGGCACCAGCCGCTGCCTAACCCCGATCGCCCGGCCCCGATTGTCGAACCCCGAACGGCGCTTAGGATCGCCGCACCATGCTGCTGCGCGCGCTCGCACTCGCCGTCGTGTTCGCCCTCGGCGGCGCCGGAAACGCCCTCGCCGAGCCCGGTCCGACGTGGCGGCCAGCTCCAGAAAGTGCTGCTCGTCCCAGCGTTACCGAGCCTGCGGAAGGGTGGTTCACGGCGCCCGGACTGTACGCCGATGTGCACGGGGAGTGGGCCGACCGCGCCACCGTCACGCGACTCGCGAACCACGCAGCCACGAGCGTGCCCGCGCTCGCCAAACGCCTGGGTCTGCGCCCGGGAGCAACGATGGACGTGTACATCACGCCCTCCGAAGCGGCGTTTCATGAGCTTCAGCCGGGCCGCACACCCGACTGGGCCGATGGCACGGCGTGGCCAAGCTGGTCTCTGATCTTCCTGAAGTCGCCTTCGATCCGCTCGGGCACGGCCACCAGCCTGGAGACCGTGCTCGACCACGAGTTGGTGCACGTACTGTTGGGCCAGGCCTTTGGCGGGCGCCCGGTGCCGCGCTGGCTGCAAGAGGGCATGGCGCAGTTCTACAGCGGTGAGGCGAGCTGGGAGCGCTCGATTGCCCTGGCGAAGAACGACTTTGGGCTCGCGCCGCTCCCGCTGGGCACGATCACCACCGGCTTCCCCCCCGATGCGCTTCGCGCGCAGCTCGCCTATGCCCAGAGCGCCGACTTCATCGCGTGGATCGCCGGCCGGAACGGGGAAGGAGCCCTCCGGACGCTCGTTTCCGAGCTGGCAACGGGCGCGAAGGTGAACGACGCGATCCGCGCCTGCACCGGCCTCAGCCTCGACGAGGCGAACGACGCTTGGCTCGGCAGCGTGCCGTCGGCATCCGCGCTGTACCGATGGGCCACCAACTCCCAGCTCCACTGGGCCATCGGCGCGGGCTTCCTGGGCCTCGCAGCCTGGCGCCGCACACAGGCTGGCAAGGTGAAACTCGCGCGGTGGGAAGCCGAGGAAGCCGCGCGCACGGCCGAGCTGTTTCGGCAAGCGGAGCTCCGCGCCGAAGCGGCCAGGAACGGCACCGAAGGCTTCTGGGCCATGGCCGCGCTGGCTCCGCCGCGCCCGCGGCGAGTCGTGATCGACTCATCGGCGCAGCGGGCGACTTAGCCTCACTACCGCCTCGTGTTGGCACCAGGGGTCCGGAAATCCGCCATTGTACCGACCCCTATCGCTCCTCGCTGACGCCAGCAGACGGGTGACGTCCCTGCCGGAACCAGCGGACGTCCCGCTGCGGGACTCCGCTGGGCCGGTAGGGGCGGCAGGACCCGTCCCGCCTACGGTGTCAGCCCGCTGTTGAAGTCGATCGCGGGCAACGGTCGGCGTTTCTTGATACCCCTCGCGCCTCCCGAGCCCCCCGATGCGTTTGAGCAACCGCGCCCAGGTGATCCAGGAATCCGCGATCCGCAAGCTGGATGGACTGGTCGCCAACGCCCCAAAAGTGATGTTCCACAAGATGAACATCGGACAGCCCGACGTCGAGACCCCGCTTAGCGTGCTCCGTGCCCTTGGCCAAACCGACAGCCCGGTGCTGGCCTACGGGCCGGCCAGCGGGCTCACGAAGTGCCGGGAGGCCGCGGCCGCCTTCCACGCGCGCACCTCCCCCGGACTCGGCCCCGAGCACTGCGTCGTGACCCAGGGAGGCTCGGAGGCCCTGCTGTTTGCCTTCTGCGCGCTGTGTGATCCGGGGGACGAAATCCTGGTTCCGGAGCCGTACTACACCAACTACAACGGGTTTGCGACGGTGGCGGCCGCCAAGGTGGTTCCCATCCGCACCCGCTTGGACGACGGCTTCCGCATCCCGCCGAACGACGTGCTCGACCGCCACGTGACGGACCGCACGCGCATCTTTCTCTTCGCCAACCCCGGGAACCCGACCGGCGCCGTATACGGCGAGGAGGATCTGCGCCGAGTGGCCGAGTGGGCGCGCTCCCGCGGCTTGTGGCTCGTGGCCGATGAGGTGTACCGGCACATCTGGTTCTCGCACCCGCCGATGTCGGCGTTGCAGCTTGAGGGGCACGAAGACCACGTGATCGTGGTGGACAGCACCTCAAAAACGTTCTCGGCGTGCGGCCTGCGAATCGGATTCTTGCTGTCGAGGAACATGACGTTCATGGAGCGGATCGACCGGCTCGGCCAGGCGCGGCTTGGCGCCCAACCGCGCGCGCAATACGCCGCGATCGCCGCGTTGAACCTTCCAGACACCTTCTACACCGAACTGCGGGCGACGTACCGCGAGCGGGTAGATGCGATGATGGACAGCCTCGCAGCCATCCCCGGCGTGGATTTTCACCGCCCCGAAGGCGCGTTCTACACGATGGTACGCCTACCGGTGAAGGACAGCGAAGCGTTCGCGCGCTTCCTCGTCACCGAATTCCGCGACCATTCCAGCGGCCGGCCCGAGAGCCTCGTGGTGGCCCCGGGCTCCGGGTTCTACGCGAACCCAGCGGATGGTCGCGACGAGATCCGACTCGCAGCGGTGAAGAACGCGGACAGTGTGCGGCGCGGCGTGGAATTGTTGGGGAAGGCGTTGGCGGTTTATCGGGGGTGAGGGGGATCGGGGCGATGCGCGCGGCCCGGCTTCCTTCGTCAGAATTGGGTGGCGGCGCATCGCGCGCAATTCCGGGCGACGCTCCGGTCCTTCAACGCTATCCGCATGTGGATTCGTGCTCCCGAGATCAACGGGCTCACGGACGGCCGGCTATGGTTCGGGGAGCGGTTCATCCTCACATTCCGAAGCGACGGCGTGCTGGTCGAGGACACGCAAGGTCAGGGTTCCCGCTACCGTTGGGGGCCGGAGGGCACGACGGTGGACGTCAACGTGTTCGGTCAGAACCGTGCTGCGTCGGAACGGCCGCCCACCGTTCGTCCGTTCGCCGGCGTAGAGCACACCGAACATGACATCGCCGCCGCCATCGCCACCCTCCGTTCCCCCCAAACTCCGTGGCTGGCCCGCAGCCCAGGGCACTACGGGTGGGCCGTGCAAAGCGACCAGTACGCCGAGGTGGCCATCCCCGCGCTCGCCGGGCGGGGTTGCCACATGTTCCTCCGCTTCGGCGAATACGCCGCGCCGCGCTACCTGATTTTCCAGTGCAGTCGGAAGCAGATGCTCTCACTCGATATCCTGCGCGTCGAGGTCGATCCGCCGGGTACGCCCCCGCCAAACCCACCGTCCCAGTGATCGCTGAAGCCCGCGCCACTCTCGTTGCCGACGGGGTGCGCGGCCACCCCCGCGATGCGCCGCCACCCCCGCCAAAAGAAAAGAGGACAGGGCTTCGCGCATCGCCCAGATCCGCATCGTCCCCCCTTCGGGCGGCCACGGGGGGCCGCCCCTAGACGTCTGCGGGCCTCACCGCCAAGTCCGCAAAACCTCCGCCAATCGGACATACTGCTCCGGCGCATTGTACGCTTGGCCGCTGATCCGAACGAAACAGCGGCCGTCGTACCCCGTGAAGGGGACTTCGATGCGGTGCTCGGCAAATAACCTTGCGTTGAGGCTCGGCCCCTCCGCCGACGTAGCCCATGGCACCTGCACCGACGCCATCGGCCCATACCAGCTTGGGTGGTCGGGGTGCGGGAGCTCGACGCCGAGCGCGTGGGCGAGCCGCTGCCGGCCCTCCTGAACCAGCGCGTGGTTGCTGGCGCGGACATCCTCCACGCCCAACCCCTCCAGGTGATCGAGCGCCGCCGGGACGCTGAGCCATGCGGTGGGATCGAAGGTGCCCGTCCACTCGAATTCCGGCGCGAGACCCAGCTCGTAGCCGTGGCTGGTGACCCGCGCGTGCACCCGCTTTCGCCAGTCGGGATGGACGTAGAAGAGGGCGGCCCCCTTGGGCGCGCATACCCACTTGTGAAGGTTACCGGTGTAGAAGTCGGCGTTGAGCTCGTCGAGTCGGAGGTCGAGCAGGCCCGGCGCATGGGCGCCATCCACGAGCACGGGAACGCCCCGCGCGCGGCAGAGCTGCACCAGCTCCGCGACGGGCAAGATGAGCGCCGTGGGCGAGGTGATGTGGTCGACGATCACGAGGCGGGTGCGAGGCGAGATCGCAGCCGCGAAGGCTTCGATCACCCGCTCCATGTCATGGAGCGGGAACGGGATCACCGCAGGAACCAGGCGGACATCGTGCGCATGGCCGAGGCGATGAATCGCCCGCTTCACCGCGTGGTAGCCATGATCCGCGTGCACCACCTCGTCGCCGGGCTGCCAGTCGATCGCCCCCAACGCGGCATCAACCCCGTGGGTGGCGTTCGAAACGAAGACGAGGCCGTCCGGTTGAGCGCCAACGAAGCCGGCCACCCTGGCCCGTACCACGTCGAGGCGCTCCGGCAGGCGGCGCGCGAGGAACTCGACCGGTTCGCGCTCCATCTCCTCGCGAAACCCGGCTTGCACCGCGAGCACCGAGCGCGGCGTGGCTCCGAAGCTGCCGTGGTTGAGGTAGTCCACGGAGGGGTCGAGGGCCCAGCGGGCGCGAAGGTCGGCGGAGCCGCTGATCCAGGAAGGCATAGCCGCTGGTATCGCGAGCCGGGTAGGAGGGGCCATGCTGCTCGCGCTCCTGCTCCCCGCCCTCGCCGAAGAGTCCACCTTTGCCGGAGCGAAGGGGCCGACGGTGGTGCCGACAACGCCAGGAGCGCACGCCACGGCCGAGCTGGGCGGCGCGCTCACTTTCGGAAACACCGAGACGATGGCCCTGACCGGCCTGGGAAACGTGGACTACCGCTGGCAGAAGAACGGGATCGGTGGCACGTTCGGGGTGAACTGGGGGCAATCGAAGATTGACGCAGATGGGGACGGGAAGCTGAACGACGACGAGCGCGCCGAAGGCTATGTGAAGACTGCGGAACGGGAGTTGGTCACCCTGCGATACGACCGATTCATTGGGAAACGCGACAGTCTCTACGCGCTGGGCGGCGCGTTCACCGACTCGTTCGCGGGTTACGACTTTCGCGTGAACGGGCAGGTGGGGTTGTCGCATGCCCTGGTGGACCAAAAGGGCACGACGTTCAAGGGGGAGCTCGGGCTTGACATCGCGCGGGAGAACTTCGTAGATGGAGTGGAGCCAAACGCGCAGACGGTGATCGCAGCGCGCATATTACTCGGGCTACGCCACGAATTCAACGAACACGTGGCCTTCGAGGATACGCTGGAGGCCTACGAAGGGCTGTTGGACTTCGCTGATTTTCGTCTCAACAACACCGCAGCCGTGCTCGCCTCGATGACCACGCGGCTCAGCCTCAAGCTCAGCCATCAGTTGGCGTTCGACAATGTGCCGGTGGAAGGGTACCAACCCTTGGATCATACGACGATGGCGACGGTGGTGGTGACGTTTCTGTAGACGGGCTCACGGCACCGCAGTCCGCGTCCACCCGTTCGGGCCCCGCTCCAGCTTCGCGGCCGGCCAACTGTCCAGGTCCAACTCGAGTGTTACAACGCGCGGGCGGTCGTCGAGGTCGCGCACGTCGAGGCGCACGGGGGCACCGTCGGGGCGGCCGGCGACGGCGGCCATGAAGTCCGTGAGGTTGGCGATCGGGGCGCCGTCCACGGCGACGATGCGCCAGGTGGGGTCGAGGTCGTAGCGGTCGGCGGGGGTGCCGAACCAGCGCCAGGTGACATAAACACCGGTGCCGGGGAGGCCGCGCTGGAGCGGGAGCACGGGGGAATTGTCCTGGATGAGCGCGCCGGCCCAGACGAACGCCCGGTCGAGATCGGCAACGGGCATTTCGGTGGTGGGGACGACCACATCCACCACAGCCGCGCCGCGCCACACGCGGAGGGACACGGTGGGCTTCATCGAGGCGAGATCGAGGGCGCGCCAGCTCGCGGAGGCGTGCCCATCGATGGCGAGCAGCAGATCGCCCTCCTGCAACCGGCCAAAGGCGCCGCTCAGCGGGGAAACATGCGTAAGCGTGAGGATACGGGAGGCCCCAGACTTCGCGAGCGCGGCGGCGGCCGCGACCGGCAGCCCCCGATCGACGCCGAGCGCGAGCGGAAGCGGCGTCCACGCCGCACCCAGCGTGCGGCTCGGGGGCGGAGCGCCGCCGCGCATCGCGTCCACCACATCGGTCACGATATCTGCGGGCAACCCGCGGAATCCGGAGCTCTGGCTCTTGCCACTGCCGGTGAGGAACGACGCGAGGAAGGCCACCACCTCGCCTTGTTTGTCCACCAGCACGCCGCCACGTTCCAGGGGTGCATCGACCGTGCTCAGCAGGTCCACGTTGTAGTCGCGGTACTGGGGAACGGCGGGCGCGAACAACGCAAAGGGGCGGTACCCCTGCACGCGCGTTTCGCTCCACGTGATCTCCAGCCTGCCATTCAGCCCCACCTGCCAGACCGGGGAGCCCGTTTCCGGGCGTCGTTTGTCGAAGCGCACCTGCCCGAGCGGAGTGCCGGTGAGCAGCGCCGGATCGAACTGGATCACGGCGAGGTTGTGGTCGGGATGAAAATACACGGCGCGGGCGGGTACACGCACCGCGCCCCCCACGATCACGCTGATGTCGGCGAGGGACTGCGGCACCGTGTCACGGTCCACCATCACCAGACCCTTCGCCGCGTCGATAACGACGCCAGCTCCCGAATACATGTCCCCTTCGTTCCCCGAGAATACGAAAGGCAGTCGCGCTTCGACCCAAACCAAGGCGTCGGATACCTTGCCGGCGGGGCCGGGGGGGCGAGCCGGCAGCGACACGGCGGCGGGGGCCGGGGCGACGGCGGCCGGGGCAGCAGGTAAATCGACACACGGCCACTTTCCCGAGGTGTCGTTTCGTACACAGTGGCGCGCGGGGAACAAGGCACGGTCGAGGCGCCAAGCGACCACCTGGGTGCGATTGGGCTCCGACAGCTCCACAAAGCGTACGGGTACGCGGGCCTGGTCGGGGATGGTCGCCACGACCTTCTCGAACGCCGCCAGATCGGGGGTGTCGATGCCCGCCACGTTGTCGATTCGTGCGCCGTCCGGCACGCCCGCATGGCGCAACCCGTAGGCCGACGAAGCGACATACACGCCCTGCACGGGAACATTGTGATTCCGGGCCTGCTGGTAGCTGAGGTCGTGCACCACGTCTCCGCTCACCTCGAAGAAGGCCGAGGGCGTTGCGGCGTGAAGGTCGGCCACGGTGAGGACCACTTCCTGAACCTTCCCTGCCCGCTCGATGCCCACGCTCACGGTCTGACCGACGCGGTCATCCAAAAGCGCTTCGAGCGGGATGAAGGTGTTGATCGGCGCCCCGTCGAGCGTGACCACGACGTCGCCGACCTGCAGCTTGCCGAACGCCGGGCCGCCGGGGAGCACCTCGCGAACCACGAGCAGGCCCGTCGCTTCTGCGTCCCGCTTTCGCGCCGCAGCCTCGGTCGCCGCTTGGAGGCCGAGGCGGCTCAGCTCATCCCAGGGCGTGCGGACGAATACGGTGTGGAGGCTGCCGCGCGTGACCGGCTTCCCCTCCTGGATGAGGCGGAGCGCGCGCTGCACTCGGTCCAGGGGCAGGTAGAAGCTCGCCGCCTTGTCGCGACGGGAGCCGGCGTTGAGCGCGACGACCTTGCCGCGTACGTCGAGGACCGGGGAGCCGGAAGAGCCCCCGGTCGTGCCCGCGGCGGCCTGCAGGTAGAAGGTGTTGAAGTCGTTGAAGCCATCGCTCCCGTATCGGGGCGCATCCCGGTCCAGTCGTGCGATGGTGCCGGTGTGGATCGAAAGTTTCTCCCCGGCGTTGTTGCCAACGACGCGAATCTCCATGCCGACGCGAGCGCCCGCTGGATCCAACTCCAACGCCGGTAGCTTGGCGTAGGTAAGTGCCGAGGGGTCGAACTGGTAGAAGCCGAAATCGTGTACCGGATCGCGGTAGATCGCGCGCAGCGGGATGACCTCGTTGTTCTGGGTAACCGCTTCGCTTCGCACCGGGCCGGGCGTGACAACGTGCCGATTCGTGAGGAGAATCCCCCGCTCTGCGTCGACCACGAACCCGGTGGCGTAGCTGTGCGAGGCGCTCTCCGTGTCGAACGAGCGCGTGCTCAGGATGTCGATCGACACCACAGCAGGCGTGGCCACCTTCACGACCTCCGCCCAGGGATCCGCGGCGGGGGTGGGAGGGGGCAGCTTGGGTCCGACCGCGAAGGCGGCCGAGAGGGTCAACAGGAGGGCGGGGATCATCCCCCGGAGCCTATCGCTCCCGGGGTGCGTTCACGATGAACTCGATGGCGGGGGCCTTGAGACCCTTGGATTCGCCGAAGCCCTTGGCGCCGAGTCGACCGGGAGCCACGCCCTTGTCCACCAGATATTGCCGCACGGAGGCCGCCATCCGCTCGCTCAGGTCGAGGTTGTCGGCGTCCCCGCCCGTGGTGTCGGTGTGTCCGGCCACCTGCACATACGCGAGCTCGGGATGGTCGAGCAGGACATCCACCACCTCGTCCAAGATCGCGAAGCTCTCCGGGAGGACGAGATCGCGCCCCGGAACGAAACGAACCGGCTCAAACAGCTCAAGCCGGGCGGCGCCGAGCGTCACCCGCGCGACGCGCAACGTCACGGTGACCGCCAGGGTTTCATTGGCCTGCAACGCGATGGTTTGCCGACGCGTCGCGTACCCGGGTGCGCTCACCACCGCCCCGAGCTCGCCCGCCATCACGCTCCGATCAAGCGAAGCCGTCGGCCGGTCCAGCGTGAGCCCCGGGAGCGCGACGGTGGCCTCCACCGGGCGCCCCGCCTCGTCGACCACCTTCAACAACAGCCGCCCTTGACTCGCCTCCCGCTGCATCGCGACCACCCTGGACATCGGTTTGCCTGGTGGAACCTCGATCATCATCCGAACGGTCGCATACCCCGGCGCCGTGGCCTGCAACGCGTAGCTGTCCGACGCCAGGTCCAGCTCGCGATCCCCGCGCCCCTCACGCCCGGCAACACCGCTCGACACCTCCCTCACCGGCTGCTTGGTTTCTTTGTCCACGAAGCTGAGCTTCACGCGGGTCAGCTCCGGGCAGCCATCCGTGTCCTGGTACTCGTCCCCGTCCTCCGCATCGGCTGGACACTTGTCGTCATCGTCCCAGATCTGGTCGCCATCCGAGTCACGACGAGGCTCCGGCTCGTACCCGATGCCGAGCACCCCGCGGAAGCTCGGGGAGCCGAAGCCGGCGTTGACGCCGGAGCCTACTCCCGCCCGCAGGACCAAGCCGGAGCGGAAGCCCAACCACCCGCTGAGCATCGCCTCCACAGGGAACGACACCGTTGGATCCCCCTCCGCAAACGGACTGTTCCCATTGAGATCCACACCAACGCCAGCCCGCTCGCCGAACGCATACCCAGCGCCGACCCGGAACAAGATCTGCGGCCCCCAGACCAGGTTCTCCATCAGGACGTCGGGCACAAACGCGGACCCCAGCGCGCCAGCGAATCGAACATCTCCCACGTCCCGATCCGCGATCACGGTGAGCTCGCCGGTGAAGCTGTCGTTCGCGAGCGCCGGGGCGAGGCTGGTCGGCAGCCCGAGACGACCGCTCACGGCGAGGCCAACCGGCGCGGAGGTGCGGTCGAGGATCCGCCCCTTCAGGTCGATGGCGACATCGCCCATCTCGGTAACATCTTCGGTGGAACCTCCGAAGCTGCGCAGGTACACCGGCGCATCGAAACCCACCCGCACCGGACCGACCGCGTAGCCAAAGAGCAGGTTCATCTGCACGAGGTGGGCGACAACGGGCTCCACGTGGCCATCGTCGTAGCGGTACACCATCGGGTTTTCGGTGAGCGAGAGGAGGCTTCGCGCCGTCAAACGCCCACGCTCGCCTACCGTGGCGTCATCGGCCCACACGAAGCGCTCGGCGTCGATGGACGGGCGAAAGCGCTGGCTGTTGAGGGCGGGCGGCTCCGCCGGCTCGGTTGCGATGGCGAGCGCGGCAAACGCGAGCAGGGAGTACATCGGAGCTCCGGTCCAGAACCGGGAGCAGGATAGCGCGTTTTGAGGTGACGGCGCCGAGGGCGGCTACGGGGGCGCCCCGGCTACTTCTTCTTCGCCGCCTTCTTCACCTTCGCCGGCATCGCCGCGGTGTTCTCCAGCGACTCCGCTGCGTACGCTGCGATCACGGCCGCGGGCACGACCTTGGGATCAACCTGCACATAGTCCCGCCACGCCCGCCCGCTCATCGGCTCAAACAGCACCGCGGCCCCCGAATCCCGGAGCGCGGCCGCCCGCGGAACGCCGACCCGCGCCACGAGCGTTTGCGCGAAGGTACCGAAGAACATGTTGCCGTTCACAAAGGCACAGGGGTGGCCGAACATCTGGCCCTTCACCGCCCGCGGGTCGGTCGGGATCGCGGCGTCGTAGGCCGCCACGGTGGCGGCGTTCGGTTTTTCCATGGTCAACCTCCGGCGGCACGCGCCACGCAGTTCTTACCCCGCTGCTTGGCTTCATACAACGCCTCGTCCGCCGCCTGAAGCAGGGCCGCACCGTCGTGGCCGAAGCGCGGGCGGTAGCCGCAAACGCCGATGCTGACCGTGAGCGGCGAGAGCGTGGGGAGCGCCTCGATCGCGACGCGAAGCCGCTCGGCGAACCCGTACGCAGCGTCCTCATCGGTGTCCGGGTACAGCACACAAAACTCGTCGCCGCCGTAGCGGGCGGCGAAGTCGGAACGGCGCACGTTCCGGCGGATCACGTCGGCGATTCGGGCGAGCACCGCATCTCCCGCCGGGTGACCGAAACGGTCGTTGAGCGCCTTGAACCCATCGAGGTCGAGGAGCGCGAGCGAGAAGCCGGGGCCCTCCGCCGGCGAGGCTGCGGCCGCGGCGGCGAGGCGCTCCTGGAACGCCCGGTGGTTCCCGAGACCCGTGAGCCCGTCGGTCGTCGCGAGCGTCGCGAGTCGCTCCTGCGTGCGCCGCAGGGCGGTAACGTCTCGAAAGGTGAGTACGGCGCCCGTAATCTCGCCGGCATCGCCGCGCAGCGTTCGCCCCGTGGCGCTCACGAACACGCCGTCCGTGACGCCTGCGCTCCGTACGTAGATGTCCATCCGGTCGCTGGGCTCCCCGCGCAGCGCCCGCGCGAGCGGCAGCTCCGCCGGCTCAAACGGCGTGACGCGATCCGGCAGGAAGAAGGAAATGTCGATCATCTGCCCGACCTTGTCCTGTGGGCCGGGCGAATAATCGAGGATCCGCATGGCGGCTTCGTTGAACACCTCGAAGCAACCCTCCCGGTCCACCACGATGATGCCCTCGCCGGCCGCATCCAGGACACCGCGCATCCAACGCGTCTGGGCGCGCAATCGGCTCTCCGCAGCATGCCGTACCATCGCCACCTCGATGGCGATCCGCAGCTCGTCTACGTTCACGGGCTTGAGCAGGTAGGCGCCGGGACCAACGGCACCGGCACGCTTGACCGTTTCTTCGTCGGCGTACGCCGTGAGGAAGATGAACGGGACGTCGAATTCCTCCCGAAGGCGGCGGCCCAGCTCGATGCCATCGACATCGCCCTTGAGGTGCACATCGACGAGCGCGAGCGCGGGCCGACTCCCTTGGCACACGGCCACCGCGTCCGCCGCCGAAGCGACCGTAATCGGTACGCGATACCCGAAGCGGGTCAGCGATCGTTGAAGATCAAGCGCTACAAGTCGCTCGTCCTCCACCACGAGCACCGTCGCAGGCGCCGGGCTCACGCTGGGCCGCCAGCGAACACGAAGGAGAAGGAAACGCCGCTTGAAACGACCACGGAGACCTCGGCATCGACTTGATCGGCAAAGGTGAACACCAATTCAAGACCGGTGCCACCCGCGGCGCGCGGATCCCAGCCGGGCGGGGGCCCGTCGCCGTCATCTCGCACGACGAGCTCCACCCGCCCATCCGCACGCCCTCGGATGGAGATCGACACGGTGCCCCACCGATGATTCGGAAAGGCGTGCTGGAAGGCGTTGGTGACCAGCTCGTTCACGATCAGCCCGCAGGGCACCGCGATGTCGAGGGGGAGGGTCAAGTCCTCCCCGCTCACCACGATGCCGATCCGGTCGCTGCCCTCCCCGACCACCTGGGGCAGGTGCGTCGCGAGCACGCGAAGGTACGCCCCGAACCCCACTTGAGCAAGGTCGGCCGAGCGGTGGAGCTGATCGTGAACCAGGGCGATCGTGCGCACGCGGTCGCGGGTGTGGGCGAGCAGCGCGCGGGCGCCCGGGTCTTCCAGGCGATCATCGGCGAGGTTCAACAAACTGCTCACCACCTGCAGGTTGTTCTTCACGCGGTGGTGAATCTCGCGGAGCAACACGTCTTTCTCGGCGAGCGCGGAGCGCATGCGCCGCTCGATCGCCTTCTGCGCCGAGACATCGCGAATCACGACGAGGACATCGTCCCCGACGCCGGCCACGAGGCGAGCCTCCAGGTCCAACGTGCCGGACTCCGTTACGACCTGGTATTCAAGCCGCTTTGCGGTGCCGCTGCTCCGCACCTCTTGGAGGCTACCCAAGAGGCGGTCCCCGGCGCCCGCCATCGCGAGATCGCTGCTCCCGCCCCACGACTCGGAGGCGCCTTCGCTCGCCGGAGGCCGGTAGTCGCGCGCGACGCCATCGGGCCCGAGGCGCAAGATCGCGTCCGGCATCGCCCGCAAGAGCGCGCTTCCCCGATCCTCCGCCGCGATCAGTCGCAATTCGCGGCCTGTGCTGACGAGCAGCGCGAACTCCGCCAGGGCGACGAGCGCGAGACCAAACACCAGCACTGAAGGTGCTTCCCAAGTGCGCTGGCGTTGGCTGTACTCCGGGGTGGGGCGGAACTCAGCGCGCCAGAGGCGGCCCGCAACCGGGAGCGTCGCCTCCCAGTGCGGCCCCCCGCCCGTGGCCCCCGGGTCGCTGAAGAGCTCCGTGTCGCCGTCCAGCAGGCGCAAGCGTACACCCTCGGTTTCCAGGCCCAGCACCGCGGCGGACACCAGTTGGTCGAGCGAGAGCACGGTAGAGGCCAGCCCCGCGTCGGTGCCCGCTTCTGCCGAAACCCGCTCTAGCACAAGCACGCCCAGGCCCTGCCGAACGTCCTGAACAAGGTGAACGGCGGGTGAGGCGGTGGGCTGCCCCGTTGCGAGCGCCGAGCGCAGCGCCGCAAGCCGGAGGGACTCCGACCCGACGTCGTAGCCTACCGCCCCCGCGTTCCCAGCGTCGGGGACAATCCAGCTTACAACGTAGTGATCCCCGGCGGCCTCTGCCGGCACCAGCGTGCCGTCGGCGGCGAGGCGCGTAATGGGATGCCCGTGCGCCGCTTCCCACGCCGGCCGCTGGGCCTCTGTCACCCGCTCGATCCGCGACAGCGCCGACAGCCCTGGTTGCCGCGCCAGAAGGTCCGTCGCGAAGGACTCGAAGGCCGCCTCATCCAGCTCCGGCACAACGCGGAGCAGGGAGGCGACCGCGCCTCCGAGGTGAACGTACTGATCCACGGCGGCCTGAACCGCCTCTGCGATCGGCTCGCATCGCCGGATGAACTCGACTTCCAGGCGCGCCTGCTCGCGCCGGCTCACCCACAAGAACAAGCCGACGACCATGACAAAGCCAAGCAGCGGCGCGAGCCCGACCGCCCAGAGGCGGCGCCGCCATGACGCTTGCGGCTCGCCGAAGATCGCGAGCAACAACGGCGCAAACACCAGCACCCCGATGCTGTCCCCCACCCACCATGTGAACCAACTGAAAGGGAGCGCGCGCGCCGTCACCATCCCCGCCGCCCAGAGAGCCGCGGATCCGCATGTTGCGCTCACAACGCACGCCAGGGGCCCGCCGATCAGCAAAAAGCGTACGATGTCCCGCTGTTCGTCGAAGGGGTGGGGGTAGCCTAGCACCCGGCGAATCCCCTCGGCACCGATGGCCGCCTGCGCGCCGGCCCCCATCGCGATGGCGGACGCGATCAAGCCCGAGCGCCAGGCCGCGTCCACCGTGCTCGCGTCAAACCCGGTTTCGAGGTTGACGAAGAAGGAGCCCACGACCACCGCGGGGAACGCGCGCCACCCCAGCGCGAGCAAGCCGACGAGCGCGAACCCCGCCGCCGGCCAAACGGGCGTGGCGTACCCGGGTGGGATCGCCATCAACAACGCCAGGCGCCCGGCGACGTAGTAGCCGGCGGCGAGCAGGGCGAGCCGGAGCGCTCGCGACGCGAAGGCGCTGCTCACGCGTTGAACGCAGGATTCGTGGGGCAGCACCGCACCGCGGCAGCGTACACCCCCGGCCACCCTCAGGGCAAGGGCCGTTGGCCACGACGACGACGAGGTTGCTCAGTCGCGCTACTCCGTGATTTCCGGCGTTTCTGGCGACTCTGCGGGCTCCGGCTCGGCGCCATCGGCTGCGATCGCCTCCCCGGCTACCTCGTCCGTATCCTGTACCCGCGCGATCGCCTGGATGCGCTCGCCCTCCTCAAGGCGCATGAAGCGCACGCCCTGGGTGTTGCGACGAGTGGCGCGCACATCCGCGATCCGCGACCGGATCACCCGGCCGGTGTCCGTGATCACAAACACCTGGTCGGATTCGGTGACGATGAGCGTGCCGACCACGGCGCCGTTCTTCGTCTTCATGTCGCGGATGCCCTTGCCGCCGCGCGACTGGATCCGGTAGCCCTTCGAGCCGTCGTCTCCCTCCTCGGTCGGCTCGGCGGTGGTCTCCGCGCCTTCCGCCCCTTCTTCCACGGGCTCGCTCGCCTCGGCGGCCTCGGCGCTCTCGTCACCCTCCGCCTCATCTCCCGCTTCCGGCTCCTCATCGAGCACCTCGGGCGCAGACGACGCATCGAGCCAGGTACGTTTGGCGAAGCCGCGCTCGGTGATCGTGAACACGAACTTGTTCGCCGATTCATCGACGACCGAGAAGCCCACCACCTCGTCCCCCGGGTTCAGGCGAACGGCGCGCACCCCGCGCGACATGCGGCCGAGGAGCCGCAGTCCCTTGCCCGGATCGCTCAGCGGGAACCGGATCGCGCGCCCGCTCCGCGTCGAGAACAACACCTGGGTGTTCGCGCCGGCGTGGGCCACGCTCAAAAGCTCGTCCCCCTCGACGCTATCCACCGCATTGATCCC
>BJHF01000019.1 GCA_014191855.1 Deltaproteobacteria bacterium
GACCGAGGCGAGCTTCGTGCTGTTCAGCGGCACCTCCGCGGGGAGCGCGGGTGCGCGTACCCACGCGGACTGGCTCGCGGATCACCTCGAAGCCAACGGAACCGAGGTGATGGCCATCTTCGACGCGGCGAACGATCCGGCGCGCGAGGTGCTTCCCCCCGAATACCAGGCGCAATTCGACACGCTGTACACGAACCTCTGGATCAGCGGACTGGAGGGTCGCGACTACTCGCCGTGGAAGGACGAGAGCTGCCTCGGCTACTTCGGCGGGACCGACGAAGAGTGGAAGTGCAACACGGACTCGTACGTGATCCGCAACCACGTCACTACGCCGTTCTTCCTGCGCCAGGACCTGCGCGACACGACGGGGCTCGCGGAGGCGCTCGGCATTCCGTTGGACGACTACGAGCGGCTCACGCGGGACTCGCTGCTCGGGCTGCCTTCGATTGGCGAAACCGCAGTGGAGAGCATCCTGGTCGCACCGGGGGTGTACGGGCCCAACTGCGCGCAGCACGTGGCGCTCGAGAGCACGGACTGGTGGCGGCAGGCCACGGTGGAGGAGGACGGCACGCTCTACACCTTCCAGGACGCGGTGGTGGCGTGGTACCAAGGCGCGGCCGTTTCGATCGTCGACGAGGCGCTGGTGGGGGATTCGGACGGACCGAACTCTGATTGTGCGGCGGTCGACGACGAGCGGTAGGCGAGGGCGGGGACGGCCGCCCCGCCACGTTGAGAATCGGTGCTCCCCGCTGGGCCGCGCGCCTTCCCGCGCTCAAGTCGCTCCCACGCTCCGCACCCACGCATCCAAAAAGATGAGCGTCCACAGCCGCTCGGCCACGCCGGGCTGGCCCACGCGGGGCACGAGCGCGTCGATCGCGCCGGGCATGAACAGCCGCAGCGGATCCTCCCGCAAAAGCGACACACGCGCGCGCAAGAACGGCTCCATCGGGCCCTCGAACCAGCGTTTCCACGGGCCGGGCAGTACCCGCTTCGGTCGGGACACCAGCGGCCGCGTGAGCACGGGGCGCAGCAGCTCGCGGAGCGGCCACTTGGTCACGGAGCCGGCGAGGCCGGGGCGCACCTTCCAAGGGCCGGGGATGTTCGCGCAAAACCCGACGAGATCCCGGTCGAGCAGCGGGGCGCGCACGCCGAGGTCCGCCGCCTGGGCCACGGCGCCGGTCCGCGCGAGCGCATCTTCTGGCATTCGACCACGCAGATAGGCGTGGAGGATCTCGTTGATCGGATCGCTCACGACTTCCCTGTAGAACGGCTCCAGGCAGGCGCGGCGGATGCCTTCGCGCACCCAGCCGGGATCGCGCATCAAGTCGCGCCGGGCGGCCTTGTCGAACGCGACGACGCCCCCGACGACGCGGGCGAGGCCGAACGGGGAGTCGTCGTCCTCGATCTCCGGGCGCTTGTCGCCGAACGCCGCGCCCACGAGGCGGCGGCCGGCACCGGGGAGCCGACGCAGCCACGTGGACAATCGAAGCTGCGAGGCCAAGACGCCGACCATGCGCCCGCCGAAGATCTCGTCACCGCCATCGCCGCAGAGCACCACGTCCACGCTCTGTCGCGCCGCCACGCCGAGCAGATACTGCGGGATCGCGGCGGGATCCGTGACCGGAGCGTCGGTCGCCTCCACCACCGCGTCAACCCCCTGCTCCATCGCCTCGGGGCTCACCCGCACGACCTCGTGCTTCGCCCGCAGGATCGTCGCCACGCGGCCGGCGTACGGCGCCTCGTCGTCTTCCCCGTCTTGCACACCCACCGTGAAGGTGCTCACCGGGCCGAGCCGCGAGGCCACCCAGGAGATCGCGCTGGAATCGAGGCCTCCGCTCAGGAATACGCCGACGCGCTCCTTGCCCGTGGAGCGTGCGGCGACCGCTCGGAACAGGCGGCGCTCGATCTCGGCGAGCGTTTCTTCGTCGGGCGGCATCGGCGAGTACGGCGGCGCGTGTCGCAGGCGGAACCAGGGCTCCAGCTTCGGCGGGCGCCCCGGCTCGGCGGTGACCATGTGCCCCGGGGGCAGCGCCCGAACATCCCGCAGCAGGGTGCGAGGGGCGTGAACATAGCGAAACGACAGGAATTCGGCCAGGTTCTCGCGTGCCAGCTCACGGCTCACGCCCGGCACATCCAACAGCGCCCGCATCCCCGACGCGAACGCGAGCCGATTCCCGTGTGTAGACCAGAACAATCGCCGCACGCCGAAGGGATCGCGCACCAGCGTGAGCTTCTCGGTGGCCCGCTCGTACACCGCAGCCACCCACGCACCTTCAACCTGCGAAAACACGCCCATGCCGCTGCGCTGCCAGCCGTCGAGCACCACCTCGGCAGCGCTCTGGCCGGTGGCTGGCGCGCGATCGAAGTGACCGGCCACCATCACCGCGAATTGTTCGTTGTGGGCCAGGGTGCTGCGCGGCCGCGCCACGAAGATCGCGCCCGAGGCCCGGAAGCGGGGGCCCGCGCCGAGCGAGCGGGCATCGCCGTCGTCCACCGCGCCGCCCAGGTTCACGATGCCGCTGATGCCGCCCATGGCGGGCGCTGGTAACCGGTGGGGGGCGGGGGTGCTGAAGCCTCCCCGCCCTACAACCCCGCCAGCTCCTCGCGCACGAACGCCGTCCGCGCGTGGACGAAGCGCTCCACCTCGGCGTTGGCGCTCTCCAAACGGCCCGCGTCGGTGCGGGAAAGCTCTGGTTCAAGCTGCGCGCTGAGCCGCTGGACACGATCATCGAGCCAGTCGTCGGTAAGCAACGTCGTGGTCAGCTCGCGGTATCGATCCAGGTAGGCGGCCCGGTATTCGGGTTGCGCGATCACGCGGCGCGCGAGGGGCCGCTCCGTGCCCTCGCCTTCGTTGGGGGCCTCGTAGTCATTGGCTTCGAGGTCGTACAACACCGAAGCCGTGGTGCCCATCTGGTTGTAGCTGCCGTCCACGTTCGGCGAGAAGGTGTTGTCGAGGTCCCAGGGGATGAGCACCATCCGCGCGGCGCGAACATCCTGGTACAACCAGTAGTTCTTCGGGCGCTGCGGGTAAGAGTCCCACTGCGCCACAAAGTTCGTGATCGCGAGCGAAGTGAGCAGCCGATCCACGTCGATGTTCGCTTCGGCCCAGGCGGGGAAATCGGCGTCCGGGGTGTCGTTCAGCGCGGTGACGAACGCCCGGAGCACGGCGAAGTCGTCGGGCGCAACGTTGTCGTTGGTATGTTTGGCATAGTGACACGCGTAGTCGGCGTCCTCGGGGCCCAGCCACGTCAGGTCGGCAAAACACTGGGGTTCGCCGGGGAGATCGTAGGCGCCCTTGTACAAATCGCCGTCGTCATCGCCGAACTGTTCCGCGAGCCAAGACTTGTTGTCCGGATCCTCGTATTGCAGGTAGGTGCCGGCGAGCGCCCCGTTTACGCGCAAACTGACGTGTCGCGCGGACGGCACGGCGACGCCCGCGAAGCGCAGCAGCTCGTAGGCAAGCTGGGCGCGCAGGTGGGGCTCGTAGTTGAAGTTCCACACCCGGTGGCCGGAGTATTCGTCGCCCTCCGCGAACTTCACCTTCCAGTTCCGCAGGTCGTAATAGGCGATCACGCCTTGAAGCTGGTAGGCGCCCCGGTAGTTGAGCCAAACGTCGTGAACGACGCCTTCGCCATCGGTAAACGAGCCGGCCTCGTCGGCGGCGTGGAAAGGATCGGCATCGAGGCGGGACATCGCGGCGGCGGTGAGGGTGATCTCCACGACGGGCACGCCATCGGGGAGGGCGCTTGCGTCGTAGGTCGGAAGGGTCCAGGGCTCGGCGGCGGTGTCGTGGTCGTTGTCGGCGGCGCTGTCGCCGGGGAGGGGCTCGGCGGTTCCCTCCCCTGCGGAGTCCAGCGCTCGGCCTGGCGAAGGGTTGGCGGGAGAGCACGCCAGGAGCAAGACCAGCAACATGGAGGCGAGGGTATCCCGTACCCGCCCGCGATCGGCCGTACCCGCGCCTGACGAAGGGGACCGGGCCGCGCCGATCGCCCACACGCCCCTCCCGCGCGATAGTCGGGCACGACCCCTCCCCCACACCCGGACCCGCATGGCGTTGCGCATCCACGAGCTCTTGAAGTTCGCGATCGAGAACAAAGCGAGCGACATCCACTTCGCCGCGGGGGAGAAGCCGGCGGTTCGGCGAGATGGTGAGGTACAACGCCTCGATGTTCCGGCGCTCACCGCCGACGACGCCAAGCGCCTCGCCTATTCGATGATGCCCGAGAAGCAGCGGATCGCCTTCGAGAACAACCTCGAAACCGACTTCGCCATCGCCTTCAAGGGGCTTGCGCGCTTCCGCGTGAACGTCTTCACGCAAACGCGCGGGATCGGCGTGGCCATGCGGCAGATCCCCACGCGCATCCTCACGATGGAGGAGCTCGGTCTGCCGCCGATCTTCAACCGCATCGCGAACTTCAAGCGGGGGCTGGTGCTGGTGACCGGACCGACGGGCTCGGGCAAGTCTACGACGTTGGCAGCGGTGATCGACTGGATCAACAAGAACCGCGCCGAGCACATCCTCACCATCGAGGATCCGGTGGAGTTCGTGCATCCGCCGCAGAAGTGCCTCGTGAACCAGCGGGAGGTCGGCACCGACACGAAGAGCTTCGCCGCTGCGCTTCGGAGCGCGCTCCGCGAGGATCCGGACGTGATCCTCGTCGGCGAGATGCGTGACCTGGAGACCATCCAGCTCGCGATCAGCGCCGCCGAAACCGGGCATCTGGTGTTCGGCACGCTGCATACCAACTCGGCGCCCGAAACGGTGGACCGACTCATCGACGCGTTCCCGCACGAGGCACAACAGCAGGTTCGCACGATGTTGTCGAGCTCGCTGATGGCGGTGGTCACCCAGGCGCTGATCCGCAAGGCGTTCGAGCCGGGGCGCATCGCGGCGCAGGAGATCATGATCGTGAACAACGCGATCCGGAACTTGATCCGGGAGAACAAGCTGTTCCAGATCCCGAGCATGATGCAGGCCGGGCGGGCCGACGGACAGCAGACGATGGGCATGGCGGTGAAGGATCTGGCGCTCAAGAAGCGCATCTCCCGCGATCTCGCCATGCAGATCGCCAACGACCCCAAGCTCTTCGACGACGTGCCAGCCCCGACCATTGGCGCGCCGCGCCCGCCGCCACCGCGGTGACCGTACGGCTGAACGGGGAGCCGCGCGAGGTGCCGGAAGGGTGCACGCTTCGCGGGCTGGTGGAGTGGTTGGGCGCCAACCCGCAGGCGGTGGCCGTGGCGGTGAACGGCGAGGTGGTGCCGCGCGCCGAGCATCCTGGGAGGGCGGTGGTGGAGGGTGACCGGGTGGAGGTGATCCGGGCGGTGGGGGGGGGGTGACGATTCCACAGCGGGTTACGCCCCGTGTATGCCCCGCCGCGGCCAATCCTCGGTCGAACCCCTGCTCGCGTTCAGCGCGGTGTTCGTGCTGGCGCTCTGCGTGTGCTGGTGGCGGTTCGACTCGCTGATGGTCTGGGTGAACGACGCCTCGATCGCCTTCCAGGCCAGCACCCTATTCGACGATATCGCCAAACGCCTCGGAGGAAGCTGATCATGCGCCAAGCCATCGGGTCGAGAAGGGGCCAGTCCATCGTGGAATACATGCTCGCAGTGAGCGTGCTCGTGGTGGGCCTTGCTGCGGCGTGGACGCTGCTCGCGGAGGGCGTGTCGGGCGGCTTCGACAGCGTGCGCCGCACCGTTCAAGCCCCGTACCCGTAGGCGCCATGCTGGGTAACGTGTACTGGGACGCTCGCGATGTGGTGCTGGCCGCGCTCTGCGTCGTGTCGGTGTATACTGATGTTACGACGGGGAAGATCAAGAACTGGCTGACGTTCCCGGTGATGGCGGCGGGCTTGGCCCTGGCGCCGCTGGCAGCGCCGCACTGGTGGGACGGTGCGGCGGGCCTCGGCTGTGCGTTCGCCGTGGGGGTGCTGTTCTGGAGGGTGCTCCCGGCGCTCAAGCCTGGGGACGTGAAGATGCTCATGGCGGCTGGATCGTTGCTCGGTCCGCAGGCGGCGATCCGGGCCACCCTCCTCTCGGCGATCCTGTTCTTCCCGGTGGGCATCGCGGTGCTCGTGGCGCGGGGGCGGGTCCGCAACTTCTTCCGGGTCGCCCGCAATTACATCCGGGCCCCCGGCACGCAGGACCCGGACACGACCGTGATCATCCACGCGCCGGTGATCGCGGCCGGAATCGTGCTCGCGAGGCTTCAATCGTGGCCTGAACTCTGGTAGAACGAAGAGCGGGAGATGCGGAACGTGCAGCGCGGCCAGGCCACCACCGAATGGATGCTCATCGCCTCGGTGCTGGCGGTGGGGCTCGCGCTCGCTGCGTACGCGTTCCTCCCCGGCTTCCGCGACGGCGTTTCGGGGCTCGCGAGCGACGTTACCCACCTGTTTGCGGAAGGCGAGACCAACGGCAGCGGGGACATGAGGTAGACTCCGGCGCGCATGAAGAACGTTCGCGGCCTCCTCCTCTCCCTGCTCATCGCGCTCGTGGCCACCTTCGCCCAGTGCCGCTACGTCGCCTCGCGGGAGCAGTCGCTGCTCTACGACTCGGAGCCCCTCAAAACGCTGGTCGCAACGAGGGATATCCCCCCACATGTGCGCCTCGACGAAACGATGGTGAACGTCGTGGAGGTGCCGCGGCGTTGGCAGCAGCCCAAGGCACTCACGAACGTGGACGAGGTGATCGGCCAGATCACATCGGTTCCGATCTTCGGCGGCGAGCAAGTCGTAGCCACGAAGCTGGCGAGTGTGCAGACGGAGGGGTTGGCGCTTTCGGTGCCGCGCGGCTCACGCGCCGTGGCGCTGGCGGTAGACGTGTTCAACGCGGTGGGCGGGCACATCAAGGCCGGAAATCGCATTGACATCCTGGGGAGTTTTGACTTTGGCACGGGCGACAAGTCCGACCTTCGCACGCTCACGGTCATGCAGGACGTGCAGGTGCTCAGCGTGGTGGACGACATCGGGACCATCACCGCGCGCCAGGTGCAGCGGCTTCCGGCGGAGGGAGAAGTGCCCGATCCGGACGATGCGCCGCCGGGGCCCGCCGAGACCTTGCAGTCGCTCACGACGATCACCGTGGCGGTAACGCCGACGGACGCGCAGAAGCTCACGATGGCCCAGGAGATCGGCCACCTCACGATCATCCTGCGCTCCCTCTACGAAGCGGAGGGGCCGACCGAGCTGGTTCCCGCCACTGTTCAGTCCACCCTCGGCATCCCGGAGCAGGTGCGCTACAAAGGCCGCCCGTCGTACCGGCTCATCGAAGGGGGAATGTGATGCAACGTTTTCTGCACCGCGCGTGGCTGATGCGGGCGCTCGCCACAGCGTGTGTCATCACGGGCGGGGCGCTGATCGCCGCGCCGGTCCTGGCCGACGAGAAGATCGCCGATCAAGTGGTGATCCTCAACAACCAGAGCGCGATCGACGTGCCGTACGCCTTCGGCGACGTGAGCATCGGCAACAGCGAGATCGTGAAGGTGGTGCCCCTGCGCGAGGAGCGGCAGCTTCTGCTGGCGGGGCGCGAAGTGGGTACGACGAACGTGATCCTTTACGACACCAAGGGCGTTCGCCGCGATGAGTTTGAGATCACCGTCATCCCCGCGAACCTCGCGAAGGTGATGAAGAACGTGCAGGTGCTGCTCGACGACATTGAGGGGCTCTCGTTCAAGCTCATCAACGACCACATCTACATCCAGGGCGAAGTGAGCCTCGACGAGGAATTGCGCCGGGTGAAGGACCTCGATGAGAAGGAGCCGCTCGTCGAGTCGATGGTCACGCTCTCTCCGGTTTCGCAGCGGCTGTTGGCGGCGATGATCCAGAAGGAGATCGGCACGCCGGGCGTGAATGTGCGCCTGGTGAGCCGGAAGATCATGCTCGAAGGGGTGGTGCACAGCGAATCGGCGAGCCTGCGCGCCGCGGCGATCGCCGAGGCCTACTACCCGGACGTGATCAACGTGCTGGAGATCCGCGAGGTGGAGCGGGTGCCGGGCGAATCGCAAACGATCGTGCTCGTAGTGCACTTCGTCGAGCTGACCAAAAGCCTCGAAGAAGCCTGGAACATCGAGTGGACGCCGCTGAGCGGCCCGGGCGTCACGTTCGAACTGGGCGCCACGAACGATGGCTCCGGCTGGAGCGACATCACCGGCACCGCGACGGCGGAGATCTCGGGGTTGCTGCCGAAGCTTCAGGAAGCGCGGTCAACCGGCTTCGTGCGGGTGCTGGAGAACCCCACCGTGTCGGTGAAAAGCGGCGAGACCGCTCACATCTTCTCGGGGAGCAAGGTGCCGTTCGTGTACAACGACAACGGCAGCAAGTCGATCGAGTTCATGGACGTCGGCATCAAGATGGACGTCACGCCCTACGCGGCGGGCGGGAACGTCGACATGCAGATGAAGATCGAGGTCAGCTCACTCGGGGAGGTGGCCGCGAGCGGGTACCAGAGCATCGACCAGTCGGAGATCACGACGGCGCAGTTCTGCCGCGCCGGCGAGAGCGTCGTGATCGGAGGCTTGCAGCGGGTGAGCGACCGGGTGAACTACAACAAATTGCCGGACGGCGTGAGCCTGCCGGATGCGATGTTCACCTTGTACCGGTCGAAAGACTACAAGAAATCAAAGTCGCAATTCCTGGTTTTCGTGACGCCGCAGATCCACGAGTCGACGACGACGGCGAACAAGGAGATCCAGGAGAAGTTCAACCTCACCGAGGTGCGGCAGTAGATGGCTTGTCGGTTTGTCGTCGTAGGCGCCGCGCGCGACGGCGTGGGAAAGACGACCTTCGCCGTGAACCTCGCGTTGTCCCTGCTGAAAGAAACGCGCGGGCGGGTGATGGTGGTGGACCTGGACGTGGGGGGCGTGGGCGACGTCGCGACGCTGCTCGGCATGACGGAGATCCGCACGATTGGCGACTTCGTGCCGTACGTGGCGCAGTTGACGCCGCAGACGTTTGGCCCGTACATCCAGGCTCATCCCACGGGAATCGGCGTGTTGCCGCTCGCCGCGAACCCGCAAGCGGCGCGTAAGTTGGCCCCGGAAGGGGTGCGGCAGGTGCTCGACCTCGTGGCCCCGCTGTGCGACTACATCGTGGTGGACGCGGGCGCGGGGGTGGATCCGATCAACGTGCTCGCGATGGAGAGGGCGGCCGGCATCTTCTTGTTGGCGGAGCCGACGCCGACCGGACTGGCGGCCACACGCCAGTTCGGCGACCACCTCCAAAGCCTGCACTTCCCGCACGCGTTGGTGAAGGTCGTCGTGAACGCGCACGACCCGCAGAGCCCCATCACCCGCGAAGCCATCGCCGCGCGCTTGGGCAGGCCCGCCCTGGTGATCTTCCCCAAGGACGACGCGCTCACCCTGGACGCGGCGCTCAAAGCCGCGCCCTTCGTGATGGACCAGCCCCGCGCCGCGCTGTCGCGACACTACGACGAACTGGTACGGCAGCTCGTCGAGAAGGGCGTGCTCGACCAGCTCGCGGCGGTGGAGCGGGGGAAAGGTCAGCAGGTCGGCGGAAAACTCGCCGTCGATGTCACGCAGGAGCAGGACAAGGCGATCGAGGGCTTCATGAAGGCCCGCGGCGGCAACCGCGGCAAGGGCGCCCGCGAGATGGACGCGCGTACCCGCCTCAAGATGCTCATCCACAAGCGCCTGCCCGAGGTGCTCGACCTGAAGCGCATGGACCGCGAGATCGGCACCCGGCCCGACAAGGACAAGCTCCTGCGCGAACGCGCGGAAGCCGCCGTGGCCAAGGTGCTCGACGAAGAAGGCGCGAGCGTGACCGACCGCAACGAGCGCCGCCGCATCGTCAAGGAAGTTTGCGACGAAGCGCTCGCGCTCGGCCCGCTTGAGGACCTGCTGGCGGATGACCGGGTGACGGAAATCATGGTGAACGGGCGCGACAACGTGTTTGCCGAGATCAACGGCAAGCTGCGCCGCACCGAGTTCTCGTTCACCGACGATGCGCAGTTGTTGGCCGTGATCGAGCGCATCGTCACCCCGCTCGGCCGTCGCATCGATGAGAAGTCGCCGATGGTAGACGCGCGCCTCGCCGACGGCAGCCGCGTGAACGCCGTGATCCCGCCGCTCGCGATCGACGGCCCCTCGATCACCATCCGGAAGTTCGCGCGCGAGCCGCTCGTCGTGGCCGACCTCGTCCGCTTCGGCAGCCTCACCCCCGATCTGGCCGACCTGCTCCGCGCGTGTGTGCAGGCCCGCCTCAACATCGTCATCTCCGGCGGCACGGGCTCCGGCAAGACGACGCTGCTCAACGTGATGTCGAGCTTCATCCCCGAGGACGACCGGATCGTCACCATCGAGGACGCCGCGGAGCTCCAGCTTCGCCAGCCTCACGTCGTGCGCCTGGAGAGCCGCCCGGCCAACATCGAGGGCGTCGGCGAGGTGAAGATCCGCGACCTTGTGAAGAACTCCCTGCGTATGCGGCCGGACCGCATCATCGTCGGAGAGTGTCGAGGGGCCGAAGCGGTAGACATGCTCCAGGCGATGAACACCGGTCACGATGGCTCGCTCACGACCGTACACTCCAACTCGCCCCGCGATGCGATCGCGCGCATGGAGACGCTCGTGATGTTCGCCGGCTTGGACCTCCCCTCCCGCGCCATTCGCGAGCAGATCGCCTCCGCCATCAACATCATCGTGCAGGTGAGCCGGCTCTCCGATGGCTCGCGCCGCATCCTCTCGGTGTGCGAGGTCGTGGGCATGGAAGCGCAGACGATCACCCTGCAGGAGGTATTCGCGTTCAAGCAGACGGGGCTCGACGCGAACCGCAAGGTGCAAGGCACGTTTGGGCCCACGGGCTTCGTTCCCAAATTCGTCTCCAAGCTCGCTGAGCTCGGGATCGAAGTGCCACACGGCATCTTCGCCCCGGCCGGGCATGCCACGATCCCCCGCGGGCGGGCCTGATGTTGGAGCTTCTTCCCCAGTGGTGGGACGGCCTCACGTTCTTTCGGCTCTCGACCTTCGGGGTTGCGGTGCTGGCGTGGTTGGCCGTCGGGTGGTTCGCGGCCCCCAAGCTCTGGGCGCTCTTCGATGAGCTGACGCTCGGCTACGTGCGCTGGATGCAGGCCGAGTTCGACCGGATGTTCCTGGAGGTGTCGCCCACGCTGTGCATGGTCAGCATCGTAACCAGCGTGTGCCTGTTCGGTGCCTTCGGGATGTTCCTCACCAGCGGCCTGCCGTGGTCCGCGTGGTACCACATCATCCGGGCGTTGGTCGTAGGCATCCTCGTCGTCGGCCCCTTCGGGCTCCCCACCGGCTACCGCCTCCCCCGCGCCATCGTGGAGTGGATGTGGCAGCGCCGCATCGACCTGTTCGAGGATCAGCTCCTCGACGCGCTGGCGTTCATGTCCAACGGCTTGAAGTCGGGTTTGTCCCTGCTCCAGAGCATGGACATGGTGCGAGAGGAGCTGCCCAACCCGATCAGCCAGGAGTTCGCGCTCACGCTCAACCACCAGCGCCTCGGCATGCCGCTTGAAGATGCGCTGCTCGGCCTGGAAAAGCGGATCGGCACGGAGGACGTGCAGATCATCGTCACCAGCATCAACATCTTGCGCCAGTCAGGCGGTAATCTGGCGGAGACCTTCGACACGGTCGCCAACACCATCCGTGAGCGCAAGAAGGTGTCCGGCAAGGTGAAGTCCCTCACCGCACAGGGCGTGGCCCAGGGCGTGATCATCGTGCTCATGCCGTTTGTGCTCACGTTCGCGCTGTGGGTGATCGATCCGGTGCTCATCTCGCGGCTGTGGACCACCGCCTTGGGTTGGGCGCTGTTGTTCCTCATGCTCACGCTGCAGGTGATCGGGAGTGTCTTGATTCGGAAGATTGTGAAGGTGGAGGTTTGACCCCCAGATGGACGTAGGGGCGGCTTCCGACTCCCGAATCCTCGAGCGGCGCGCCGAGGAGCAGTACCCGCATCCCATCGCGAGCGCGTGGATGCGCGGCTCCCCGCCCATCCCCCTCCAAATGTGACTTCGCGCCGACCATCCCCTCTCCCACGTGAAACCGCCAGCGCTCTTCGCCCAATTCGCGACCAGCGCCTGGGCTCCCGCACCAACCAACGCCGCTTATCGGCGAGTCGAACGCCTCGATCCCACCGCGCGCCGACCGCGATTCACAATTTGGAGGGGATGCTCGCCCGATTGTCACCTTTCCGGGGGCATGGTCGCCAGGCGCGGGCGAACCGGCGCGGCTTTGGACGGCCGCTCCCCGTCTACTGCCCCCTCACCAACCACGCGTACTCGTCCACCGTGCCGCTGAACCCGCGGTCGAAGCGCATCGAGCGCACGGCCTTCACGATGCAGGCGCCCAGCTCGACGTCGCCGGTGGTGTTCGTGACGATCGCCGCGTCTCTGACTATCCCCGCGACGATGCTCCAGCTCACCCCAACGCGCCCGGCGACGTCATTGCACATCATCGCGTTCTGCACGCAAGTCTCGATGCGGCCCTTCGAGCCGCGGACCACCCGCTGGACTTCGCCGGCGTTGCCAGTGGCAGCGCCGCCAGAGGCGCCGGCGAGCTTGGGATCGTCCGCGTAGGCGGCCGACGCGGGCGGATCGGCGAGCACCAGGGCGCCTTGCTCCGCCTCGACCTGGGGCTTGCGCGACCCTCCGCTCCCGCACACGGTAACGCCGGTGGGGCAACGCTCCGTGCCCTCGGCGTGGAGCCACGGTCCAGGCACTCGGCGAGTGCACGCCTCGGCGAGCGCCGGCTCGACGATCCGTTCGCAGAGCGCCGCGCTCCAGCATCGGGTCTCCACCACCTGCATCCAGGCGCGGGCCTGCTCCCACCGCTCCGGCCGGAGCGCCTCGATCGCCCTCTCCCCTTCCGTAGGGCTCCGGTCCCAGGCCTCCAAGGCAAGCCGCACCCGGCAGTCTGAGGCGTTCTCGCCCCGCCAAACGTCGGCGCAGTCGTCGGGGTTCGCGGCCGGCGCACCGCAGGCGGCGGCGGTCGCGAGAATCAGGAGGAGCGCGCGGGGGAGGCGGTGGAGCACGTCGGGATCGTAACGCCGCCGACCCAGGCGCCGCGATCCGCAGCGAAGCCGTCGATCTCCTAGCGGGGAACCGCGGATCGCCCAAATTCGATCTGTGATTGGTGTGTCGCGACAGGCGCCGCCCACCTCACCACCGCCGCTGAACCTGCCCCAGAACGGTCGGGATGGCCTCGTCGGCGAGGGCTACAAATGGCAACGCAAATCCCAGATCGGCTTGCCAACCCCCGCCAAAGTCGCGACGGACGAGCGTGCGGACGTGCACGGGGGCGGGATCGAAGATGAGCTCCGCCTCCCCGACGAAAAACCAGCCGGGCGCGACGGGTTGCACGGTGGCCACGGCGGTGCCCCCTGCGGGCAATCCTAACCAGTCGAGGTCGCTGCCCGTGAACACCTGCCACACCCAGCGCTCCGTCGCGCCTTCGTAGCTCAAGCTCAGCGTGTTCGTTGGCACCGTGGCCGAGGCGATCGCGCCCCACCAGGCCACATCGCCGAGCGGGGTGGCGGGGCGCGCTCCGGTGGCAATCGAGGCGCGAACGCCGAGCGCGTGCGTGACTTTTCTTCCAAGAATGCCGCGAACGTTCAGCACCGTGTTCCCCATGCCCGCGCCGCTCCACCGCTCACTCCACGCTGCGGTGCCCAACACCTCCGCCGAAACACTGAACGATCGCCAGGCGAGCTGCCCCCCGAGCGTCACCTCTCCCACCTGCGGGCCTTCCGCGCTTCCTGAAAATAACAGTCGCGACGTGAATGTGTGGCCGCCGGCGGGCATTACGACGCGATACCCGGTGGTGCCGTGGCGGGGCAACGGCGCAAGCACCGGGCGCGGGTGTGGTTCGGGTAAGGGTTGGAACGCCGCAGGCTCCGCGTTCGCGGCCTCGACGAGAAGAGCTAGCAGAAAGCGGATCATGCCGCGGGATCCGTCCACCCCGAGTCCGCCACCGGGTCGCACGCATCCTGCAACGCGGTCGTGAGCCCTTGGGCATCCGCGCACGCCGCTGCGTCGGTGATCGGCACACCAGCCGCATCGCCCGTGACGAAGTGGACGGTCGGCAGCGCGGCATGCCAGAAGCCCAGCTCGTTGGGGTCCTTCTCCTCCCAAGGGCCGATCTGCCAGGTGTAGGCGGTGTTCGCCGCGAGGCCGTCGCGAGCGCAAACGGCGAGCCAGCCCGTGTCATCGAGGCGGGCCACGATCAAGGCGACTTCGTTTCCGTCCTCAGCGGTGAGCCGCATCCCCTCGGTGAAGCCGGCGGTGTCCGGCGGATAATACGTGAGCTGGAGCTCGAGCGGCCGACTCGCTTCCCAATCAGGGGTGGCTTCGCACGGCCAGCTTGCCGGAGTGGGGAGGACCTCGTCGACGGGCGTGGTGGCGAGCAGCGCCCCCGCCAGCGGGAAGAGCGCGAACACCGGTGAGAGCCGCGCCCGGTGCGGCCGCGACCAGACCCAAACCGCGGCCAACAGCGCCGGAAGCACCACCAGATCGCCGATATCTGCGACGTGGCGCGAACTGAAGAAGTGGCCCAGCGGCGGCCAGAGCTGGAGCGTGATGAACGCCATCGCGGTTGCCAACAGCGCGACCCACTTCGCCAACGCCGGCTTGACACCCGATAGTTCAAGGATCGCCGCGGCGAACACGGGCGCGACCACCAGGAACGCCGCGTCCGAGAGCTTGCCGCTCAGCCACCCCGGCGCCCATACCCGCAGCCCGAAGTCGTTGACGACGATGAGCACGGCCGCGCCAAGCACCGCGGGATGGGCGGCGGCGGGAACGGAGGAGCGCGCGTTCACCTGGCGAGTGTAGCGGATTCGCCGGGAGGAGGGCGCAGTTGCGCGTCGTGCCGCAACGTCACCGCGTCGGTGGAGCGTAGGGTCGCTTCGCCGCCGGCAGATCGAAGCGAAGCCCGAGCCGCGCACCGACGTCCACCGTTCGCACCCAGTCCGTTTGGTCAAGGGGCGTGGACCAGAGCACGTCTGCGTCCACGAGCGTGTCGAGCGCTACGTTGGGCGCCACCCACCACTCAAGGCCGGCGCCGAGGTTGGGACCCACGCCGAGACGACCGCCCGCCTCGCGGGGAGGAACGTCCCGATTCCCGTAGGCCACGCCAGCGTGGATGTAGGGCACCCAGGTTGCCGTGGGTGCCGGCGTCCACACGAGGTTCAACCTGGCGGTCATGGCGTACCGGTCGTCGAGGCGCAGGCTCGTGTCGACGTCGAGGCCCCAGCCGTCGCGCCAGGACACGCGGAACGCGGGCGGCACCGGGAGGGGGATCGAGGCCATGGGCGCGGCGCCGATCTCGGCCTCCACCCCGCCGAACAGGCCAACCGTGAAGTGAAGGGGGAACAGCATGGCGGTGCCGTACGCGCGGGGCCGCGAGCTATTCGGCGGCGCTGCACGCCGCAGCGACGCAGCGCCCGACGACGAAGGGCGCATCCCCGCCCAGATGAAACGGGCGCAGGGCCATCCCTGGCCAGATGAAACGACCACCCCGCTGCCGCGGAAATCGGTCCCGCTCGTCACGGGGATACGCCCGCTATTCGGAGGCGCCGCAGGGCTTCGCGCGGTCTGGAGGCCGAGACGTTTCATCCAGCCCGGGATGCGAAAAAGTCGGTTTCATCCAGGGGGGGATGGGCGCTCGCGGCGGCGGGCGCGGTCCCCCGCCCCGGCGGCACGTTCGGCCGCTCTCCCAGGCTCCAAGCCCGCCCCCTCAGCGCCCCGACACCACCCAAGCATACTCGTCCACATGCGCCACCAGCTCCGGATCGAAGCGCATCTTCCCCACCTGTTTCGCGATGCACCTCGCCAGCTCGTCGTTCGCGGTCGTGTTCTTGGTGACCACGACGTTTTGGGCGAGGCCCTGTGACAGGTCGAACCCCACCCCCACCCGGCCCGCGGTGCTGGGATCGATCATCAACGCGACCTGCACACAGGTCTCGATCCGGCCCTTCGAAGCTCGGATCGTGGCCTGGATGGCGCCCGCGTCGCCGGCCTTGACGTCGATGTGCCCCACGCGCGGCACCTCCGCCCGGTCCTCCTCCACCGCAGGCTTCACCGGATCCGCGAGTATCTTCGCCGTCTCCGGACACTTCGTCCCCGACGCATGTTTCCACGGACGTGCGACCACGCTCAGGCAGCTCTCGACGAACGTGGGCTCGCCGATGTGTTTGCAGTATTCCCGACAAGAGGCCACGGTCTCGACGACGCGGTACCACGCGTAGTCGCGCTCGAACGGCTCCGGCAATGCTGCAATCGCCGCCTTCCCCGCGACCGGATTCCGCGCGAACGCCTCGACGGCAAGGCGAATGCGACAATCCACGGCGTGCTCCCGACGCCAAAAGTCCGTACAACGCGCGGGGACCGCGGCCGGCTCGCCCCGCCACATCCCGGCGCCCACGCTCGTCGTCACGATCACGCCCACGACGACGACGACAATCAAAGTCGCGACGCGCCAGCGCACCGCGCTACGCCTCCTCCCCCAACATCAACGCCCCACTTTTGCGCGCGGCCCACTCCCGCTCGTAGATCACCTCGATGGTCGGAAGCTCCACCTCCTCCTCCGCGAGCAGCACGCGGATCAGCGCGTACCCCGCGAGGTGACCTGAGGTGTCAACCCAGTTTCGATGCCCAGGATCGCGGTGAGCGAGGCAGAGCTCGTAGGTGCCGTCGGGGTTCACGCGCACGTCGGCGTGGTTCAGCGCGATGCGATGCTGGCGATAGTCGAGGCTCTCCATCCAGGCGTTGTATAGGCAGAAGCTCCAGTACCTGGCGCGGGGAATGCGCCCGCGCACGAACATCACCTGGTCGGCGCCGAAGCGGTACCAGCACGCGAGGTAGGTGTTGTCCGGCGTAGGGAACAGCGCCGCTCCCTCCATCGAAATGAAGCGGTTGAGCAGCGCGGCGCTCGCCATCTTCCAAGTTTCCAGCGTGCGCTTGAACACGACCTCCAGGTTGCGACGGGCACGGTCCAGCGAGCGGGCGAGGGCCCTCGGCTCCAGCGCGCTGGGCGCGGCGCCTCCAACCAGCTCGATCTTCAGCTCAATCGGCGTTTGACGCCAGCGATTTGTGAAGTACTGGCGAACCATGACCGCGATCTCATCTCCCTCCCCCACAACGGACGCGGCGGGGTCGGTGGAGATCGTGAGGTCGAAGGTTCCGTTTGCGTTCAAGAACGTCGTGTCGTGCCGGTGGGCACCCACCTGCCCGCCCTTGCGGTAGAGCAATACGCCCACGTAGGTCGTTCCCGGCGCAACAGAGCCGCGCAGTCGGTACGTTCGGCCTTCGCCCAGGCGAATCGGCGCGCGCCAGTAGTCGGCATCCGGGTTGTCCGCGAACATCTTGCGCGTCGGCCCTTCGGCGTGGTGGAACCGGGGGTGGTCGGGATCGCCTTCCTCCACGAACAGATCCACGCTCGCTGAGATCATGCGGAGCAGAAAGCGCCGCCCCTCGAGGTTGTCCACGTCCGCCGGCATGCGCATGTTCGCTTCGAGGCGCCGGGCCGTGTCCCAGAGCGCGGTCATCGCCGCTGACACCGTGGCGATCGGCGGGGCCTCCAGCGCGCCGAGGTCGTACCCCAATTCCCGGGCGAGCCCGTGGGTTTCCGGGGACACCGACGCGGGATCGAAGCCTTCGAGCCACTTCGAAGCCAGCTCAGGGTCGATCTTCCCGCGACCCGCCATGTTCGGGTCCCCCACGGCGCGCGCCCCGCTGGGCCCCTCGCGCATCCGGTCCCCCTCGTACGGGTTCTCCAGAGCCTCATGGTAGGGCAGGCCGATCTCCCGACAGAGCCGCTCCATCGTGGCCTTCGGCGCGGTGACCATGTCCTCGTAGCGCACCATGGACTTCTGGCCCTCGGGGATGCCGGCAAGGAAGTTCTGTACGTTCTTATTGGCGAAGTACCAGATGTCGCGCGCGTCCGGCGCGTAGCCCTGGAGCATCACCTCGGCCATCGGCATGTTCTCGATGCTGCGCGTGACACTGCCGGGGTGGCGCAGGATCCAGACGTAGCGGGCATCAGGGAACCAACGGGTGAGCCGGTCCATCGCCGCGGGATCGGCGCTCAGATGCGGGCATTTGTCCACCAGGATTCGCTCCCCGAGCGCCTCGATGAGCCACGCGTATACTTCCGGGACGGTGCGGGGCTCCAGGCTGGCCTCGAGGGCCTTGGCCTCGTCCACCGCGCAGCCCCGCAGCTCCATGATCGTGCGCCGAAGGCCTCCCTTCTCCCAGAAGCGCTCGTCGAGCTTCTTGCGCCGCTCCGCCATGGTGGCGAAGGGGGCGATCACCATCTCCGGGGGCGAGAACAACTGGGGATGACCCGCGAGCATCACGCGGAGCAGGGTGGTGCCACTGCGAGGGGCGCCGAGCACGAAGATGGGGGAGGGCATGGGGTTCTTATATCCTCCGCGATAGAAGCCGCGGGATGCCTCTCTTCACGCGCGCAGACCTGCTGGCCGCGAACCAGTGCGCTCGTCGAGCCTGGTTGCAGCAGCACCCCCCGGCAGAGGCGCCCGAACGGCTGAGGTTGCCGCGCTCCGACGATCGGGACGCGGTGCGCGACGCGATGCGGCGCCGCTATCCGGGGGGCATCACGATCCCGGTTGAGGCTCCACTCGAAACGCGCCTGGCCGCCACCGCGGCGGCGATCGCCGACACGGCGATCCCCGCGATCTTCGACGCAACCTTTGCGTTCGACCAGATCGTGGTTCGCGCCGCGGTGCTGGAGCGGCGGCCGGGCGGGTTTGTGGTTTCGGAAGCCAAGGCGGCGAACAGCGTCGGGGAGGCCCACGAGCTGGACGTGGCCGTCGTGGGCTGGGTGGCGGCGCAGACGGGCACTCCGATCGCGGGGCTCAGCCTCGCCCACTTCGACCCCGACTACGTTCGCCGCGAAACGCTCGATGATCAAGCGCTCTTCGTAGTCGTTCCCGTGCTGCCCCGAGAGTTCGCGACCGCCCATGCCCGCCTGCGCGCTTCCGCCGCTCGGGCGGACGAGCCCCCGGCGAAGGTCGGCCACCACTGCCAACACCCCCGGGAGTGCCCGTTCCGCACGCATTGCGCACCTTCTACCGGAGAGTTCTCGGTTCAGCGGCTCCCGCGCGCCGGGAAGGTCCAGCAGGAACTGGCAGAGCTGGGGGTGACGGACGTGCGCCAGATCCCGACGCACGTGCGGATGAACCCGACGCAACAACACGCCGTTTGGTCGCTCGTCAATCACGCGGAGTACATCGGCGGCGGCCTGCTCCCGAGCCTGAGAAACGTTCGATGGCCACTGCGGTTTTTGGATTTCGAGGCCTGCCAGCCGGCCGTGCCGCGTTGGCCGGGCACCTCGCCCTTCCAACAGCTCCCAACCCAGTGGTCGATGCACGTGCAGTATGAAGACGGGCGCGTCGAACACTCCGCCTTTTTGCACACCGAGGACAGCGATCCGCGAGAAGCCTTCGTACGAAGCCTGGTTACGGCGGTCGGCACTGAGGGGAGCATCCTCGTATACAGCGGCTACGAAGCGACCACCCTGCGCGGTTTGCGGGACCGGATGCCCGAGGCCTGGTCCGAATTCGAAGGGATCGTGAACCGGATCATGGACATGCTCCCGGTGATCCGCGATCACTACTACCACCCCGACCTTGAGGGCAGCTTCTCCATCAAGGCGGTGCTGCCTGCGGTGTGCCCCGACGTGGGGTACGACGACCTGGAGGTGCAAGACGGGGCCACGGCAGCGCGCCTGTGGCTGCGCATGATCTCGTCAGGAACGCCAGACGACGAACGGGCCCACATACGTGCGTCGCTCCTTGCCTACTGCGAGCGGGATACGCTGGCGTTGTTGTGCGTTCGCGAGGCGCTCGTCGCCCGCGCGGGAGGATAACGATGCCCAGATTCATCATCAGCTCGGCCGCCGCAAAACAGCAGGTATTCGAGCTTTCGAAGGGTGAATATGTAATCGGCCGCGATCGCGAGGCACAGATCCTGCTCCCCAACGTGTCGGTGAGCCGCGAGCACGCCAAGGTGGTGGTGAGCGACTCCGGCGCCACCCTTGAAGACATGGGCTCGGGAAACGGAACCACCGTGAACGGCAATGTGGTGCTCCAACACCACCTCCAGTCGAAAGACGAGGTGAAGGTCGGCAAGTTTTCGCTGGTGTTCCTCACCGACGCACGGCCGGACGAGTTCTACAAGGGCCGCTGCGTGCGCTACATGCCGCCCTACGAGCCCCGGGGGGCCGAGGTGGGACAGGACGAAACGTTCGTGCTCACCAAGGATGCGCTCAAGGCGATGGCCTCCCAGAGCCGCCTCGTGGAGCACGCGCGGATCGTGCTGATCCGGGATCCCTCACGCTTCTGGCACCCCGAAGATCGACCGCTCTCCTTCGGAAGCGCCGATGCGATGATCAACGTCGCGGGGTGGTTCATCTTCGGCACGGTGGCGGAGCTGAGCTGGGACGGCGCGCGGCACGTCCTCCGGAAAAACGCGTGGTGGGTTCCGGTGAAGGTGAACGAAGTGGCGGTGGAGAAGGTGCAGCTCAAGCACAACGATCGGCTCACGATCGGGGAAGCCCGGTTCCGGTACGAAGGGGAGAAGTAGCCTGATGATCCTGTCCTTCCTGCTCGCTTGTTTCGGCGCCTCCGAAGATCCCTGCGGCGACTATTGCGACACGCTCTGCGGTTGCGGAGACGAAGCGGCGTGCGACGATTGCCATGCCGTTTACGACGACGCAGACGCCGAGCTGCAAGACGAATGCGAAGCTGCGCTCGCCGAGCTCACCTGCGAGAGCGGCGGCGGCTGATCGCCAGCCCAAAACGACCGCGTCCTGGTGATCGACGCGGTTTGATGGATAGAACCGCGTCGCAGCGGTTCTCGCGCCGCAAAGCCGCTTCCCGATCGGTTGGTTCTCGCGTACACTGCAGGGACCCCAGTCTCCGGAGCTGACCTTGATGCCCCTCCTCCCGCTGCTCGTCGCCTGCGCCGACGTCACCGTGCCGATGAACGGCGCCGAAGAATCCTTCGCTGGCTCCGCGATCGATGCCCCGACCGGCACCGCCGACTGGCATGTGGACGGCGCGGGAGGCTCCGACTTCGAGACCATCCAGGAGGCGATCGACGCCGCCTCGCCCGGCCAGTGGATCCTCGTCGCGCCCGGCACGTACTCCGAGCGCATCAACTACAACGGGAAGTCGTTGTGGATCTCAAGCCGCGATGGCTCGGCCGCCACGACGATCGATGCGACGCGCCGCGGCACAGGGGTAACGGTGGTCGGCGGTGAAACCAGCCGAACCGCGCTCGTCGGTTTCACCATCGAAAACGCGGTGGACTACGGGGTGCAGGTCGACTTCTCCTCGATCCACCTCGAAGATGTGCGGATCACCGGGGCCAGCGGCGCCTACGGCATCCACGGCAGCAGCGCCGACCTGGAGCTGCAGGACGTCACGATCGACAACAACGACGCGAACTACGCCGCGATCTACATGGATCGCGGGTCGCTGCAGATGACCGACAGCTCGGTGGAGTGCGGCAACGGCTACACGATCTACTCGGGACACGGGTACATGCAGATCGACCAGTCCACGATCACGTGTAACGGGCGTAACAGCTACGCCATCGCGGTGGAGCACACCGTGGGAACCGTGCTCCGCAGTACGCTCACCGGCCAGGTGTACGTCTCCAGCGAAGACGACCACAACACCGACACCATCGCGCTCGTGAACAGCGTGCTCAACGGCGATTACACGGCGGTGTACGGCACCATCCTCATCCGAAACTCCGTGATCGACGGCGGCAAGGTCACCTACTGGGACTTCGCCGAAAACCCAGCCACGCCGGTGATCGAGAACTCCATCCTGCTCAACAGCACCTGCGCGTTCGCGACCGATGCGTTGACCAACACCGTCCGTAACAACAGCTTCTGGAACACGACGCCAAGCTGCGGCACGGCCACCTACATCGCCGCCGATGGCAACCTCGACGCAGACCCGCTGCTGACCGACGCGCCCGGTGGCGACTACCACCTCGACGGCGGCTCCCCCCTGGAGGACGCAGGCGTAGACGAAGACACCTACGACGACATCGACGGGAGCCGGGGCGACATCGGGCCGTTTGGCGGCGTATTCACGATGGACGGGGGGTGGTAGCCATGAAAACCCTCACGCTTCTTCCATTTCTCCTGCTTGGCTGCAACCTCAACAGCTCCATCAAGATCGCCGGCGGCTCCGACAGCGGGTCGGGTGATTCCGATACGGACACCGACAGCGACTCGGATACCGACGCGGACACCGACACCGACACCGACACCGACGTGCCGCCCGACGAGGAGGAGGCTCCTCCCGACATCGTGGTGGACTGCCACGGGACGGGCGACTTCGAGCTGATCCAGGAGGCCATCGACGCCGCCGTTTCGCCCTCGCGGATCGGCGTGAAGATGTGCACCTACCATGAGCGGCTGGACATGCTCGGGAAGCAAATCGACCTGTATGGGATCGACGGCAGCACCAGCACGATCCTGGATGCCGACCAGGGCGGCACTGCGGTGGACTTCGAGCGCATGGAGAGCGGGTGGAGCCGACTCGCCGGCTTCACGATCGTAGACGGGCTCGATGAGGCCGACGGCGCCGCGATCGAGATCACCCAGGCCAGCGTGGAGCTGGAAGACATCGTTTTGGAAGACAACCGGGGGCTGAGCCTGATCCGCAGCAACGGCGGCAGCATCGACATGCAGGATGTGCGCATCGAAGGTAACGATGTGATCACCGAGGGCCAGGCGGTGTATGTCGACGGCGGGAACATCAACATGGTGGACACCTACATTGACTGCGACGGAGGTACCCAGGCGCTCTGGCACCACGTGCAGGCGCTGATCGTGGACAGCGAGCTGGTTTGTGACACTGGCTATGGGGTGCAGGACTACCACGGGGAAGACCGCATCCTGCGCTCGAAGATCTACGGCGGAATCGCGGGGTACTACGCGCATGATACCGAGAGCACCGTGGAGGAGCCGGATAGCCCCAGCGAAGTGTTCTACGTCGAAAACAGCGTGATCGGCGGCGGCACCTACGGCCTCGATGTTCGCTATATGCACCTTGAGCTCGACAACAGCGTGTTCTACGGAACCGCTGGAAGCGCGCTGATGATGACCGCGTGCGACAGCGGGAGCTGGAGCATCAACAACGTGTACGCCGAGTCGGCCTGCGGGATCACCGGGGATCAGGCGTTCTCCGATCAATACTCCTCGTACTGGCACAACACGGCGGATGCCTGCGGTGTCACGCTCCGCCCGGCGGTAACGACGGATCCGCTCTTCACCAGCTGGCCCGACGACCTTACGCTTGGCGCGGGCTCCCCGCTGATCGACGCGGGCTACCCCGCTTGGGACGATACCGATGGTTCGCGGAGCGACATCGGGCGGTATGGCGGGCCGGCCGGGGGCTGGTAGGCGCAGCGGCCCCGCGCACGGCGCTCACGTCTTCGCCGCCCGACGGCGAGCTCTTGGCGCTTGTGCACTCGGCGAATCCATCGCGAGCGCGATAGCTTTGCCAGGAGGTGGCCGGTGTCGCTCGTCCTGCTGTTCGTGCTCTCCGCGTTCGGCGCCGATGTAGATCCCTGGTTGCGTGAGGTGGAGTCCGAGCTTGACGCTGCGGTGCCCTCGCTCCGAACGTGCGTGGCCTACTCCAGGGCCGTGGACGAGGATCACACCGATATCCTCGCCTTCGAGCTACGCTATGGCGAGGGAAAGGCGCCGCGCGTGGTCGCGGTGGACCAGACCATGATGGAGAGCTGGATCACCCGCTGCATGGCCCTTCGCCTCACAGAGCGGAGCTGGCCCACGGCACCGATTGGGTCCGCAAACGTGGGCTTCACCCTGAACATCGCGCAGTTGGCACCCCTACGGGAGTCGCCGGTGTTCCTGGCCCACCCGATGCCCTCGGGGTTCACCAGCGTGGCCGCCCTGCCCTACGACATGGTGCGGCTCAGCGTGAACAAACGCGTGAAGATCGGCCCGCGCTGCCTGCGCACCCGCGTGGACGGTGCGGGCGAGGATCTTTCCGCCCACGTGGAAGCCGCGTTCACCCTGGATAGCGCTGGATACCTCGAGCGCGGCCGCGTGGTGGGCGGCGAGCACCTTGGCGCGCTGCGCGAGTGCATCCTGGATGAGATCGAGCATGCCAGATTCCCCGCCGGCTACCCGGCCACCGCGCCGATCTGGCTCATCCTGGAGCTCCAGGGTTCAGGGGGGGCCTATGCCACGACCGATGCGGCAACGCCGCGCGGTCGTCGAGCCTGGAGCTGGAAGTACCGCCTCTGGACTCAAAAAGCAGTCGTGAAGTCGGAGCCCAAGCCGCCAGAAGTCGCGGTGGATCGTTGGCTCTACGACGTGGACCGGAAGCTCAGCGCCCGGGCCCGCGAGTTCCAGGGCTGTGTGCTGGCCGAGGATCCGCAGCGGGGCGACTACGACGTGCTCCTGGTGGGCGGTCCCGCGGGGATCGAGGGCGTGGCCATCGCAACGACCGCTGGCGCGTTCGACGCGGCTCCGTGTATCGCCCGCTCGATCCTCAAGGCAGGCGCGGGCGGTGTCTCGTCGCGACAGGTGCTTCGAGCGCGGATCGAGATCCTGCCCGGCCCGGCTACGGTGGTGTCCGGGCCGGTGCCGCTCTGGGCGCCCGCCGGCCCCTGGAGTGAAGCGGCGCTGGCCGCTGCGCGCGTCGGCGACGCCGAGGCGCTCGACGCGGCGCTCCCGGGCAGCATCGTGAGCGCGAACGGCATGTGGACGGCCGACCTGCCGCCTCCCGTGGCCACGGATGCGCGCCCGTCCTGGACCCCGGGCGGCGCGTGGCCCGCATGGAATCGCCTCGTGTACGGAGCGGGAGACCTCAACGCGGCCGAGCTGGAGCTCACGCGGTGGAGCAACGCGATGGGCGGTTGTGAGATCGAGGTGGGGCCCCGCGATGCGACGGTGCTCGTGGCGACGGCACACGTAGACGAAGGCGGGATCATTCACGTGGACCCACCGTTCTCGAACCCACTCGGGGAAGCAACCTATGCCTGCCTCACTGCGCGCCTCGAGGGCCAGCGCGCGGCTGCCGGTGGAACGCCCTACTCGGTGATCTGGCCCGCGACCCTCGGCCACCGTGGCAGCGGGCGCTAAGGCCCGGACTCCACCACGCCCCAGTACACCCAGCGGCCGTCCGCCTTCAGGAACCGGCTGTGCTCTTCGATCTGGCCCGCGGCCCCGCCGTGGAGATACCGGGCGGTAAACGCCACCCGCCCCTCGTCGCCGCGCGAATCTGCAGAGTGCACCTCCAACCCCGTGAACTCGACCGCTTCGCAGTAGCGCCGCAAGGATTCGGCCCACGCGCGCGCGTCGGTTTGGTGGTGCGGACCCTGCGCGTGGGTGGTGCGGATCAGGTGCCCCACGTTCCCCACGACATACGCCGAATACCGCGACCGCATCAACGACTCGGGGGTTGCCGCCGCAGCTCCATCCAGCACCGGCTCACAACACGCCTTGAACTTGCGCCCCAGGCCGCAGGGGCACGGGGCGTTGCCGCCGGTGCGTCGCAACGGAGGGGCTACTGCTCGTCGTCTTCCGCGAGGAGCTGCTCACGCGTTTTCTGCCCGCGAACGAACGCGCGGCTCGCCTGGTAGCCTTCCTGGAACACCTCCACCGCGGAGGCCTTCTTGCCCTTCTTGCGCATCCGCAGGAGGCCGATGATCGCGATGATGATGAACACCCACACGAGGCAGCAGCAGAGGCAGGAGAGCGCCGAAGCGATGTACGAGATCATTCGCGCTAGTTAACGCGCCCCCCCGCCCCCTTGTCACGACTTTTCTCGCGCTCTTGTCGGCCCTCGCGGCCGTGAGCAACCTGCGCCGACCATGAGCACTTCGGCAACCGCGCTGCCCCGCCTGCGGGCTCGGGCTCGTCCTCCGCGTTCAATGGTCGTTTTCGCGACCGTCGCGCTGGCCGTGTTCGCGTTGGTGCACGCGACCATCTGGTGGCGGCTCGTCGGCGCGCCGGGGCTGGAGGGAGCCCCGCAAGCCCTGGCCACGGCCGCGCTCGCCGTCTGTTTCGTCAGCGTCCCCGCGGCCCTCGCCAGCCGGGTCTTCGGCACCACCCTGCCGCCGCTGGTGCCGGCCATCGGCTTCCGGTGGGTCGGCCTGATGTTCTACTGGTTCATCCTTTCCGTCGCTGCGGAGCCCGTTGTTCGAGCGCTGAGCCTGTTCGCCCCGGGCGGCGCATGGCCTCAAGCCGCAGCGGCCGGCGTGGCGGTGGTGGGGGTTGCCCTGTCGATCTACGCGCTCGCCGGCGCGCGCACCCCGCCGGTGAAGCGGGTGGATGTGCCCATTCATGGCCTCGATCCCGCCCTCGAAGGCTTCCGGATCGCCCAGCTCAGCGACGTTCACCTCGGCAACACCATCGGTCGCGACTTCATCGAAGCCATCGTGGAGCGCACGAACGCGGAATCGGTCGATCTGGTGGCGCTGACCGGCGACTTCGTAGACGGTACCGTCGCCGCCCTCGGCCCCGCCGCCGCCCCTTTCGCGGACCTCCGCTCGCGACACGGCAGCTACTTCGTCACGGGGAACCACGAGTACTTTTCGGGCGCGGGCGCGTGGTGCACGGAGTTCTCGCGACTCGGCATCACGGTACTGCGCAACGATCACCGCACCCTCGTTCACGACGGCGCGGGGCTTGTCGTGGCCGGGGTGGACGATCCCTTCGCGAATGAGCCCGGCCACGGCCCCGACCTGGCGCGGGCGCTCGCCGGGCGCGGCCCCGGGCTCCCCGTCGTGCTGCTCGCGCATCAGCCGATTTTCGCCGAACAGGCCGCACACGCCGGCGTTTCGCTGATGCTGAGCGGCCACACCCACGGCGGCCAGCTCTGGCCGTTCAGCCTGCTCGTAAGCGCTGTTCAGCCGATCCTCGCCGGGCTGGTGCGGGTGGCCGACACCTGGGTGTACGTGTCCCGTGGCACGGGGTGGTGGGGCCCGCCGATGCGGCTCGGCGCGCCCAACGAGATCACGGTGCTCACGTTACGCCGCGCCTGACGATGTCCCGCCGACCCCGACGCGCCGAAGCCGCTCCCGCCGCCACGCCGACCGGCGACGTGGAGCTCGCCGCATTCCTCGCCTGGCTAGGCGCAGGAGAGGTGCCCCCTTCAATCGATCGCTGGGTGGGCGAGTGGCTCCGCTCCGTGGGGTTGGCGCGAGATCCGCGCGCCGCGGGCGTCGTGGCGTTTCTCGACGCGGCTGTCGCCTGGGGCACTCTCGCCGCATTTTCGCCCTTTCGGAGCCGGAATCGTTCACCCGAAGCCGCGGTGCTCAAGTTCGCCGCGGCCGTGCGCCGCCCCCGCGAGCTGCTCCAGCTCTGGCGCGCCGCCGATGCCGCCTTCGCCGCACGCATCCGCGCCTTCGCCGCCGATGACGACCCAACGGGCGATGCCGCCGCGCTCGCCCGCGTGGCCGCCGAGGCCGAGGATCCGGAGCTGCGCCTCTACGCCCGCCTGCTCCGCTCTGGAATCCCTCCCTGGCACGCGCCAGCCATCACCCGCCGGCTGGAGCGCTCGGGCGAGGACTGGGCGGAGCGCTGGTTTGCCGCGCAGAGCCGCCGCCCGCCGCTCTGGCTGCGCGTTGCGGAGCCCCGGCACACTGCATCCGTGCGGGACATGCTGGCCAGCGAGGGGCTCCGGATCGCACACCAGGACGGCGCCGCGCTCGCCGTCGTGGGTTCAACCCCGGTTTTCCGTACGCGCGCGTGGCGCGAGGGGAAGGTGGAGATTCAGGATCTGGCGAGCCAACGGGTGGGCGAGGCCGTTCCGGCCGGGCCAGGCCAGCTCGTGTGGGATGCCTGCGCAGGAACCGGCGGCAAAACTATGCAATTGTGGGCGCGCCTGGGCGGCCGAGGCGCCATCCACGCCTCAGATGCCGCGCCGGCGCGCCTGTCGGAGCTCCGCAAGCGCCTTACACGCGTGGACGGTCGCAACGTGCGCGTGTGGCCCTGGGATGGCCGCGGACCGCCCGCGCTCCCTGAAGAAGTGAACTTGCGCGGCGGTTTTGACGCCGTGCTCGTGGATGCCCCGTGCAGCGGCTCGGGCACCTGGCGCCGCCGGCCGGACGCGCGGATGCGCTCCGTCGCGTCCGCGATCCCACGATGGGCGGCCCAGCAAGGGGAGCTGCTCGACGCTGCCGCGCCTGCGGTGCGACCGGGCGGGGCGTTGGTATACGCGACCTGTAGCGTGTGGGTGGAGGAGAACGAATCGGCGATCGAGGCGTTCTGCGCGAGGCACCCCGCGTGGTCGGTGGAGCGGGAGGCGCTGATCGGCGCGCCAGATCTGGACGCGGACTCGCTATTCGTGGCCGTGCTCCGTCGCGGCTAGGCCCGTTCTCGCAGCCTCGGCCCGAGCCCGCGCCTGCCACCACGCCAGTACCGAGCGTTCCCCCTCCACAACCCGGTCGATGTCCGCCCTCGCCGGGTGGCCAGCCGGTGCTTTGGCGGGGAGTCCGCGCGCCCGCGCGCTCAGCAGCTCGCCGAGGCGGCGCCACCGCTTCCGCACGCCGGGCCCTTCGTCGAACACACCCATGCTCGCGAGCAGCGCATGCGCATCGCCCACCTCCAGCGAACGGGTGAGCACGAACTCCCCCGTCCGGGGGATCTCGAGCAGCACCTCGTCGTCACGGGTGCTCTCGAGGGTGAAGCCATAATGTAGGAGTAACCGTCCGTTCGACTTCGTTCCGTACGACACGTGCAGCTCGGCGCCGGCAGGCAAGTCGCGCGTGGCGCGCATCACGAACGCATGCTCCGGCGCATCCCATGTCCAGGCCACTTCTGGATCCTGCGCGTGATTGAACAGGTCCGCGAACGGCACCAATGCGATGCCCATCTCGTCGCCCAGGTCGAAGAGTCGCGACGTCACCAACGCGCGGGCGCCACACCAGTCGCGGAAGGGGAGCGTCGAAAACTCAGGAACGTGCGTACGAAGCCATTGCCACTCCTCGGAGTACCGCGCCTCCAAATCGCCGAGCAAGGAGTCCACCGTGGTGCCGCGCAGCGCCGCTCGATTCGCTTCCGAGTAGAGGATCGGATGCCCTTCCGCGCTGGAGGGGAGCGTTTCGAGGAACGGGCGCCACAGCGGGGGAACCGTTTGTCGAAGCTCAAGGAGCGCTGCCGCCAACGCGATGGGCGCCGCGGCGAGCCCGGCCCAGGGGGACGCGACGTACGCACCAGCCGAGGTTGTACGTGCTACTTCGAGGGTGAGGCAGCACGCGCCGGGAACGCGCAGGAGGTCGGTGCCCACGCGGATCGGCTGGGCCGCGAATACGCCCCGTCCCGCCGGCCCGAGCGCGACGACGACATCCCCCATGCGGCCGCCGCGCTGCAAAAGCCAGGTGGCCAGGGCGCCGGCGGAGCCAGGCACGGCGGCCGCTACGGTTGGCTGGGCGCGCTGCCCCAGCCGGACGCGAGATCCACTCCCAGCACGAAGCGGTGCTCGATCCCATCGTTTCCGGGGATGAAGTCTTCTCCCACCACGTTGGCGAGGCTGTAACTGGCGCTCCACCACGCATCGCGCCACAAACCATCGGCGCCGACGCTCCCGCGGAGCCGCACTTCCTCGGTGGGGAGGGTAAAGATCGCGTCGTTGCTCGCCTCGATCACCCCGACGCGCCGCACCATGTCTCCCGACGCACGCACGCGCCAGCGCTCGCCCCAGATCGCGACCTGCGCCCATGTCGTTTCGGAGTCGGGTCCGCCAAAGTGGCCGAGCACACGCCCGTTCTGGGTGAAGCCATCGTGGTACACCCGGTGCCCGACGTACCAGCGATAATAATCGTCCATCAATCGGCTGTACTCGCCCGTTAGCACCACCGGGCCGATGGCGAGCTCGCCGCCGTACAGATTCCCCACGCCCGCGAGTGATGGGTACTTGATGGTGCCGAGATCGCGGAGGATCATGTCCTCGCCGCCGTACTCCCACCACCCGGCGAGATGACCCAGCGGCCCGCCGAACCACCTGTGGAGGGGTGCGTTCACCCGGAAATTCACCGTCGCCAGCTCGTTCTGGTCCGGCAGGGTCTTGTCGGGATCGTCGTACACGTGGGGCTCACTCGGCACCAGGAGCTGCCCGATGTCCACATCGGGGCGCCCCTCCCCACCAAACATCGCAAGCCGGTTCACGCCGATCTCGAGCACCGGGTGCGGCAACCACCGAAAGTCCATCATCAGCAGCCCGGGGTTGTCCACATCGCGACGCGGCTCGGTGAGGAAGCCGACGCCCGCCTCCGCACGGAACCGACCGATTACGCCGAGCATGCCGGGAAGATGCCCGTCGATCCCCCCATTGAGCATCCAGGGGGCCATCGCGTTGTTCGAGAGGAGCAGCGTGCCGTGGTGACCGGGCCCCATCCAGCGATCCTGCGTACCGACGCCAATCCACCCCTTCCCGCGATCGTAGCCGATCCACAACTCCGACATCGAAAGCGAGGGCGAAACACCCGGAATGGCGTCCAGGCCGATGCGCGGCGAGGCGCGGAGCACCATCGGCCCCGAGTACAGCGCCGCGCGCGCACCCAGTCGCGGACCGAACCAGCCCGGCGCGGCGTCCCCCGTGGCGTTGTCCCCGGAGCCATCGCCCAGCTCCAGCCCGAACGTCGGCCGCACCTGCCAGGACACGCCGCGCCCCCGCCCGCAGGCGGCGGCCAACAGCCCTTCGATCATCGGACCGCGGCCCCCACAACTTCCCAGGATGAACGCAGCGCGAGCGTCGCTCTCCGGGGCCAACCCGCTGAACGCATCCAGCCCCTCGTTGAGCACAACCTGGGTGGCGGCGGCCCGCCCGAGGTCGTCGTCGGGGGCGGCGGCAGCGATGGCGACGAGCAGCAGCACGGCGGCGCCGCGTATCACGGGCGGCGTGGTTACCTTGGCGCATGCCGAAACGTGCGCTGGTCGTGCTCAGTGGCTGCGGACACCTCGACGGGAGCGAGATCCACGAAGCCGTGCTCACCCTCCTGGCGTTCGACCGTGCCGGCGCAACCGTGCAGTGCGCGGCACCTAATAAACCACAGGTGGACGTGGTAGATCACCTGACCCACGCAACCACCGGGGAGTCGCGCAACGTGCTCACCGAGTCGGCACGGATCGCACGGGGGAGGGTCGTCGATCTCGCGACCGTGAACGAGCCCGACTTCGACCTCGTGTTCCTCCCCGGGGGCTACGGAGCCGCGAAGAACCTCTCGAACGTGGCCTCCCATGGCCCGAACGCCTCGGTCGACCCCCACCTGCTTCGGGTGCTCCGCGCCTTCCGGGCGGCGAACAAGCCGATCGGGGCGGTGTGCATCGCCCCGGCCGTGCTGGTGGCGGCCCTCCACGAGGGGAGCGTGACCATCGGGAATGATCCCGGCACCGCGGCCGCGATCGTCGGGATGGGCGGCGAGCACACGGTCTGCCCGGTAACGGAGATGCACGTGGATCAAGCCCGAAAGATCGTCACGGCGCCCGCCTACATGTACGACGCGGGGATCGCGCAGGTGGCTTTGGGGATTGAGGCCGCCGTAAACGCGGCGCTGGAGCTCGCATGAAGAAGGCTCTTTCCGGCCGGGTGGTGTGCATCACGGGCGCCGGCCGTGGGCTCGGGCGCGCGCTCGCGGAAGCGTTCGCCGCCGAAGGGTGCCAGCTCGTGCTTGCGGCGCGTTCGAGCGGAGAGATCGATGAGCTCGCCGCTCGCCTCGGCAACGCCGTCGCCGTGCAGACCGACGTACGCGTGGCTGCCGACGTAGATCGGCTCGTGGAGGCCGCCGTGGCCGAGTTCGGCCGGCTCGACATCATGGTGAACAACGCCGGGCTCGCGGTGTACGGCCCGGTAGAGGGCACCTCGCCGGACGCGGTGGATGCGATGATCGACACCAATGTGAAGGGTGTGATCTTTGGCAGTCAGGCGGCGCTGCGGGTGATGAAGGCTCAGGGTTCGGGCTTGATCGTGAATATCTCCAGCATCGCGGGCAAGCTCCACCTACCCAACGAGGCGGTGTACAACGCCTCGAAGTGGGCGGTGAACGGCTTTACGGGAACGCTACGGCTGGAGGCCGCGCCGCACAACGTGCGCGTGAGCTGCGTGTGCCCCGGCGGGATCGACACGCCCTTCTGGCGCGCGATGGACTTCTACCCCTTCCCCGAAGGCGTGGATCCCTCCGTAGACTTCATGCGGCCAGAGGAAGTCGCAGCCAGCGTGATCGAGCTCGCGAAGAAGTCCGATCGCTACGTGGTTCCCGAGATCGTGATGGTGCCGCTCATCCGGGGCTGAGTCGCCCGCAGGCGGCAGCCGAGCCACCTTTGCCCGGTCGTGCGCGCACCGCAGCATGCCCGCCCGTGCGGCGCGCCGGCGGGGCCAAAAAAGAACTCGCCCCGGACACCTTTCGGTGCCCGGGGCGAGTAGCGCCCGTGACTGGGCGGGGGCTGGATCCCTTTCGAGGGCCCGCGCTGGTTTCTTTCGTTACTGGCGCGGTGGATTCAGTAGGTTGGCCGCCTCTCGGCGAGCATCCAACGGGTATGGGGTTCAGTAGGCCCTGTAGGCTCTTGCTGCGGTGTGTCGGCTCCTGGCCGTTCACTGACGCGACCCTCCATGTCCTTCGGTGCGTTCGGCCGGCTCTCGCGGACTCGAAGGCTTTCACCTCCGCGCGTTCACCTTCCATTCGGACCGGGGACTTCGAGGATCTCACCACAACAAGGTTCGGTTGGGAAGTTTCCTTCTCAATGCAACGACGCCTGTGGTCTTTCCTGCCGCCTCTCCCGTGCGACTGTATCTCTCAGCTTCATCGCTCTCGGGACTCCGCTCGGTTCCCTCGCGGGTTCCATGCGGCCTTCGTCGTGAGCGACGTTACTGCCTCTTCTGGGTTGTCCAAAGATCGCCTCTCCATCGGTCTACCTTTCAGGAGTCCACTCCCAGCCCCTTTCGGGACCTTCGAGGCGGGAGTTGCCACCGCGCTCTCGCGCGACCCGCCTTCGTTCCGACCGCGCCGTTTTCACGACCTCGCCGGCTTTCTCCTCCTGCAAGCTACCGGGGTGTTGCACCCGGCCCCGATCCTGGGGTTCGCCGCGTTTCCCTTGGGTTTGGCTCTCGCCTCGCCTTCGTTCCCCGCCGCGCGCTTTCTGCCCTTCGAAGCTTTGCTCCCCGCAGCTCGCTGCGACCTTCGCTCACGCGATGATCGCGGCGGTTCGTCACCACCTCGTCGTTGCCGACGCGATGTTCACCGAACCCCTTCCCTCCTCGTTCTTCAACCTCGTCGCTTTCGCGATGTCGGCCGGGAACCTCGAGGGTTTCCTCGTGCTGCGGAGCCGTACCCCCGTGCGCCGTTTCCAGCGCCGATCGGCCCTTGCTCCCCTGGGCTTGTCAATCCTGTGATTGAGTAAACGTCAAAGATCGTTCGTGAACGAACAGACTTTCGGTCTGAGCCCCCGGTTTCCCGGTCGCTGCCCACCGTAGAGCAAAGAGCGTGCCAACCGTGCCGCGTGGACGAACGCCGAGTTTTTGGAAGCCAAATGGGAACTTGCATTCCCACGATCTGTGCTCCGATACTCACAATACTTCATTATGACCGCCATAGGCCTATAATCAGTGAGTAGGCAGATTCCCACGGAGGCGCCGCGATGCGCCGCGAGGGGTTCCGTCTCCAACCAGGCCTGGCGCATCGCCCGCATCTCCCACCTCGGATACCGGGAGCGCGCCCCCGGAAGCCCCATGCGAACCGCCTTCGTTCTCGCCGCCTGCTCCCTGATCCTCGGCTGCGAACCTGAACCGGAGCCTGGTCCGGGCGGGGGCGAAACCGCGGCCGACAGCGGAGATACGGCCAGTTCGGGGGTGGACAGCGCCCAGTGGTGCGCCGACAACGGCTTCGGCGCCTCGATCCCGTGGGACGGCGTTGGCCCCTACGGCACGCTGCGCCATGAGCTCGCTGAGGACTTCGACTTTCCGCAAGTGGATGGTTCCACGTGGAACTTCAAGGAGCGCTGGACCGGCTGCGAGAACTACATCTTCGTGCCCGACGACATCGTGCGCGACGTGAGCGACGAGGAGACGATCTGGTCGAAGGACGTGGACGATCTGCTGGAGGGCTCGCCGCGAAACACCCACTACTTCTTCGCCTCCGTGCTCAAAGACGACGAAGCTGCGGCCAACATCGAGATCATCACGGAGCAGGTTGACAAACAACTTGGCCGAATGGACGCCGACGATGCGGCATGGTGGGCGGAGCGCGTTCACATCGGCGCGGTGCCGCTCAAGGACATGGATGGGTGGACCCCACAAACCATCCGCAATGGGATTGGCGAATCCGGCCTCGGCATCGACCGCTACCAGACGATCCACGGCATCGGCTCGTTCGCGGACGACACGCGCCCGGACAACGCCAACCCGGGCTGGCCCTTCCAGAACAACCTCGCCTTCGCCGCTCACGAAGCCAGGTATTTCAATATGGAGGCCAAGCGGCAGGAAGCCCTGGACGCGGAAGACCCCACGCTCGTGCAGCTCTGGAACGGCGAGGTGATCGCCGAGTACGCCGACATGGAGGCCGCGCTGCCCTCCGCCGCGGAGATGGCGGAGTTCGACACCTTCGAGATCGACATCGACATGCGCTGCCCGGATCACGACGCACTCGAGCCCGGCAATTGCGGTGCATGGGACTACATCGCCGCGTTCTACGTGCAGGATGCCGATGGAGCCTGGATCGAGCTTTCCCGCTTCATCACCAGCTACCACCGCGAAACGCGCTGGGTCGCCGACGCCACGCCCATGATGGCGCATCTGCTTGACGGCGGCACGAGAAACTTCCGATGGAGCTGGGCCCCCTCGTGGAACACCCAGCCGACGGAAACCCGCGTTCAACTACGGTTCTCGAACAACGGCAAGGGCGTGAAGCCGCGCGCGGCGACGCTCATCGCAACCGGAGGCAGCTTCAACTCGGCCTACAACGACGGCCGCGTGCCCATCGACGTGCCGGTCTCGACCGCAGCCAAGCAGGTTCAGCTCTGGGCGGTGACCACCGGCCACGGGGCCAACACCGGCTCCTGCGCCGAATTCTGCAATCACCAGCACGAGTTTACGGTGGATGGGAACGCCCATCTGCAGGAGTTCCCCGACGCGCAAACCGCCCAGGGTTGCATCGACGAGATCGAGGGCCAGATGGTGCCGAACCAGTCGGGGACGTGGTGGTACGGGCGCGGCGGCTGGTGCCCGGGGGAGGTGGTTCACCCCTACGTGGTCGACGTAACGGACGATGCGGGCTCCGACGGCGTGGCCACCGTGGGCTACCGCGGGCTGTACGAGGGGAGTACGCCACCGGATAATGCAGGGGATATCGTACTGAATGCGTGGTTGGTGGTGTACGAGTAGCGAGCCGCTACACGCTCCCCCAGCGCCCGCTCAGCCGCACGACATGCTCGTTCGCCAAGCGGAGCTGCGCCGACAAGGCATCGATCATCCCGCGGCGGAAGGCGCGGCCTTCGGCGCCCATATCGGCCTCCAAGGCGCGGTAATCGTCGTGGGTGATCCGGAGGAGCCACGTCGGCTGCACCGCCCGGACGGTGGCAGAGCGCCCGCCCTGGTCGGCGAGGGCTACGGCGCCGATCACGTGCCCGGGCCCGAGCTCGGCCACGCGCTCAACCCGATCTTCATCCACCGACCGGTACACCGCGACGCGGCCTTCCGCCACGATGAACGCCTCATCTCCGTACTCGCCTTCGTGGAGCACCGTCTCCCCCTGGGCCATGGGGATGACCTGGAACCGGGCAGCCAGCCGCTCCAGCGCGGCTTCGTCCCGCATCGCGAACCCCGGGGTGTTTCGCAGGACATTCGCCGACTTCGGCATCGGCGTTTTCGGCCGCGCCCCCGCCAGACCGAGACTGGAGGCCAGGCGGGACAGGAGCCCGCGGCCGGTGCGTTCCCGAACCACCTCGCCCTCCGCAAGGGCGCCGATCCGCAGATCGGCCGCGCGCAGCCGCATGGCGATCGTGCGCATTGCCTGAGATTCGAGGCGCTGCACCACCGGATTGTCGCGCATCCGCATGAACCGGAGCCCCTCGTCGTCCAGCAGCAGCAAGCGCACGACGCTCTCGCTCACGACGGTGGCCGCGCGCCGGTCGAGCGAGCCGAACATCGCCATCTCGCCTACCGTTTCACCCGGCCCGATGCGGCCGAGCTTCGCGCCGTTCTGCGTGGCCACGAGGTGCCCCTCAACGACGTAGCAGAGGCTGCGGTCCGACTCGCCCTCCATGAGCAGCTCTTCACCCGGGCCCAGGTCGAACGCGCGGAAGGCGGCCTGCGCTTCGTCGCGATCCACGTCGGAAAGGCCGTGCAACAGGCCGCTCCGCTCGAAGATGCGCGGATCGCTCACCGCGCGGCACGGACGAGGGCGAGGCCCGCGTCGAACTCTAAGACGGCGTCGCGACGCTGAGCCGACTCGGCAGCCGCCTGTGCCCGCGCTTCCGCGAGCCGCGAGCCGTCGATGAGCCCCACCGCGTACGAAACCGCGGCCGCTCCCACGCCCACCGCCATGACGTTCTGCAAGTCCCCCATCGCCACTTCGTCGTCGGCCTCGATGGCGGCCGCCCGCTCCACCCCTGCCCACGTGGCCACGCCAACGCCGCCCGCCTGGGTAACCGCGTAGAGCACGCCGCGAACCGGGTGTTTCCACGCGAACTGGGGCACACCGAACGGCACGACCGCCAACCCCGCGTCGGGCAGCGATTCAGGCTCGGGTTCCGTGGCGAGCGCGGCGGAGAGCAAGAGGAGGAGCACGGGGGCCATCTATCAAGAATCCGTGTGGTCGGTCGCCGGAGCCACGGCTCGCCCGCAGCCGCTGGCCCTACTTCGCGCCCACCGGCACCGCCTTCACCTTGGCCTTGCCCTCTTCCACCACGACGCGGAACTTCACAGACTCCACATTGTAGGTGCTTTTGATCTGACGCACCTGCTTGTTGAGGGCCTCGCGCACCGCGTCGAACCCGAGCTCCGTCGACTGCCCGCACGCCTTCCGGGCCTCCATGTACTTGTCGTACACCAGCTTGTAGGCGCGCTCCTCCCGCTCCATCCGCTCGGAGCGCTCCCGCAGCACCTGCTCTTGCTCGGCCTGTTTGGCTTCGGCATGCTCGTCCACCTTCGTTCCCGCTGCCAGCGCCGCCGCAGCCCGCGCCGCGGCCTGGGCCACTTTCGCGTCGGCCTTGAAGCGCATCTTCGGATGGGTGCCATCCTCCATCATCTTGAGGTTGCGCGTCCAGTACAGCTCGAAGATCTGAAAGCGAGCCTTGAGGCCCTGAAACTTGAACTGCTGGGTGGGGTTCTTGATCTGCTCTTCGACGAGCTCCCGGATCGTGCGCTGCAGCTCCTGCCGATCCCGGTAGGGTTCCACCCGGTCGATCCCGGCGAAGTACTTCTCGTAGTTCATCTTGAGCAGGAACATTTTCTGCTCGAGCTCCTCAAGGCGACCCCGCAGGCTCTGGTTCGTCCGCTCGATGCGCGCCATGCCGACTCCCGCCGGAGGGAATACCATGCGCGGGAGGCCGCCGCGATGTCGACACACATCCTCGTCGTCGACGACGAGGTCGCGATCCACGAGCTGGTCGCCGAATACCTGCGCGGGCGCGACTGGACGGTGGACGTTGCGCGGGACGGTCGGGAGGCTCGCGCGCTGCTCGCATTGCACCGCTACGACGTGCTCCTCACCGATCTCAAGCTGCCCGACACGGACGGTCTCGATCTCGTTCGCCACGCCAGCCGCAAGCTGCCGCCGGTGCCGGGCGTGGTCATGACGGGGTACGCCACGGTGGACCACGTGGTGCGCGCGCTCCGCCTCGGCGCGGCCGACTTCGTACTCAAGCCCTTCAAGCTGCGCGATCTGCACGCGCTGCTGGAGGCGGCGGTGGTGCGGGCCCAGCAGCAACGCGAAACGACCTCCCTCGCCCGCGCGGTCGAGTTCTTCTCGGCGGCGGAGGTGGCGGAAGACCGGGCAGCCGCGCTCGCCCTCACCGGTTCGTTGGTGGACACGGTGGCGGCCATGGATGGCGTTTCCTATGTGGAGATTGCGCGCGGCGGCACTCAGCTCGTGCAGTTGGGCACCCGCACCGGCGAGGTGGCAGAATGGCCGCTCCCGGGCGCGCATGTGCTCCGGGTGTCGCCGACGACCGCCAAGGTTCGTCCGTACGTCCTCGCCGCCGAGCGCGCGCTGCGTCGCGGCGGCTTCTGAGCCGATGGAGCTCGCTGCTGATTGGCTTCCCTCAGAGGCCGTATGGAGCCTCCCGGTCGCCGACACCCGCTCGGCGCTCTCGTCGGTCACCCTCCGATGGGACGATCGTTTCGGGGTAGACGCCACGATCGGCGCCGATTTTCCCATCGTGGGGGTGCGCGCTGGCAAGCTGCGGTTCGGCTTCGGCATCACCGCCCAGGGCAACATGGGTTTTGAGCCCAACGACGACCTGCGCTTCGATCTGGAGACCTTCGACGGCACCTTCGCGTTTCCGCTGGACGCGCGCTTCGGCCCCTGGTCCGCCCGCCTCGATCTCGCGCATACGAGCGCCCATTTCGCGGACGGCGTGCGGGACAACGCGGCGCTGCCCGCTTCGCCCGACGGCTACAGCCGGGAGTGGATCCGGCTCTTGGCCAGCCGCGAGCTCGGACCGGCCCGACTCTACGCCGGCGGGCGCGCCCTGCTCCACGACACGCGGGGCGCGGAGCCCTTCGGGGTACAGGTTGGTGGCGAGCTCTCCCCCGCCTGGGCGATCGCCCCCTACCTCGCCGCAGACGTGCAGCTCGCCGATGAAGCGAATTGGGAGCCAGCGCTGAGCGCGCAGCTTGGCGTGTGGGCCCGGCCGACGCCGGGAACCCGGGCGCGGCTGGCGGTCACTGGCCGCTACGGCCCGGAGGACACGGGCAAGCTCACGGGCCAGAAGGAGGCGTGGATCGGGGTGCTGTTCGGCTTTGATCGTACGGGGGCGCTGCCGAGGTAGCGGTCAGAAGGTCCCGACCCACGCCACGCCGCCGGGCGTCGGGATCAGTGCGACGCGGATCGGGGCCTTGTCGTCGACCGCGAACTGGATCGGGCCCCCGATGCAGCCAAGCGTGGCCCCCACCACCAGCGTTGGCCCGGTAACTTCGTAAGCACCGACGGCGGCGAACACCGGCGACAAGGCGACGAGACCAATGCCCGTGTACCCAAGGATCAACCCTGTGGCCGGCCGCTTTTGAAGGTGGCGATGCGCGACGGTTTCCGCGATGAGCACCCCCGGCGCCGCCGAAAACCCCAACGCGGCCCCGCCGACCGTCAACGAAAGCCCAAGGGTGAACTGCACTCCGGAGCCGTCGAACAGAACGATGCCGCCCCCCACCAGCACCGAGAGCGCCCCTACCCCCTCGACCACCAGGAACGCCCGACTGAGCCGGTGCGCCGCCCAGAACGCGCCGCCGGGGTCGGGAGCGGGGAGCATGTGGACATCCGGCGCCACGCGGGGAAACGCCGGTGGAGGCTCCGGCAGCGGAGCCGGCTCATCCGCCAGCGCCAGCGCCGCCAGCAGCAGCATCACGGACGCGTACCCACGTACTCCCGGTTCCTCATCCAGGTGTACGCTCCCGAATCATCCGCCACGAAGGTGAAGTCCAGCGTACCTCCGTTCACGGTCGCGTAGTAGCGATCCGTCAGGCCGGTGTAGTCCAGCTCGGCGCTGTACCCGGCGCCCAGCTCATCGAAGAACGGCACCTCGATGTTGAGGGTGCCGTCCACGTCGGTCACGTAGATCGGCCCGAGGGTCGGCTCGTCGTAGGTGCCGACCAGCTCGCCGTGGTCGGTCTCGCCCCCCGGAATCCCCGGGTTCTCCCCGGGCTCCGGGAGCAAGCCGCTCGAGAGGATGAGCTCGACGACGGAAGCCGTGAAGTCGTCACCGTAGCTGTTGCTCAGGATTGAGAAAGACAACTTCTGCTCCGGCAACACGTAGGTGGTTGACGTGAAGGACAGCGTGTTCCCGCCGTGCACGTACGCCGGGATGTCGTAGTAGTCGTTGCCCGTCGATATGCCTTGCACGACCATCCAGCCGTATCCATAGGCCTGGGCATCCCAGGCGGGGTACAGCGGCACCTGCATCGTCGTCATCTCGCCGCGCAGCTCGTCCGAAAGCACGGTTGTGTCGCCGACAATGAAGAAGGAGCCGAACCGCGCCATGTCGCTCGCGGTGGACCAGACCATGCCAGCCGGGCGCGTGAAGGCGTTGTCCGTCACCGCCGCCATCTCCACGGTGCCGAAGGTGTACGAGGGGCTGTCGAGCAGGTCAAAGGCGTCGTCTCCCGAAATCGTGTAGCCGGTGCCCGTTGCGTAGTTGCCCCGAGCTTCGACCTCAGATTTTCGTGCATAGGTATCGAGGAGCCCCATCGGGGCGAACACGTCGGCTTCCACGATGTCGGGCCAGGCGCGCCCGGTCGCCGCCTCGGTCATCAGCCCGGCGATCGAGAAGTTTGGATTGGAGTAGTTCCAGAACTCGCCCGGAGGAGCGAGCTCCCAGCCGCGCTCCGAGAACTCGCCCTCGGCGAGGCTGCGCAGGTACCCGTCGTCAGGGTTGTCGTCCCAGGGCGTGAAGTCGAAGAGCCCGCCTTGATGGGAGAGAAGATCATGGAGCGTCGCCGTCTCTGCCCACTCGGGGCTCAACGCCAGCGACACGCTGGGGAGGAGGTCGGCCACCGTGGAGTCGAGCGACATCGTGCCGGCCTCGACCTGTTGCAAGGCCGCGAGCGCCGTGATCTTCTTGGTGTCGCTGCCGATCTGGAACAGCGTGGCGTCGTCCACCAGCTCCTCGGTGTCGGGGTGCTTCGTGCCGAAGCTCATCACGTAGACCAGCTCCCCTTCGTACCACACCGCCACTTGAGCGCCGCTCACGTCGTTCTTGCGCAGATCCTTGGTGATGGCGCGCTCGATGTCTTTGATCGCGTCGTCGCTGAAGAAGGCAGGAACGCCGCTATCGCCGGTGTCGGCCGAGTCGCCGGAGTCGGCCGTGTCCGCGATCTCCGCGGTGTCTTCGGGGTGAGCGACGTCGGGAGTACACGCGAGGAGGAGCAGCAACATTCGCCACCTTGCCACGGCACCCTCCGGCCCGCCACCCGGTCGATTCACACGGCGTTCACACCGTTGGTCGTTTCGTTTCACACGATCGACGCCGAGCCTCCACACCCCGGCCCTACTTGAGGAACACCCAACCGGGAGTGAACATGGAATCGTTCAAGGACCTCTTCGACCTCATCTCCGCCAAGCCCACCGAGGCCGACACGCGGGCTCGCCGCGCCGACCTCGTGCTCCGCGCCGGCCTCGGCACCGTCGTCCTCGGCGCCGTCTACGGCCTCGCTGCCGGCAGCTCCGACCTCGGACTCGCCCTCTCCAACCTCTACAAAGTGCCGATGGTGATTGTGCTGTCGGCGCTCTCCGCCCTGCCGCTGGGGCTGCTCGTGTGGAAGCTCACGGGCGCGGCCAATCGGATGTCCGACCTGTTCATCGGCACCGTCGCGGGCACCTTCACCGGAGCGCTGGTCCTCGCCGCGCTCGCGCCGGTCGTCGCGCTGTACTACCACTCCAGCGCGTGGCTGGGCGGTGTGCTCGCCCTCGTTGCGGCCACCGCCGCCGCCGGACTCGGGAGCCTCACCCTGCTCCGCTCCGTCCTCAACGCCGCGCCCCCGGGGGCCGTGCGCCTCAAGTCACTCCTGCCCGTCGGCGCCATCCTGTTCATGCAATACGCCACGATGTTGCAGTTCATCCACATCGCCTCCCCCATCATCCCGGAGACCACCGTGTTCGATGGGGGTGCCGACGCCCTCTTCGGACAATGAGCCATGGACATGCGCGCGGTTCACGTCGGCACCGCAAACGGCGAAGGCATCCACTGGCACACGACTGTTCGCGGCAATGGCGAAGCCTTCTTCGCGGACGGGCACAGCGAGTGGGTTCACGATCGGGCCACGTTCGACACCGAGCAGCCGGATCGCGAGGGGCTGCGTCCGCCGCTCTTGGAGGACGCCTGGCAGCGGGTGGACCTCGTCGGCCTGGAGTGGACGCCCGACCCCAAGCTCGGCTTCGAACGCCGGGTAGACGGGTGGGCGCCGCGCACCCTCGGGAACGAGGAGCGCGCCGGCCTTGAGCTCGCCGACCCCCACATCGGCTTCTCGACCTACACTTTCGGCGCCACGGCGCTGGAGGGCGAGGTGACCGGCCATGAGGGGATCGCGGCGAGCACGTCGCTCGGCGTGGCCGGCGTGTTCATGGCCATCGTGGCCGGGATCTTCGTAGCGCGGCGGGTGCTGCAGCGGCAGCTCCGCCGGGAGGAGGCGGATGCGTACATGGCGCGGGAGTTTGGGGAGGGGACGGGGCGGGACGGGTGAACGGGGGGCGTGCCGGCGCCCGGGGCGCCGGCCCCACCCGCGACTTCGGTCCGCCTCAGGCGGAGGGCTGCGTGACGCCGAGGCCCCGTCCGGGCTCTCCATCTGGATCGGCTGTTCGTCAAGGAGCCCGAGGAGCCACGATATGCGGGTCTGTCTAATCCGGGAACCGCGGCGGAAAGCCGGCGGTTGAGGCGGATCGGGTCCGGGTTACGCAGCCTGGTGGGGGGCGCGATGCCGCGCTGGGCGGATTAGGCTGATCAGTCTAATAGGAAATTCGGCCCAGGAACGGACCGGGGGTGGTGGTGCGCAGCGGAGGGTGAGCGAGCCGCAGTCGTGCACCCGCCACCCATCGTGCGCGAGGCAGCCCGCCGTCCGAGCAACCCGGCGCGTTGCTCGCGGGCACCCTTCCCTCCGAGTTCAGGCGGATCGCGCGGCGGCCTCTTGACGCGGGGGCAGAATCTCGACTCGGGCGCCGAGCAAGCGCAGCGTCTTCTCGTGGATCTCAGCGAATTCGTCCGCAACCTCGACCTCGCGCGCGATGCCCTCGAGTACGTCATCCGTGATGCCCTTGGCCACGTGAAGGCGCAGACCAACGACGTCACGCAGGTAGCGCGTGTGGTGAACCTTGAGCATGCCCGGTTCGGCGGCGGTGATGCGCAGGGTGGTCATATCGATTCCCTCTGGAACGATAGCCGCGCTGGCGTGCGAGGGCCAGTGCCCGCTGCGCCCTTCGCTGCGCCCGTGACGCGTTGCCCGCCCTCGACGACGATCTCGTCAACGTTCAGCGCGTCCATCAGCCACACCATCGCGCGGCGTAGGCGCCTGACGCCGAGGGTGTTCGGGCCAGCCCCGTCGAGGTGAAGCCGAGAGATCGAAGCGACACGACCCGTCACCCGGACGTTGCACATGAACGCCGCGATGACCGCACCCGAAACGAGGATCTGCCCGTCGATCACCCCCTGGTCGACTTCAAGAAGGCGGACATCAAAGTCGTCCATCGTCGAGCGTCTCCGGGCCGGGAAACAGGACTCGGCGCGTGGCCGCCAGCCAACACCCGATATTCTCAAACCACAGATGTGGCAAGTCAGGCTCTACCGAATTCAGAGCCGCTATGCTGCGATTCCATGCGGATTCGCGCGCGTTGCCGGTCTCCGGGTTTCACGGCCCGCTCGTCACTCTCTGCTCGCGGGGCCTGCCCGTTTCGCCCGAGGTCACAGGAGGGCTACCAACGGCAATATCGAGGCAAGCCGGGTGCCCCAATTCGGGCCCCGCCCACGCAACGATCACCTCGGGCTCCCGCCACAGTTGCCACGATGGCGACTGAAGAGTGGGCGTTGACCCTCAGCGCTCCGAGCCGAACAGAGAATTGCAGCCGACGGGCGAAGCGCCCGCGGCAGAGCGCCAGCGTTAGGCGCGGAAAGGGGTGCCGGGGGGAGTGGATGGACTTGTTTGAGGTGGGGGTGCGGCGGTAGGCGGCGGCGCTCGGTTGGCGGGCCCATGTGCGTCCAGATGTGACAGTTCGGCGAGCATCCCTGCCTGGAAGAGAATGACAAGCGGCTTCGTCGTCTGGGCAGCCGCCCGATGAACGAACGAACGCCAGTTTTGGGGCAGGCCTGCGGTGGCGATCGCGCGAAGCAGCGCCCGGATTCACCTCTGGATGGGGATACGATTTCTTTTGTCACCTGGGAGGGGGGATGCCCGGTTTGGGCGGGATCGGGCCGAGTCGCCGCTGCTCGCGATACAGTCCGCCCGTGGATCGCCTGCGCTCCAACAGCTTCGTGATCGCCGGGTTCGTTCTCGGAGTTGGAGGGAACGCCTGCGCCGACTGCCTCTCCGCACCGCTCGTAGCGGACTCCGAGGGTCCTGACAATTACTACGTTTGCACGGCACTTCCCAACCAAGGCCGGGAAGACTGCGAGTCGGTCGAGCTGGCCGACTGGCTCGTGGACACGGAGGTGGAGCGCCAGCTTGGTCACGCGCCTGGCGCGGGCGATTGCAACTGGTGGGTAGAAGTGCGCAACGGCCCCGACCCGTGCGTCGGCGACCGCTGCTGCTACGTCGTCCACGTGGAGCCCTCATGCTCCTGGGATTGATTGTGGCGTGCGCGGCTCCGGAGCCGGAGCGGTTCACGAAGGTTTCCGCCGGAACGGGCCATGCGTGCGGCCTGCTGACGACCGGGGAGGCGACCTGTTGGGGGGGAGAGGGCTACCGGGAAACCGACCCGCCCCTCGGCGAGTTCATCGATCTGGCGGCCGGCGGCGATCAAACCTGTGGCATCCGCCCCACCGGCGCGATCGAGTGCTGGGGGTTGAATGAGTACGGGCAGGCGACACCCCCGTCGGGCCCCTTCGTTTCCGTGGCGGCCGGCGAGAAATTCGCCTGCGCGTTGGATGCAGCTGGGGAAGCGACATGCTGGGGCTACCTCCAGGGTGTCCCGCCCTATGCCACGGCGCTGTCCAGCCTCTCGGCCGGCGAGGCCGACGCCTGTGGGGTCACCGCGGAGGGTGGCGCGGTGTGTTGGGGACACGAAAGCTATGGAGACATGACCGGCCCCTACGGCCCGTTCGTGGCCGTGGACGTGGCAGCCGAGGTGGTGTGCACGCTCAACGAGGCCGGCGCGCTCTGGTGCTGGGGGTGCGAAGCCAACGCGGACTATGGGAGCTGCACCCTCCCTGAAGACGAAACCTACGCGGTGGTTGAGGGTGGCGCATTCCACACCTGCGGCCTCACTACGTCCGGCCAGATCGTGTGCGCGGGCTGCGGGGACGACGGCTACATGGACCAGGATCGAGGCCAATGCGACGCGCCGGAAGGCAGCTTCGTGGGCCTGTCCAGCGGCGCGTACCAGGCGTGCGCGCTCGACAGCGACGGCGGCGTGACATGCTGGGGGGAGTGAGCACGGCCAGAACGTTAGCCGGTCCCATGCCCGAGCCGATCCCCCCGCCGCGGTGGACCCAGCGCGCTCGGGCCTTGCCTTCGCCCTCGGACCTCGGTGTGCCAGCTTCGACGGGTATAACGTCCACGCCAACGTCGCCCTTGCCGCCCACGATCGGGTCGGCTTGGAGCGGTTGTGTCGCTACAGAGGAAAGGAAACATGAACGAGCCCTAGCGGAGTACACCCGGAGATCGTACCTCCGGAGAGCGGTCGCACTCCAAGGGCTCGACCCCGCTCGATCCCCCGGCATTTTCAAGTTCCGCGCCGCTCGGCGTGCCGACCCGCGCCGAGGCACACCTCCACGCACGTGCCCGGCGCGGCGCCGCACCCGTGCGCGGCCGGAATCCGACAGCATCACTGCGTTCCGCTATCGGATGCCGCCGCTCCACCCTCGTTGCAGAACCGCTCCGTCGGTCCTCAGTGCCGGTGGCGCCGGGACCCATCCTCCTGCCCTGAGCACCCGCCGCGCCCGGCGCCCGAGTCGAGCCAGGTCGGCCTCGGCACCAAGGTCGCCGTCGTGCCCAAGACCAGGTGGCTCCAGCGCATCGGCCACCCCCAGTGATCCGAACAGGGAATTGCTACTGACCAAGCCGGCGAAGCGCCGCCTTGGCAGCAGAATTCCGGCGTTCGCTGGATGGGCGAGCCCAGCGGTGGGGCCACCGAGTGTCGCCCTCGTGGCCCCCGAAGGGCGGGAACCATCGAGGCTTCGGCGAGGCCGGTGGTCGAGGCTTCGGAGCGTTGGGGAGGCAGGATTGGAGTCGGGCAACGGGCGGTTACGATGGCAAGTGGGTTGGTCCGAGCGCGGCCGAAGGTCGCGACGTCCGTCGTGATTCCGGGCGGGGTCGGCGGAGGCCAACCGGTTCGCGTTGAACGCCCGACGCACCGTTCTCGCTGGAACCGCCGCCGAGGGGCGAGCCACCTGCAGATTTGGCACCGCCGGCGTCGATCTGTGTGCCGTACAGCAGGCCGGTCACGACGAAATGCTCTCGTTGCGGCATAGGTGAGCTCCCACCCCCTGCGCAAGGAGAGCGCGACGGCTAGGTTTGGGCGCCTGTCGCCGACTGCACGACGTTGACCAACGGTACAACGCAGGGAATTCCGCACTACCGCCGAGGCAATCCCCGCCGGCGTGCGTCGCTTGGCCGTTTTGGCTCTCCCTGCGGCAGGCGTGACCGGCCACCCCCCTCGCAAGGAGAGCCGGCCCATCGTCGCCCGCCCGGCCGCAGTCCGGATTCGCATGTGCTGACGCGGCTCCCACCAGGAATCCGGATTCGGGGCGGCGTTCACCGGCATCCGGCGCACGAGCTGTTGCTGCCAGCCTCCGGTTGCGCCGCGATCCCGGGCGAAGCTCGTTGGTCCCGGGACGAGGCCTACGGGATCGCCCCGAGAACCCTCTCCCGCCACCTACCCCCCCGCCAACCTCCACAACCCCGCATGGTCCAGCACGCGCTCGACCGTCGCCGACTGCGGCACCCGCAGCGGCACCGCCCCGCCGGCGAGCGCGCCCGCCAATTCCAACTTCCCCGCCTCCACCGTCACCGTTTCCGGCAGCGCCTCGCCGCCAAAAAAGACCGCCACCTCCGGGCCGATCGCCCCCGGCACCACCACGACCACCCGCCCCGCCTCCACGTCGCGACGCAGCACCTCCGCCGGCGCCGCTCCCACATAAAGCACCGGCTGCGGCCCGTTGCGGAGCACGAGCCACGACGATTCCACGTCGAGCACAAGCAATGTTCCGCTGCGAACCTCAGGATGCTCGGCCGACCAATCGGAGCGGTACGGGACCGAGAGCGTGAACGGCACCGCCGAGACGATCCCCCGGACCGGCGGAGGCTCCGCCGCCCCTGCAACCCCCGCCAACAACCCAAGAACGAAGACGATCATCGAGCGAACTCCACGCTGTCGAGCCCCACCGCACCCGAAGGCGCGCCGTGCGCCTCCCCGAAGTCCAGCCGCACCTCGGCGAGCTGGGCGAGGTCGATCTCCGACCCGACCGTGAAGTCGGCGAGGTTGATCCGCACGGTTACGAACTCGTTTGCCCAGCCGCGCCCGGTGCCGTTTCCGAGCCGCGCGTAAGGGAAAGGGACGAGGGCCTGGTCGGCGAAGTCCACCGTCGACTCTACGCCGTCCTGGTCTACGAGGGTGACCCCGAACGCCATCGCGCCGCCCCAGTTGTCGGTCTCCGGGTGGCGGCTGCGCTGGGCCACGGAGAAGGAGATCGTGGTCCAGGGGGTGCTATCCGACAGCGACTCCGGCACCTCCACCGCCCAGAACGGGGCGCTGCTTTCGCTCCAGGAGAACACGGCGCCCCAGGCTTCGTCACCCGGGAGCCCGTTGTGGGTCATGGCGTTCATCGGGTCGTCTTCCGACCAGGCGAGCACCTTGTCGCGGTCGCGGAGCTGGTCCTCCAACAGCATGTCGGCGGTGCAGGTCACGACGGTGCCCGAGCTCGACACGTCGGCGTCGTGCTCGGTTTGGAAGTCGTCCAGCACGCCGTCGCCCGCGGTGGCGGCGTTGCGCCAACTGGTCGCCACGATGTCGGCGCTCGCGAAGGAGAGCGGGACAAAGCCGGCGTATTCGTTACGGAACACATCGAGCAGTGCGTCGTCGCCATCGAGCCAGGCGCGCGCAACCGCGAGCATGTACGCCCGCGCCACCACCTGGGCCTCGTCGCGACCGATCAAAGAGGGCCCCTGCCCTTCCTGGGCCGCGCAGCAGTTGAAATCGTTGTGCGAGGCGCCGTGCACATAGGCCGCCGCCTTCGGACCGGTGCCCTTCTCCCAGATGCGGAAGAACTGGACGATCGGGGACTCCACGCCCCCAGTCACGTCCCCGTCTGCCGTGCCGGCGAGCAGCAGGTAGGGCCGATCATGCGGGTCGGAGTCATCGAGCGGGTTGAACACCGTTGGCGCGATGCTGGCGAGGTAACGGATGTTGTCGGCGCCGAAATTGTCGGGAACAAAGTCCCCATCCACGAGGCGGTCGAGCGCCCGGACGATGCCTTCGCCGCCGCGGGAGTGGCCGATCCAGCCGATGCGTGTGCTGTCCACGAGGCCAACCAGGGCGCCCCCGCCGGGCTCCTCCAGGTGGCCGAGCAGCCAGTCGGTGTTCGTGAGCGTCGTCGTCGAGGCCGTTTCGATGCCCGGCTCGGTGTTGTTCTGGTGGGCCATCACCACGTAGCCCCAGCTCGCGAGGTGCTCGCCAAGGTAGTCGTACCAGATGTATTCGTGGCCATTGCCGTGGGAGATCACCACGAGCGGGCGGGGGCCGAGCGCTGCCAGGTCCGCGGGCCACCACACCCGCTCGCCGAGGAACCAGCCGCCGCTCACGTCGTCGGTTTCGACCGCGTGGGGTCCGGGCTGCGTGAGGTCCCCCAGGACCGTGATTCCGGCGCTCCCGAGGCCCTGGATGAGGTCGCCGGGGCCGAGGAGGCCATCGCGATCCTGGTCGATCACGATGTCGTACTCGCCGAGGGCGTCGTCACCTGCGTCCAGCACGGCCAGCTCCATGGGTGCCAAGATGCCGGCCTCAAGGGTGCCTTCAACCGGCGTTCCGGCGAGGCCGACCAGCGCGGCGTCTGAAGCCCACGTCTCCGTCGACCTGTGCGCCACGACGTAAGCGTCGAACGGGATCCCCACCCGGTCCGGGAATCGCGCGGGGTCCAGGCCGAGGTCCACCGACTCGCCGGCCCAGAAGCTCGTGGCCGACTGCCAGAAGGGCGAATACCAGCGCGGGCGCCCGACGAGCGGCGCGGGTGTAACGCCACGAACCTCGATCTTCGTCGCGCAGCCCCTCCCGGCCGAGACGATGATCTGCCCAACACCGGAGCCCGTGGCGCGCAGGTACACCTCGGCCGGCGCATCGACCTCGGTGAGCACGCTCCCGGCGGCGTCCACGACCTCCACCGGCCCCGTGATTCGCAGCTTCAACGTGCCGGAGCCGGGAAGGGAGATGGGGTAGGCGCGGATCAGCCCGACCGCGCCCGTCTCCAGCGTGATCGGCGCACCCTCGGCGGCAAAGGTCTCGATTTCGGGCGCACAGGCGCCAGCGGAGTCTTCGGGAGGCGGGCAGCCGAGGAACGAGCCGAGCAGCGGGGCGAGGAGCACGCGGCAGTGTAGCCTGATGGGTGAGCGTGGATGGGGGCGCCGCGCGCGGCCTTTTTGGGCGATGCCGGCGATTGGCGACGACGCAGCCCTGCTGGGCGATGCGGGCGGCCAGTTCTCCTTCGTCAGAACTTGATCGCGACGCATCGCGGTGCCGCTGGAGCGGGCGTCGTGGTCCGCGATAGGCCGGTCTTTCTATCTAGCCGCGGCGCTCGGGAGTGCACGGAACGGGGCCGATCGGTCGCCGGGACGCGGTGAGAGCGGCAGAATCCCGGCGTTCGGCGGGGATCTGGAGTTGAGTTCCCCATGGTATCCGCCCAAGGATGACCAGCAACGCCCACAGCTACGGCACCCAGTCACCGCCGGGGCCTCCCCACGCGCCGATGTCGGAGCGAGAACCGTCCGCGTCGAGGATCGAGGGATCGCCCGCGTCGATGAGCGGCGAGGTCGCGCTCAACCGGTAATCGCTGTCGGCGAAGTCCGGGTCCACGGACACGTTGCCGTCGTCTCCGGTAGGGTCGGTGAGGCCCAGGAAGTCGTCCGGGGCGTTTTCCCAAACGTCGGAGTAGCGAAGGGAGACCGAGGCGTTCTCCACGTCGATCCCACCACCCACGTAGGCCTCGTTCAAGCACACAACGGCGTTGGTCAGCTTCAGGTCCGAGGCCTCGAGCATCAAGCCGCCGCCGCCCCATGCGGCGAGGTTGTCGCAGACGGTGACGTTTGTAGCCGCAACCGAGGACCAACCCGCGTAGATCCCTCCCCCCGGGGGGTACACCCAACCCCAGCCGGTGACGTTGTCGCCGAGCACGACGTTGGTCAGGTTGGCCGTGCTGTTGTACAGGGCGATCCCGGCACCCGCGCCCCATGCGCCCCCGATCCCGTTTCGCCTGATCACGACGTTCGAGAGCCCGACCGTCGAGTCCTGCACGAAGACTCCGCCCCCCGCGCTGCCCGCGTAGCAGTCCTCGATGAGGACATCGTCCAAGACCGCATCGGCGTTGTACAGGGAGACGCCGCCGCCCTCGCCGTGCTCCTTGACGCCGTAGACCGCGGTGGCGCCCCGTACGGTCACGCCCCAGAGCGCAGGCGCTCCGTCAACCGCGGCGATCCCGCCCCCCATGGCGCCGTAGGTGTCCTGAACGACGAGATCCACGAGCGTGGGGGAGGCACCATCGATCCCGAGAGCCCACCCATCTTTGATGGTGAAACCCCTGAGCACCGAGGCCCTGCCCTCCCCTGTCAGGAAGTTCACGGTCGTCGCACCGGAAGCCACGTCGAGCACCGTCGAGGCGGAGCCTCCCACGCCCACCACCGCCACGCCCTTGCCCCCGAAGTCCAGACTCTCGGCGTAGGTGCCCGGCTCCACGCACACAGTGTCGCCGACAACGGCCGCGTCAATCGCGCCCTGGATGGTCGCGATGTCGGTGGGCACACTCACGTCGCAGTGGTCATCGACGCAGGCCTCGTCCGCTGTGCCATCGCAGTCGTTGTCGAGGCCGTCGCCACAGATCTCCGCATTGCCCCCGGCCACGCGCGGCGCGTCGTCGTCGCAGTCACCTTCGCAGCCCGCTTGCCCATCGGCGTCGGCGTCCAGGTCTTCGTCGGCCTGCACGCCGTCGCAATCGTCGTCCCGGCCGTCGCACACCTCCGGCGCCCCGGGGTGGATGGTGGCGTCGCGATCATCGCAGTCCGTTCCCTCAAGTACGTAGCCTGCCCACTCGCTGCAGCTCGCCACGAGGGGACGGCCGTACCCGTCCCCGTCGTCGTCCAGGTACCAGAGCGGCCCGACACCGTCGTCCACCAGGCCGTCGCAATCCTGGTCCACCCAGTCGCAGACCTCGGTTGCCCCTGGGTTCACCGCGGCGTCGGCGTCATCGCAGTCCGTGCCGCCCGGCACCCCGTCCCATGGGTATCCGTCGCCGTCGGTGTCCGCGAGGTCCGCGCCATCGCAGTCCTGATCGACGCCGTCGTAAGGCAGCTCTGGATGAGGCTCGCAGCCGGTCTCCTCAGCGGCGGTCTCTAAGCCGCTCTCCGACGGTCTCCCGCCCGGCGTGTCGCACGCAGCGATCGCCGCGACGAGGCCGCAGGCCCAGAACACGCGGGTCGGCGAGCGCAGCCTCATCGAGGAACTCTACATCACAAACGACGAGCCCCTGCCACTTGCCGCCATTCAACCCTCGTCGCAGGGCGGGCGACGGGGGAAGGAAGGGGACCCGGCGCCGACAGCGCGCTGCCCACGCGCCGAAGGCGCGCCCCTACCCCACCAGCGCCGTCACCTTCTCCCAAAGCTCACGCGGCAACCGCTGACGCAGCGCATCCCGCACGTGCGCCCCGCTGTATCGCGCCGAAAAATGCGTCAGCAGCACCGCCTCGTTCTCCAGCAGGTGCGCCCGCTCCACCAGCTCGTCGAGGTGAACATGGCCGCTCCCTCGAGCCTTTTCCACTGGCACGCGATCGTCCACGAACGTACACTCCATGATGAGCAATCGCGCCTTGCGCACCAGCTCCTCCCGCTCGATCACCTCAGGCAACGTGTCCCCGGTGAACGCGATCTCCACCGTCTCCGTCGCCTCGCTGACCGGCGCGCCGGTGGCGCGGATCGCGCGAATCTCCGCCTCCGACAAGCCCACGAGGTCCGCGCGAAGCCTCGTTTTCGTGCGACAGAGCGCATACCCTTGACACGGAACCCGGTGCGGCGAACGAAACGGCTTGGCGACCCAGCCGCCGCCGAGATCCAGCGCGTCCCCCGGCCCGCAGGGGATGATGTCAACCGGAAGGTCGGACCCATCGAGCCGCCGCCACACCTCGAGCAGCGCGTGCAGATCGGTGACGTTCTCGCGCGGTACGTACCACGTTGGCGGCGCCACTTTGTAGAGGTCGCGCGTGGCCGCGTGGTAGGCGATGCCGCCGGCGTGGTCCATGTGGGTGTGCGTGAGCAGGATCCGCCGCCGCTTCACCGCGCTCGCCGGGCATCGGCCGATGTCAAAGGCAAGGTCAAGCTCGGGAAGCTCGATGCACGTTTCGATGCCCCCGACGCTGAGCGCCTCCACCTCGTAGCCGGCCAACCGCATGCGTTGCCGTATCTCGTCGACACCTCGCGACACGCGGTGACCCGACAGCGCGCCCGGAGGTGTTTATTCGGGAGCGCATGAAGCTCCTCCCCTTCCTGCTGCTCACCGCCTGCTACGCCGACGCCGGAGATGCCCCGCCCGTTACCCCGCCGGCCGCGTTCAACCCGTCGTTGAGCCTGGCGCCCCTCGTGGCGGCGGTTGAGCCGGCCGTCGTGAACGTGTACACCACGCAGCGTCAGGCGATCCCCCAGATCTACCAGTACGCCTATGGGCTGCCCTCCGAGCGAATCCAGCAGGGTCAAGGCTCCGGCTTCGTGATCAGCGCCGACGGCTACATCCTCACGAACAACCACGTCGTGAGCGGCGCCACCACCGTGAAGGTGAAGTTCGACTCGGGCGACGAGTACGCCGCGGAGGTGGTGGGGCTCGACCAGGGCAGCGACGTTGCCCTGCTCAAGATTGACGCCAAAAAGGCCCTTCCGTGGCTCCGTCTCGGGTCGAGCGAGGCTGCGCGGGTGGGCGACTGGGTCGTGGCGGTGGGGAACCCCTTGGGGCTCGGCCACACCGTCACGGCGGGGATCATCTCCGCGAAGGGCCGCGAGGTGCCCGAATTGGAGGCGCTGGAGGAGTTCATCCAGACCGACGCGAGTATCAACCCTGGTAATTCGGGAGGGCCGCTCATCGGACTCGACGGCACGGTGATCGGCATGAACACCGCCATCGTGAGCGGGGCGAACAGCGTTGGCTTCTCCATCCCCAGTGATCACCTCGCGTTCGTGCTGCCGCAGCTTCGCGAGAAGGGCACCGTCGCCCGCGGCTGGCTCGGCGTTGGTACCGCCGCGCTCAACAGCCGCGGCCTCAAGGAGTTCAAGGTTGAAACCGGCGTGATGGTTACGCAGGTCTCCGACGGGAGCCCCGCCGCCGTATTCGGACTGGTGCCGGGCGATGTGATCCTGAGCATCGCCGGCAAGCCGATGTCCGAGCCGGCCGACCTCTACCGCGCGGTCGCTTCGAAGTGGCCCGGCGACGAGGTGACGGTGAAGTACTTGCACGCCGGGACGACGAAAGAGTCGAAGTTGAAGCTGGGTACGCGGCCGTCGAAGTAGGGGGGAGCTTGCCGATTGAGCCTGGTTCCGGCGCCCCCGGTTCCTGACGGCGCGACTTAGCCGTCGCAGCCAGCTTCCGCGGGATTCTCGGGGACTCTCCGCCCCTTCTCGATGTCCGCCCAACGCTGTCCCGGGCAATGAACGGGCGGGTGACGCCGCAGTCCGTCGCCGCCGAGCGGCGCTGCGACGCGAGCGCGGCGGCGGCCTGCGGCGACAGGACCCGGCGCTAACCTGGGTTCTTGCGTCTGCGAGCCTCGGAATGGGTCGTCCACCCCGAGCCTCCCGCCGTCACGGCGCCGCGTTTTGCACGGCGACCGTCTCAAGGCTCAGAACGCCTCAGCGCCGGCGCAGCCGCAAGAGCAACGACAGGATGTTCCAGAACAACACGAGCAGGCCGATCGTGATGGTGTAGGCCCCCTCCACGTGTTGCTCCGTCGAGAAGTTGTGGATGACCTCGTTCACCTGATAAAGCAAGCCCGCCGCCGAGATCGCGACGAACACCACACACATGACGAGGCCCAGCGTGCCGCCGAACAACGCGGGGAAGGCGAAGCCAACCGCCATGAGGATCAGCATCGGGATGGACACCGCGCCGAGGCCGGCGCCGATGAGGGAGAAGTCCCGCGGACCGGACCACACGTAGGCGGCCATGCCCACGCCGGTAAAGCCAGTCAGCGCCATCGCGAAGCCGATGAGCACGAAGGGATTGCCGAAGTCGGCGCGTGAAACCAGCATCGCCACGAGGAGCAAGAAGCCCATCGCCACGCCCTGCGCCATGGTGCCCAGGATGAAGCCGGGCCACTTCGCGGCGCCAAAAACCATCGGCCGCGCAACGAAGTTCGTGACTGCCCAGCAGCCGAGGATCACGATCATCGGCGCATAACCACCGAGCAGCGCGGGCATCATCGCGATCACCGCGGCGCTCACGAGGCCCGTGCCTCCGGAGAGAATCAGGCCGAAGGCGGTAATCGACAGCACGCGGCGCAGGTAGTCGACGCGGGCGTCGGCCGACACGCGGCTGACGGGGATGCCAGAAGGGAAGGACATGGGGCCAGGACCTCAGCGGAAAACTATAACCACCGCTACGCCGCCACCCACACCCGGAACCGCGTTTCCCCCGGCCGGCTCACCACTTCCACGCCGCCGCCGTGCCCTTCCGCGATGGTCTTCACCAGCGCGAGCCCGAGCCCTGTGCCGCCCCGCGCCCGGTCCGTGGTGAAGAAGCGGTCGAAGAGCTGGGCGAGGTGCGCGGGGTCGATGCCGGAACCGTCATCCACGACCACGAAACCCGCCCGTCCATCGCCGTGAAAGCGCTCGACCGACACGGTCGGCCCGCCGTGCCGGATCGCGTTTCCAACGAGGTTCACGAGCACAGCGTCGAGCTGTTCGCGCACGCCGTATACGGCCCCGGCGCTCCCCGAGCAGCGCACCCCGGGAAAACGGCGTAGCCCCTCGTCCACGAGCGCGTCCAGGTCTACATCCTCGCGGAGCCCGCCTTCCTCCGCGCGGGCGAGCCGCAAGAGGCCGCCGACGAGGTTCGAGAGGCGGTCGAGGTCGGCCAGGGCGTTGTCGAGGAATCGGGCGCGCTGGGCGGGAGGCATCGCGTCGTCGTCGCGAAGCAGCTCGACGGTGCCGCGGAGCGCCGACACCGGCGTCTTGAATTCGTGGGATACGTTGCCGGCGAACTCGGTGATGTAGGCCAGCCGGGCCCGCAGGCGGCGGGCCATCGTGTCCATCGCCTCCGCGAGCTGCGCCGCCTCCCGGATCCGCGATCCCTTCGCGTCCGCAATCGGCTCCTCGGCGCCAACCTCCCCGGCCGCGATCCGCTCGCTCGCCCGCGCGAGCAGGTTCAGCGATCGAGAGGCACGCCAGCCGCCGAACACCGAGAGGAACACCGTCAACAACAGGGCGACCACGCCGCCGACCGAGAGTCTGGGCACCATCGACCAGAAGGTCTGCCAGTCGTCGCGAGGCGTTCGGGAGAGGATTACCGCGCCCAGCACGGCACCGTCCTTCCGGATCGGCACCGCAACGAACACCCGCACGTCCGCGTGACGGCTCGGGGTTTCGAAGCTGCTGCCCCCCCCGCGGCGCGAGCTGAGCGGCACCGGCGGACGCGGCTTGATCGCCAGTCCCTGGCTTCCTTCCAGCGCGGTTCGTACCTCGGCGTCCGCGCTCAGGTCCTCACCCACCGTGTCGCCGCTCGACGCCACCACCACCCCCGCGTCGTTCACGATGCGGATCCCCGCGAGCGTTTGCGCCTTCGCCAACGCCAACATCTCGCTCATCTTCGCGGGGTCGCCCATCCGCTCCTGGGCCACCATGGAAACGAGCGCGCCCTGGTGCTCCAGGTCCTCCCTGGTCTGGTTCACGAGGTCCCAGGCGAGCGCGCCGGTGCTGATCACGGCCACGAAAGGGAGGCTCAGAACCACGACATAGCTGAGGAACAACCAAACCTGTAGCGGGAGGCGCGGAAGCAGCTCGCGGCGCGCTACGCCCATCGAAGCGCCTTCACGACTTCAGGCGGTAGCCGAGCCCGTGCACCGTTTCGATGGGATCCAGCCCTTCGTCGCGGAGCTTGGCTCGGATCCGGCGAACGTGGCTGTCGAGCGTGCGCTCAGCGAGATGGTAGCCGTCGCCGTACGCACGATCCGTCAGGTCCTCCCTCGTGTAGGCGCGCCCGGGGCGGCTGAGGAGCACCTGGAGCAGGCTGAACTCGGTCACAGTGAGCACCACTTCTTTCGGGCCCGCGGGGTGATCCACCCACACGCGGTGCTCCACCGTGTCCATCCGCAGGGGTCCCGACCGGAGGAGCGCCGGCTCATCCGCGCTGGGGACCGAGGGTTTCCCTCGACGGAGCACCGCTTTCACGCGGGCGCACAGCTCTCGGGTGGAGAAGGGCTTGGTGAGGTAGTCGTCGCCCCCCATCTCCAGCCCCAGTACGCGGTCCAACTCCTCGTCTCGGCTCGACAAGAACACCACGGGGATCGTGCTCTTCTTTCGCAGCTCGCGGCAGGCCTCCAGCCCGTCCATCCCCGGCATCACGATGTCGAGCACGATGAGGTCGGGCGCGTCGGCCGCCACGAGCCGCAGGGCCTCCGCACCATCTTTCGCCTCCCGAACGTCGTGTCCGTCGCGAGCCAGCGCATAGCGCACCACCTCCCGCAGGTGGGGGTCGTCGTCCACAACAAGGATGCGTGCCATCGCGGGGAAGTCTACCCCGCTCTGCAGCCCCGGCGCGGACACGGGGCTCAGCACGTCACCTCCTCGAGGGCCTGGGCGCGAGCGGCCAACTCGCCCAGATGCGCGCGCACCGCGCTGGTGTCCCCTGCAAGCGCAACCAGACCGAGCTGCACACGCACCGCGAGGAGCTGCCGAAGCACCGCCTCGACTTCATCCGCCGCGTGTGCCCGAGCGGTGATCAGCCGCACAGACCCCGCATCACTGGCCACGACCGGGTCCTCGAGCAGGCGGTCGACCGCCGCGAGCCGCGCGTCCGCCCGGCGCAACGACCGCTCGATCCCCTGGAGGCTGTTCAGCTCCACAACGCCGCCCAGAGCGGGCTCTGCGAGCGCAGCCCGCAACGCCGCGAACGCTGCGGTGATCTTGACGGCGAACGGCCCCGCGCCGGGGGCGTCCATCGACTCGGCGCCCAGCAGCGAGACCATCGCTGGCCACGCCAACACCGCCGCTGCCGCCGCGCTCGTGGGCTGCCCCTGGCGCAAGAGCAAGCCTCCGACGCCGATCCCCACCAGCAACCAGCCCGCTCCGAGCATCATCGCGAGCGTGGAGGGGCTCATTCCCGCACCGTCCGGTTCAGGCCGGAGCCGCGGGGCTGCCAGTCGTCGTCGTAGTCTCCCGTGGCGCTCCGGGTCGTGGCGCCGATCGCCGAGAAGATGTCGGACTCCACAGGGCGGAGGAAGGCCACGACGCCCGCGGGCCGCGCCACGAACGGTCGGAGCAGCCACCCGGTTTGCGCCGTTACGAGGCCGAGCATCGCGAGGGTGCCGAGGACGGCCACCCAGCGCAAGCGGCCCCCAGTGGGCACGGCGCGGGAGAGCGTCGCGAGCGCGGGGAGGGCCACCAGGCCAAAAGTCGCGACGAAGGCGAGCACGGCGAGGTGGTACTCTGCATCCAGCGAGAACGGCAGCCACAGCACCGGCGCGGCGGCGGCGGCGAGCAGCCCGCTGCGGGCGAGCCCGGCGAGGGTGGCGATCCCCAACCGGGACCACGGCACCGAAACCCCGCACGCCTCGGCGAAGGTGTGAACGAGCGGCAGCACCACGAGCGGAGGAACCAGGAACAAGGCGGGTAGCTTCACGGCGGCGTACACCGATTGCAGCGGGCCGGCGCTCGCCCCTACCGCCAGGCCGAGCACGGCCGCGCCGCCTACCGCGAGCACGAGCAGCGGCGGCGCCAGCCGGGCCAGCGCGTGGTCGTCTCCGCTCCCGGCCACCGCGTCGGGATCCCGGAGCACTTGCGTCGTGAGGGTGAGAAGGTGCATGGGAGGCTCCGAATCAGAAGGTGAAGAAGAACAGGAGGCGCAGGCCGATGAGGCCGCCGAGGCCGGTCCAGAGCAGGGCGAACGTTCCCGCGCCCTCGGTCGAGCCACCAGCGAGGCGCTCCACATCCACGAGATTGAGCAACGTTCGCAGCAGCACGAAGGCTCCGAGGGCGAAGAGCACGAGGGCTCCCACCGTAGGGCCCAGATCACTGGTCGCGCTGAGCCACACCACCGCCGGAGAAACACCGAGCGCGACGACACCACCCCGCGTAAATGCATCGGCCACCGCCGAGAGCAGCGCCCCCGGGCTCGCGCGCATCCGGAGGTACTGGTGCCCCACCACCAGCGCGGGCGTCGCGAGCAGGATGACGCCGACAGCCGCAGCGAGGCCTGCGGGCGCACGGGCGAGCGCCTCCGCCTGACCGGCCACACCCGCTGCGAGGCCCAGCGCGGCGATTCCGCCCACGGCTCGGGCGTGAACCCAGGGGCGGGCGTGGAAGTCGGGCGGAGAGAGATCAGGGTGAGGCGGGGAGGGGGTGGCGCCGGGGGTCGGCACCAATGGGGGGGCCACCGCGGCCGGTACGCCTTCGGATTCAGACAAGGGCATCGTGAGAACAGCCACGTTCACTCCGGGGAACGCTCACACCTTAGGCGCTGGGTGTGCGCAGCTCGACGCGGACCGGTGCCCACGCCACGTGCGTTTGGTGCAAGCCCTGTGCAAGGCCCCGACCCGGTTGGGTGAGCATTTTCCTACAGCCCCCCCGAACCTCCTGTGCCATTCCGCCCACCTCCTTAGTTCTCGCGTGGCTTTTCCGTGGCACGCTCCTTGCACTCTCTTCGCGCAACTCGTGGAGCTTCCGATGCGCACCCTCGCCGCGATCCGTTCGATTCTGATCCCCACCGACTTCTCCGACGAAGCCCGCGTCGCGTTTGCCCACGCGCTCCGGTTGTCCGTTGCCCTCAAAGCCGAGCTCGAGGTGCTCCTCGTTGAGCCCGAGAACGACCAGCCCGCCTGGAAATGGGGGCCCCACGTGCGTGAAACTCTGATTCGTTGGGGTTATCTCACCGAAGGCGCCACGGACGAAGATGTGGCGGCGCTGGGTATCCGCGTGCGGAAGATCGTCGCCGTAGGCCGCGAAGCCGACCGCGCGATCATGGACGAGATCGTCTCTTCCCACGCCGATCTTGTCGTGATGGCCACCCACGGCCGCACCGGCATTCGCCAGTGGCTGCAGCCCTCCGTCACCGCCCCCGTTGCCCTCAAGGGAAGCGTGCCGGTGCTGCTGATTCCTCACAACCACCGCGGATTTGTGAACCTCGACACCGGTGAGGCCACCCTCAACCGCATCCTCATCGCCGTGGACCAGCGGCCGCATCCCGCCCCGGCGTTCGACGCGGCGAACATCCTCGCCACGGCGCTTCCGCAAGAACGGCTTTTCCTGGCCACGCTCCACGTCGGCGCCCAGCCTGTGGAGACGGACTGGATCGAGCCCCTCCCCTCGTGGACGGTCCTGCACTGGACCGCGAGCGGCGGCGTCGTCGAGAACGTCACCGATACCGCGCGCACCTGGAGCGCCGATCTGTTGGTTTGTGTGACCGAGGGCCGACATGGCTTCCTGGACGCCCTGCGCGGAAGCACGGTGGAACGCCTGATCCACGCGCCCCCGGCGCCGATGCTCATCGTGCCGCACGAGTGGGGTACGGACCAGATCGGGACGAGTTGATCCCCGTACACGATCGCCGTGCAAGACGCGGCGCCCTCACGGTGGGCGCCTCGGGGTTGAGGCAGCGGTTACCCTGCCGCCCCCTTCCCAGGCACCTGCATGCCCAACCTCGCTGCGCGTTTCCGCGCCCTTCTCCCCGACGCCGAATTCGCATCGCTCCGCGTGATGGACGAACGCACCGAAACCCTTACGGTACGCCAGGATGTTCTCCAGCCGGTGCGCGATGTCCGCGATGCCGGCGGGATGGTTACCGTGCACGCCGGCGGCGGCATCGGCTATGCAGCGACGGCGGATTTGTCTGACGACGGGCTTCAGCAGGCGCTGGCCCGGGCCCGCGCATGGGCGGTCGCGACCGGAAGCCGGTTCGCCTTCCCGACCGGCAGCGTGGCGCCGGCCTCTCCAGCGGGCACCTGGCGCGGCGGGGCCACACGCCCCTGGTCCACCGCGCCGCTGAAGGATCGGCTCGACCTCCTCTTTGACGTGTGTTCGCGATTGCGCGCCGAGAACGTGGTCGAACGCACGGCGAGCCTGATGCAGATCGAGACGACCTCCCGCTACATCACCGCCACCGGCGAGGTGGAACAATCCTGGGTGTACCTGCTCCCCGACGCCTCGGTGGTGGCGGCCGTCGGCGACCGGGTTCAGAGCCGCAGCTTGGGCGGCGGCAGGGCCGCGCAGGGCGGGATGGAGACCCTGGGCGACTTCGCCGACACCCCCACGGAGCTGCTCGCGGACGTCCAGGCGTTGCTCGCGGCGGACGACTGCCCGAGCGGCGCGATGGACGTGGTGCTCGCGCCCGACCAGATGATGTTGCAGATCCACGAGTCGATCGGGCACCCGTTGGAGCTGGACCGCATCCTCGGCGATGAGCGCAACTACGCCGGTACCTCCTTCGTTACCCAGGAGATGTTCGGCGCGTTCAAATACGGCAGCCCGCTGTTGAACATCACCTTCGATCCGGCGCTCGCCGGCGAATTCGCCAGCTACGGGTGGGACGACGCCGGCACCCCCGCCGAGCGGGTGTGGATCATCCGAAATGGCCTGCTCGAAACGCCCCTTGGGAGCGCTCTTTCCCAAGCGCGCGCCGGGATCTCGGGCACGGCGAACGCGCGCGCCTGCTCGTGGAACCGCCCGCCGATCGACCGGATGGCGAACCTCAACCTGGAGGTCGGCACCACACCCTTCGAAGCCATGATCGCCGGAATCGAGCGCGGCGTGTACCTCAAGACGAACCGCTCGTGGTCGATCGACGATCAACGCGACAAGTTCCAGTTCGGCTGCGAGTGGGGCCAACTCATCGAGGGTGGGAAGCTCACGAAGGTGGTTCGAAACCCGAACTACCGAGGACGATCCAAGGCCTTCTGGCAGAGCCTCGCGCACGTCGGGGACGCTGGCACCTGGGGCAAGTTCGGCACCCCCTACTGTGGAAAAGGGGAGCCCAACCAGGTGGTTCGGGTGGGGCACGCCTCACCCGCCTGCCACTTCACGAACGTAGACGTCTTCGGGGGCGAGTGATGAAGTCCAGCTTCAACCGGCTCGCAGACTACGTGCTGGCCGCCGGCCGCCCCGGCGAGATCGTGAGCGTGCGGTTCGCCGCGGAGCAGTCCGACTTCGTACGGTTCAACCGCGGCAAGGTACGCCAACCGGGCAGCGTGGACCAGCGTGTCGCGACCATTCGCCTGGTAGCGCACGGTCGCCAGGCCGCGGCCGAGCGCACGCTCTCGGGGAGCGACGCGGCCGACTTCCGCGGCATCGACGAGGTGTTCGTCGCGTTGCGTGAGCGGCTGCCGCTGCTCCCACCGGACCCGCAACTGCACCTGGCGGCCGGGGAGGCGCACACCGAATACGCCGAGGTGCCGCGCTTGCCGCCTACCGAAGAGATGGTGGCCAACATCCTCGATGAAGCGGGCGCCGCCAACGTGGACCTCGTGGGCTTCCTCGCGGCCGGCGCCGTGTGGGCCGGGTACGCCAGCTCGCTGGGGCAGCGCCACTGGTTTGCCACGGCGTCGTTCAACTTCGAGTGGTGCCTGTACCTGAGCGGGAACGTGGCGGTGAAGTCGAGCTACGCCGGTGCGGCGTGGAATCCGGCGGTGCTCCATGAGAAGATCGTGGAGGGTCGGGCTGCACTTTCGGTGCTGGCGAGGCCCCCGAAGCTCCTCGCCCCAGGGAGTTACCGCACCTGGCTCACGCCGGCGGCGCACCTGGAGCTCCTCCAGCTCGCGAACGACTGGGGCGGGTTCTCGGCGCGGGCGGCGAAGACGTCACAGTCGCCGCTGCTGAACTTGTGGGGCGGGAAGCAGACCTTGTCCCCGCTGCTCAGCATTTCGGAAGACGCTGTTGGCGGCGTAGCGCCCCGCTTCGACGACGAGGGCTGGGAGCGACCCAACGCGGTTCCATTGGTCGCATCCGGACAGCCAGGGTCGTTGCTCGTGTCCTCGCGCTCGGCGTTGGAGTACGGGCTCACGCCCAATGGCGCCGCGCGGGAGGAGGCGGCGCAATCGTTGGCCATGGGCACGGGCACCCTCCCTGCGGCGGGCGCGTTGGCGGCGCTCGGGACCGGGCTCTGGGTGGGCAACCTCTGGTACACGAACTGGTCGAACCGGTTCATCGGCAGGGCCACGGGGATGACGCGATTCGCAACGTTCTGGGTGGAGAACGGCGAGGTCGTGGCACCCGTGCAGGCCATGCGCTTCGACGACAGCCTGTTTCGCATCTGGGGCAGCGAGCTGGAGGCGCTCGGTGCCGAGGCGGAGACGATGCTGTCGGGATCGACGTACTACCGGCGCTCTACAGACAGCTTTCGGCTGCCTGGGGCGTTGTTGCGGAGCCTGGCGTTGACGTTGTGACGGGGCGGACACGCGGGCCCGCCCTCACAACCCCAGCCCCTCCCTCAGCAATTCCGGATACGCCACGATCCTCGCGTTCAACGTTTCCCGCGCCGCCTGCACCTGTGCCGTCGTGATCGCCTCGCCGTTCCAGCTTTTGCGCGGGTCGTCCTGCACCGCTACGTCGGTGAGCACCTGGGAGGCGGCGGCGAACGTGGCGAGATCGCTGGCCTCGACATCCGAGATCGCCGCGTTCAGCGCCGCGACATAGCGATCGGCGCAGTCCTCGTCGTAGTACAGGCAGAGCTGCCCGACCGTGCCGACCACGTAGCGGCCGTACACCGGCGTACCGCTGTCGAAGCCTTCGCCCATGCTGGCTGGAACGAAGGCGAAGCGTTCGTCGGCCGGGTGCAGGTACACGAGGTAGTCGTTGAGATGGAAGGGGTACCCGTCGCGATTGCCGATCGCGACGGACATCGTCCAGAACTGCAGGAACGCGTCCATGTCGAGCACATCGCTGGCCGCGTCAAAGAAGTCGCCCTCGTGGTTCTGGAGCTGATCCCGGGCCTCGTCGAGCGACGCGGCGTCTCCATCGCCGGTAACCAGGCTGAAGTGCCCGATCCCGCGGTCGGTGAAGTCGGCGCTGTCCTGGGCCTCCCAAAGATCGCCGCCATCTTCCTCGAACGCGCGCGACACCCAGCGCGAGTCCATCGCCTCGACGTTGGCGTAGAGGCCGTAGGCAACGGGCGTGCCCCCATCGATGGAGAGGAACACCTGCGCGAAGTTGGCCGCCGGCGCCGGCATCCCGGCCTCTCGCCAGGCGTGAAAGCCGAGCACCTCACGGCACATCGCCGGGTCTTCGGCCATGTTCTCCAGCGTCAAACGCTTGAGGCCGGCGTAGCGGGTGTCTTCCACGAACGCGTCGAACTTCACCTTGATGGAAGGTTTGTCGCTCCACGACTGCACAGAGCCGCCGCCCTTCACCCGTACCCCGACGTTATCCACTCGCGCCCCGTTCACGGTGATCGCCGCGGGGAAGTAGGTGAATTCCGGGTCGTCGTCTCCCGCGGCGATCGCGGCCTCCACCTCGGCGTTCATCGCGGCCTCGTCCGCGCTCGTGAGTTCGAGCATGACCTGCACGACCGAATTCACATCGTACAACGCCGTGTAGGCCGCCTCGTCCGCTTCGTCGTCCGCGGTATCTTCGGGCTCCTCCGCCGTATCCGCCTCAGCGGTTTCGCTCGTGTCCCCGCCGAGGTTGTCGGCGCCCGTATCGGCCGGGTCGCTCGCGGAGTCTGGTGCAAGCGCCGTGTCTGGGGCCGGTGACGTTCCGGTACAGGCCGCGAGCATCACGAACGAAAGCATCCACCGGGCTCCACGCGGCGCCGATCATAGCCGGGATAGGCGGGTGCGGTGGGTCGTCTGCTCTACATCGAGGTGCTCGCGGCAGTGATGTTCCTGGCGCTCGCCGTGTCCACCGTTTGGAACACGCCCGCGATCGTGCGCCCGATCGACGCTGCGGCGTTGGCCACGGGTCCCGCCGAAGAATCGTGGACGGGCATCTTCATCGGGGAGCAGCACGTGGGCTACTCGGTGTCGCGAGAGTCGCCTACGGCTGGGGGCGGGCGGCTGTTTGAACAGCGCGCCAGCTTCGCCTTGGGGGCGATGGGCACCACCCAGCAGGTCACGACGGGCGGCACGGCGGTAACCGACGCAGATGGTCGCCTCGTGAAATTCGATTTTCTGCTCAGTTCCCCGGTTCTCGTCGTGGCGCGAGGCGAAGTACGGCCGGGGCTCGTTCACGTGGAGATCCAGCAGGGCGATCAGGTGAACGTACTCGACGTGCCGGTGGCGGAGGCGCCCACGCTCTCGCTCACCGCCACCAACGTGGTGCGGGGTAAGGAGCTCCACCCGGGAGACACCTTTGAGCTCCCTTATTTTGATCCGATCACCGTCACACCGAGCACCATGCACCTCACGGTTGAGGCGCCCGAGCTGCTGCCGAACGGCGAAGTTGCCCACTGGGTGCGGATGGAAGCCGGCGGAGTCACGACGCGCCGCCTCATCGACGCGGAGGGGATCACGCTGCGCGAAGAAGGGGCCTTGGGGCTGCGCTCCGTGCGGATGACAAAGGCGGAGGCGATGGAGGTGGACGTCGGGGACGCGCCCGATCTCGTGTCCCTCGCGAAGACGCCGCTCGTCGGCTTCATCGACCCCGCGAAGCCCCTCGGTCCGCTCACGCTCAAAGTGACGGGCGTGCCAGAGGGAACGGTGCCGGCAGAAGGCGCCATCCAGACCACCCTCGGGGAGCTGGTCACGCTCTCGACTCCGCCCGAGTCGGAGTGGCCGGTATTGCCCGTGGCCGGCACCGGCGACATTGAGCCTTCTTTGTCCTTACCCTCCACGAACCCTGAGATCGTCGCCAAGGCCGTGGAAGTGATTGGCGACGCGACGGACCGCGCCACCGCCGCGCGTCGCCTCGCCGACTTCGTGTTCCGCTACGTGTCGAAGGCGCCGACCATCGGCATCCCGAACGGCCTGGAGGTGCTGCACAGCGGGCAAGGGGACTGCAACGAACACACGGCGTTGTACGTGTCGTTGGCCCGCGCGGTGAACATCCCCTCCCGGATCGCCGCCGGCCTGGTGTACAACGCCGACCTCGGCCATTCCTTCTACTACCACGCCTGGCCCGAAGTGAAGCTCGGCCCTGGAGAATCTTGGGTCGCCGTGGACCCCACTTTCGGTCAATTCCCCGCCCAGGCCACCCACCTCAAGCTGGTAACGGGCGACCTCGACCGGCAGATCGAGATCCTCGGGGCGATGGGCAAGATCCGGCTGGAGGTCGCTACAGCCCCGCCGGGGCCGGATAAGCTGGCGGCCCCATGATCCGCGCCCGCCAGATTGAGAAACGCTACGCGGCCTTCCAGGCGGTGGAACCCCTTGATCTGGACGTTCATGCTGGAGAAGTGTTCGGCTTCCTCGGCCTCAACGGGGCCGGGAAGACCACCACGTTGCGGATGCTCGCCGGCGTGCTGCCGCCGACTGCCGGCTCCATCGAGATCGACGGGAAAGACCTGACGAAGAACCCCGTGGAAGCGCGGCGCTGCATGGGGTTCATCCCCGACCGCCCCTACCTCTACGACAAGCTCACCGCCCGCGAGTTTCTCCGCTTCCTCGGCGAAGTATACGGGATGGTTCAGCCGCGGCTGGACGAGCGCCTCGCCGCGGTGCTTGCGCAGCAGGCGCTCACCGAGCACGCCGATCAGCTCGTGGAGAGCTACAGCCACGGCATGAAGCAGCGGCTCGTGCTCTCCGGCGCGCTGTTGCACGAGCCGAAGCTGCTGATCGTCGACGAGCCGATGGTTGGGCTCGACCCGCGCGGAACCAAGCAGATCAAGGAGACCTTCCGGAGCTTCGCAGCCGAAGGTCGAACGGTGTTCCTCTCCACGCACACCCTCGCGGTGGCCGCCGAAGTGTGCGACCGCCTCGCGATCATCCACAAAGGCAAGATCGCCAGGATGGGCACGATCAACGAGGTTTGCGGCGACGAGGCCCTGGAGGATGTGTTCTTGCGGATCACCGGAGGCCTGGAATGAGCCGCGCCGCCCCGCTCCTGGCGCTGCTTCTGGCGGGGTGTATGCCCGCCGCATGGCAGCAGGCCCGAGCGCTGGAAGGCAAGTACAAGGTGGGTTCGCCGGGGTCGGGTTGGGTCTCTGTGGCACCGGGGGGCGCGGACCACGCCTGGGTGCACAAAGCCGCCGGCGCGAGCCTCTACACCGATTCAAACTGCGGCACGCGATTCCGCGAGGCCCGCACCCAAGACCTCGCCACCGAGCTGGTTGCTGGCCTCCAAGGCGCCACCCAGGACCTCGAAGTCGTGCAAGCCATCGGCCCGCGCGAAGGCATCGTCCGCACCCACACCGGCCGCCTGGACGGCATGCCCGTACGCCTCGGCATCGCTGTCGTAAACCACGACTGGTGCACGTACGACTTCGTGCTCATCGCACCGCTCGGCCAGCTCGACACGCTGTGGCCCGCCTACCAGGCGGTGCTCGACGGCTTCGATCCGGTTCGCTGATGAACGGCTTCCGCACGCTGCTGAGCGATGCCGGCGGAATCGCCGTGCTCAGCACGCGCACCTTCTGGGCGTTCTTCCGGTCTCCGATCGAGATCGGGCCGGTGGTGTACCAGCTCGACCACGCGGGGATCCGGAGCTGGTCGATCACCGTGCTCACTGCGTTGTTCACCGGGATGGTCCTCGCGCTTCAGTTCGCGGTCGGCCTTGAATCCTACGGCGGCAGTATGTACACCGGCAAGCTCGTGGCCCTGGGCATCGTGCGCGAGCTCGGGCCCACGCTCACGGCGCTCCTCGTCGGCGGGCGCGTCGGCAGCGGATTCGCGGCGGAGCTGGGGTCGATGGTCGTGAACGAACAGGTGGACGCGATCCGCGCCCTCGGGGCCGACCCGATCAAGAAGCTGGTTGCCCCGCGAGTCCTCGCCTGCATCCTCGCTTTGCCGCTGCTCACCGTCATTGCCGACGTGGTGGGTGTGTTCGGCGGCATGTTGATCACGATGCGCGAGGTCGGGATCACCCCCAAGTTCTTCTTCACCCAGGTGAAGGACACGCTCGGCGTCGTAGACCTGCTGCACGGCCTCGGGAAGAGCGTGTTCTTCGGCTACTTCATCGGGATCATCGGGTGCTTCGTGGGGCTCAACACGACCGGCGGCACCGAGGGGGTGGGGCAGTCGACGACCCGTGCCGTCGTAACCAGCGCCATCACGCTCTTGGTCTCCAACTACGTGCTGAGCACCATCTTCGTGGCGATCTATGGATGATCCTCGCGAGTCGCCGACGCGCCCCGGCGCCGGCCCCGATCCGATCATCACCTTCAGCGGGGTGAAGAAGGCGTTCGGGCCGAAGGTGATCTTCGAGGATGCAACGCTGTCGGTGTACCCGGGTGAAACGCTCACGATCCTCGGCGGCTCGGGCACGGGCAAAAGCGTGCTGATCAAGATGCTGATCGGCCTGCTCCGCGCCGACGGCGGCTCGATCCAGGCCTTCGGGAAGGAGGTGACCCAGATGGGGGAGCGCTCCCTTTTGGACGTGCGCACCCGCATCGCGATGCTGTTCCAGTCCGGCGCGCTGTTCGACTCCTTGACGGTCGAGCAGAACATCAAGTACCCGCTTCGGGAGCACCACTGGGGCACCGACAACGAGATGAACCAGCGCGTGGAAGAGGTGCTGGGGATGGTGGGGATGCCCGGGAGCCAGAAGCTCAAGCCCTCGCAGCTCTCCGGCGGGATGCGGAAGCGTGTTGGGCTCGCGCGCGCCATCGCGATCCAGCCCGAGGTGATCCTCTACGACGAGCCCACCACCGGCCTCGACCCGGTGAATGTCCGGCGAATCAACGGGTTGATCCTGTCGCTCCAGAAGAAGCTTGGCGTCACGAGCGTGGTGGTGACGCACGACATGGACAGTTGTTTCACGGTGAGCAACCGCATCGCGATGCTGTACGAGCGTCGCATCGCGTTCGTCGGCACCGCCGAGGAAACCCAGCACTGCGACATCCCGTATGTTCGCGAGTTTACGCGAGGCGGAAAGGGCGTTCTCGATGAAGACGTCACGTGAGCCGGATGAGGACCATCGTCAGCGTTTGAATGGCGGCCGGGGTGACGCCGGGAACGCGGGCTGCGTCGGCGAGGGTGGCGGGGCTGGCGCGGGTGAGGCGCTCGCGGGCCTCGATCGAGAGCGCGTCGATGCCCGCGAAGTCGATCCCGGCGAGTGAAACGCCTGCCAAACGCCGGGTCTGATCCTGCCGCTGCCCCTCGCGCACCACGTACCCGGCGTACTTCACGTCGATCTCCACCTGCTCGGCCACCTCCGGGTTGGCCTCGGGGAAGAGGTCGGCGGCGAACACCTCCGGGCGCCGGAGGGAGGCCGGCGCTATTGCAGATAGCTCGGCGATTGCGGCTGCCTTTTCTTCGAATCGCGCCCAAGCCTCGTCGCCCAACAGGCCGAGCGCCCGGGCCCGGGGCATGAGCCGCCGGTCGGCGTTGTCTTCGCGCAGCACGAGCCGGTGCTCGCAGCGGCTCGGGAACATGCGGTAGGGCTCGCCGCCCACGCCGCGCTGGGTGAGGTCGTCGATCATCACGCCGATGCAGGCTTCGTCCCTGCCGAACACCAAGGGCACGCCAGCCGCGTTCACTCCGGCGACGAGGCCCTGCGCCGCAGCCTCCTCGTACCCGCTGGTGCCGTTCACCTGGCCGGCGAAGAAGAGGCCGGGCAACGCTGGCCATTCCAGCGTGGGGCTCAGCTGCGTCGGATCCACGAAGTCGTACTCCACCGCGTAGCCGTACTGCTCGATCACCGCGGACTCCAGCCCTTCAATCGAGCGAATCATCGCGTCCTGCGCGTGGGCGGGGAGGCTCGTGCTCGTGCCGTTCACGTAGATGCGGTGGGTGTTGAGGCCCTCGGGCTCCAAGAAAAGCTGGTGCCGGTCCTTCTCGGGGAAGCGGGTCACCTTGTCTTCGATGCTCGGGCAATACCTGGGCCCGCGGCCCGTGATCGCGCCGGAGTACATCGGCGATTCCCCCAGCGAGGCCCGGATCGCAGCGTGCGTTCCCTCATTGGTGAAGGCGATGTAACAGTCGCGACGCGCAAGGCGCGCGGCCGGCGGCGTGAACGCGAAGTGTCCGCCAGGAAGCGCGTCCGGCTGCACATGGAGCCGGTCCCAGGCGACCGTTCGCCCGTCGAGCCGCGGTGTCGTCCCCGTCTTCAGGCGCCCGAGGCGCAGCCCGAGCCGCGTCAGCGAGAGCGACAACGTGTGCGCCGCGCCCTCGCCCACCCGCCCGCCCACCTGCTGATCCCGACCACAATGGAGCACGCCCCCCAAAAACGTCCCCGTCGTGAGCACGAGCGCGGAGGTACCGACCCGGGTACCGTCACCAAGCAGGAGCGCCGAGATTCGCCCGGCCCTCACCTCCAGATCGGCCGCTTCTCCCTCGACCACCACCACGCCCGCCCGGGCGATCTCCTCCGCCATCCGCTTCGGGTACAGGTCGATGTCCACCTGCGCGCGCGAGGCCTGTACGGCGAGCCCCTTTCGGGTATTCAGGCGCCGAAACTGGATCGTCGTCGCGTCCGCGACCCGAGCCATCGCCCCACCGAGCGCGTCGATCTCCCGCACCAGCGTGCCCTTGGCGAGTCCGCCCACCGCCGGGTTGCAGCTCAGACGCCCGAGCTGATCGCGGAAGAGCGTGACCAACGCCACGGATCGCCCGAGCCGCGCGGCAGCCAACGCCGCCTCACATCCGGCGTGCCCGCCGCCTACCACCACAACGTCGTAGTCCATCGAGGGGGTGCTATCCGCGTGGGCGCCGGGCTACACTGGCCGGATGTCCAGCCGACGCCTGCTCGCTCCGCTCCTGCCCCTCATCCTGGTCGTCGCCGCCGGTTGCCCGAAGGACCCAAAGGACTCGGGAGACGCCGAGTGTGTGCTCCTCGAGAACGAGAACAACTACGCGTGGACCGGGGGCCTGGTGATCCCGGAGTACATCACCGCCGAGAAGGTGGACATCAAGATCGACTTCTCCGCCTTGACGGACGATATGTTGTGCCACGACATGGATCCGGTGGCCGACGTCGACAACATCGGCCTCACCCGCTTCCCGCACATGGACGAGGCGGAGGTATCGAGCGGCCTCACGAACAACTCCCTGCTGCAGAGCGACACGAACGGCTACGTGTCGTGCGAACCGGGGGATGCGACGTCGTGTATGCTCAGCCAGTTCAACTTCGGGGGCACAGCCTACAACACGGTGGATGTGTATGAGGAGGCCGGCGGCACCTTCCTGATCGTGGTGGCCAACGGCTTTGATCCCGGGCAGGGGGCGTTGTTCCTGGCCTTCCTCAAGCCCACCCCCGGCAGCGACGTCGTGGAGGCCAACCTCACGCCCACCTGCGACGTGGTGGACTACGACGTGGACCTCACGGCGATGACCCACCTCTCGCTGCCCGCCGCACCGGGCTGCATCGACTGGTCGGGGCTCACGATCGCCGGCAACGGCGAGCCCGTCGTGCCCGGGAAGCTCGACGAGATCCTCATCGGCCACTACACCCAGACGCCCGACGAGCTCGACGACCAGTTCACCGACATCGAGCTTCTCGCTTCTGAATTCTATACCCTTGAGTTGACCGGCGGCACCGACGCCGACCTGACCGGCGCGGCTTCCGCGGATGGCACGGCGTTTGGCGGATTCACCACCGATGGAACCTGGCTTCTCGGGCTGCGCTGCACAAGCTGCACCAACCCCGCGCCGATCTTCATGACTGTGGTGGACCCGACCTGAACCCCCGCGTGCGCCCAGCATGAACCGCCGGATCGCGCTCCTGCTGCTCGCGCTGGTGGCCCCGCTGGCGTGGACCCTCACGCGCCCCGCGGACTTCGACGACGCCAATTTCTTGACGCTGGCCCGCGGTGCGCCCGCCGATCCGTGGCGGCCGCCCAACATCCTCATCAATTGGCAGG
>BJHF01000020.1 GCA_014191855.1 Deltaproteobacteria bacterium
CCGATCCAACGGTCGTGGGGGAGCGTGACCTGATGGTCCTGGTAGCCACCGGATGGATCGCCCACGCCACCGCCCATCGTGAACGTTCCGGCGGGGATGCGAACCATCGGGGTGCCCCATGCCGTCGTTTCGGTATCTAGTTCGGTGTCAGAGCCCGTGTCGGTGTCCACATCCCCGCTATTCGCGGTGTCCTCCGTCGACTCGGGGGCACACGCGGCGAGACCAAGCAGGGAAACGACGAGCATCGCGGTCACCGGGCTGACCGAAGCGTACCCCACCCACCCCGCTGGCGACGCTTGAGCACGCGGCGTTTATCAGGGTCCCCTCCCTGATTTCCTCCGGGTCCTCCGCGCCCGCCGTGGTGAAAGCCTCTTCGTCCGCCGTGCCACCGGCGCGCCAAGCGGAGAAGCCATCCACCCAACGGTGACGCGCTTAGCCAGGATTCGAGATCGTAACCGCGAACCCCAGCTTCTTCGAAAACAGCTCCGTAAGCACATTCTCCATCGGCTCCGCGAGATCGCGCTCCGTCCACTTCCCTTCGTCCCACCGGAAGTGCCAAGCGCGCGAAAACGCGGACAACCACAGCTCCCGCACCGGCACCTGCTGGCTCAGGATGAACACGCCGCCGGCCTCGAATTCCACGGAGAGCACCCCGTCGGTGAGCTTCCAGTCGAGCGCGTCGGTGTCGATGGTGTCGATCTGCCGGCCAAGGTCCTTGATCGCCGCCGCCACGATCTGCCGGAAGCGAGTTTCGTCAATCATCCATCGTGGGTAACCGCCCCCGGCTCGGCGGGATGGTGGGCCGCCTCACCCGCCCGTGATAGTCGCGCGCCCCATGTTCGACACACTCTCCCGCGGCTTCCGCAACGCCCGCCTGAAGCTGCAGGGCAAGACCGAGCTCTCCGAAGAATCCGTCGCCGACGCGCTGCGAGACGTTCGCGTTTCCCTGCTCGAAGCCGACGTGAGCCTCGACGTGGCGAAGGACTTCCTCGCCAAGGTGAAGGATCGGTCCCTCGGAAAGGTCGTCACCCTCAAGGTGAAGAACCAGCCCTTCCAGGCCACGCCGGCCGACCACTTCATCAAGGCCTGCTACGACGAGCTCGAGGCCCTGATGGGTCCGGTGGACACGTCGCTCGACCTCGAGGGAAAGCCGGCGTTGATCATGATGGTCGGCCTCCAGGGCTCCGGAAAGACCACGACCGCAGGGAAGCTCGCGCGGCGCCTGCAGGCGCAGGGGCGCAAGCCGATGCTCGTGGCCGCCGACGTGTACCGGCCCGCCGCCGTCGATCAGCTCACGACGCTGGGGCGCAAGCTCAACGTGCCCGTGTTCTCGATCAAGGGGATGAATCCGGTACAGCTCTGCGTGACCGCCGTCACTCAGGCGCGCAACGTGGGTCGCGACGTGGTGATCTTCGATACCGCCGGCCGCCTCGCGATGGATGAAACGCTGATGGCGGAGCTCGACCAGATCAAGGAAAAGACGCAGCCGAAGAACATCCTGTTCGTCTGCGATGCGATGATCGGCCAGGACGCGGTGCGCACCGCCGCCGAGTTCGACCGCCGCCTGGCGTTCACCGGCTTCGTCCTCACGAAGCTCGATGGCGATGCGCGCGGCGGCGCCGCCGTTTCGATCAAGGCGGTGACCGGAAAGCCGGTGAAGTTCCTCGGCATGGGCGAAGGTCTCGACAAGCTGGAGGAGTTCCGCCCCCAGGGCCTCGCGAGCCGCATCCTCGGCTTTGGGGACGTCGTCGGCCTGATGAGCGACTTCGAGAAGGTGATCGACAAGGAGAAAGCCGAGAAAGACGCCGAGAAGATGCTCCGCGGCCACTTCACCTACGACGACTTCTATACCCAGCTGCAGACGATCAAGTCGATGGGCTCGCTCAAGGACGTGATGGGAAAGCTGCCGTTCATGGACGAGGTGATGGCCCAGGTGCCCGCCGAAGCGCTGGACGACTACGAGCTCGTGAAGGTCGAAGCCATCATCCAGTCGATGACGCGCGAAGAGCGTCGCAACGCCGATTGCCTGAACGAGTCGCGCTTCAAGCGCCTGGCGAAGGGCTCCGGTCGCCCGCTCCAGGAGGTGAAAGAGCTGCATGATCGCTTCAAGATGACGCGGGCGATGATGAAGGAAGTGGGGTCGATGACAGGCCTGTTGGGCGGCGGCGGCATGAACCCGCGGGCCCTGCAGCAGCGCATGGCGCAGTACGCGCAGCAGTCCGGCATGTCCATGCCCGGGATGCCAGGGGCCGCCGAACAGCGCGCGATCCCGATGACTCCGGCCGAGCGGGATGCGCGCCGCAAGAAGACGAAGGAAGCCAAGAAAGCTCGGAAGAAGCAGCGGCGGTAGTTGACGATGGGCTGCCGGTGCCTACCCCATGGTCGCGCAATGAGCGCCCATTCAGGAGGCTACCCATGGAACTGCCGCTCAAGGAACGATTCGCCCGCACGCGGGAGAACCTCCGCCACACCTTCGATGAAACCAGTGAAACGCTGAAGCACCGTCGGGACGAGCTGAAGCACCGCGTGGAGCACGGGCGTGGCCGCGTCGCCCAGGCGGAAGCCACCGTGCTCGAGGCCGCGGCGGATGGGCTCGCCAAGGCCCGGCAGGCGCTGGGGGAGCGCGCCGCGTTCGTGGAGCGCAGCGAGAAGGCGCTCCGCGAAGCGCTTGTCGAGCTGCGGGCCGGGCACGCAGCCACGCTCCCGATCCCGAACTACGACGAACTCAACGTGCGCGAGGCGAACGCCGCGTTCATCCCGCTCCACCTCGCGGATCTGCGCACGGTGCGCGCCTACGAGCTCAAGCACAAGAAGCGGGTGACGGTGCTCAAAGAGCTCGACGCGCGCATCGCCCGGGGCGAAACGAGCTGACTCACGGCGCTTCGGGCGGTACGGCGAGCGACCAGTCGCCCGCCGCCACGGTTCCGCCCGAGGTGTTGGGCCAGGCCCCGCCGGCCGCGCGCGTGCTCCCGTCCACCCGCAGCTCCAGTCGAATCGGCGCCGAAGCCCCATCCAACGTCGGGCTCACGTCGGCGCGCCCCATGGCCCACACCAGACCCCCAGCTCGGCCCGCCGTCCACCCCCCAGAGGTCGGCGCGATGCTGCCGGGCAGCGGGATCCGACTGGGCAGGACATCCGGTGCGGGCTGCCGAAACGACGAGGGCGCCTCCACCTGGATGGCAACAGGCAGCATCGGGATCGGCGGCATCGAGCCGTCGGTCATGCTCACGTCGAAGGCAAGCCTGGCGCTGCACGCGGCGCTAGCTCGAAAGTGCAGGTCGATCCGACGCGCCAGCACGCCCGCCTGTGTGGCCTGATCCTCCACGACGCGCTCGAGCACCACGCATCCCGGTGAGTCCGTAGAGCGATGCAGCTCCGCCCGCACGCCTGGAGCGCTGAGCAGCTCCACCTGAACGAGCAGATCGCTTCCGAGAAACACGTTTCCCTCTGGGCCCGTCGTCCGCCCCACCACGGGGGCCGGCGGCAGCACCTCAAGGAACGGCGCGGTCCCGAGCACCGATCGGAAGTCCTCGTCCAACGCCGCTTCGTACGGGGAGCGCGCGCCGAGCACGATCGCGTGCCGCAAGTCGTCCGCCGCCGCGTCGTGATGGCCCAGTCGCACGCGCCACGCGGCCCGGTTGTACCAGGCGAGACCCGCATCGGGGTGCTCGGCGATCACCCCGGTTGCGAGCGCTTCAGCGCCCGCTACGTCGCCCGTTGCGGCTCTCGCTCGCGCCTCCCAAAGCGCGAGCACCGCGCTCCCCGGATCCCCCCTTCGAGCCTCGACGAACGCCGCCACGGCGGCCTCCTTCTCTCCCGCTTCGAGCGCCGCACGACCGCGCGAGTAGTCGTCGAGCGCTCCTTTGAGCGGCGCCAGCTCCTTGTCGGCACACGCCAGCAACAGCAGGGCGGCGATCACGCGCGGATCGCCCCGACCTGCCGACCGAGATCGCCGCGCCGATGGGAGAACCACCCCTCGCCGCATCGGGTGCACCCCCCGACCACCTCCACCGCAACGCCAATTTCGGCGAGGATCGCCCGGTTTGCTTCTGCCAGATCGACGTGGCGCCCGTCGCGCCAGCTCGCCCCGGGCGCCACGGCCCCCACCCCCTGGATCACTTCGTCCCCAACCTCGTAGCAGCAGCCCCGGATCGAAGGGCCCACCGCCGCGCGGAGCTCGTGCACCCGGCAGCCCGCCGCCGTCGCCGCCGCCGCCGCGCTCAACCGCACGATGTCCGCAGCGGTTCCGCGCCACCCCGCGTGGACGGCGGCCACCACCCCAGGACCCGCCAGCAACACGGGAACACAATCGGCGACGCGCACCGCCACGATCGTTCCGGGGGTGGTGGTGAACAGTGCGTCCGCCTCCAACGCCGTGTCCTCCCGCAGATCTTCAGCCGCAAGCACCCGATTTCCGTGCACCTGCGACACCGTGGCGATGGGCGATCGGCCGCCGAGAACGGCGGCGAGGGAGGCCAGGCCCTCGGTGTTGCCCCGGCGCAGATCTCCCTCCGCCAACCCAGTGAATGCGTGGACGGCCGGGGACAACAAAGCGGAGCGCAACATGGCGGGCGGAACCGGGCGTCCCTACCCTTATCGGACCGTGCTACGCTGGGCGCGATGTCGCTCGGAATCCTGCTCTCGCTTGCGGCGTGCACCGGCACCACGGGCGGCGCCGTAGATTCCGCCTCGGTGGCGGACTACACGCTGAACCTGCGGCCCATCGTGCCGCTCGATCTCAACCCCTTCGATGGCGCGGATCGGATCGACCTGCTGTTGGATTCGGGCGTGGGCGATCCGGTCCGGATCACGCTCGACGCGCCTGCGGCGGGGGACAGCGCCTTGGCCGAGGGGCTGCCGGCCCTGGACGGTACCCGGATCATCGTCGAGGGGTACTCGGGTGGCGAGCTGGTGGCGTGGGGGCGTTCGGCGCCGGTGATCGCGGTGAACGGAGAGGTCGAAGCAACCATCTTCGTGAGTGGTCCGGAGGCGATCGGCAAGCTGGGCGGACTGCCGGAGCCCGACGCAGATGGGGCGGGCGCCGCCCTCGGCGATGGACGCTTCGTGGTGATGGGCGGCAGCGGCAACCGGACCTCGGGCAATGTGGACAAGACGACAGATGCGATGTGGGTTCTTGACCTTGAGGAGCCGGAGGAGGGCCTGGCGTTCACCGAGATCGGCGCGATGCCGAGCTACGTGGACGCGAAGGGGGACGAACAAAGCAAGCGGCGAGGCTTCACCCTCACCCGACTCACCGCGGGGGACGCCGGGAAGTTCCTGATGGTCGGCGGCGGCCCATCCTACGGCTACGGCGATAGCACGGAGCTCACGGCCGAGGCCCGGCTGTTCGACCCCGAAACCTTGAACTTCGAGGACGCGATCCCCGACAAAGACGCGCTTTCGAACGCGCGGAGCAGCCACCGGGCCATTGGCAACCAGCAGGGCGCGGTGCTGGTGTGGGGCGGCTTTGGTTCCACGCCCGATGCCGGTCAATTCATCCTGCTCGCGGACGGCGAGCTGTACGACCCCGCCCAGCGCTCCTTTTCGTCGATCATCGGGGTTGATGACGGGGGATCGGTGGGCGTGGTGCTCGCGGATCTCGGGGACGATGGCACCCTGGTCGCCGGCGGTGCCCGGATGGAAGGGAACAATTGGGCGATCTCCGACGCGAGCCTGGCCGTGAGCCTCCGCGGCGACGTCGATGAGCTCTCCGGCATGGATCCAATGGCGGGCGGGGCGGCGGTAACGCTCGCGGATGGCGACGTGGTGGTGTTCGGCGGCGTCTCAAGCAACGCCTCGTTCGCGCAGGACGCAGCGGCCGTGGCTACCGACCAGGTGTGGCGGTTCCGGCACGGATCGAACACGTGGGAGGAGGTGGGGAAACTGGAGGTCGAGCGCGCGGGGCACACCGCCACGGCGATCGACGACACCCACGTGCTCATCGCGGGTGGATCCACGACGTGGTCGCCCTTCGCGTTCGGCGCCACGGCGCTTTCCTGCGTAGAGATCTACGACGTTGCGACCGACACGTCGTCGATGCTGGAGCGTTGCGACGAACAAGACGACGCTGTGGGGCTCCCGGGGCGCGCGGAGGCTCCGTTGGCCCTCGACGATCCCGATCTCGGCATCGTCTTCGTCGGCGGTGTAGACGGTGAGAACGGCGCGGTGGCGACGACTTCGTTCTATGGGCGGGCACCGGATTAGGCCTGGATCAACGCCAGAATCCACGCCAGCCCTTCGCTGAGGTTCGCGACTTGCAGATCCGGCCGCGCGTTCGCGAGCGCCTCCGGCGTGCTGAACCCCGTCTCCACCACGACCACGCGCGCACCGCCCGCTCGCGCACACTTCACATCGGAGACGGTGTCTCCGAGCACCACGACCTCGCCCACGCCCAGGCCGCGTGACGCCGCCCGAAGGCGCGCAGCCGGCACCAGCCCGTCCCGATCGAAGGCATCCTCGGAGTACACGCCCCAGTCGAAGCGCCGCTCCACCTCCACGGCACGGAGCTTCACGTCGGCGCCAATCTGCCAGTTGCCCGTGAGCAACGCCACATGAGCCCGGCCGGCCAGCGCGTCGAGCAGCGCGCTCACCCCCGGGAGCAGCTCGGCGCGCCCCGGCTCCTCGACGCGGTGCCGTAACCCCACGAGGTAGCGGTCCACGAGCTGGGGAGTCGCCGACGGGAGCCAGGCCTCGCCAAACCGGGCCGCGACGTCGCGACAGATGACGTCGTCGGTGGCGCCCGCAACATTCACCCCCTCGGTGGCGTGGTTCCACCCATACAAGGCGAGAAACGCCTCATCAAGGGCCTCGCGTCCGGCGCCGCGCGTCCGCAGGATGGTTCCATCGATGTCGAAGCACACCAGGGGCAAGTTCATCGCGCGCGCTTAGCGCGCACACTTCGCCGGAACCCTCCCCAACCCGCAAATGTCAGCTATGCTGACGGGGATGGCGACGCGCGTGCGAATCTGGCACCCAGATTACCCGCCAAGTTGGACCGAGCGGCTGCTCGACCTCTTCCATGGGTATGTCCCCGCGCCGACGCCAGCAGGAGTGGACCTTACCCTCATGGCCGCCCGTGAGCGCCGCACCGTTCGGGCGTTCCTCGACGAGTGCGGTCCCGTAGTGCTGCTCGGCCACGAGATGGTGAAGGCGGACAGTCGCTGGGCGCTCCCCGAAGGTGACGACGAGCGGCGGGCGGCCGCTGAAGCGTTGGCCTTGCGCCTGCGTTTCGGACAGGTGCACGCCGGTGAGCTCCGGCTGCCCATGGCGGCGCGTTGGTTTGAGGTGTTGGATCTGCCGAATGGCGGCACCCGCTGCCTGATCCGGCTCATCGATGGCCCCTCCCCCCACCTGCGGAGCTTCCTGGCGGCGAACCTTGGGCCTGACTCGCGCGGCCCGTGGACCGAGGTCGCGGTCGGAGGCTGAGTCAGCGCGCCTCGGCCCACACCGCCAGCACCGCCGCAGGCACCAGGGCCTCCACTGATTCTCCCGCCGCGAGCCTCCGCCGAACCTCCGTGCTCGAAACGTCCGGAAACGTGGGCACGCCCGGCAGTTCGTGCCCCCCGCGGCCCACTACGATCGGCGAGTACTCCGCCTCGATCCGCGCCCAGTTCTTCCATTTCTGCAAGCTGCTCACGTTGTCCGCGCCAAGCACGAGCTGCAGGCGGGCGTTCGGATGCGCTGCTGCCAGCGCGTCGAGCGTATTCACGGTGAACGAGGGCGCGGGGAGATGGGCCTCGATGTCGATCGCCCGGGCGCGCGGCCCCAAAATCCCCGCAAGCTGCTGGCACGCAGCGAACCGGCGCGGAAACGGGGCGAGCGCCTTGTCGAACGCGTGAACGAACGCGGGGATGATCCACACCTCGTCCACGCGCTCGGTCCACAACAACCATGCCGCGACCATCGCGTGCCCCACATGGGGCGGGTTGAAGCTGCCTCCGAAACATGCAACCCGCATCCCTGCCTCCTTGCCTGGTCGAGGCGGCGAGCGCCCGTGATAACGTAGCCCCCGCGTGATCCGCCTCTACCACATCGTCAAAAGCTACGCGGAACGCGACGCCCTGCGGGACGTGTCGGTGCACGTCGAAAAGGGAGAGATGGTCTACATTACCGGCCCCTCTGGCGCCGGGAAGTCGACGATGCTCAAGCTGCTGTACGGCGCCGAGCGCCCCACGTCAGGAAAAATGCTCCTCGGCGGCGTGGATGTGAGCAAGATGAGCACCCAGCAGCTCCCTGCCCTGCGCCGCAACATGGGCGTGGTATTCCAAGACTTCAAGCTGCTCCCTCACCGCTCCGTGGCCGAGAACGTCGCGATGGCGCTCGAAGTGATCGGCGCTCCCGACGACAGCATCCGGCGCCGCGTGCCGGCCGTGCTGAACATCGTGGGATTGAAGGGCCGGGAAGACGACCTCACGGGGGTGCTCAGCGGGGGCGAGAAGCAGCGGGTGGCCATCGCCCGGGCGATCGTCAACGATCCCGCGATCCTGCTCGCCGACGAGCCCACCGGCAATCTCGATGGGGCCATGGCGGTAGAGGTGATGGAGATCCTCCAGGCGATCAACCTCCGCGGCACCACCGTCCTGGTGGCCACGCACGACGTAGGGCTGATGGACCGCTTCCCGTACCGGAAGCTCCGGTTCGTCGACGGGCGACTGGTGGGTGGTGCAGCGCCGAAGGGAGGGCGAGGATGATCCTACCCTTCCGCCGCGCCCTGCGCGGCCTCCGAGAGCACACCTACCTCGCGATGGTGAACACCGGCGTCATCACCGCGGCCATCGTGTTGCTTGGCGTGTACGCCCTGGTTGTGGTGAACCTCCAGGCCGTCGTGAGCGGATGGCAACACGACGTACACGTCTCCGCCTATTTCGAGAACAGTGTCTCGGCCGAGGATCAAGCAGCGTCTCGGGTCGAGCTCGCCGGCCGCGCGGAGGTGAAAGCGGTGGAGCTGGTCACCCACGAGATGGCGGCGGCGTGGATGCGGGAGCGCATGCCAGAAGTGGGCCCGATGCTCGACGAGCTCGGGGAGGAGGCCCTGCCGGCCTCCCTTGAGGTCACGCTCAACGATGGCCACACGAGCCCCGCAGCCATGGATACATTCGCCGCTTCGCTGCGCGAAACCGGGCGATTCAGCGAGGTTGACTACGGCCGTGAGTGGGTGGAGCGCGCCGCGGGGTTCCTGCGCACCCTCACGCTCCTGGGCGCCGTTCTCGGCGTCATCCTCATTGGGGCTGCGCTGTTCCTGGTCGGCAACACCATCCACCTCGTGGTCTACGCCCGGCGGGACGAGCTGGAGATCCTCCGCCTGGTGGGGGCCACCGACGGGTACATCGTCACGCCGTTCGTGATCGAGGGGGCCCTTGAGGGGCTGGTCGGCAGCGTGCTCGCCCTGGTTGCCCTGGAGTTGGTGCACCAGGGAGTCATGAGCAAGCTGCACGAGGCGGTGCCGCTCACCTTCGACAACGAGGGGTTCCGCTTTCTACCCGGTGGTTTACTCGTTGGACTGGTTCTCGTCGCGGTGGGGACCGGCGTGCTGGCAGCGTTCGTCGCAGTCCGGCGTTTCCTGCGGCGCCTGGCGTGAGGGTGCCGGGTTTGCTCGCGGTTGCGGCGCTCGTGCTCCTCACGAACCCGGCCTCCGCGCAGGGCGATGGGGCGGCGCGGGAGCTACTGGCCGAGATCGAGGCGTACGACACCCAGATCCTCGCGCTGGATGCGCAGCTCGGCACGCTGGAGACCACCCTCGCGGCGGCCGAGGCCGCCCGGACCGCCAAGCTTGAAGAAGCCAAGTCGGCCGCCGGGAAGGTGAGCCAGCGCGCTTCGGGGGCTCGGGCGTTGTTGCGCTCGTTGTACCGGATCCGCCGCTTCGGCATGCTGCGCCTCCTGTTCGGCGCCGACGATCCGGTCGAGCTCCGCCGCCGCGCCAGCTACCTCACGGCGGTGCTCGCATCCGATGAGGATCAGACCGCCGAGTTCGCGAGGCTGGCTGCCGAGAAGACCGCAACGGCGAAAGCGGCTGAGGAAGCCAACGCCGCAACCCGAGCCCTGCGTGATCAGCTCACCACCCAGCGCACCGGCCTGGATGCGGAGCGGAAGCGACGGGTGTCCCTGCTGAGAGAAATCCGCGGACAACCTTCGCTGGTGGGGCGAGTCATTACCGAAACGGCGACGGCGCGCGAGGCGCTGGACAGCTCCGTGCGTGCGCGCGAGGGCAGCATGCCGGCTTCGCAGGCGGTCACCTCCAACGTGGACTTCCGCAGCCTACGTGGGCGCCTCCCCAAGCCCGTGAGCGGGCAGGTGCTCCACGGGTTCGGCCCGGTCGTGGACGCGACGACGGGAGCCAGGACCAACAACCCCGGAATCGACTGGCAGGCGCAGCCGGGTAGCTCCTTCCGGGCGGTGGCCGCCGGCGAGGTTACCCGTGCGGGCTACGTTCGCGGCTATGGCCAGATGGTCATGGTTCAACATGGCAATTTCAGCACCCTGTACGCGCACGCCAACGGGTTGCGGGTGTTCGTGGGGCAGAGCGTGGCGGCGGGGGATGCGCTCGGCACCGTGGGCACAACGGGGCTGGCAGAAGACGGCGAGCCGCAGCTCCACTTCGAAATTCGATATAATGGAACCCCACAAGACCCGACCGAGTGGCTCGCGCGATGAGCCAGGCGCGGCCCCGGATCGGCGGGTACGCGTTGGCCTTCGCTGGCGGCGTGGTCGCCACACTTTTGGTAGGCGCCGCGGATCCCTTCGGCGGCCTTGACCTGTTCGCGCGGGTGTTGACGGACATCGACACCCAGTATGAGCGGCCCCTGGCCCTCGACACCCTGGTGCACGCAGCGCTCGGTGGGATCGGGACGGTGCTGGACGAGCACTCGGCCTACTACTCGCCCGAGGCGTGGGGGATCCTGCGGGGCGCGGAGAGCGGCGTAGCGTTGGGGATCGGGGCCACGCTCGCAAAGGAGCCGTGCGGCCTTCGACTCGCGGCGCTCGAACCCTGGGGCGCGGCAGAAAACGCTGGGCTGAAGGTGGGGGATTGCGTGGTGGCGGCGAACGGCGCCGCGCTCATCCAGCCCGCCGATCCAACGCAGCTCCTCGGGCCCGAACATACGGCGGTGCGGCTCACGGTGCGGCGGGGCGAGGTGGAGTGGGAAGTCGCCCTGCTCCGGGCGCGGGCCCGGGAGCCCGCGGTGCGCGTGCAACAGCTCCCGGGCGGGGTGGTGTACGCGAGGGTGGGTCATTTTGGCGATCCCGTCGCGGCGCCGCTGGCGCGCGCGGTCGCGGAGCGCTCGGGCATGCGGGCGATGATCCTCGACCTTCGATCAAATCCGGGGGGTCGGGTGGAAGAGGCCGGCGCGCTCGTCGATCGTTTCGTCGGCACCGGCACCATCGTGACCACGCGCACCCGCTCCGGCGGCGACACTCGGATCGTCGCCACCAAAAGCAGCGCCGACTGGACGCTCCCCCTGGTCGTGATGGTGGACGGAGAAACCGCGAGCGCCGCGGAGATCGTGGCCGGCGCGCTCCATGATCTCAAGCGCGCCACCCTCGTAGGTACGCGCACCTATGGGAAGGGCTCCGTACAGCGGGTCTTCCAGTACGAGGACGGCTCCGCGTTGAAGCTCACCGTCGGCAGGTACTACCTCCCCGGCGGGGAGCCCATCCCGGATCATCAAGGCTTGACGCCCGATATCGAGGTGGCCTTTCCCGCTGCCGCCGATGGCACCCCGGGGGCGCCTGGCTTCCGGGGGCTCGCGGACCCCGCGGCTGACCCTCCGCTCGCCGCCGCACTATCCGCCCTGGCGCCGACCAAGCGATAGCACGCTTGTAACCTATTCGATCAGCTCCCACCCGGAGCGGTAGCCCCCGAGCTCCGCCACGGCATCGATCACGCGTCGATACGCGGGGCTCCCGCTCAGGGTAGCGGTGTCGCCGATGCCAATGAAGCGGTCGCGCGCGCGGGTCACGGTCACGTTCAGCCGCCGCGCGTCCGCCACGAAGCCGAGCTCCTGGGCGTCGTTGCTCCGCACGAACGTCGCGATGATGACGGGCTTCTCCCGCCCCTGAAACGCGTTCACCGTTCCCGCCTCAAGTGCAGGGAACGCGGTTCGCACGCGCAAAAGCTGCGCGCGGTACGGCGTGACAACCCCGACGTCCTCCGCGCGGACCCCTTGCGCGCGCAGCTCCTCCCAAACCTTGGCGAGCAGCCGGAGCTCCCCTGGATTGTGGAACGACGAGGCCGCATCCCGCTCCTCGTCGAAGCCCATCCCCGAAGTATCGATCCAGGTCGCCGCGGGCTCCACCCGCGGTGTGGCGACCGAGGGGTGAGCGACCAGGAGCCCGCCGTAGGTCGGCGCGCACAATCGAAGGAGCTGCTCGTTGAAGCGGTACTCTTCGGTGAGCATCGGGAACGTAAAACCTTCTTCCACGAGCCGTTGGATCAACGAGCGTTCCAGGACCGGATCACGGGACTTCACGACGGGGCCGAGTTGGTGCGGGTCGCCCGCCAGGATGAGCCGCTTGACGCGGCCTACGAGCGGCCAGAGCGCGGGTTCGGCGATCTGCGAAGCCTCGTCCACGACCGCCGTTTTCGGGGCGATCAGGCTCCGGCCTCGGGTGGCGAGCGAGCCGAGCGTCATGGCGATCACATCCCCGGCGGCCAGCACCTCGCGCTTCGCGGCGGCCCACTCGGAGCGGATAGCGTCGCGCAACTCCACGCCAGCCGGCCCGCTGGTGCGCGCCGCCTGCCGCATCAGGCCACGGATGACTTCGGCACGGGGGCCATTGAGGATCCGCCATTCCAGCGTGAGCGGCTGCACCCGAGACGCGATGCGCGCGCTCACGCCGAGTCGCACGACGTTGAGCCCTGCCGCGCTCGCGCGAAGCGCCAGATGGTCCACTGCGGCGTTGCTCTCGGCGAGCGCCCACGGCCGCTCTCCCAGTTCGCGAAGCGCCACGAGGACCGCGCACAGCGTCTCGGTCTTTCCAGTACCGGGCGGCCCGTGCAAGAGCCCGATCTCCGTGGCCCCCAGTACGAGCTCGCTCGCCGCGCGCTGCGACGCGTTGAGCGAGGCGAAGGCAGGGTGAACCCATGGATCCGGCCGGTAGGGTGCCTCGTGCCCGAGCAGCAGATTCGCGAGCATCCCCGACTGCGACTCCGCGCGAACGAGCGCGGCTACCTGTTCCTCGTGCACCGTGAAGTCCAGACGACGGCTCACCGCCCACGGCCCCGGCCCGATGGGCGCATCCTCCACGCGTAGCTCGATGCTGTGCTCGTCGGCCCCTTCCACGCGCCCCGCCCACCCCTCGTCCGGCTTTCCCAGCGGCGCCAGCACCACCGGGTCGCCGGGACCGAACCCGTCCCCAAGATCGGAGCCGCGAAGCAGCACGTTCACCCGCCCGCGACTTCGCAGCTCCGTGGTGTCCAGCGTGAGCGGGTAGAGGCTGAACCCAAGCGCCCGGCGGGCCGGCATCGGCAACCCACGCAGCGACTCATGTTCGGCGATGATCGCGCGGCGCTCGCGATCCAGCGCGGCACGGAGCGCGGCGAGGTGAGACATCGGGGCCCACTATCCCGCGAACAGCGGCGCCCCAAAAACGAAAAGGGCCGCCCTGCGGCGGCCCTCAAACGTCGGCGGAGGCCTACTCGGCGGCTTCGGGCTTTCCGGTTGCCGCTGGCTGGGTGACGAACTTCATCTTGGCCCAGCCCGCCTCGTTGGACGAAGCGATGATGCGGCGCACAAGGCGAAAGTCCGTTGCCAAGTCGGCCTGCACGATCAGTACGCCGTCGTATGGCATCGTGGGGTCGCGACCGAAGATCTTCTCGTTCACTTCGCGAACCTTCGTGAGGCGCGCAACCATGCCCGGGATCGACACGTCGAGCTCGGAGCCCATCTCCTCCTCGGAGAAGGACTGACCTTCAAGGAGCAGCAGATCGGCGGACACCTGCACCACCGTTCCCGCTTCGCCCTCGAGGGGCTCTCCAGCCAGGGAGCGCGGCACCGTGATCTTGCTGCTGAGCTGAACTTCGCCAGAGGCCTTGAACAGCTGAATCAGGAAGACGACGAGGATGGTGAACATGTCCACCATCGGCGTGAGGTTGAGCGACACGAAGCCGCTCTTCTTCCCGCCGGAGAGGGGGGAAGAGCGGAGGCGACCGATCGGCGCGAAGGCCGGGCGGCGCCCTGGAGTGACGACGCTCATGAGCTATCCTCCACTGGGGGGTGCGGCGCCAGCGGCCGGCACACCGTCAGGGGTGGCAGACGGAGGGCCGCCCGCCAGAAGGGTCTTGGGGTAACCGACCTTTCGCGACATATCGAGCACCTTGGCCATGTGTTCGAAGTGAACGCCGTCGTCGGTGTTGATGACCACCAGATCATCCAACGGGAAGGTCGTGTGATCGGTGTTCATCAACTCTTCCAGCTTCTCCCAGTCGTAGTCTTCTCCGAGCTTGGGGATGTTGGTCCCCTCCTCGGCCTTCCGGGCGATCCACAACCCGTCGGCGCGCACGTGAACCGTGAGCGGCGGCGTGGGGGGAGTCTCCGGAGGGGGCTCGTCGGGGTTTGGCGGGGAGATGTTCTGCTCGACGGCGAGCGAGTGGATCTCGCTCATGACGGCGGTCATCATCAGGAAGGCGATCAGGCAGGACAGGAAGTCAATGAACGGGACCAGGTTGAGGTCGACGCCCATCGACTTGCCGCGGCCTTTTCCTCCCTCAACGTTTACGCTCATGACCTACCCCACAGCCTGCGCGCCTTCCTGCTTAGCAGCGCGGTTCGAGAGCACGAAGTTCAGCTCCGCGACAACGGACTCGTTGATCGCTTCGAGAATGTGCTGCGTCTGCGCCTGGATGACGGCATAGCAGAGGATGACGAACGCCGCGCTGGCCAGACCGAACAGCGTGCAGTGCATCGCCTCGGCGATGCCTTCCGAGAGGATCTCAGACTTCTTCGCGGGATCCACGCCGGAGCCGAGGGACGAGAACGTCTTGATCAGGCCGGAGATGGTGCCGATGAGGGCGAAGAGCGTGGAGGTGTTGGAGAGCACGGCGAGGTAGCCGGTGCGCGCCTCGACGCGGGGAACCTCGGAGAGCGAGGCTTGATCAAGGGCGGCCTGGATCTCCTTGTCGGGGCGGTGCGCCTTCATGAGGCCCGCGCGCAGGATGCGGCTGATCGGGCCCTGCTTCTGGCTGGCCAGCCAACGGATGGCAGCCTGCACGTCGCCGCGCATGATGTGCTGGTTCAACCCGGTGAGCAACGCGTGCTTGTTCTCGGAGCTGTCCATCCAAAGCACCTTTACGCGCTCGATGATGATGCCGATGGACACGAGCAAACAGACCAGGATGAGGTGCATACCCCATCCCCCTTCCTTGTAGAATGCGACGAGTGAGGACACGTTGACTCCACGGCTGAGTAGCCGACTGGGGGGTTTATGAAGCGCGCAACCTTGTAGCAGAAACGGGTGACCCTGACCACACCCACGAGCAAGGAGTCCGTCAAGCCTCCCAACACGCGAGCGGTGCCGCGTCCTTTTTCATCAGACCTCAGGTGTGACAGCGTGCGCGCAAAAAATACGTCAACGGGGGGAATGAGGACGAACCCTTGACATCGAGGCCCCCCGAGCGGTATGCCCGCAGCGCGAAACCGGAGTCCCGATGTTCTTCCTCATGGCGTTGGCGTGTGACCTCCCGAAGCCCCCCGAGCCGGCCAAGCCCAAGACCCCGGCCTGTGAGCTCGCGCTCGACAAGCTGCCCGGCAGCGCATGGCTGTACTCCAAGCCGCAACCGTCCGGAGCCAACAAGCCCGACCCCACGGCGCGGCTGCGCTTCCGGGACGAGGCGGGCGCGCTGAAGGCCGACTACACGGCGGGATCGTCGAGCGACGTCTTCCAGTACGACTGCGCTTCCGACGGAAAGATCGCGACCTGCACCGAGAGCAATCCGCACGCGGATGCGTTCTGCATGGGCTACGCCGCCGTGCACGATGGTGTTTGCGACCCCGCGGCGGTGTCCACGCTCACGGGCATCCCGCTGGATGTCGTGACCAAGGCCGCCGAAACGGTGAACGCCGACCTCAAGAAGCTCAAGGGCGACGAGATCGCGCAGCAGCGCAAGTCGGACAACAGCCCGAACAACAAGATGCGCGGCAAGTTCAAAGTGGCGATCGACAAGGGCAATTGTGGCCTCACGGTCGTCGACAAGTACATGACGATGGTGGACGGTAAGGTCAACGAGTTCGAGAACGTGATCGGCACCGCGAAGTTCACCAAGACCGAGGAGAACTTCACCTGGGAGTCCTGCAAGGACGCCGACTCGGCCTGGGCCCCCGGCCCGGACGACAGCCACCTCGCGGCCCAGCCCGCCGGCGCGATCAAGTTCTCGGCGATGCTGCAGAAGGATCAGCAGAAGGGCACCGCCGGCTGCACCCTCACCGCCGAGGTCTACAAGGACTGGATCAAGGCGGAGGGCGAGCTTACGGCCACCACGGATGCCAAGTGGGGTCCGCGGTGGGACACCTCGATCTCCTTGAGCGAAACCGGGAAACACGTCGTGTACTTCGATCGGTACAAGACGTGTGACGGTAAGAAGGAGCGCATCGGCATGACGTGCGCGATGGTTCGCGTCGAGTAGCTCCGCCGGGCGCCGCCAGCGCCGACGCTAAACCGAGATCGCGCCTTCCCGAAACGCGGAGGTGCCGATCTTGACGTTGACCAGCGCGGGCTTCCCGCTCTCGAGCGCGCGCTCAATCGCGGGCCGGATCTCCTCGGGCCGCTCGACGTACTCCCCGTGGCCACCCAGCGCCTCTACCATGCGGTCGTAGCGGGTGAAGGCGAGCCCCGTGGCCGGCATCCGCTCCGGGCCGAAGAGCTGCACCTGGCCACGGCGGATCTGCGTCCAGGCGCTGTCGTTCCCCATCACACCGACGAAGGGGATGCCCTGGCGAGCCGCGGCCTCGTATTCCATTCCATTAAGCCCGAAGCTGCCATCCCCATAGATCACGAACACTGGATCGTTGGGACGGGCGAGCCGCGCCGCCATGGCAAAGGAGGGGCCGACGCCGAGCGTTCCGAGGGGGCCCGGATCCATCCACCGACCCGGCTCCCAAACGTCGACGACCTTGGCGGCGGTGCCCACGATGTCGCCGCCATCGCACACCACCGTCGAATTCTTGGGCATCGCCTTCGCCAATTCCATGGAGAACCGCAGGGGGTTGATCGGCACATCGTCGCTGTGGAGCTCCCCCAGCATCTTCTGGAAGCGGGCCTGCTCCATCGCCCGGATGGTGTCGATCCAGTTGTTGGATGGGCGCTTTCCAGCGGCGGCGAGCTGGTGCATCACGAGCCCCGTATCCCCTACGATGCCCACGTCTGCGCCACGGTTGTGACCGATCACGTCCGGGTCGAGATCGACGTGGATCACCTTGGTTCCCGCGGGGATGTCGTTTCCATAGTTCAACCGGAAGTCCCACGGCGTGCCGAACACGACGATGACATCGGCAGCGGCCAGGGCTTTGTTGCGACAAAGGCGGAAGAATCGAGGATCGTCCGGCGGAACGGCCCCGCGCGCTCCGCCGTTGAGGAACACCGGCAGGTCGTACCGCTGCAGGAACGACGCGATCTCCGCCTTGTAGGGGGACCACCACCACTGGGTACCGACCAGCGCAACGGGACGCTCCGCGCCGGCCAAGAGCGCCGCCGCCGCCTCGACGCCCCGCGGATCTCCACCCGCCACGGAATCGGTGCGGTAGGACACGGGGAAGTGAAGGTTGGAGTCGTCCTCCATTCCCATCAGCACGTCGAGCGGCATCTCGAGGAAAACCGGCCCCGGAACACCGGTCATCGCCTTGCGGAAGGCCATGGCCATGAAGTCGGGAAGCCGGCGTGTCTCCGGCACGGTGACCGACCACTTGGTGATGCTGCGCAAAAGCGTGACGTGGTCCATCTCCTGAAGCGAGCCCATCCCCGAGAAGAAGCGCGGCCCCTGCCCGCCGATCAGGATCATGGGCACGCCGCCGCGCATCGCGTTTGCAGCCGCCGTGACCGCATCGGTGACGCCCGGACCGGCGGTCACCAGCGCTACGCCGGGCTTCCCCGTTGCCCGCGCCCAACCCTCGGCCGCGTGACCCGCCGATTGTTCATGGCGAAAGTCTACAACTCGGATTCCAAAGTCGAGGCAACCGTCGTAGATGTGCTGGATGTGGCCGCCGCACAGCGTGAAGACGTGGCTCACCCCCTCTTTGTGCAGGGCCTCGGCAACGAGGCGACCGCCATGAACGTACGACATGGGCTCTCCGGGTGCGCGGCACTAACCCAGCGGCGCAGGGCGTCGCCGGCGCCCGGTCGGCCAACTCGGGACCGTCTCCGCAGCCCCATTGTAATACATCTCACATATTTTCACTTCTGACCGGCCCGTCGTTTCGAGCGCGATTCATGATTGTGCTGTTTAGTGTTCGTTCATGGGCGTGGTGTGCAAACTTCTACGCGTGGTGCGTAAAACTTTTCGCATCAAGCCAGTAGCGGTTCGACCGACCAGTCAGTATCTTCACCCCATGCCCATCACGCGCCGCCAACTCCTCGCCGCCACCACCGCATGCGCCGCCCTCGCTGGCACCGGTGGGGTGCTTGCGCACCTGCCTGCCCCGGCGCCGGGGCACGCCCTGTTCTCGGAGGCCGAGCTGCAGATCGTGGCCGCCCTCGCGGATGCATTCTTCCCCCCCGGGAACGTGGTCGGCGTTTCTGGCGCCGCGGTCAACGTAGCCGCCGAGCTGGATCGGATGCTCGCGGAGGATCTCGATCCGGTGGTTGCTCCGGTTTTTCGCCATCTGCTGCGCGGCCTGGAGTACGGCGCCGTGGCCACGCACGGCGGGCGCTTCTCGCGGCTGGAGCGCCCCCTGCGGGAGCAGATCCTCGCGGAGTGGGCGGAGCCCGGGAACGTGCCGCGGCGCATGGCGTACGACGTGCTGAAGACCTGCATCGGCTGGGCGTGGTTCAACGCGCCCGAAGTGCGCGCGGGCCTGGGCTGGCAGTCGTCGTGCCACGTGGGCGCGGCGTAGTACCTCCGGTTCCTACGCGCCCGTTCGTGTGCTCCCATGATCTGCGACTTCCAGCCCGGCCGCCACCGCTGCGCCGACTACGCTCCGGAGCTTGAGATCGAGGCCGACACGGTGATCCTCGGCTCGGGAGCTGGGGGCTCGGCAGCGGCCGCCGTCCTGGCCGAACGCGGTCGTACCGTGGCGATCCTCGAAGAAGGCTCCCACTGGCTGCCCTCGCAGTTCAAGCCGAGCAGCATCTGGGCGTTCCGAAACCTCTACCAGGGCCGCGGCACGCGCGCCGCGCACGGAAACGGCGTGATGGTGCTGCCGGGCGGGCGAGCCGTGGGCGGCAGCACGGTGGTGAACAGCGCAATCTGTTTTCGTACGCCGCCAGCTGTGCTGGATCGTTGGCGCACCGAATCGGGGTGCCATCGTTTCACGGATGCGGCGATGGAAGCCTGCTTTGAGCGCATCTGGGCTACACTGGGCGTGGCGGTGAATCCGCCTGAGGTCCAGAAGGACAACAACCGGATCTTCAAGCTCGGGGCCGATCGCCTCGGGCTTCCAGGCGACTGGCTGGCGCGCTCCGCGCCCGCGTGCGTTGGGTGCGGCTCCTGCCAGCAGGGTTGCGAGATCGGCGCGAAGCGAACCGCCGATCGCACCTTCCTCGCGGAAGCGGTGGAGGGCGGCGGCTGCGGCGTGTACTCCGAGTGCCGGGTGAGCGGCGTAGAAAGCGCGGGCGGGCGAGTCACCGCGTTGGTGGGAGAGTCGCTCGACCCGCAGACGGGGGAGGTTGTCGGGCGGTTCCGCGCGCGCGGGCGTCACTTCATCGTGAGCGGCGGCGCGATCGGCTCTCCGAGGTTCCTGCTCGACAATGCGCTGGGCGGCGGGCCGGTTGGCGAGAACTTGCGCGTACACCCGACTACGGGCATGGTCGCGAGGTTTGACGAAGACATCAAGCCGTGGACCGGCGTTACTCAGGGGTACTACGTCGATCAGTGGGCGAAAGGTTTCCTGCTGCAGGTGTACACCGCGCCTCCAGAGCAGGCATGGCTGCAGTTGGCGCTCCCGCCGGCGGAGGCGCTGGAGTGGATGGGCGCGCTCCGCCGATCGGCCATGGCCGGCGTGGTGGTTCACGACGAGGACTCCGTGGGTCGAGTCACCCGGCTGGGGCTGGAGTACTGGCTCGGCGATCAGGATCGGCGCGTGTTGCTGGAAGGCGTGCGCACCGCCGCGCGGGTGTACTTCGCGGCCGGGGCGCAGGCCGTGGTCGCCGGGATCCACGGGCCGGGGTCGATCCGCCGGGAGGCGGACGTCAACCGGTTGCTGCACGACGATCTCCCGGCGTGGCAGCTCGCGCTGTATGCCGCACATCCGATGGGGACGTGCCGGATGGGGAGCAGCCCGGACACGAGCGTGGTCGATCCCGATGGGCGCGTGTGGGGGTGGGACAACCTTCACGTGGCCGATGCGAGCATCTTCCCCACGTCCCTTGGCGTAAATCCTCAGGTTACAACGTATGCTGTGGGCCTGACCATCGGGGCGGTCGTCGCCGAGGCGGCGTAGGGCGGGTAAGGCGAAGCATGCGCACCCCCATCGTCGGCCGCGCGGCCGAAACTGAAGCGTTGTTGGCGTGCCTCGCGGCGGAGCGGCATGTGCTGTTGGAAGGGCCCGTCGGCGTGGGCAAGACGGCGCTCGCGCGCGCGGTGTGCGCAGAGCTCGACCGTCCGCTCTTCCGCGTGGACGGAGACGGGCGTTACACTGAGGGAAAGCTCGTCGGCTTGTTCGATCCTCCCGCGGTGCTGGCGAGCGGCTACCGCCCCGAGCATTTCATTCCCGGTGCGCTGGTGCTCGCGATGCAGGCGGGCGGGATCCTCTTCATCAACGAGCTGAACCGGATGCCGGAGGGGGTGCAGAACGTGCTTTTGCCCGCGCTCGACGAGGGCCGGGTTCAGGTGCCGAACTACGGCGAAGTGCGCGCAGCGCATGGGTTCGCGTTGGTCGCGACCCAGAACCCAACCGAGTTCGTGGCAACCGGGGCGCTCTCCGAGGCGCTGCTCGACCGGTTCGAGCTAGTGAAGCTCGACTATCAATCCGAGGACGAGGAGCGGGCGATCGTCGCGCTCGACGCGCGAAGCGGCCCGGCCGCCGAGCTGATCGTGCGCGCTGTCGCGCTGGTTCGCGCCACGCGCACGGATCCCCGCATCCGCCGCGGTGCCTCCGTGCGAGCGGCGATCGCGATCGCGGACATCGCCGCGCGGCTCGGTGGCGACCTCGCCCGGGCCGCGCTCCTGGCGCTCCCCACCCGCATTGAGCTGGTTGACCCCGCCGCTACGCCGTTGGCCGGAGTGCTGGACGACCTCGCAAAAAAAGCGGGGGTCGCCGGGCTTCTCTGAGCCTCCCCCGCCCGGCGACCACGAGCCCGGATGCCGACGCCCCCGCGACCGCTGCGACGGCTTTGGTGCCGGCCGTCGCCCAGCCTGGCGAGCTGCCCAGCGGCTGGAGCGCCGCGACCGCCTGGCGGCGCGTTCAAGGCCAGCTCACGGGGCCCGCGCGGCAGGAGGTCCGCGAGCGTGCGGTTCAGGCCGTGATCTCGCGCGCCAAGGAGCTGTTGCGCCACGCCTCCCGCCCGTTGCGGCGCGAGGAGGTTGGCTGGCCGGAAGCCGGCGAGCTGGACCTTGAAGAAACGATCGAGCGCCCGCGCCCCTGGGCGGTCGGCGACGTTCGGGTAGCGCGCCTTCGCCCGCGCGAAGCTGACGTGGTGGTGGTGCTGGATATGTCGCTGTCCATGACCGGCGAGAAGATCGCGCTGGTGGCGGTGGCGACCGCGATCCTGTGGATGAAGCTGGAAACGGTCTCCGTGGTTGCGTTCGATACCGTGCCGCATGTGCTCGTTCGCACGGGCGAAGCGGCACCGCTTCGCGAAGTGGTGAGGCGGATCCTCGAGGTGCCCGCTCAGGGGTACACGAACATTGAAGGCGGACTTTTGGCGGGCTGGGCGCAGCTCAGGCGTGGCCGCCACTCCGAGCGGATCGGCATGCTCTTCACGGATGGGGTGGCGAACGTCGGGAATGACCCCATCCGGGCGGCCTTTCGCTTCCCCCGCCTGCATGTCGTGCACGTGGGCGAGCATCACCCGCAGGGCGCGAGAGCCTGCCTCGGCATGGCGCGGGCCGGGCGCGGGCGGCTGTACCGGGCGCGAACCTACCCGGACCTTCCTGCGGTGGTGCGCCGCGCCGTTCGTGAGCTTTTTCGCGGCTGATCGGCGAGCGCCCCTACACGTTCGCCAGCGCCCCCGGATCAAACGCGCGCGGCTGGAGGCCAGACGCAACCGCGAGCGGCTTCGGGTCCACCACATCATCGGTATCGAAGGTCGAGATCACGTCGGCCGACATGCCCGCGAGCGGGCCGATGACGCGCAGCAGCGGGCGGGGAAGCGGCACGACGCGGCGACCGCCCAGGGCGCGGATGATCGCACGCAGCGTCATGGGCTCCGGCCCCCCCGCGTCGTAAGCAGCGTTCCACGCGCCGGCACGAACCAGGCGCAGGATGGCGCCGTTGAAATCGTCCACATGAACCGGTTGACGACGGTAATTTCCATCACCCAAAACCGGCACGGCCGGCCACCCGCGGCACATCCGCGCCAGGGTGTGGAACGACTCTTTGTGCGCCGGGAGGTGCTCGGCGTGCCGTGGCCCGTAGGGCGCGCAAGGCCGTACGATGAGGTAGGGCAGGCCGCTGGCTCGCACCCGATCTTCGTCCTCGATTCGGCTGAGCGCGTAGGCGTTGCGTCGCTCCCAGTGCACGACCGTACTGGATGCATAGACGACGGGAAGCCCCCAGGACAACACCGCATCGAGCATCCGCCGGTTCTGGTCCCGAGCGTCCGGGGCCATGACCTTCGTCGCAAGGTGAACCACAACCTCCGTACCTGGCGAGGGGCGGGTGCTCGCCGCGTCCCCGCGAACGGCCACGACGCCCCGCAGATTCAGGCTCGTTCGCCGCCACAGCCCGTGAACGATCATCCCTTCTCGCGAGGCCAGGCTGCAAAAATGGGCACCCACAAAGGAGCTGGCCCCGGTGACGAACAGTCGCATGGGGCGGGGTCTAATTGCCGCGCAGCGCGATGCACACGGCGCGGCCGACTCCGAAGCGATGAACGTCGGGGAGGAAGCCGGCTTCCCGCACGAGGCGCTCGAGCGCGGCCACGGTCGGCGCGTGCTCCATCTGATCGCCAAACTGCTCGGGCGCGTCGATGCGGTCCGGGGGCATGGACCACATCACATCTCCGATCACGAGCAGCGCACGCGGCGGAAGCTGGCGACCGATATCCCGAATCAGCTCGCGTTGAGCGGCCGGATCGAGCCGCCGCAGCGCATCGTGGAGGACGACCACCGAGGTGCCGTTCGGGAGCGCGAACGGGGCGACGGGCCCCTCGCTGAAGCTGAGGTTGGCGGGAGCATCCCCGGGCCGATCGCGCGAGACCGTACGCACGGTCACGCGCTCGACCCGCGCCGCCAGCGCGACGGCCACCCCCAGATCGGCCCCGAAGCACACGACGACATCGTTCGGGTGCGGCGCAGCCGCCTCAACGACGACGCGGCGAGTGACCTCGGACCAGTCCATCCGGCGCCCTATCGCTGCACGCAGAGCCGGAACACCTCGATTCCATCGCGCCGACACACACGCTCGCGGCGTGAAAGCTCCACGCCGAGTGGAGGAGGCGGCGCATCCGGCCACGGAAACAGCGAGCGCGCCTCCCGGTACAGCGCCTCGACGTCCGTCGCGAACCAGAGCACGCCGCCAGGCTTCAGCACGCGCGACACGCCGGCGGCGAACTCCCGGCTGAGCAGCGCCCGTTTCGGGGCGGAGGGTGGCGTCGGGAACAACAGGTAGATCCAGTCGATGCTCGCATCGGGGAGCAAGGCCACGCAGAGCGTTCGCGCGTCTATGCGGAGCAAAAGGCAGTTGTCCGGCGCATTCGCTGCGGCGGCTTCGACGCGCGCCTCCCGAAGCTCGACGCCGAGGTGATTCTGCGCCGGGAAGCGCCGGGCGCGGTCGAGGATGCACATGCCGTGGTCGAAGCCGATCTCCAACCCCAGCGGCGCTGGGCGCGACACAAAGGCGTCCAACCTCGCTCGCACCGCGGCATGGCGCGGCTGGTCGAAGAGCCGCGTTCCGTACATCGTGGAGAGCTCCGCCATCGCACCACCGGCGTATGCTGGCGGCATGGGTTCGCGCCCGCCCCCAACGCCACCCACGGATCCCTGGGGCGACACCCGCCGGATCGTCGGCGCGTCGTTCGCGATCTCGTCGTTGGTGATGACGTGGTCCGCCGGCGCGCTGGGCGCCGCTGTGGTTCGCTTCGTCGGCCCCGCGCTCGCCGCGCTCGGCCAGATGTATGTTCATGGCGTAACCGAGCCGTTGGAGCCGAAAGCTACGTTCTGGCTCGGTTGGACCCTGCTCGCCGCCGCGCTCCCGCTCCCCTTCGCGGTGCGTCGTGAGTGGCGCCGAGCGTCCCTGGCGGCGCTGCCCTTCGCGCTCCTGCCCTGGTGGCAGCTCGCCGAGCTCTACCGACTTTCGGGCGCGGAGCCCCCCGTTTCTGGATAGCCCCCACCCCGTGTTCCCCCCGCCGATTGAGCCGCTCCACGAGGGCGCGTTCCGCCCCGATCCGGTTCTCCCACCGCCATCGGGCTCGGCGCTGTTTACGCCATGCGCGGTCGGGCCGCTCACCGTTCCGAACCGGGTGTGGCTGCCGGCCATGGTCACCTGGCTGAGCAATGAGGCGGGCGAAGTTACCCCCGATATCACGGCCCGATACGTTCGTTATGCCCGTGGCGGGGCGGGGATGATCGTGCTGGAGGCGATGGGCGTTCGCGACGTGAACAGCGGCCCGCTTTTGCGGATCGGGCACGACCGATATCTGCCCGGGCTGCGCGCGCTCGCCCGCTCGCTGCACGAGACGAACGACGTGCGGGTGATCCCGCAGATCATCGACTTCCTCAAGATCGCGCGACGCGACCCCGCGCGGGCGCTTCTTCGCCTCGAGCCTCGCTACCCCGGGTGCTCCGCGTGGACGGAGCCGGAGCTTCAAGAGCGGCTCCTGCCTCGCGATTGGCGCGACTACGCCTCCGGATATCGCCAGCAGATCGAGGATCTTTCGCTTGAGGAGATCCGCGCCATCCCCCAGCTTTTCGCCGACGCCGCGCGACGCGCTCGGGCCGCCGGCTTCGACGGCGTGGAGCTGCACTTCGCGCACGCCTACACGATGGCCAGCTTTCTGAGCGCCACGAACGGGCGCACCGACGACTACGGCGGGAGCCTCGAGAACCGGGTGCGCCTGGCCATTGAGGTGACTCGGGTCGTCCGCCGCGAAGTCGGCGCCGATTTCTGCGTCGGCTGTCGAATTCTGGGGAGCGACGACGTGTCCGGCGGAAGCACGCTCGCCGAAACTGCCTGGTTCGCCGTGGCCCTCGCGAACGCCGGCCTCGACTTCATCTCGGTGAGCCGCGGCGGTCGCTTCGAGGACGCAAAGCGGCCCGCGATCGGGGAGGCGGCCTACCCCTACACCGGGAACTCCGGGCTGCTCTGCATGCCCACCCGCGTGTTCCCGGAAGGCAACAACCTTCATCTACCGAGCGGGATCCGCGCGGCTCTGCGCAGGGCCGGCCTGCCCACGCCCGTGGTCGGCGCCGGAAAGATCAACACGTATGCGGCGGCCGAGAGCGCGCTGCGGCAGGGCCACGTCGATCTGGTGGGCATGGCCCGGGGCTTGCTCGCCGATCCGGACTGGCCGAACCGCGTGCGAGGGGACCAGGAATCGTCGGTCCACGCCTGCAAGTACACCAACGTTTGCGAGGCGCTTGACCGAAAACACCTGCCGGTGCGCTGCCAGCTCTGGATGAAACGGCCCGACGGCGGCATGCACCCGCCCGACGCCTGGTAGATCGCCCGTGCTCGCGACGATAAGGCCGCCGCCATGAACGTCCTGGTTACCGGAGGGGCCGGCTACATCGGCAGCGTCGTTACCCGCGTGCTCATGCGGGAAGGGCACGACGTTGCGGTGTTCGACAGCCTCGTTACCGGCCACCGAGGCGCGGTTCCCCGCGGCGTGCAACTCCATGTGGCCGACACTCGCGACACCGTCGCCGTCCGCGGCGCGCTACGCGACCACCGCGCTGAGGCGGTCGTACACCTCGCCGCCATCTCCCAAGTGGGCACCAGCGTGCTCGACCCCCGCGGCTACTTCGACAACAACGTGCGGGGTTCACTCTCGCTTTTGGACGCGATGTTGGCCGAGAACGTCGGCCGCATCGTGTTTTCGTCCACCGCGGCGGTGTACGGCGAGCCGGAGGTGTGCCCGATCGACGAGGCCGCGCCTACACAGCCGAAGTCCCCGTACGGCGACACCAAGCGGATGATCGAAACGGTGTTGCAGCGCTACGGTGCGGCCTACGGGCTCGAGCACACCTCCCTGCGCTACTTCAACGCGGCGGGCGCCATGCCGGATGCAGGCGAGGATCATCGGCCAGAAACACATCTCATTCCTAAGCTTTTTCAGTCCGCGCTCGGGCAGGCGCCACCGGTGACGGTGTTCGGCACGGACTACCCGACGCCGGACGGCACCTGCATTCGCGACTACATCCACGTAGAGGATCTGGCCCGCGCCCATACGCTCGCCCTCGGCGCCCTGAGTCGGGAGGGCCGGGTTTACAATCTCGGCTGCGGCGGCGGCTTTTCTGTGCAGCAGGTGTTGGATGCCGCACGGCGCGTGAGCGGATGCCCGATCGCGGTGCAGCTCGGCGCGCGTCGGGAGGGCGATCCTGCGATCCTCGTGGCAAGCAGCGCACGAATCGCAGCCGAGCTCGGCTGGAGGCCCGCGTATCCGGGGATCGACGAGATCCTCACCCACGCCTGGGACTGGATGTCGAAGCACCCGAACGGTTACGACGACTGAGAGGAGAGAGCAGGGATGGGACGCATCTTCGAAACTCGAAAAGCCACGATGATGAAACGCTGGGACAAGATGTCCAAGGCGTTCACCCGCGTGGGCAAGGAGATCGCCATGGCTGTGAAGGCCGGCGGTCCGAACCCCGACAGCAACCCTTCGCTGCGCCGCGCGATCCAGAACGGCCGCGCGGTGAACATGCCGAAGGACAAGGTTGAATCCGCCATCAAGAAGGCTTCAGGGCAGGGAGCCGCCGCGTACGAGGAGATCGTGTACGAGGGCTACGGGCCCCATGGGGTCGCGATCCTCGTCGTTACCGCCACCGACAATCCCACCCGCACGGTGAGCAATGTGCGGGTCGCCTTCAACCGCAACGGAGGCAACATGGGCAGCAGCGGCTCGGTGGCCTTCCAGTTCACCAAGATGGGCGTGTTTCGCCTGAAACCGGAGGGGCTCGACCCGGAGGCGCTCGAGCTCGACCTGATCGACTTCGGATTGGAAGACTTCGGCGAAGCCACGGGCGATGAGGGTGAGCCGCAGCTCGTTGTCCGGTGCGCGTTCGAGAGCTTCGGCGCAATGTCCAAGGCCCTGGAAGAGCGCGGGATCACGCCGATCTCCTCGGGATCCGCCTTCGTGCCCGCCACCCTGATCGAGCTCGACGAGGCCGCCGCCACCGAGGTCCTGGAGCTGGTGGACAAGCTTGAGCAGGACGACGACGTGCAGGAAGTGTTCTACAACCTCGGGTAGGGCTTACGGTCGCCACAGGTAGCTGACCTTGGCGAACACGGATCGCTCCGTCCAAGCGTCGCCCTCAAGATCGTACGATTCCTGGTAGCCCAACCAGGCGGCCGTGCCGTAGTTCTCGACAAACGCGAGGAGCACGCTCGAATCCAGCGTTTCGTCCCAGGTGTTCCACTCGGAGATCACGCGCACGGAGAGCGGACGCGTGAGATTCAGGCCCACCTGGGCGCGCGACAGCACGGTGGTGTACACGACCTCGCCGCTCGCGGAGCGTTGGAACTGATCGAAGGTCACGTCCACCGTGCCGCGAAAGCGCCCGGCAGCCAGCTCGGCGCCGCCGGTGACGTCGTAGCCGAAGCCCAGGTACAGATCCTCGGCTGTCTCCGCCGCATAGTGGGGAACGGGTCCGATGTCCCACGCAACGTACACGTTCGAGCTGGGCGTTGGCGGGAAGGCGCTGAACCCGTCCACGCTCCACCGGTCAAAGGTCTGGCCCACGAACCGCTCCCGCACGACGTCCACCTGCGCCTCGGTGTACACCTGCCCGACGAACGCCGAGACTCCCGGCCCCACCCTCAGCTCCGTCGGCACCGCGTCGAGGTCGAACGTCGCGCTCGTGTGCACGTCGGGCTCCACGCTGCGAACCAGCCCCAGATCGCGGAAGTGAAGCTTCACCTGGGACTCCCCACCGATGCGCCCCACCTCCTCCAGATACCCGTTCTCTGCGCGAAATCCCTCGCCGACGCCGAAGTGGTTCACCTCAAACGACACCCGCTCGCTCGACTCGGATACGCCCACCTGCCAGGCCGGGCCGTGGATCGGCGCAGCGCCCTCAAGGTCGGTTTCGCTGTAGAGCGCCTGAGCGTGGGCCTTCCAGCGTTGCGACAAGGGAATCACCGCATCCACCCCGCCAAGGCGATTTCCCAGCGCCTTCGGCACCAGCTCCTTGTCGCTCAGGATCGCGCCGACGCTGCCACCGTTCCCAGTGTCCCACCGGGCGCGTACGAGGTGGTCAAACGCCCATTGATCCTCCATCGTATGCTCGTCCCAGCCGGGAAGGGACTCTCCCGTGGCGTAGTCGAAGCCGATCGTGGAGGGCGCCGGGTGCTCATCGAGCGCGCCGAGGAAGCCGAGGCCGAGGTTTCCTGCGCGTCCCGAGAGTTTCCACCCCGCGAGCGGCTCCACGATGCTGCGGCTGTAGGCCACGTCGATGTCGGTGCGGAACAGGTCCGCGTTCTCCAGAAAGAACGAACGCTTCTCCCGCAGGAACAATGGATACTTCACGTTCGAGGTCACCTGGTCAGCGTCGGCCTCGATTTGCGAATAGTCGGGGTTCGCGGTCAGATCGGCGGTGAAGCTGGAGGACAGGGCGAGACGCGCGCTCACGCCTGGGTCAAAAGTAGCTTCGTTCCTTGCGATGTCGTAGCCACCGGTCAGGGTCGGCAACGCTTCGAACGTCACGCCGCGGGCGGGCGGCGGCGTTGGGCGCAGCTCCAGCCCCTGCGTGAGCGTGGCGGCCTGATCGGTGGAGATGATGGGCGCCGTCGTGACGCGGAAGGGCGAGGGCTGGAATCGGGAGAGGATCACCTTCCACGCCTGGTCCTGCGCCTTGGGATACCGGAGGCTGCGCCACGGGATCGCCAATTCCACCGTGTAGCCGCCCTCCTGCAGGGTCGCCGCCGACGACCAGACCGTGTCCCACGACAGGTCCTGCATCCAGAAGTCGCCGCCCTCCGTGTAGATGCCGTCGGCCTGCACGCCGCGAGCGCTGACCCGAAAGGAAAACGCACGTTGTCCATCGGCAAAGGTGTCGAGGCTCACCCCCACCCAGTCGTTGAACAGCGTCTGATCCCGGGGAACGAGCGGCGCGTTCAGCGCGTGGTCGACCCGAACGACGACCGCGATGTAGAGCGCCGTGGCATCCTGAAGAAAGCGAGCCTGAACCCCCGGGTCTGGGGCGCCTGGCGCAGGGAACAGTTCTCCATAGCCCGCCACGATCTCCGCCTGCGACCACGCGGCTTCGTCGAGCGTGCCGTCAATGTGCACGGGTTCGGTGGTGGGGGTCGGAGTCACCGCGACGGTCCGGTGTGGCGGGTGGGGGGCGCCGTATTACGCGGTTGGGGTGCGCGCCCCCTCCCCTGCCCGCGTCGCCGCGACGCACGCCGCGCTGGTCGTGGTCACCGTCGCAACGTTGCTGCCCATCCTCTGGGTCATGCGGATGGCGCTATCCCCGTCGCAAGGCTTCTCACTCGGGCTCGATGGGGGCTGGACCCTGGATAATTTCGTCGCGGTCGTGAGCACGACCAGCGCGGACGGGCGCTGGTTGTTCGGGCGCCAACTCTTCAACAGCGTACTGGTGAGCGCCGCCACCGCGGCCGTTGGCGTGAGCCTGGCCTGCACCGCCGGGTACGCCCTCTCCCGTTGGAGCTTCCCCGGTCGCGACCGGTTGATGGCCACCTTCCTGCTCACGCAGATGTTCCCGGGCGTCGTGATGGCCATCCCGTTGTACATCCTGCTGGACGCCTTGCACCTGTTGGATTCGATGACGGGCCTGGTGCTCGTGTACAGCACCACCTCCGTTCCCTTCGCGACCTGGAACCTCAAGGGCTACTTCGACACCATCCCGAAAGAGCTGGAAGAAGCCGCGATGATGGACGGTGCCTCGCGCTGGACGACGTTTTGGGTGATCATCCTCCCCCTCGCGCGCCCGGCCATCGCGGTGACCGCGCTCTTCGCGTTCATGACCTCCTGGAACGAGTTCATCCTCGCAGCCACGCTGATGGGCGACGAACGCGCCTACACCCTCCCCGTGGTCCTCAACGGCTACGTCGGCGAATTCGGGGCGGAGTGGGGGCGTTTTGCGGCCGGCGCGATCCTCGTCAGCCTCCCGGTGACCGCGCTGTTCTTCGCGCTCCAAAAGCAGCTCGTCGAGGGGCTCACCGCCGGTGGTGTGAAGGGCTGACGGCCCGAGGGCGGGTTACACGATTGGAGGAGGTTCCATGCTACTTCTCGCCCTCACCCTCTCCAGCGCCCACGCCGACACCGACATCGCCAGCGTCAAGAAATTCGGCCTCGGGCTGTCGACGGGGCCCGCGCTGATCACCGTTACCGGAAAATACTACTTCGGCGAGAAGGCCGGCCTGGCGTTCTGGGCAGGTACGAGCGGGAATTTCCACAACGCCCGCGTGGCCTATCAGGGCGAGATCGTGCACTGGGGAGATGACTGGTCGTGGGGCCAGATGCCCCTCTACTGGCACGCCGATCTCGACGTGGGCATCTACTCCGACCCGTTCGTGTACGCGGGCACCGTGTTCCCGAACGTGGGCGTTGGCGGCGGCGTAGGCATCGCGCTGCAGTTCAAGAAGACCCCGATCGAAGTGTTCGTGGATGCTGGCCTTCAGATCGTGCCCGTGCACGGCTACTGCGGCGCGGTGATGGCCGACACGGCCGCCGCCACCGGCATCGATCTCTCCGGCGTCTGCTGGGTCGGCGGCCTCGGCTCCGCCGGCGGACGTTGGTACTTCTAGCTCCATGATCCTCCTCGCCCTGCTCGCGTGCTCCGACTCGTTCTCGCTGCGGTTCGTGAGCCCCGAGGCGGGCGAGGTGGTCGCCCTCGGCGCGCCGGTGCCGCTCACCGTTGGCGTGACCGGCGCCGCTGTAGGCGATCTCTCCTGGCGCTTCGAGGCGAACGGCGCGGCCCTCGAGGGCGAGCTCAGCCTGGACACGGCGTTGAACGAGGCGATCTGGACGACGTCCGCGTTGCCCGCCGGTACGCAGACCGTCACGGCGTACGGAAGCGCGGACGAAGCCTCCGCCTACGTCGCGACCACATTCGCCGTCCTCGATAATCAGCCGCCAACGGTGACCTTCCTGAGCCCAACCGAGGGGGCGACGTTGATCGCGGGGGTGCCGTTCGAGGTGCGCGCGATGGTGGAAGACCCAGACGCATCGGCGGGACACGCGGGGCTCACGCTGGTGTGGAGTGGCGCGGCTGCAGGCGCCCTGACGGCGCCGAACACGATGGTTGAGCCCGGCGAAGTCCACTTCTTTCTCGATGGGGTGAGCGAGGCGGGCACGATGGGCCTGCGGGCTACGGACAGCTGGGGCGAAGCTGGCGAAGCCACAGTGAGCTTCATGATGGGCAGCGGCGATGCCGATGGGGACGGGTTCGCCGACGCGGCGCTGGGGGGCGACGATTGCGACGATGAAGACGCCAACGTCTCCCCGGCGGAGACGGAGCGGTGCAACGGCGTTGACGATGATTGTTCGGGGATCGCCGACGACAACCCGGTGGACGGGCAGACGCTCTACGCTGACGATGACGGCGACGGATACGGCGACGACGGCCAGACCACGCTCGGCTGCGAAGGCGCGGACGGGTGGGCGGACCAAGGCGGCGACTGCGACGACACGAACGCGGCGGTGAACCCGGGCGCCCCCGAGCAGTGCGAAACCGGGATCGACGAGAACTGCAACGGTGAGATCGACACCGACGCGTCGGGCGCCATCTACCAGTGGAGCGATGCCGACGCGGATGGGTACGGGCGCGGCGCGGCCACCGTAGATTGCGCCGTGATCCCCGGGTATGCGCCGCAGTCCGGCGACTGCGACGACACCAACCCCAGCGTGAACCCCGGTGCCGACGAGGTGTGCGACGCCGCCAACGCCGACGAGGACTGCGACGACGCTGCGGACGACGCTGACGCCTCCGCCACCGGACAAACCCGCTTCTACGCGGACTCCGACCGCGACGGCTACGGGGAGAGCACCTCCACCAGCAACCGCTGTGACGCAACGGCGGGGTGGGTGAGCAACAACGACGATTGCGACGACGGCGAGGCGCTGGCCTGGACTGGCGCGACCGAGGTGTGCGACGACGGTGCCGACAACGACTGCAGCGGTGGGGACGCATCCTGCGCGTTGTCCGGCACGATCTCGCTGTCGGGAGCGGACGTGAAGCTGACCGGAGGCGGCGCGCTCGGCTTCGCGGGCGACGCGGTGGACTCCGCGGGCGACGGGGATGCCGACGGGCTCGACGACCTCGTCGTCGGCGCGTGGAGCTACGGCACGGGCGGCACCGTCTACCTCGTAGACGGCGCGTCGCTGAGCAGCGGCTCGCTCTCCGGCTACACCAGCGTCACCGCCGAAGCATCCGGGGACGAGCTCGGGTACGCGGTGGCGGGCTGCGGGGACGTCGGCACCGACTCGCGCGACGATGTGGTGTTCTCCGCACCAGGGAACGGCAGCGGCAAAGGCGCGATCTACCTCTGGGCAGGCGGGAAGGCGGCCGGCGCCGCGTCCACCGCCACGGACGAGGTCGACGGTAGCTCCACCACCGACGCGCTCGGGAGCGCGCTCGATTGCGGCGCGGACGTAGATGACGACGGCAAGATCGACGCGCTCGGCGGCGCCCCGGGCGCGGGCGTCGCCTACCTCTACACCGCTTCCACCCTCACGAAGTGGGGCACGCTCACCGGTTCGGCCGACGCGGGCAGCGCCGTGGCCTTCGTGCACGACGTAGATGGCGACGGGGTCGACGACCTGCTGGTGGGCGAGTCTCAATCCAACAAAGCGTGGTTGGTGCTCGGCTCTTCCGCCCTCGGCAACGTAACGCTCTCCACCGGCGCGGACGCCGCGTACACCGGCGAAGCGACCGACGACAGCGCAGGCACCTCGCTCGCGGGCTTCGGCGACGTGGATGGGGACGGCTACGACGATCTTGGCATCGGCGCCCCCGAAAACGACAGCGCCGCCACTGCCGCCGGGAGCGCCTACGTCGTGATGGGCAAGGCAACGCCGGCCAGCGCCAGCTTGTCCGCCGCTGACGCCCGCCTTCGCGGCATCGACAGCTCGGATCGCGCCGGCTTCACGGTCGCCGCCGCCGGCGACAGCGACGCCGACGGCTTCGCCGACGTGCTCGTGGGCGCCTACTACGACGAAGCCGGCGGCACCGGCGCGGGCGCCGCGTACCTGCTCTACGGCAGCTCGGCGTTCGCGGGGCTGAGCTTATCCGCGGCGGACGCGACCTTTACCGGCGAGTCCACCCGCGACAGCGCGAGCGAGGGGCTGGCCGGCGCGGCCGACGTGAACGGCGACGGCGCGGACGATGTGATCATCGGCGCGCCGAGCGAAGCCAGCGCGGGGAGCGCGGCAGGCGCGGTGTATGTGCTGTTTGGGGGTGGCTGAACCGCCGCGAATCGGCCGACACGGGCCTCGGCCGCTACACGCTCGCCGTAGAGGCGGAACCCCGCGTCCGCCCGCGCGTGGGGGTCGCCGACTCGCTACCGCCCCAGATCCTCGTACCCGGCCTTGTAGAAGTAGTACGTGTCGGAGCCACAGTGCACGGCGCCACCGTGCCACCCGTCGCCGTTGTAAGACGACTCGGTGTCGAGGGTGCACTCCTTGCCTACGATGCTGGACTTGTCGCTGTAGTAGGCGTCCTCCGTGCTCAAGTCGGCGATGCGAACGCGCTCGCCCGCCGGCAGTGCGCTGTACGCCCGAGCGCCGGAGCCGCCGCCACCCCCGCTGGAACCCGCGTCCACTTCCTGAGCGATCTCCTCAAACATCGAGGCCATGTCGCCGCCACAACAGCAGCAGCCGCCGGCCGCCAACACGATACCGGCCACGGGGAGGAGCAGCTTCACGAGATCACACGGGGGAGTCTGTTCGCGCTAACGTGCCCGCCCCGCTTCAGCGACGTTCCACCGACACGTACGCAAAGTACCAGTACTGGCCTTCGCACGTCATCCCGCCGCCGTAGAACACACCATCGTTGCGGTGGAGGTCCCCGCTTACGATGCAGCTCTTCCCGATGTAGTCGGCCCGCTCCGCATAGTAGAGGTCGCCTGAGCCGAGGTCGGTGATGCGAAGCTTCACGCCGTCCTTCACTTTGTCGCCGAGATCCTGGCCCTTCTTGCCCAGGGAGTCCGCGCCACCCGCGCCCGAGAGGGCAGCCTTGTAGAAGTAGTAGCTCTCCCCGTTGTCGCAGTTGATGGGGCCGCCGTGCCAGCCCCCGCCGTTGTCGGAGGTCGCATCGGCCGTCGTGCATGACTGTCCGATGATCGAGCTTCTGTCCGCGTAGTACGCATCCTCGCTCGAAACGTCGGTGATCGTGACCCGCGTTCCCGAGGCCACGGAGCCGGTGAGCTTTCCACCGCTCGTCGCAACCGCCGCCGCCGCCACCTTCGTCTTCCCCGAGGCCACCTGTACTTTGTAGAAGTACTTCCCGCCGTCGGGGCACTTCATGCCGCCGCCGTACCACAGCCCGTCATTGCGGTGCAAATCTCCATCTACCGTGCACGTCATGCCCACCAGGTCGAGACGATTGCTGTAATAGGCATCGTCGGAGCTCACGTCTACGATGGTTACAGTCTTGCCGTTCGCGACGTTCTCGCCCATGTCTTCGGCCCGGCCGGTGCTCGCGGACGTCGCGACCGCAGCCGACGCCAACACCAGCTCCGCCTTGTAGAAGTAGTAGCTCTCGCCGTTCTCGCAGTCCATGGGGCCGCCGTGGTAGCCGCCGCCGTTGTGCGACATGCCGTCGCCGGCGGTGCAGCTCAGCCCGAGCAGCTCGGAGCCAGGATAGTACGCATCCTCCGCCGAGATCCCGGTGATGCGTACCTTGGTGCCCGCGGGGATGTCGTACTCGATGTGCGGACTCGCGCTCGTGGGGGCGGGCGCCTTCTTTGCAGCGACGGGGGCGCTGCCATCCGCCGGGATGAACGCCGCTTTATAGAAATAGTAGCTCTCGCCGTTCTCGCAGCTCGCGGGACCACCGTGCCAGCCCTCTCCGTTGTGGTTCGTGTCGGCGTCCGGCGTGCAATACAGGCCGATCATCCCCTCGCGCGAGGAATAGTAGGCGTCGTCGGAGGAGATATCTTCGATCCGCACGCGGGTGCCCTCGGGGATCGGGCCGAACACCCGGCTCCCCGTCGCGGCCGTGGAGGCGCGACTGCTCGTGAACGCCGAGCGGTCCTGCTCCTCGATCCACGCCGTGGCCTCCGCCACCTGGGGTACGGGCACCACGATCACGGTATCGTCGATCGCGACGGTCGCCTCGCCGTAGGTCGCGATGTAGGTCTCGACCACTTTTCGCGTCGCCGATCCACCGCTTTTCAGGACGCTTTTCACCGACGTCCAGTCACGCGCGGCCTTGTCAAGCAGGGTGCTCCGGGCCTCTTCCAGACGCCGGGTGCGCTCGCTTTCCAGGGCCTTGCGCACCGTGTCCGCGCGGTCCGTCGCCGCTCGCGCTGCGGCATCCGCGCGCGCTGCTTCCGCCGCCAACGCCGCAAAGTCGGTACCGCCGGTGCTGTACGTCGGCGAGCCGACCGGAGGCACGTAGGCCGGCTCGGGAACGACCACCTCCACGCGGAGGTCGGGCCCGGTTTCTTTGGCGCCCTTCACCATCGCCCAGCCTTTCGGGTAGTCGATGGCGAGCTGCGGATTCTGCTGGGTAATCCCGACGGCCGACAGGGATTGTGCGATGTACTCCTGGGCTTCGTCGGCGCTCACCGATCCGTCCTTCTTCCCATCGAGCTGCCCATCCGCCCAGCCGCGCCCCGCTCCCACCCAGAAATAGGTGAACGCGCCGTGGCCGGTGCCCGGGAGCGGACGAGCCAGCTCCGAAGGCCCGGCGGCGTTCCACTCGGCGATTCCTTTCACCTGGGTGATCGCGGCGCTTGGAACGACAAAACGCGTGCCGGCTTCCAGAACGCTCCCGCCCTGACGGGTGCCCCCGTTGAAGCAGGCATCGATCACCATCATGAGCTGCGCGCCCTGCGACGTGCCAAGCTTTTTGATCTCCGCGACAGTGACCGAACGCGCGGACATGGCCTCCGGGGCCGTCGGCACGTCGTCGCCGAACAGCAGGCGTTCACCGCTGGGAGAAGCCCCGCCATGCCCGGCAAAGTAGAACCACAACGTGCCGCCGGAGCCCACCTGGTGCGCCATGTCCTGGAGCGCGCCGAGGATCACCTCACGGGAGGCCCCGGCCGTGAGCAAGCGCACCTTCGCCGGCGCCACGCCACGTGTATACACAAGGAAGTCCCGTACCAACTTTGCATCTGCGGTTGCGCCGGGCACGTCGGCTACCCGGAGGTAATCCTCCACACCGATCACCACGGCCGCGTCGCTCGCATTCGCGGCGCCCGTCTTGAGGGGGGCGCCGTCGAGCATCGGGAGCGGGTCGGCGGCAAACGCCGATGTGGAGAGCAGCGCGAGCATGGAAAGCAACATGGCGACCTACTTGACGTCCACGCGGACTTTGTAGAAGTAGTAATAGTTCTTCTTGCAGGTGAGCCCGCCGCCGTACCAGTCGGCATCGTTCTGCGGGTGGAGGTCCCCCGTGACCTTGCACGCCTTTCCGATGAGGCTCATCCGATCGGAAAAGAAGGCGTCATCCGGCGAAACATCCTTGATCACCACCTTCGTGCCCTCGTCGAGCACCCCTGGCTCCGAGGTGCGGTCGTCGCCCCCGCCAAGGAGCGCGCCGAGCACGCCTCCCGACTCGACCTGCGGCTGGATGTCCATGTTGCCGTGCGTCGGGTCCGTTACGAGGCCGACCTTGTAGAAATAGAAGGTTCGCCCATCCCAACACGTCATCGGGCCGCCATGCCAACCGTCCTGGTTGTAGCTCATGTCGTCGGTCGGGTAGCAAGTCACCCCGACGATCTCGGCGCGATCCGAGAAGTAGGCGTCTTCCGGGGAGAGGGCCACGATCCGCACCGCCTCGCCGGCATGCACGTCGCGACGCAACGACTCGCTCGGCGCGACGTTCGGGCTGCCGGTCACGATGGGTGGCGGAGATGTGGGCGCCGGGAGCCCGGCCCCGTCGAGCTTGATCGACGAGCCAAGGCCCGCCGCGATCGAGGTGGCCGACACCGAGCGCGGTTGCGGCTGGGTTCCAGGCACCGAGACCGACACGCCCGTGGTGTTGTAGGTCACCCCGTTTGCGCAGACCAATTGCCCGCGCCACCACCCGTCCCCGCTGGAAGCGAGCGGCAGCTTGCCGACGGCGCACACCTCGCCGAGCATCGCGCCGCGCTCCATCGCGTTCGGGTCGTTCCCCGCCACGTCCGTCACCACCACCGTGGTACCGGGGCCGAGCGTGAGGCTGCCGGCCAGGGCCGAGGCCGCGCTGAGAATCACAAGAAGCATCGGGCTCTCCTCCAGCGCCCGACTACGGGCCCACGTCGATGGTTTCGCCGAAGCTCGGCGTGATACGAATGCCGTCTACCGCACAATTCCCGTCCAAGCCGACCACCACCACGGTGTCCTGCTGCTGCCCCGTCACCCCGTAGCCGCCCGAAACGTCGAAGGTTTGGGTGGTCCCGCTCGCGTCCACATCCACCCGGGTGCCGACGGCGAGCCCGCTGATCGTCAGGGATGTCCCCCCGAGGCGATTCTCCCAAAAATGGAGCGTGTTCTCCGTCCACGGTGAGCCGCCGCGGGCGTGCGAAGATCCGGTCACGACGTCAAGGTCCCCGTCCCGGTCGAAGTCGGCCACGGCTTCCCCGTGCGGCCACGGCTGGTTCAGCCCCGTCGCATCGCTTACATCCTCGAAGGTGCCATCGCCCAGGTTGCGCCAAACGAACAGGTGGGTGTCCTCGTAGTCGGAGTCGACGAGGAGGATGTCTTTCCATCCGTCGAGATCATAGTCAAAGAACGCCCCTTCGAGGTCCCCTTCGTTCCAGTCCCCCGTCTTCGGCTGCTTGCGGGCGAGCCCGTTCTCTTCGCTGTCGGCCCGCTCAAACACGCCTTCGCCGTCGTTGAGCAACAACTGGCTCCCATCGCCGCTGCCCCCGGCCCACTTGTGGTGGATCTCGGTGTGGAACAAGTCGAAGTCCCCGTCATTGTCGATGTCGCCGCACACCGTGGTGAACGTGTTGCCCGCGAGCCGCGCGGGCTGGTCGTCCCAACCCGGCGTCCAGTAATTGTTGGGGAAGGCCCCATCACAATCCACCGTCGGCTTGGGATCGCAGCTCGCTGCCTCACAGTAGCAGGCGTACCAGAGGTTGTCGGTATAGTCGAGGTTGTCGTCGGCATCGATGCCGGCCGATTCGCCGATCTCCTCCCACTCTCCGCCGGACTGCGAAAACATCAGGTTCCACGAGCGCGCGTAGGTGGACTGGATCAGCTCCGCCGCGCCATCCCCGTCTACATCGCACGCCGTGGCGCCGTACCCGGGCCGCCGCCGGTCACGGTCGAGGTACTGATCCGCGGTGCGCGTGGGTTTGAGGTCCATCGCCGTGCCGCTGGTCACATCCTCGAACGTACCGTCTCCCCGCCCTTCATAGAGCTTGGGCGGCCCGGCATCGTAATCCACGCCGTACTTCGAGTACCACGACACCACCCACAAGTCGGGGTAGTTATCCGCGTTTACATGGGTGAATGACGCGCTCACGGTGGACTTGAGCACGTCTCCCACGCCGCTCGCCGCGACCCGGCTGAAGTGCCCGGCGCCGTCGTTGAGGAAGATGGCGTCCCGCTCTCCCGTGGTGTCCTCGCTGCCTTCGTCGTAGTTTCGCCCGGCGAAGAGGTCGAGGTCCCCATCCAGGTCCACGTCCGCGGCGGCGTACGTCGCGTGCCCCGTTCCCAACGCGCCATCTTCGCCCACCAACAGGCCGCTCTCGTCCGATTCGTCGAGGAACACCCGCCGCCCGCCGGACTCACGGTTCATGAGCACGCGATGGTAATAGATGCCCGAGGCCGGATCGTCGCGAGTGGTACCGCTTGCTTCGTTCACGATGAGGTCTGCGTACCCGTCCCCGTCGAGATCCACCGTCATCATGTTCGAGGCAGTGAAGCCATCGAGGCCCCAGGCGGTCGTCTCCTCCACAAAAGCGGGGCTTGTCTCTGAATAGTCCTCGGCCTCCCCATCGCAGGAGAAGCGAACTTCCACCCCATCCGGGAGGTTGGCCCACTCGCTTTCGGACGCGGTGTCCTCGATGGGCGGACAAGCGAGCAGGAGCGTGAGCAACATGGCGCCCTTACGCTACCCCGACCGGGCCGGCTATGCTCGCCGGATGATGCTCGGCTTGCTCTTCGCGTGCGGCGGCGATGTGGTGCACCACCCGGAGCCAGAGGGCGACTCGGCGGCGCTCGGCCTGTCGATCGCGGCCCTTGAGCCGGCGGCCGGCCCCGCGGCGGGCGGCACCTTCGTTCGGATCGCGGGCTCCGGCTACACCACGGCGAGCGCGGTCACCGTGGCAGGCACCCCCTGCGCCACCCTCACCTTTTTGTCCTCCGTCGAGCTTTTCTGTACCACGCCCCCGGGCGTCATCGGCGCAGCGGAGGTCGTGGTGACCGATGGGGACGAGGCCGCCAGCAGCGCCTTCGAGTACCTCGCCGACGATGCCGACACGGGGGACACGGACGAACCCGTCGCCACGATCACGAGCTGCACGCTCGACTCACCGGCCAGCATGGTCGTGGAGAGCGACAATTATGGAGACACGGTCCTCGGGAGCGTGGTCGTGGCCGGACGAACGGAGGGCGAAGGTCAGGCGCCGGGGGTCGAGGGCGGCCTCGGCTGGGGGCCGGCGGGCTCCGACCCGAGCACGTGGGAGTGGTGGGAGCTGGGGTACGTCGCCTCGGCGGGCGATGCGGACCAGTACGACGCCAGCTTCTACATCGATGTCGTCGCCGCGCTGGAGTACACGGTGCGGTTCCGGGTCGACCACGGGGCGTGGACGACCTGTGAGCTTTCGACCGGCGGTTACGGGCAGCTCGAGGCGACACCGCCTACGGTGGAGGAGCCCGTGGACTACTGCCATACGCAGTGGCCATGCAGCCTCACCGTGGAGGCGGGCGAGGACTCCGAGCCGGTTTACGCCTGGATCTACGAGTGGGGGGCGAGCGATCAGGTTGGGCCGGGGGAGGGGCTGCAGTTCGAGCTGGGTGTGGGCAACGACGGAACGGACCCGCTCGCCGACAACAGCTGGTCGTGGTCGCCGATGACGTTCAACGAAGACAAGGACGGCGGGATCGTGGGCGATCACGCCAACGACGAGTTCATGGGCAGCTTCGTCGCGCCGATGACGCCCGGCTCCTACGACTACGTGGCGCGCGCGAGCGCGGACTACGGGCTCACCTGGACGCTGTGCGACCTTGGGGGCGACAGCTGCAGTTTTGGGGGTTCCACCGACGGGTACGATGATCCGGGGGAGTGCACGGTGCCGTGACGAGCGGGGCGGGCGCGGGGTGAGTTAGCCCCCGCCCGCCATGTCGAAGTTCGGTCGCCTCGCAAAACTCGGTTCGCTCACCACCCGCGTCACCGGCAGCTACCTCGGGCAGCAGCTCGCCGGCCTGGTGCAGAGCGAGGAGAAGCGGAAAGAGGCGCTCGATCGCCTGCACATCCACAACGCGGGCCGCATCGTGGAGAACCTCGGCGCGCTGAAGGGCGCGGCGATGAAGGTGGGGCAGGCGGTGGCCCAGGTGGCCGACAGCATCGACATGCCGGCGGATGCTCGTGCGATGCTGGGCAAGCTGCACGACAAGGCGGAGCCGGTGCCGTGGGAAACGGTGAAAGCGAGGATCGAGCTGGAGTTGGGTGGGCCGGTAGAGTCGGTCTACAAGAGCATCGATCCCTCCCCGCTCGGAACGGCGTCGCTCGGCCAGGTGCACGCCGCCACGCTCCCCGACGGCAGCGACGTGGTGGTGAAGGTGCTGCACATGGGCGTGGAGGACGCGATCCACAGCGATCTGAGCGCGCTCAAGAACATGTTGATCGGCGGCCGGATGCTGCGCCGCAGCAAGGCCGAGATCGACTCGTGGTTCGACGAGATCGACGCCCGCCTCGCGGAAGAGATCGACTACGAGAACGAAGCGCGCAACCTGCAAACCTTCCGCCGCGCGCTCATCGACGACCCGGATGTGACCGTGCCCCGGGTGCACGAAGGGTGGTCCACGCGCCGCGTGCTCACGATGGAGCGGCTGCACGGCAAGCCGCTGGCCGCGTTCGTCGCCACGGGCACGCCCGAAGCGAGGCAGCGGGCCGGTGTCACGCTCGGGCGGGTGTTCTTCGACCTGTTCTACGGCCACCGGATGATCCAGGCCGATCCGCATCCCGGGAATTTCATTTTCGCACCAGACGGGAAAATCGGTCTGTTGGATTTTGGCTGCGCCCGCTTCTTCGACCTGGAGTGGGTGGCCGAGTATGGCGCGTGTGCCATCTACACCCGTCGCAACCAGCGCGAGTTGATGATGCAGCACGCGGTGAAGTTGGGGGCGCTCTCCGAACGGGATGCCGACGCGGAGGAGACCTTATGGGCCCTCGGCCGCGCCATCGGAATCCCCTTCCGCGATGGCCCCTTTCTCACGGGCGGGCCGGACGACAACGCCCACGAGCAGATCGCCCGGGTGATGCCCAAGGTGATGATCAACAACAAGCTCCGCGCGCCCAAGGAGCTGGTGTTCTTGCACCGCTCGCTCGGTGGCATCTACTCGCTCAACAAACAACTGAAGCCGATGCACGACTGGGGCGAGGTGATCGAGCGGGCGTATGCGAAGACGTTGCGCGATACGGGGCGGAGGTTGGTGGAGGGGTGAAATAGGGGGGGCGTCGGTGGGCGAATCGCGGTTCCCGGTCCCGTGGTTGAGCGGGGTTCGCGGCGATTCGCGGCCGCCCGCGGACACGGGCTCTCGCGGTGCGCCGCCACCCCCTCCACGACCAAGGCGACGAGCGATCCGCGCACCGCCCAAATCCCGCCCCTTCCCTTCCCCCCCTCAAGCCTGCGAGGCCTCCGTCATCCACTTGAACGAAGCCGGCGCTCGCCACGCTTCCATGCGGTCCAGGAGCCGGTCAAGGTCGGTGTCGTCCAGCAAGAACGCCCGGTGCTCCGGGCGCACGAAGCCCTCGGCGACGAGGTGATCGAGCGCCCCGATCAGCGGCTTCCACAGGCCCGCGACGTCGAGGAGGCCAACCGGCTTGGTGTGCAGGCCAAGCTGGCCCCAGGTGAACACCTCGAACAGCTCCTCCAGCGTACCAATACCGCCGGGTAACGCCAGGAATCCATCGGCGAGCTCGGCCATCAGCGCCTTGCGCACATGCATCGAGGGCACCACCTCCATCCGTGTGAGCCCACGGTGGCCCACCTCCAGCGCTTGCAGGTGCTCCGGGATCACGCCGGTAACCGGCACGCCGCGGGCCAACGCCGCGTCGGCCAGCACGCCCATGATCCCCACGCTTCCGCCGCCGTACACGAGGCCCATACCCCGGGCGGCCAGCCGCGACGCGAGCAGGATCGCAGCGTCTCGATACGCAGGTTGAGTGCCGACGGCGGAACCACAGAAGACGGCGAGCGTACGCATGGCGGGGCGGATTAGCCGCCGACGCCGCGAAAGGCCAACGCCGAGTTGTGGTACCCTCCACTCACTCATGATCCCCGACCCCAGCCTGTCAGAGTACACGGGCCTCCGAGAAGCGCACCACAGCGACCGCACCCTCGTGCTTTCGGCGCACCGGATGAACGACGGTACGCCGGTCATGCTCAAGATGGTGGCGCCGGGCTGCGGAGATCCAGGCGCTGCGCGGAGCCTGCGCTGGGAGTACGAGCTGCTGCTCCTGGCGAGGGGCGAAGCGGTCGTCGGGACGAATCGGCTGATTCAGTCCCCTTCGGGGCCGGTACTGGAGCTGGAGGACCTCGGGGAGATCACGCTCGCCAACGCGCCGGCCCTCGCCGCGGAGCAGGTGCTTCAGATCGGAATCGAGCTCGCCACCGTGCTCACGCGGATCCACCGGCTCGGGGTGCTGCATCGCGACATTCACCCGGAAAACATCGCTTACTCCAAGGCGACTGGCCGCGTGACGTTGCTGGACTTCGACGCTGCGGCCCGGGTGGAGGGGCGCACCCAGCGCAGCGCCGAAGCCGGCCTGGGAGGCGCGTTCGGGTACTGGGCACCCGAGCAGACCGGGCGGATCAACCTCCCCGTGGACCAGCGCACCGACCTCTACAGCCTCGGCGCCGTCCTCTACCGCCTGCTCACGGGCACCGCGCCAGGGGCCACCGACGACGCCCTCTCAGCGGTGCACGCGGCCCTGGCGATCGTGCCCACGCCCGCGCACACCCTCCGCCCCGAGGTGCCGGCCACCGTCTCCAAGATCGTGGCGCGCCTGCTCGCCAAGGTGCCCGAGGACCGGTACCAGAGCGCTGCAGGGCTGGCGTTCGACCTCACGCGCGCCAGGGACGATCTCCGCCTCACCCGCCGCGTGTCGGATTTTCCGCTCGGCTCGCGCGACGTTTCGGAAGTATTCTCGCCGTCACGCCGGCTCTACGGGCGCGCCGACGCCCTGGCCGCGCTGGCCGGCACCCTGAGCAGCGGCGCCGCTTCGGGGAACGGCACCGTCGTCACCATCACGGGCCCGCCGGGCGTCGGTAAGTCCGCGTTGGTGGCGGAAGCAGCGCGCCTCATCGCGGCGGGTGGCGGGGCGATCGCCGGGGGGCGCTACGACCAGACCGCGCCGAGCCCGATGAGCGGCATCGTCGAGGCGTTGCACGCGGCGATCCGGGCCGCGCTCACCCTCCCCGAACGGGAGCTCGCGGTCGTTCGCGCCCGCGTGCTCGATGCGGTGGAGGAGTCTGGGCCGGCCTTCCTGGATCTGGTCCCCAAACTCAAGCTGCTCGTGCCAGCGCTCCCGCCCGTTCCGGAGCTCCCCCCTGCCGAAGCACGCAATCGAACCCTCGCTGGTCTCGACGCGTTGGCGCGCGCGCTCCACACCCCCTCCCGGCGGCTGGTGCTGTTCCTCGACGACCTGCAGTGGGCCGACGCCCCCTCCCTCGAGCTGCTGGAGCGGCTGCTGCTCACGCCCGAGGGACGGCCAACGTTGATGCTCGCCTGGCGAGACGCGGAGTTGAGCGAGGGTCACCCGCTGACTGCGGTGCTGGCGCGCCTCCCGGCAGAATCCGTGCGTGCGCTCCAGCTTGGCCCCCTGGGCGTGGCCGAGGTCACCGAGCTGGTGGCCGACACCCTGTCCTGCCCGCCCAGCCGCGCCGCTGAGCTCGCGGAGCCACTGGCGACCAAGAGTGCAGGAAACCCCTACTTCGTGCTGCAGCTGCTCGAAGCGTTGCACGAGCGGGGCGGGCTGCGCTTCGACGCCGACCAGCGGGGCTGGACGTGAAGCGAATCCGACGTCGCCCGCATCGAGATGGCCGACAATCTGGCGGTGCTGCTGGCAGAGCGCCTCAGCGGCTTGCCGGCGGCCACGCGCAAGGTCGTCGCGATCGTGGCGCGGCTCGGGCATCGAGCGCTTGTGGCGCTGCTCGCCGCCGCGCTCGGCGAGGCGGCAGAGCGCGCGCTCGCCGCCCTCGAACCCGCGTTGATTGCCGGGCATCTCGTGCTGAGCTCGGAGTCCGACGCGGTCAGCTTCGCCCACCACCGTGTGCGGGAGGCGGCCCTGGCCGCGCAGGACGGCGCGGAGGTTGACCACCGCGCAGTCGCCCGCCGCCTGGCCGCCCAAGCCGACGAATTCGACGCGTTCGTGGTGGCGGAGCGCTGCATCGAGGCCATGGATGCGGCCTTGGCGCCCGCCGACGCCATACCGTTTGCACGCGCGCTCACCCGGGCGGCACGCGCGGCCCGCCTCGCGGGGGCAACCGCGGCGGCCTTGAACTACGCAGAGCACGGCGCGCGCGCGTTGAACGGCACCGACGCGAAAGAGCTCTGGTTGGAGCTGTACATCGAAGGTGCGCGAGCCTCGGTGATCTGCACCGACCGCGTGCCCGTCCCAGACTTCATCGCGGTGCTCACCCAGACCGCGCTCGATCGGCCGACGAAGAATCGCGTTCAAGCCCTGAAGATCGAGCGACACCTCGCGCGCTGGGAGAACGATGCTGCGCTGGACAGCACCATCGCGGCGCTGAGCGACCTCGGCGTTCGTCTACCCCAAAACCCGACCCTTGCGCATGTGCTCCTGGGCCTCGGGCGAACCGCGCTCACTCTGTGGCGAACGGGCGACGAGCGGCTTGCGCAGCTCCCCATCGCGACCGACCCCGACGTGTTGGCCGCGCAAGACCTGCTGCTGCGTTCGATCACCGCCGCCTATTATTCGCGTCCCAACCTGCTTTCGCTGGTGATCATCACCTCGATCGACCTCGCCGTCGCCAAGGGCATCGGCCCGCCGACCGGGTGGGCGTTCTCCGCCTACGCCTTCATCCAGGCGGTGATCCTCGGCAAGCTCGACCGCGGGCTCTATTTTGCGCGCCTCGCGCGGGCGACGCTCAAGCGAACGGACGCCAGCTACCTCGCCACCCGCGTGGAGCTCACCGTCATCGGCTTCATCGAGAGCCGAGAGGGGCGGCTCGCGGAGATCAGCGGGCGCTACGAGGCCATGCTCCCGCAGGCGATCGCCGACGGGGACTGGGAATATGGCGCGCTCTGCGCCAACAACGTGGTGTTGTTCGGGCTCGGTGGGAGCATCCCGCTTGATGAGCTGGTCCCAAAGGCCGAGCGGATGTTGGCCACCTGCGTGGGCCTGGGGCATCGGCGACAAGTCGTGGCCGCGAAGCTCTTCGCCCAGGTGGCGGACGCCCTCCGAAGCGGGCCGGACGACGCCGGCGAGGTGAGCGGGCGCTTTGTGACTGCGAGCGAGCTCGCCCGATCGACGGCGGAGGTCAGCGACCCGAACCTGATCTCAAGCTGGCATGCGGGCCGCACGCTGGTGAACGTGCACCTCGGCGAGTTCGAGCGCGCCGCGGCCTGCGCGGCCGAGATGGACCCGTTCCTTGCCGCCCACCCCGGCGCGCCGCAAGCCTACTGGCACCACACGTGTGGCGGCATCGCGCGGGCGTTGGCGGCGCGTTCAGCGGTCGGCACCTCGAAACGTGCGCTGCTCACCGCGGCGAAGCGCTCACGCAAAGCCTTGTTGTCGTGGGTGGCCGCATCGCCGCACAATCACGAGCACCGGCTGCACCTCGTCGATGGGGCGCTCGCGGCCGGCGCCGGGAGCACCGAGGTGGCGCTTGGCCACTTTGAGCAGGCGGCGCGCCTCGCCCTCCACGGCGAGTTCATCGGAGACGCCGCGTTGGCGAACCAGCTCGCTGCCAGGGCGCTCCGCGACGCCGATCACGCCCGAGCGGGCTCCGGATACTTGTCCGAGGCGATCACCCTGTACGGACGGTGGGGTGCAAAGGCCGTTGTAGACCGGCTGCGAAGCCTCGGAGGCACGACGGAGGCCGTGGTGGCCCCCTCGGCGAGCGCGCGGGGCTTCCTCGCCCCCGAACACGTGGCGCTCTTGCGGGCGGCGCGGGCGGTTTCCGAAGTAACCGGCCTCCATGCCCTGTTACAAACAGTGCTGCGGGTCCTCGTCGAGGCGGTCGGCGCCCGCCGGGGGCTCCTGGCCATCCCGGCGAAGGGCAAACTCGTCGCAGTCGCGAGCGCAACATCCACGGAGGGCGAAGTGGCCGTGGAGGTGCTCACCGCAGACCTTGCCGCCAACCCCGAGGATCTCGTACCCGGGAGCGCAGCGACGATCGCCTACGTGGCGCGCACCGGTGAGCCGCTGAAGGTGGACGAACCCCGCTCGCTGCTCGTGGTGCCGCTTCGTAAGGGAGAAACGCTGGTGGGGGTGGTGTACCTCGACAATGACGCCTTGCCCGGCGCGTTTGGCGCCTGGCACGAGGAGCTGGCCTCGGTGCTCGCCGCGCAGGCGGCGATCGCGCTCCAAAACGCCGGGCTGGTTGAAGACTTGCGCTCCTCGCTGGAGATGCAAACGCGCATCGCGAATTCCTACAATCGCTTCGTGCCGCACGAGCTGATCGCGCTCCTGGAGCGAAACGGGATCCTGGAGGTGCTGCCCGGCGACCAGGTGATGACCGAATTCACGGTGCTGTTCGCCGACGTCCGCGGCTTCACCGCCATCGCCGAGCAGCTACCCCCGTCCCTGACCTTCTATTTTATCAACGAGTACCTCCGCCATGTGCAGCCCGCCGTCGACCAGAACGGCGGCATCATCAACCAGTTCCTCGGCGACGGGATCATGGCGTTGTTCCCGAAGAATGCGGACGCGGCCGTTGCTGGGGCGGTCGCGATGTTCGCCGGAGTGCGCGCGTACAACGCGGGCCGTGAGGCCACGCTGCCTGAGATCCGCATCGGTGTCGGGATGAACACGGGAATGCTCGCGCTTGGAACCCGCGGCGTGCCGGAGCGCCTCGATTGTGGCGTCGTCGGCGATCCGGTGAACATCGCCTCCCGGGTGGAGGGGCTCACCAAGCCCTACGGCGCCCCGCTGGTGATCAGCGAAACCACCTATGCGGCGATGAAGCACCCCGAGCGCTTTGCGATCCGGGAATTGGACCTGGTCGTGCCGGTTGGGCGCAAGCAGCCGCTGCGGATCTACGAGGTCATCGACGCCGAAGTCGGCGCCATGCGCGACGGGAAACTTGCAACGCTGGAGCGCTTCCACGCCGCCCGCACCGCGCTCACGGCCGGCCGCTTTGAAGAGGCGCTCGCCGGCTTCTCTGCATGCGTAACGGCGTTCCCCGCAGACTCCGCGTAGCCTGCTGGTGCAGCGGTGCGCCCAGCTCCGCGAAGATGGCGCCGCGGGTTGGGACGGCGCGTACCGACCGAAAGTAAAGTAGCGGCGCGTTACTCGCGCGACCAGATGCTCACCCCGGTGCGGCAAGCTCCCGCCCCGTACACGTCCGGTCGATCCTGGCAGATCGTGCTGGTCGCCGCCGTGGCGCTCGACGCATAGATCGGCAAAACCTTGTACGTCGGGCCCCCACCGTTGGAGCAGCCCACGCCCCAGTGGCCAGCCTCGGAGGAGGAGCAGTAGAAGCTCGACGTCACGGAGCCGCCCGTGCCATAGCTGTACACGCCGTTCTGCGCCTGGTAACTCGACCAGCTCCAGACCATGGTGGTGGAAGGCGACGTGTACCAGTTGCTGCCGTAGCTGTAGAGGTAGACGCGCGAGGTCGAGGTGCTCAGCTCGTCGAGGTAGGCTTGGACGGACTGGGTCCAACCGCCGCCCGCGAGCGTCATCTCGCACAACACATCGAAGGGCGCGCTGCCGGTGCCCGATCCATCCGGATCGATGGTGTAGGTTCCGTTCCCGACGCTTTTGCCGGAGTCGAGGATATCGAGACAGTCCAGCCCGTCCGGGCACGTTCCGTCGGACTCGGGAAAGAGGAGCGGATCGTCGTCGTCGCAATCGGTAGCGTCTGTCACGTAGCCGACGGGGGTGCCACAGGTTGAAGTTGAGGTGCTCGCGTCCCCATAACCGTCGGCGTCATTGTCGAGGTACCACGTGGTGGTGGGCACGCCGTCGTCGGCCACGCCGTCGCAATCTTGATCGATCGCATCGCAAATCTCGGTGGCGGCGGGGTTGATGGAGGCGTCGGTGTCGTCGCAGTCGGTAGAGGGCCCCACGTACCCGGCGGGAACCGAGCAACTGACGGATGAAACGGCGCTGTCGCCGAACGAGTCGAGATCGGCGTCGAAGTACCAGGTGTAGGTGGCGAGCCCGTCGTCCACGACGGTGTCACAATCTTCGTCCACGCCGTCGCACGTCTCCGCTGCGGCGGGGTTGATCGCCGCGTCTGCGTCGTTGCAATCGCCCGAGGCGGCAACGTAGTCCGCGGGCGCCGCGCAGTTTACGGTGGAGGCCGCGGGATCGCCGTAGCTGTCGCCGTCGTCGTCGAGGTACCAGGCGTAGGTGGTGAGGCCGTCGTCCGCCACCGTGTCACAATCCTCGTCCACCCCGTCGCACGTTTCGGTCGCAGCCGGGTTGATCGTCGCATCGGCGTCGTTGCAGTCGGTGTCCGAGGCCACGTAGCCGGCCGGCAACGCGCAGCTTGAGGTGCTCACGGCGGGATCGCCGTAGCCGTCCAAATCCGCGTCTGCGTACCAGGTGTACACGCTCACGCTGTCGTCCACCACGCCGTCACAATCCTCGTCCACCCCATCGCACGTCTCCATGGCGCCCGGGTAAACGCCGGCTTCCGTGTCGTCGCAGTCCGTGTCGTCCGCGACGTAGCCAACGGGGGCCGAACAATCCGAGACCGCGATGCTGGCGTCGCCGAACGTGTCTGAATCGGCGTCCGCGTAGTAGTCACTCGGGTCCACGGCGCCGTCGTCCACCGTGCCGTCGCAATCCTCGTCTACCCCATCGCACGTTTCGGGCGCGCCGGGGTACACGTTTGCGTCGAGATCGTCGCAGTCGTCGTCGGTCGCGACGTAGCCGCTGGGTTGGGTGCAGCTCACCGCCGTGAAGGTGCTGGCGCCGTAGGTGTCGCCATCGGCGTCGCCATACCAGGTGGTCGCGTCTGAGGCGGAGTCTTCGTCGATCTCGGAATCGCAGTCGTCGTCGATGGAATTGCACAGCTCGACGGCGCCGGGGTTCACCGCACCATTGGCATCGTCGCAGTCCGTCGAGTTCGAAACGTATCCGACCGGCGCACCGCAGCTCACGACGGCTGAGCCCGTGCCATAGCCGTCCCCATCCCCATCGACGTAGTACGCCGAAGAGTCGGTCGCGCCGTCATCGGCCACGCCGTCGCAGTCTTGGTCCACGAGATCACACACCTCGTCTGCGCCGGGGTACACGTCGGCCCGCGTGTCGTCGCAGTCGTCGCTCGTCGCGGAGTAGCCCGTCGGTACGGTGCAAGCGGGCTCCACAACTGCCGGATCGCCAGAGCCGTCGCCGTCCAGATCGACGTAGAAGTCGGTCGTCACCCCGTCGTCCACAACGCCATCACAGTCATTGTCGAGCAGGTCGCAAAGCTCCTCGGCGTCGGGCGCAACGGAAGCATCGGTGTCATCGCAGTCGCGATCGTTTTCGACATAGCCTGCGTCATCGTCGCAGGTCAACTCGCCCGTCGTCGCATCCCCATACCCATCCCCGTCGCCATCGGCCCATCGAAGGGTCCCGACGTCCTCGTCGCGCTCGCCGTCGCAGTCATTATCCACATGATCACATACTTCTTCGGCCGCGGGGAACACGGAATGGTCCGCGTCGTCGCAGTCCTCCGCGTTCGTGACATACCCCTCGGAGGCCTCGCACGCCTCGGTCGCGGTTGCGGTTGCGTCCCCAAATCCATCGGCGTCGATGTCGGGGTAGAACGAAGACATCACGCCCTCGTCCACCTGCCCGTCGCAATTGTTGTCGATCCCGTCGCAGATCTCAGGAGCCTCGCAATCGGTGTCCACCACGACGCCGGAATCGCCCGTTTCCTCGGCGCACTTGTCGCCTTCGCACGGGGTTTCGGGGCAGCCGAGGGCGGCGAGCATGAGCAGGGGGAGGAGGGTAGAGGGTCGCATGGGGTGGGAGTGTACACCATGTGGGGGCGGTGCTCGCGGCCACGTTGCTTTGCCGGGAGCGGTTCGGGGAGCACCGCGGCGCGACCGGGCCGCGAAGTGCGGCAAGCTACCGCCTTGCCCGCCTACATCAAACCCGCCGCCTTCAACGCCTCGGGCAACGCCGGGATCGCCGCCGCCCAGCCGGTGCCCTTGGAGGGCGTGCCGTCGTCTTCGAGGAGCTGGTTCTCCAGATGGAAGGTCCCCTTCCCGCGCCGGAGCGTGACGAGGTTCACGAATTCCTTGGGATCGTCGCCACCCAGGTGCGCCACCTCGAAGGGACCCGTGCCCGAAAAGGTCGTTTGTTGCTTCGCGCTCTCCTCGAACCACATCCCGAAGATCGGCTTTCCTGCCTTGTGGTGCGCCCAGTCCCCCGCGGAGAGCAGCGTGCCCACCCGCAGCGGCTCGCCGCGCTCCGCGGCCCAGAACGCGAACGGACCCTCGGCGTGGATCACGAGGTCGAGCGCGGCGTCGTGCAGCCGATAGCGCACCAACAGGTTCTCCGCGCCCTCCAAGCGCTTCAGCGTCGCGTCACGTTCATCCTTGAGCTTCGCCACGACGTCGTCCAGGGGCGCAGTCGCGACGCTCTCCATGTCGGGGGTGACGTCCAGGTAGGCCGCATCCACCACCACGGTTTGTTTCCCCACGTTCACCTGCACATCGAGGATCTCCCGGGTGTGCTCGAAGCAGCCGGCCAGCATCAGCAAAATCATCGTCGCCTCCGTGAGCAACTTCGCTCTACCACGTCACCCGGGGGTCACCGGGTCTGTCTCGGTTGGTCCAACCTCATCCGTCCCGTGCCTGAATACGATCGCCGTGCAAGTCGCGGCGCCGTCACGGCGGGAGCCTCGTGGGTGGAGCACCGTCATCGGTGTACGCAGGAGTAAGAACCAAGGTTAGCGCCGGGTCCTGCCGGCACAGCCCGCCGACGCGCTCGCGTCGAAGACTCCGCTCGGCGCCGACGGCCTGTACCGTCACCCGCCCGTTCACCGCACGGCACAACGGGCCAGCGGACATCCGGAACCAGAGGGTAGACCCCGAGAATCCCGCGGAGGCTTGCTGCAACGGCTGGGTGAGCCGTCAGGGCGTTGTGTGGCGGAAACAGGCTCAGACAGCATCAATCCGCCGCGTAGCGCTCCCCAAGCCAGGCGCCCAAGCCCGCCAGATCCCGTCGCGCGCTCTCCGGCGTCAGCACCTCCACCCCGGCCCCCCACGAGGCCACCCACGCGAAGACCTCGACCGCGCCTTCGCAGGTGAACGTCAATTCCAGGCCGCCACCCTCGGTCTCCGTCAACACCTGGGTGGGGTGCCAGGTGCGTTCGCGGATGAACGGCGCCACCTCGGCGCTGAAGCGCAGCCGCCACGTTTGGGGGGGCCCGCCGCGCGTGACGCCGAACGCGGCGTTCTCAAACTTCGCCGCGTCGAAGTCCGCCGGAGGTGTGCCCTTCTCAGCGGTTGTCTCCAGCTTGTGGAGCCGGTGGAGGTTGAGCGTGATGATGGAGTCGTACTTCGGCACGTGGCAGAGCAGGTACGCCGCGCCGTCGTGGGCGAAAATCTTGAGCGGGAGCACCGTATACTGGCGTGCTTTCGCATCGGCCCGCGCCGCCCGGTAGCTCACCCGGCACAAGCTCCGCGCGGTGATCGCCTCAACCAACCGCCACAACACGTCCGGCGGCGCATCGCGCCACGCGAACTTCTCCCAGGAGTGAAAGGCGGCCGCGATGTCCTTGAGCTTCTGGTGATCGGCTTTTCCGAGCGCCTTCTCGATCTTCTCCGCGAGGTCCTCGAGCTGCGCGTACACCGAGCCCATGGTGCGGGTTGCCCCGCCCTGCTCCATGGCGAGGGTGAGCGCGAGGTAGTGGTTCCGGTCGAGCAACTTGGCGAAGTCCTGAACCGGCGCGCGAAAGTTGGCGCGACGGCGAACGCGGCCCTCCGCCGACGGGCGCTCGGTGGCGATCGGCATCCCCGCTTCTTCGAGCGCCGCGAGGTCCCGGCGGATGGTGCGAACGTGCACGCCGTACCGCTCCGCCAATTCGTAGATGTCCACGCCGCCGAGGCGATCGAGATCGCGCACGATGGAGACGAAGCGGTTGAGCTGACTGTTGCGACCGCGGTCGCCGGCTTGTGACCCCACGTGTCCGATCATGCGCCTAAGGTCCGTCGAACGCAACCCGGAGCCCGCTATGTCTTCTCCTCGCCGTCGCCGTCGCCGCCAGTCGAATGACCTGCTCGAAGCCCCGAATCCATACGCGGCCGCCGCCTCGGTGTACGCCCACAACTTCTTCGTGGGCACGCCGCTCAAAAAGGTGGACGTGGCGATCGTGGAGCAGGTGGGAGACGCGCGCCTGATCCTGGACATGGCCCGGTGCGCAGATCCGCGCCTCGCGAGCCTCGAAGTCGTAAGCCCGCGCCGCCTGCGAACCGCGCTGCGCCGCTACGTCGCCTCGGACGCGGTGGCGCGCACCGCGCCGATCCCGGAAGCCCCGATCGGCGCCAACCTCGCGATGATCGCCGCCCTGGTGGGTCTCAGCGAAGTTGAGAATAAAATCCTGAGCTTCTTCATCGTGCTCGATCGCTGCGAGGCGCTCGGGGAGCTGGTGGGCCTGTTCGGTGCCGTGTCGGTAGCCCAGGCCCACTCCGCGGTGGGCGTCGCGACCGGATGCCCCACGCCCGAGGTGCGCGCCGCCCTCTCCCCGAACGGGCGACTGTTGCGGAGCGGGTTGTTGTCTCAACCCGACTACCCGGACGACCTCCGCGAGTGTTTCGTGTGCAAGGATGGCCTCGCGGATCTGCTGTCGTTGCCCGACCTCACGGCGGCGACGTTCATCCACACCTTCTTGCCGGAGGTGCGGCCCACGACGATGGGGTTGGAGGACTTTGCGGAGATCAGCGCCGAGGTGGAGCTCGCCGGCACGATCCTGCGCGCGGCCCTCGCCCAGCGCAAACCTGGGGTGAACGTGCTTTTGTACGGCCCAACCGGCACGGGGAAGACCACCCTGGCCACCGTGCTGGCCCGCGAGAGCGGCGGGCGGCTGCTGCTCACCGGGGGCGAGGACGACACCGGGGAGCGGTCCATCGCGAGCCAGCGCATCTCGTCGTTGCTGCTCGGGCAGCGGCTGCTCGGCGGCGGGCGCGACCTGCTGTTGTTCGACGAGATCGAGGATCTCTTCGAGTGGGCGCCGCCTTCGATGTTCGGCGTAGAAGGCCGCGCAAAGTCGGCGATGTCCAAGCAGTGGTTCAACGCGCTGCTCGAAACGAACCCAGTGCCCACGTTCTGGATCACGAACCGGGTGGAAGGGATCGACGCTGCGTTTTTGCGGCGCTTCACCTATGCAATCGAGGTGGCATCGCCCGGGCCGCGGCAGCGTGCGCGGGTGCTCGCCCGCCACCTCGGCGAGGCGAACCCCCTGCCGCCCGAAGATGCCGCGGCGATCGCGCTCCGCTTCGACGCGAGCCCCGGCCAGTTCGCCACCGCCATCGATACGGCGCAGCTCATCGCCGCCGACGGGAAGCCCAGTCGCGACAGCATCGAGCGCCTGCTCGCCCCGATCGACAAGCTGGTCAGCGGCCGCGAAGCCCCGCCCCGAGAGGACTTCGACGCTCGCGTCTTCCGCCTCGATGGGCTCCGCGCCACCGAGGATCTGGCCCGCCTCGGCGACCGGCTGGCCGCGTGGAAAGGGAGCGCTGGCCTCACCGTGCTGCTCCACGGCGAGCCTGGCACCGGAAAGAGCGAATTCGGCCGGTATCTCGCCCACCGAATGGGGCGGCCCCTCGTGTACCGGCGCGTCTCCGACTGCATCAGCAAGTGGGTCGGCGAATCGGAGAAGCTGATCGCGGCGGCGTTCACCGAGGCGGCGCGCGACGGCGCGGTGCTCGTGTTCGACGAAGCGGACAGCTTTTTGAGGAGCCGGGAGGGCGCCTCGCAAGGCTGGGAGGTCACCCAGGTGAACGAGTTCCTCCAGCAATTGGAGTCCTTCCGCGGCGTCGTCGTTTGCACGACCAACCTGTTGACGACGCTCGATCCCGCTTCTTTGCGGCGGTTCATCTTCAAGGTGGGCTTCCGCTTCTCGGGCCCCGAAGAGGCGAGGGCGCTGTTCGCGGTGTTGCTCACGCCGCTGCTCGCCGCGCCAGCCACTCCCGAGGAGGAGCGCCTGTACACCGAGTTCACGGCGCGCACAGACAAGCTGGCGCCGGGCGACTTCGCCGCGGTCGCGCGGAGGTTTCGCGCACTTGGAGAACGGGTTTCGGTCGCCGAGTGCATCGCGGCGCTCACGGCGGAAGTGGCGCTGAAACGCGCCCGGCCCGCGGCGGGGTTCTCGCGATGAAACCTGAACTTGAAGAGGCGCTGTTCGCGATCCAGCCGGCGTGGTTCGACCGGGAGGACGGCATGCGGAGCTCGATGAACTTCGGCTTCGCGGTGGGCGACGGGTGGGCGCCGCTCGTGGAGCGCCTGCTGATGGCGGCGAAGGAGCGCGGCTTCACCCGGGAGAACTTCGAGGTGATCCAGGTGAAGCAGAAGTTCGGAGGGCTGCGCTTCTATGTTCGCGGTGGCGACGAGGCGTTCGGGAATCTCGTCCGGGAGGCCGAGCGGGAGAGCTACACGACGTGCGAGACGTGTGGCGGGCAACCCGCGTCGCTCGTGCGGCCACGGAATTGGTCCAGGACGCTGTGCGCGGGATGCGCCGCGACGGCGGTCGCGGCGGTGGCGGCGCAGAAAGCGACCATCAAACCCCGCTGAACGCCGCACCTGCGGAGATCTCCGTCGCGCCGTTGTCACCTTTGGCGGGGGATGGTCGTAGCGCCCGCCGCTCCGGCCGCGTTCTGGGGTACAATGGCCGCGCCTCGGAGTCCCCATGCGTCTGCTCCTGCTCGCGACCTTCCCCATCCTCGCCCTCGGCTGCCGCGTCGAAGGGGGCACCAAGTACATTCCCGATCGCGACGAGGATGGGATCAACGAAGAGTCCGACTGCGACGATGGGGACGCGAACATCGGCGTAGCAGATACCTATTATTACGATGGGGACCGCGACGGCCACGGGGCGACCGACGGCGCCGACAGCTTCTGCGACAGACCGGAGGGCTACGCCGAAGTCGGCGACGATTGCGACGATGCGAACAGCGCGGTTTTTCCCGGGGCCGAGGATGTGTGCGACGGGCAGGACAACGACTGCGACGGCGTAGTCGACAATGGCCTCGAGTCTGCGGCGTACTACGCGGATCTCGATGGCGACGGCTACGGCTCCGACAGCAGCGTCATCTACGACTGCACGGCCCCCGAAGGGATGGTGGCCGTCGGCGGGGACTGCGACGATGCGGACAAGGCCTACAACCCTGGCGCGCTGGAAGAAGACTGCGAAGACCCGAACGACTACAATTGCGACGGAAGCGTCGGCTACGACGACGCCGACGGGGATGGCTTCGCGGCTTGCACCGAGTGTGACGACAGCGTGGCCGCCGTGAACCCGGACGCCATGGAAGTGTGCAACGGCATCGACGACAACTGCAATTCGCTGGTGGACGACGACGACGCCGATCTCGACGTTTCCTCAGGTACAACGGTGTACGCCGACCTCGATGGCGACGGCTACGGCGACCCCGGCAGCCCCGCTACGATGTGCGAGCCGGGCGCCGGCTGGTCCACGGATGCCACCGATTGCGACGATCTCAACCCCTTCGTGAACCTCGCCGCCACCGAAAAGTGTGATGGTATCGACAACGATTGCGACGGTGCGATCGACGATGCCGACGGCAGCCTCGACACCGGCACCGCCGACACCTGGTACACCGACGCGGACAGCGACGGGTACGGTGACGACGCCACCGCTTCGCTGGCGTGCATCCAGCCGACCGGAAGCGTGGCCATCGCGGGCGACTGCGACGACGCCGACGCCGCCTACAATCCCGCCGCCACCGAAGCGGATTGCACCGATCCGAACGACTACAATTGCGACGGCTCGACCGGGTACACCGACGCGGACGCCGACGGGTGGGCCGCGTGCGAGGAGTGCGACGACACCTCCGCTGCGAACTTCCCTGGCGCCACCGAGCTCTGCGACAGCGCCGACAACGATTGCGACGGCACGGTGGACGAAGCCGACGCAGCGGACGCGCTCACCTGGTACGACGACGCGGACAGCGATGGCTACGGCGACGCGGCCGGCGTGTCCCTGGCCTGCTCAGCGCCCGCGGGCAGCGTCGCCGACGACACCGACTGTGATGACGCCGATGGCGACGTTCACCCCGGCGCGGTCGAGCTGTGCAACGGAACGGACGACGATTGCGACGGCACGACGGACGAATCGGCCGTCGACGGCGCGACCTGGTATGCGGACGCCGACCTCGACGGCTACGGAGATGCGTCGTCCACGACCGCCGATTGCTCGGCCCCCGCAGGCTACGTTGCCAACGATGACGATTGCGACGACACCGACAGCGCCGTGAGCCCCGCCGCGATGGAGCGCTGCGACTCCATCGACAACGACTGCGACGGCGACATCGACGAAGATGCCTCGATCGACGTGCTTACCTGGTACATCGACGCCGATGCCGACACCTACGGCAGCACCGCGACCACCGCGATCGACTGCGACCAGCCCGCCGGGTACGTGTCGAGCACGACGGACTGCAACGACGCCTCGAACACCGTCCACCCCGGCGCGACCGAAGCCTGCAATTCCATCGACGACGACTGCGATGGCGTCGTGGACGACGGCGCGACCGGCACCGCATCCTGGTACGCAGATGCAGACAGCGACGGGTACGGCGACACAGCCACGACCACGGTCTCGTGCAGCGCGCCCGCTGGCTACGTGAGCAACGACGACGATTGCGACGACACGAACGCGCGGGTGAGCCCGGGTGACGCCGAGATCTGCAACAGTGTGGACGACGACTGCGACGGCTCCACGGACGAAGGGGTGACGACGACCTACTATCGGGATCAGGACGGCGACACGTACGGTGTCGCGACCATGACCACAGAGGACTGCACCCGACCCGCCGGCTACGCGATCAATGACGACGATTGCAACGACTACGACTCTTCGGCCTACCCGGGCAGCACCGAGGTGCACGACAGCGTAGACAACGATTGCGACGGCTCCGTCGACGAGGGCTGGTGGGTCGGGACCGGTGCGGACGGTGCGCTCAGCCTCTCCGCTGGCACCACCACCACGGTCGCCTCAGGCCTGCCGGTCACGGCGATCAGCACCGACAACTTCACCGTGGACGGCACCCCAACCGTCGCGGCGGGCGACGAAGTGCTGGTCATCAACATGCACGGCGGCGACACCACATACGTGCACGTCGGCGTCTACGAGTTCTACACGGTCGACTCGGTTTCGGGGAGCGTCGTAACGATGACGGACAACCCGTCGGTCACCTTCGGGCAGTCGTCGAACAGCGACCTTACGGGGCAGTCGATTCAGATGGTCCGGGTGCCCCAGTACACGGACGTCACGTTGGCCGCGAGCGCCATCCTCACCGCCGACGCATGGGATGGTGAAACGGGCGGCGTGATCGCGTTCCGCGCCACGGGGACCGTGTCCCTGGCGAGCGGCGCAGCCATCGTGGCCGACGAGCTCGGCTATTGGGGCGGGGAAACGGGCACGATCTACAACAACGACGGCTTCCAGGGCGAGTCCTACGCCGGCGAAGGGGATGGAAACCTCGGCTCGGGCACCGGCGTGTACGGCAACTGGGCCGCCGGGTACTACCTCAACAATTACGGTGGCGGCGGCGCGATGATCACCGGCGGCGGCGGCGAGTATGCGGGCGGCGCCACGGCGGGCGACAGTTGGACCGGCGGGAGCTACCCCGAGGCGTACGCCGGGGACACCTACGGCGACACCGATCTCACCACGATGTTCGCCGGTTCTGGCGGCGCGGGCGTGTGGTACGGCGCGTCGAGCCCCGGCTCCGGCGGCAACGGCGCGGGACTCATCTTCATGGGCGTGCAGGACCTCACGGTCACCAGCGCGAGCTCGATCTCGGCGATCGGCGGCACCACCGCGGCCTGGGCCACCGGCACCTGGACGTACGGCGCGGGCGGCGGGGCGGGCGGCACCGTTTGGATCATGGCCGACACCATGACGGTACCCGCGGGCGGGATCGCCGCGACGGGCGGCTTCGGGGAGAGCACCCACACTCGCGACGGTGGGGATGGCGGCGAAGGCCGCATCCGCGTCGATACCAACGAGATCAACGGGTACATGATCACGGCGAGCGCGGCGACCACGGCGGCGAACAGCGCCTGCGACCCGAACCCGGGCTACTTCGACGCGCCGTAAGCTCTAGATCGCCGCGCAAGACGCGGCGCCGTTGGGGCGGGAGGCTCGGGGTGGTCACGAAAGCGGACCCGGGGGCACGGGAGAGGCCAAGAGTGATGCTGGGTCCTGCCGGGGCGGTGCGCCGGAGGCGAGTGGACCCGAAGCCCCGCGCCAAAGGCGCGTAGCCTGAAGCCCGTACCCCCTACGGCACGAAGCGGTAACCGACTCCGCGCAGCGTCAGGAAGTGAACGGGCTCGTTCACATCCTCCTCGAAGAACTTCCGCAATCGCATCACGTAGTTGTCTACCGTGCGCTCGGTGGGGGAGCGGTCCATCCCCCAGGCCATCTCCAGGATGTCCGCCCGGCCGAGCACCTCGCCGGGGTGGGCGGCGAACAGCTCCAAAAGCGCAGCTTCGGTTTCGGTGAGCACGATCTTCGCCGCCCCGAGGCGCGAGGCCTCCCGCGTGTCGAAGTTCACGTGCCACGGCCCCACGCGCACCTCACGGCGCGTCGCGACACGCGGCGCGACCTCCGATCGCCGCGTCAACGCCTTCACCCTGGCCACCAGCTCCGGCATCGCGAAGGGCTTTGTCAGGTAGTCGTCGGCCCCCGCGTCGAGCCCCGCCACCCGCGCGGGCACCTCCCCGCGCGCCGTCAACATCAGGATGGGCACCCGGCTCCCGCCGCCGCGCAGCCGCCGCGCCACCTCCAGGCCGTCAATCCCGGGCAGCATGACGTCGAGCACCACGAGATCGATCTCGCCCTCTGCCGCAACCAACGCCGCTTCCCCGTCCTCCACGTGGATCACCACGAAGCCGGCGTGCTCCAGGTTCAGGCGAACCATGTCCGCCACCAACCGCTCATCTTCTACGACCAGAACGCGCAGGCTCAAAACCCCTCCGACGCGGGCAACGTCACCCGGAACGTAGCACCGCAGCCCGGCCCCGCGCTGCTCGCGCGAAGATCACCACCCGCCTCGCGAGCAATCGAGCGCGCCAGGTAGAGGCCCAAGCCCGTTCCCTGGGCAGAGCCTGCTCGCCGACCCCTCGCCCAAGGCTCAAACAGCCGCTCAGCGTCCTCCGCCGCGAAGCCGTTTCCCTGGTCCACGACGTCCACCACCACGTGGGCGCCCTCCCGCCGCGCCACGAGCCGCACCTGCTTCCCGGGCGCGTACTTCGTCGCGTTGTCCAAGAGATTGTCCACGATGACCCGCAGCGCTTCGCCCGGAAGGTCCAGGCGGCACGAGGCTGCGTTGCCCAGGTCCACCTCCACGCCCTCCTGCGGATGCAGCGAGCGCCGCTCCATGATCGGTGCGATCCACTCGGCCAAGGTACGCGACTCCTGCGGCGATTCCCCCGCCAGCACCGCCTGCCGCACCAACATCCCTTCCGCCAAGCGCTGCAACCGATCACACGCATCGAGCCCCCGGGCGAGGTGGGGCCCGGCGGCCTCCAACGGCAAGACCCCGCTTTGCAGGCTCTCCAATAGCGCGCGTACCCCCGCGATCGGCGTCTTGAGCTCGTGGGTGCTTGCCGCGAACAGCACCCGCAGCCGCTCCGCCTGACGGGCCTCCACAACCGTGCTGCGCCAACCCAGCCCCAGCAGCACAATGGTGGCTGCGATCAACGCCGCGGATTCGCCCGCAATCATGTGCTTCCGCCGCTCCAGCCGCTGCGTCGCCTCGGCCTCCACGCCATAGAAGGTCACGCTTTGTTCATAGCTTTCTGTCGCGAGGCGGTGCAACAGCACCGACCACCACGAGAGCAGCGCCACCAGCAAGGTGAGCGTCAGCAACAGCCAGGCGCGCGGATGGACACGCTTCATTGCGCGAGGTTAGCACGGGGCTGCCGCTGAAAACGAGTTTCAGTTCGCGGTTGACGCTTTCCCAATCCGCGAATATTTCGAAGCATCGAACTATCGCATGGCTGGCAACACGCCCGAACCCGATCTCGCAGGCGTTCCGCGCCTCACCGGTCAGCTCATCGAGCTGATGGGGCTCTTGCACTCGCGAATGGCGGGAGATGCGATGCAGCTCATGGCCGAGCTCAACCTCACGATGCCGCAGATGGTGTGCTTGCACATCCTCAAGAACGCCAACACGCGCAGCGTGGGCTCGATCGGCGGCGCGCTCAGCCTCTCCCCGAGCGCCACCAGTCACCTCATCGATCGCCTGTTCGAACGCGGGATTGTAACGCGCGAAGAAGATCCGGCGGATCGCCGCCAGAAGCTGGTCTCGATCACCCCGCTGGGCGTCGAGATCGTCGATCGTTTGTCCGCTGCCCGCTCCGACCAGATCAGCGCGGCGGTGGCGGACATCGATCCGGAGCTGCGCGCCCAGCTCACCGACCTTGTCGATCTCATCATCATCCAATTGCGCCGTGGAGGGCCCGTCGTATGCCCGCAATCGTAGAACTGAACAACGTGGTGAAAGAGTACCCCCTGGGGAAGCTCGTCGTCACCGCCCTGCACGACGTCTCCATCGCCATCACCAAGGGAGAGTTCACGGCCATCGCCGGGCCCTCGGGCAGCGGAAAAACCACGATCCTCAACATGATCGGGTGCATGGACGTGCCAACGACGGGAACGGTGAAAATCGATGGCACGCTCACCAACAACCTCGACGATCACGCGCTCACGACGTTGCGACTCAACCGCATCGGCTTCATCTTCCAAAGCTTCAACCTTGTCAACGTGCTCGACGTACGGCAGAATGTCGAGTTCCCGCTGCTGCTCCAGGGCAAGCTGAGCAGCAAGGATCGGAAGCTGCGCGTGGAGGAGATGGTCGAAAAAGTCGGCTTGACCAAGCAGATGACCCAGCGCCCAAACGAGCTCTCGGGTGGCCAGCGGCAACGCGTCGCCATCGCCCGGGCGCTCGTCACCAACCCCGCGATCGTGTTGGCTGACGAACCCACGGCGAACCTCGACTCCACCACCGGCCACGCCATCATCGAGCTGATGCGCGATCTCAACGCGAACGACCACACCACGTTCATCTTCTCCACCCACGACCCCAAGGTCATGGAGCGCGCCACGAGGCTGATCATGGTGGCGGACGGCAAGGTCGTATGAGCTCGTTCTTCCTCGCGATCCGGCTTGCGCTGCGAAACGTCGCGGCCCACGCGATCAAGAATCTCGTCGTCGGCGTGATCCTGTGTTTTGGCACGATCGTCGTCGTTTCGGGTAGCGCGCTGCTCAACAGCCTCGACGTGGCCATGCGACGTAGCATCACGACGAGCGTCACGGGCGACCTACAGGTGTACGACAAGACCGCGCGCGATCAGCTCTCGATGCTCGGGGACATGAACTTCGGCGGGTCCGACAATGGCGAGATCCCCGACTACAAGGTTGTGAAAGATGCCCTGGCTGGTACGCCGGAGGTGGCCGAAGTGCTACCCATGGGCATCGGGAACGCCACCGTTTTCGGCGCCAACGACATCGACCGCACCCTGGAGGATCTTCGGGCGGCGGTTCGGTCGGGAGACACGGCTCGGCAGACCACGCTGGTGGAGCGCCTCCAGCGCATCTGCACCGACATCCGCCCCGAGCTGGATCGCGTGGAAGCGATCACCAACGACAAAGAGAAGCTGACGGAGGACCGGGCGAACCTCGATCGCGTCATCGCGCCGGCCTTCGCTGCGGAATTCACAACCGATCCGATGGGCACCATCGACTGGATGGACGGGCACATCGCGTCGCTGGCCACCGACGGGCGCCTCGCCTACTTCCGCCTGCTCGGCACCGACCTGCCGGCCTTCGCCCGTACCTTCCCGCGCTTCGAGATCACGAAGGGCGGCCCGGTGCCGGAGGGAGAGCGCGGCATCGTGCTCAACGAGTCGATGGTCGAACAGTGGCTGAAGCACCCGATCGCGCGCGAGTTCGACTGGTTCCAGAAGGAGTTCACGCAGAACGGCGGTGCGATCGGCACCAGCGGTACGGTCTTCGACCGGGTGGCCCGGATGAGCCGGCAATACCGTCGTATCCTGTACCAGTTGGACTCGGAGGAAGCCGCCGTGCTGACCCCGCTCCTGCAGGCGGAGGTCGGCTCCCAAGAGACCGACCTCGTGGCCTTGCTCAAGTCCTTCCTCACGGTCACTGACGAGAACTTCGCCCAACGCAAGGCCTTCTTCTACGCCCAGATCGCCCCGAAGATCCGCTTGTACGACATCAACGTGGGGGACACGCTGCCGCTGCGCGCGTTCACCAAGTCCGGCTACCTCAAGTCGCTGAACCTCAAGGTTTACGGCGTTTACCGCTACAAGGGCGTCACGAACGACGACAGCGCCGCGGGCGCGTACTGCCTCGTCGACATGCCGAGCTTTCGCGACCTCTACGGAAAGATGACCGACGACCAGCGCGCGGAGCTGGCGGACATCAAAAGCAGCGTCGGCGCGAAGGAAGTGGACCCGAGCGCGAGCATCGAGGATCAGCTCTTCGGCGGCGGCGGCGCCGTGGAGACCACCGTGAGTGAGATCACCACGCTCGAGAACCTGGACAGCATGACGTTTGGGCGGGTGGAAGACCGGGTACAACACACGTTCACTCAGGACCAGATCGAGAACGGGCTGGCGACGAACGTGGCGGTGATCCTCAAGGATCCCGCCCAGGGCAAGGCCGGACTCACCGCGGTGCAAGCCGCGCTCGACAAAGCTGGCCTCAACCTCCAGGTCATCGACTGGCGGGCGGCCTCAGGCCTCGTTGGCCAGGCGGCAACGGTCGTGCAACTGGTGCTGTTCGTCGCCGTCGGCGTCTTGTTCCTGGTCGCGATGGTGATCATCAACAACGCGCTGGTCATGGCCACGCTGGAGCGAACGAGCGAGATCGGCACCATGCGCGCCGTCGGCGCCCAACGCGGGTTCGTCACCCTGATGTTCGTGCTGGAAACAATGTTTGTCGGCGTCGGCTCTGGCGTCGTCGGTGTGGGGATCGCCGCCGCGCTCATCTCGTGGCTGCACGGCGTCGGGATCCCCGCGGGGAACGACTTCCTCAGCATCCTCTTCGGCGGCAAGGCGATGTACCCGGTGATGGAGGCGTTCGACGTCGCGCTCGGCCTCGGACTCGTCACCCTCGTGAGCACGATCGCCACGATCTACCCCGCTGTTCTCGCGTCGAGCGTTCCCCCCGTGGTCGCGCTGCAAGGGAAGGAGTGACCCATGGGCATGCTCATCCTCATCGCGTATCGCAACCTCGTGCAGGCGCGCCGGCGCACGCTGCTCCTGTCGGCCGCGATCGGCTTGGTCACGACGCTGCTCGTGCTGTTGTTGTCCTTGTCCCAAGGAATCTCCGACAACCTGGTCAAGAGCGCCACCACGCTCTCCGCGGGGCACGTGGTCGTCGCCGGCTTCTTCAAGCCCTCGCCGAGCCAGGCCATCCCGATGGTTACCGACGCGGGGAAGGTGCGTGCGGTGATCGAGAAAGAGACGCCCAACCTGGACTACATCATCGCCCGCGGGCGCGGGTGGGGGAAGATCGTGGGTCCGGGCGGCACGGTGCAAACTGGCCTCTCCGGCGTCACCCTCGTCAACGAGCCCCGGTTCGTGGCCACGCTCCAGTTGGCGGAGCAGCTTGAGTACAAAGAGGGCGGCGAAGCCAGGATCCTGGGCGATTCCACCCGCATTGGCAGCCCCGGCTCCGTGATCCTCTTTGCCAACCAGGCCAAGCGCCTGGAGGTGGACGTCGGCGATGCCGTCACGTTCATCACCGAGACAAATGATGGGCGTACAAACACGATCGACCTCACTGTGGTCGCCGTCGCGCGCGACCTCGGCATGTTGTCGAGCTGGTCGGTGCTCGTCAACATGGAGTCGCTGCGCAAGGTCTACAAGCTGAGCGACGACACGACGGGCGCGTTCTGGGTGTACGTCAAGGACATCGACAAAGCCGACGAGGTGATGAACGGACTGCGGGTTTCGCTGGCCCAGGCTGGCTTCCAGCTCATGGACCACGACCCGAACCCCTTCTTCTTCAAGTTCGAGACGGTCGCCGGCGAGGACTGGACTGGCCAGAAGCTCGACGTAACGATCTGGCGCGACGAAGTGTCGTTCCTGGTGAAGATCCTCGATGCATTCGATCTCGTCACCGTGTTCATCTCGGCGGTGCTCCTGATCATCATCGCGATCGGGATCAGCAACACGATGTTCAACACCGTGCGGGAGCGGACCCGCGAGATCGGAACGATGCGGGCCATTGGCATCCAGCGTGGCAGCGTCCTGCTCCTGTTTCTGCTCGAGGCTTCGCTGCTGGGCCTGTTCGCCACGACCGTGGGCGCCGTGGCCGGCGCAGCGCTCTCTGTCGGGATCGATCTGGCCGCGTTCCCTGTCCCGATCCCCGCGCTCAAGGCCATTCTGCTCTCGGACACGGTCCACATGACGGTTCGCCTGAGCACCCTGTTGATGAGCGTCGTGTTCCTTACTGTTTGCACCGGGCTCGCGGCGCTCTGGCCGTCGTTCCGCGCCGCGCGGATGCGCCCGATCGTGGCCCTTGGCTACGTCTCCTAGTCCATCACTTCGGGGTTATTGATGTTCACCCTCCTGTTCAGCGCGGTCCTCGCCTTCGCCGCTCCCTCCGCCGACGACATGGTCAAGATGCTGACGGTCATCGACGACCGCCAACAGAACAGCGGCGACTACAAGTCGTTGGTGTACATCGAGAACAAGCAGGCCGAGAAGTCCGACCTCGTGTACCAGGCGCTCGTGTACCGCCGGGACGCGGACGACAAGCTGATCATCCTTTTTGTAAAGCCGCAGTCTGAGGCCGGGAAAGGCTACCTGCGACTGGATGACAACCTGTTCATGTTTGATCCGACGGTCGGCAAGTGGGAGCGCCGCACCGAGCGGGAGCGCATCGGCGGTACGAGCTCCAACCGGCAGGACTTCGACCAGTCGCGACTGCACGAGGAGTACACACCGAGCTTCGTCGCGGAGGAGAAGCTGGGCAGCTACGCGGTGCAGCACATCAAGCTCGCGGCCAAGACGGCGGCGGACGTCGCCTATCCGGCCGCCGACCTGTGGATCGACAAGACCACGGGCAACGTGCTCAAGCGGCAGGACTTCGCGGACTCCGGGCGCCTGATGCGCACCACCTACTACCCCTCGTGGAACAAGCTCTACTCGGAGTCGAAGAAGGCGGACGTGTACTTCCCCAAGGAGATCCGGATCATCGACGAGGTGGAGAAGGGCACGCAGACCACGGTGGTGATTCAGGAGGTCGATCTCAAGCCGCTCGACCCGAACATCTTCACGAAGGCCTGGCTCGAGTCGAAGAGCCGGTGATGACACCCGCTTTGTGGTGTTGGATGCTGGGCTCCGCGATGGCGGGAGACGACGCGACCCCGCCGCCGCCCGTACCCGCGGCGACCACCGACGCACCCGCCCCGGCACCCCCAGCCGAGACGCCGGCCGAAGCGCCCCCGCCCCTGCCGGACAACGGCGTGGACGAGGACGCCATGTTCGGCTCGCCTGCACCGACGGAAGCTCCTCCCGAGACCGGCGCCACCGACCTCGGCGACGTTCAGCTCACCGAGACGAGCAGCAGCGACATCGCGTCGCGACTCGGACTCGCCGACGAGCGCCTCACCATCGGTGGGAAGCTCTACATGCGCGCGGGGGCGGCGTTCAACGAGGACACCGACCTCGCCGACACGCCGTACTCGTCGCCCAACCTGCTCGACTTGTTCACGGACATCCGCCCGAATGACCGTGTGCGTGGGTACGCGCAGGCGCGGTTCCGTTACGACTTCACGGTCGCCGCGGGGGACACCGACGCCTACGGAGCCGAGGCCGAGCCCGCGTCGGTAACGCTCGATCAGCTCTGGTTGAAGTTCGATGTCGCCCATCGGGTGTACGTGACTGCGGGCCGCCAACGCGTGAAGTGGGGCAGCGGGCGCTTCTGGAATCCGACGGACTTCATGAACCAGCAGACGCTGGATGCGCTCAACGCCACCGTGTTTGACGAACGTACGGGCGTCACGCTGATGAAGGTGCACGTCCCGATTGAGTCGCTCGGCGCCAACCTGTACGGCGTCGCGAACTTCGACGGAGCCGACACCGTTGAGCAGATTGGCGGCGCGCTGCGCACCGAATGGGTGCTTGGTCCCTCGGAGATCGCGCTGTCCGCCGCCGCGCGCAAGGGCGACCCGCTCCGCCTCGGCGCGGACGTGTCCGCCGGCGTGGGCCCGTTCGATCTCCACCTCGAAGCGGCCGTAAAGCACGGGGACAACGGCCCCTACTACGAGGGCACCTGGGACATCGCGACCTTCAAGTTCCCGGAAGAAGTGGATCGCTCCGACGAGTGGATCCCGCAGGTCGTCGCCGGCGCCGAGCTGGGCATCCTCGTGAACGACGAAGACACCGTCTATGTCGGCGCCGAATACTTCTACAATGGGGCCGGCTACGAGAGCTCCGAGCTGTACCCGTACCTCGCATTCATGGGCTACTTCACCCCGTTCTACCTGGGCCAACACTACGCCGGCGCCTACATCGCCGTGCCCTCGCCCGGCAACTGGGACGACATCAGCTTCACCACCAGCACCCTGAGCAACCTCAGCGACCACACCTATGCGTCGCGACTGGACGTGTCGGCGAAGCTCAATACCTTCCTGAGCGTGAACGCGTACGGCCAGGTGAACTACGGCGAGAACGGGGAGCTGCACTACTCCGTCGACATTGATCCAGTGCCCGGCGTAGTCGCGCTGGAAGAGGGCATCTCCATCCCCGCGCCGATCGGGTCGGTGGGGGTTGGGGCGATGGTGAATTTCTAAAGAGTCTCGGTAGACTCGTCGAGAATCTCGGTGTACTCGTCGTAGAGCGGCGTGCTGGCCGGGTAGACCGTGATCCGGTCCTGGGACCACACTTCATGGCGGTCAGGATCCTTGATCAACACGGTCACCGTGACGTACTTGCCGGCAGATTCGGCCTCAAGCTCGGGGCAGGTGAATCGCACCACGGGGCCCGTGAGATCTTCGAAAGGCGAGGTTTCATCTCTTTTGTCCGGTACCCATTCGTAGTCCAGCGCCTGCCCATCCGGGTCCACGGCGAGGGCTTCGATGGTGGGGGTCTCCCCTTCGAGGCAAGCGTGCTGACTCGGGCGTGGGTAGCCGATCACGATCGGTTCCGAGTCTAGGGGCGGCGTCGCGTCCGGCGCCCCGGCGTGTAGGTAGGCGATCTGGCGGAAGCGGATCGGGTCGCGAAGGTACGCCGGAAGCTCGTTGTTCGCCTCCTCCTCCTCGGTTTGATCGGCCTGAACGCTCTCGACCACCAGCGAGCCCCACAGGTCGCCCTCATACGCGCCGGTCGCCGTTACCGTCAACGGGATCGAGCAGCCTGGGCCGAGCGTAAACAGGGCGTCGGACTTGGATTCCTCGTCCTTGCCCGTGTCACCCGTGCCCGTTCCACCGGAGCCGATGCCCGTGCCGCCACCACCACCGCCGGTGTCGCCCTTCGCGGTGGCGCGATTGGCGGTAACGACCTCCCCGTCGTCGGGGCACAGAATCGTAGTTTCGTCCCACGTGACGCTGAACACTCCGGAATACCCAGGCCCGATCTCGATCCCTTCGTGATCCGCGTCCTTGCTGCCAACGCCCATCCGCATACCGATACGGGCGCCATCCTCCGCGCGTGAGCCCTCGTTGCTCAGCAGCACCGTGCCCGTGACCGTTTCGTCGAGCTCCACGCTGCCCAGTTCAAGCGTATCGGCGTCCAAAACCATCTTCGGGTAGGGGATGCTTCTTGATGTTGCGTCGTCCCCCGAGAAGCAGGCGGCCGCAGCGAGCAGGAACCAGTGCAGCATCGCAGCCGTGGTGGGTGGGTCACGACGATAGCCGCAGCCGGCGGCATCCGCAGCGCCATCGGCCACGATAAGCCGCCCCCCATGTCCGACCACGCCCGTGTGAGCGCCGAGCTGGCGCGCATCGACGCCTTCTTCCCGGTGCTCCAGGGCCTCGGCACCCGCTGGGCCGCATCGCGACCCTTCGAGGGGCTCACGGTCGGCGTGCACCTTCACCTCACCACGATCACCCTGGCGTTGTTGCGCGAGCTGGTGCTCGGCGGCGGGAGCTGGGTCGTGAGCGCGGCGAACCCGGCGACCACGGATCCAGCCGTCGTGGAGTACATCCGTACGCTGGGGCTCGACGTCCACACCGGACGCGGCTCGCGGGACGGCATCGCGGCTACCGTGGCGGAGGAGCCAATGCTGTTCGCAGACGTCGGCTTTGCGCTGGGAAGCGCCATTCTGGACGAGGGGCAGAGCCCGCGGGGCGGCGTGGAGATCACGCGCTCGGGAGTGAACCGCCTCCGCGGGCGGCTCCCCCTCCCCTTCCCGGTGCTCAACATCAACGATGGGCGTTTGAAGCCCGCAGTCGAGAGCCGGCGCGGCGTCGGCGAGGGGCTGTGGCCCGCGTTCACCTCGCTCACGGGGCAGCACCTCTCGGGGCGAATGGTCCTCGTCGTCGGCTACGGGCCGGTCGGTGC
>BJHF01000021.1 GCA_014191855.1 Deltaproteobacteria bacterium
GGGGGCCTTGTAACCCGTGGCGGACAGGGGCAGCGTCGAACGCCTACAACCCCCGCGCCAAAGCATAGAATTCCCGCAAGCCCGGGTGGTACCAGGTATCGCTCGTGTAGAGCACAAACAACACACGTACCGTGGCGACGCAAAATGTGAGTAGAGTCGCGACACATAGAATCGCAACATCGACGGCACGCATCCGCAACGGTCGCCGCACCGCACGGGGCGCCGACGCATCGAAGCCACGCGAATCGAGCGACTCGGCCAAGGCCCGCGCGCGCCGCACCGTACGCGCGAGGACCGGCGCCAAAAGGGAGGCTTCTAGCACGAGCCACGCCCACGGCGGGCGCTTCCACGCCGGCCGACCTCGCCGGGCGCGCGCCGTGCGAACCGCCTGCCACTCCCCCGCCACGTCCGGCACGAAGCGCAGCGCGGTTACGACGAGAAACGACAATCCGAACGGCACGCGCAGCGCACGCAATGCCGCGAATAGCCGCTCCGGTGGCGTCGAGGCCGCCAACGCAAAACCCGCGAGCGTCATGGCGCAGAACCGGAGCGACTGAGCGAAACCGTGGCTCACCCCCTCCCGCCACAGCGTGATCGGCCCCAGCGAAGCGAGCGCAACCCGAGGTTCATCCCCGTAGAACATCCCTTGGGAGAGCACCGTGCTCCACACGATCGCCGCAAGCATCCCCAGCGCGCCGAGCACCGTGCGGCGCGAGGGGCCAAAGCGCAGAAACACCAACATTGAGGCCAACATCAGCATCGCCAGCGACCACGGCGCCTCCAGGCCGACGGCCAGCACACCGACCAAGCCGACCAGGACGAGGCGGGTGCGCGGATCCAAACCGACAGCCGGCAGAATTTGGGCGCCAGAGGCGAGCGGTGGCCCCGAAACGGGCGGCAGGCGCGGTGATCCGCAGCGCTCCGGCACCATCGCCGCCACCTCCAGGCCGGCCTCCCGCAACGAAGCGGCGACCGCAGCGGGGGGCCCCAACGGCAATCCCAGGTCGCGACACCGGGCGAACAACGGCGGTAGCGCGAGCGCGCCTCGCTCCGCCGCCTCGAGCAGCGTCGTGCCGGGCGCGCCGTCGCCCGTGACGCGCCCCGCCTCCAACACCAAAACCCGCGTGGCGTGCCGATGGGCCAGCGCGAGGTCGTGGGTGGCAAACACCAAAAGCCCGCTCCGCAACGTCGCCGAGACCGCGACCATCAGCCGCTCCACCTGCTCAAGGTCCTGGCCCGCCGTGGGCTCGTCGAGGAGGAGCACGGCGGGCTCAGCGGCGACCGCCGCCGCCACCGCGACGCGCAGCCGCTGGCCCCGCGAGAGCGCCTGGGGCGGCCGATCCAGCAGGTCGGTGAGCGAGAACGCCTGCGCGAGGTCGAACACCCGGCGGCTCTCCCGCCCCAGGCCCAGCTCTGCCGCCGCGTACGCCAGCTCTTCGCGCACCGTCGGGCAGAACAGGCCCAGGTCGGGGTTGGGCGGCACCGCCACGAGCCGGCCACGCCGACTCACCCCGCGGCCCAGCTCGCCGGCCAACGCCAACAACAACGTAGACTTTCCGGCGCCGTTCGGGCCGACCAAGGCGAGCCGCTCCCCTCCCCCCGCCACGAAGCTCACGTCGTGGAGACCATCGCCGTTCGGGTACGCGAAGCTGAGGTTTGTGGCTTCGATCATGGGCTCGCCCGAACCGCGCCCCCCATCCGCCTGTCCTCCCCCCGGCTCCGTCTGAGGGGAGGTAGCCACAGGCCGGATGGGGGCTGCGGAGGGCTCCATCCGCCGCCGCTCCGCCCCTTCCCACGCCTCCGCGACCGCGATCCACCCCGGCACCGAGAGCCCGAGCCGCCGTAGCAACGCCACCTCGATCGCGGCGGGGGCCGCATCCGCCACCAACGCGCCTTCTTCCATCACAACGCACCGGTCGGCGACGAGCCAGAGCGGCTCCAGGCGGTGCTCCACCACCACCACGGCCGTGCCCGCGTCGGCAAGCGCGCGCAGCCGCTCCACCAGCTCGGCGGCGCCTTGGGGATCGAGGTGCGCGAGCGGCTCGTCGAGCAACAGCAGCTTCGCTCCGGCGGCGAGCGCCGCCGCCACCGAGAGGCGCTGCCGCTGCCCCGAGGAGAGCGCCGCCACCGCGCGCTCCGGCCCGCCCGGGAGCCCCAACGCCCCCATCGCTGCGATCACCGCCGCGTCGATCGCGCCGGCCTCCAGGCCCGCAGACTCGGCCGCGAACGCGATCTCGTCCCCGACCGTGGCCGACACGCGTTGGTCGTCGGGGTCCTGCCCGACGAGGGCAACGCAGCGCACGCGCTCGGATGCCGTCGCGAGCGCGGGGTCGACGCCTTCGAGCTCCACCGCCCCCCTGAACGCGCCCCGCCCATGCCGCTGAAGCAGGCCGGCCGCCAGGCGGAGCAGCGTGGACTTCCCGCACCCGGTCGGCCCCGTGATCAGCACGAGCTCGCCCGCCTCCACGCGCAGGCTCACGTCCTTCACCGCCGGCTTCTCGGCCGTTGGATGCTGGTAGCTCACGGCGTGGAGCTGCAGCATCAGTCCTCCACGCGGCGGAGCTGGCTCGCCACGCGATCGGCCACGCCGGCGGCCGCGAGCACGTAGAGGAACCCGGGTCCGATGAGCACCATCGCGACATACCAGGGCGCAAAATACAGCCGAAACAACGCCGCGTGGAGCACGAGGGAGGCGGCGGTTCCGGTAAGCGAGCCGACCGCGAGCCCGAGGCCAAGGCGGATCACTCGACGCACGCGCGGCGCCTCACGCCACACCTCGCCACGTGTGAGCCCGAACAGCCAGAGCCCCCCTTCGAGCGTCGCAATCCGACAAGCGACGAACGCGATGTCCATCGGCGACAGCGTGCCCATCGCGACGCCTCGCAAGAGCCACGCCACCAGCACGGTAAGCGTGGCGGTGCCCGGTCGGGGCAGGATCGTGATGAGCGCGCCGATGAGCGTGGCCTGAAGGGCGTCGTCGACGAGGCCGGTGACCATCGTTGCAAACGGGCCGGCGGCCGCAGCCGCGCCGAGGCCGAGGAGCTGGCCCACCGTGCCCGCGACAAAGGTGAGCGCGCCGAACAGGGCGATGGTCACGAGGGAGGCCGTGTCGAACTCCCGAAGCCAGCGGCGAACGCGGAGGAGCACGAGCGCGACGCCGGCCGCGGACGCCGTGAGCGTGAGCGCGAGTCCCGCCGCCACCCAGGAGCTGGAGCGGCTCACGAACAGGGGATCGGCGCGGGTGAGCAGCGGCGCATCGAGCCCGAGGGGGAGCACCTCAATCACCCTCGTCCATGGCCCGCTTCCGAGCGCCGCCTCCTCGACGAAAAGCGGGATCGTCGCGACGGCAGAGGCCCGTGCGGGCACGCGGAGCAACACGCTGGTGTTGCCGGTGCCGTCGTCGGCGGCGCGGACGCGTGGCCGAAACGCGGGGTCGGGCGCGCCGTCGGGGCCGAGGATGCGAGAGCGCACGACGACATCCATCGGCGATGTACCCGTGTTTTCGAGGTGGATCGCGGTCCAGGCCCAGGCCGTGAACTCGTCGCGGGCGCGCACGCCCAGCGCGCTGCGGTCGAGCACGGCGCGCCACCAGGGCGAGGGCAGCGTCACCCGACCGGTTGGCCGGACCAGATCGGCGATCCCGGTTTCGGTGGCCGGGAAACCGATGTCGGAGACGACAAGCTGCCGGGCCGCCGCCGCCAACGTGAGTCGATCCACCGAGACTCCGAATATAGGTCCGTCGGAGAGGCCGTTTTGCATCAACAACGCGGCGCCGGTTCCGCCGACCTCGAACGAGCCCGTCGCGTCTCCGTGCCGGTAGCGCGCCCAGGTCGTCGCCCCTTCAATCAGGGTGACCCGCGCCATCTCACCGGGGCGAACATGCTGCGGCGGCGCACCCAGCGGCACCTCGATCTCTACGGTGGCCTCCGGATCGCCCACGTCAACCTGCACATCCGCCCACGCGCCCCCCGCGACGACGTGGACGGTCACCGCTCCGACGGTACCGGGCGGAAGGGCGACGGTCGTAGTGTCCGCCGCGGCCGCACCCCGGGCGAGCGGCACCCCGGCAGCATCCAGCAACTCCACGGAGAAGCCGGGGCGCGAGGCGGCGATCGTGACGGTCCGACCGTTGAGTTCAGCGGTGGCAGTGAGCGGGGCGGGCGCGCAGGCGGCGAGGAGAATGAAGACAGGGTTCACCGAAACAACCCCACCCGATACGCCCCGGCCACCCCGCCATCGCCCGTCGGGTAGGGCGACTCCGCCAGCGCGATCACCCCTTCGACCGAGACCGCCTGCCGAAAAAACACCGGCCCCTCCGTCGAGCACGTCGCGAGCAGGCGAGCCTCCCCTCCCCGCGCCTCCCCGCCGAGATCAAAGATCAACGCCCCATACAGGTCGCGCCGGTTGTCGGTCATCCGCTCGCCCGCGCCCACGACCAGCGTGCGACCGTCGGGCGCCAGCGTGAGCCCCTGAACCGCCCATGGCCCGTGAAAACTCCAGCGCGGAGTGCCGTCGAGGCCCACCACCCACAAACCGTTCTCATTCGGGTGCGCGGTGGGGGGGCGGAGGTCGGGCGCAGCGGCGCCCCAGGGGATGTTGGTGCCAGAGGTCAGGTACACCGCCTCATCTTCGCGGAGAAAGCCGTGGCCAACACTGGCCGCGATCGGCACGTCGCCGGCCAGCACCGGCGAACCGCCCGCCAGGGTGATCCGCACCGTCCCATCCAGCCCGCCGAACACCACCCGCCCGTCTCCAAGGCCGAGCATCACCGTGTCGTGGGCCACGTCGACATCCTGCGCCTGCCACACGTAGGTCGTCGTAAACCAGGGTGTGAGCGGCGAAACCACCAGCGACCCTGCGGGTGCGAGGGAATCGAGCGCCAGGAGTTGGAGCCCCCCGATGGGCAGTCCGGCGGGGTCGGGTCCCGACGCGCTCCGCGTCACCGGCACCGCAATGCGTTTGCCCGGGACGTCCACTTCGGGGTGCAGGATGACCATGTCCCCGGGTTCGTCCGGCCAGGCCGCGCGGAGCGAGCCGTCCGCACCGAACCGAACGACTTGCGAGCGATTGGCCCGCGTTCCCGACGCATCCGTCCAGCCGTGCGCGGCGGCGACAAGCAAGTCACCCCCCGGCAACACGTCGAGCCCGTAGATGCCGGGCAGGGTGTACACGCCATAGAGGTCTTCGCCGGCCGGCAGCGCGGAATGTCCCACCCGATCGGCAAGATCGACCGTCCACCGATCGACGAGCGTCCCGGAATCGAGCGCGTGCAACGTCGCGTCCGGAGACTGCTCCCCTGCGTAGAGCGTCGCGCCGTCCTCCGACCACGCCACCCGCCGCACCATCGCCTCCGCGAGCTGCCGTCGCGCCACAACAGCCCGCGTCGCGACGTCCACCACGACCACCTCACCGCCGAAGCTGCCGATCGCCAGTCGCGACCCGTCGGGCGAAAAGGCGAGGTCCGTGTCTGGCGCCGGTGCCCCGGCCACGACCATGCGCGACATGTCGCCGAGCGGGACTGAACCCAATGCGACACACTCCGCCAACTTGGGCGCCACCGTGGTCACGCCCGCCACCGTCACCGATTCACCAGGTTTCCATTCCATCTCAACGAGGTGTCCAGCCGCATCGAGCACCCCTCCGCGCACGAAATGCAAAGCCGCCGGAGCGCTGCCCGGCACCTCGTCAACCGCGCACGCCATCGTGAGCCAGACCAGCACGCTCATGGCGAGCCCCGCGAGTCCACGTCCCACGTCGGCGTGTTCCAGTCGATCGTTGTGTAGTCGTCACACGTCGCTTCTTCCGCCGCGAACAGCGCGGCGCGTTCTTCACACACCGCGTCCGTCGCGCCCTCCTGCCCAGCCTCCACCTCAAGCTGGCGTTGCTCCCAGCTCCAGGTGGCGCAGGCGTCCAAAAAATCGTCCTCATCGGCATACGCGGCCGCTTCCCAGTCCGCACCCCACGTGGAGAGGCAGCCGCCGTACAAGTCGGCGGCCGCCTCACACATCGCAACGCACGGATCAGGGGCCGTCGCGCAGCCGAGGAGGAACCAAATCACTAGTAGAACGCCAACGCGTAGGGCGCGTAGGTGAGGTCCTGGTGCCAGGATTCGCTGCCGGCGACGCACGCCTTCGCGTCCACGGTGATGATGCCGCCCTGGCTCGACGGATCCGCCCAGCTCGCGCGCGCCACAACCCAGGCGTTCCCCTTGTCGTCCGCGCCGACACCCTGCAGGTAGCTGGTGGTCGAAAACAGCTCCGTCATCCCGTTGGTTTCGATGTTCCAGCACCAGCCGGTGTACGTCGAAGCCGCGTCCTGGGTGAGCATGAACCCATTCACGTCGTCCACCATCACGAGATCGGTGATGTTCTCGCCGAGCGTCGCCTCTGAAACGTAGGCGTTGCTCAGCCCCGTCGCCGGATCGAGCACCATCACGCCGCCGTCGAGCGCGAGGCTGTAGTCGGCGTTGTAATACACTCCCGTGCGGGCGATCATCGCGTCGTGGCCTGGCCATTCGACCAGCGACACGTCCACGAGCCCGTTCCACGTCTGGCCGACAGTGCCGGTGGCGCAGTCCACCGCCACGACCATGCCGCCCGCGGCCGCCCAGGGATAGCTGCTCTGGTCGAGCTGCTGCAGCGCGACGTAGAGCGTGCCGCCCAGCTCCACCATGCCCGCGATCTCCGGGACGCCGTCCGCGTCCGCGTAGGCGCTCAGATCCACCGCACCGTTCAGCAGCCAGGTGCTCGGATCATAGGTGGTCAGGGTGGAGGTTCCGTAGGAAGAAACGTACAGCTTCCCGCCGCACATCGCCACGTCCTGCGGGTTGGCGTAGTCGCCCAGCGAGAATTCCGCGACCGGCTCGGCCCACGAGCCCGGCTCGTACACGCGCACGAAGTCGTAGCCATAGCGGCCAAGGACGTACACCTTTCCATCCTCTGCCACCACGCCGTTGTCGGTGGGCGCCGTCGCGACGCTATCGGTGATCGTCCAGGTGTCGATGTCGATGGTCGCGAGCACGCCGCTGGCGTAGTCGTCGCTCACGGTGGTCACGACGGCGGTGGAGTAATTCGGGCCGGTGTACCCAGAGTCCGTATCCGTGTCGGTGTCGGTGTCGGTGTCGGTGTCGGTGTCGCCGGTTTCGGCGGTGTCCACCGACGTATCGCCGCTCGTAGCGGTGTCTTCCGGGATCTCGGGGGGGCAGGCGAGGAGGAGGCTGATCAGCATGGGATGGTCCTTGGGTTGGGTGTGAACGAATGCGCTCAAAGCTCCCAGCGCGCGCTGAACATCAGCGTGCGACCGGGAAGGGGGTAGCCAGCAAAATCGGTGACGGCGGAGACCGCGCGCGAAGTGTCGGTCGGATCGGCGGGGTTCCGTGGAACCACCTCGGTGATCGTGTCGGTGAGGTTGAGCACGGCCACTTCCACGTTTGGCCACTTTGGGGTTGGCTGGGTGCGCACAAACAGCCCGTGGATTGACCTCGGCGCGCTCTGATACAGGTTGCCCGCATCCCAGTAGTTCGGCGCGGTGTAGCTGAAGGTATGCCCCACCCGCACCCGCTCCTGCCAATGTACCGAGGTGCTCTGCCAAACCGCGAGCGGCGGCGTCCGGGGCAGCTCGTTGTTCACGGTGTTGGAGCCCACCGTCAGGTTGCGGGAAAGCTGCCAGGTCACGTTGGTCTCGCTGTCGAGCACCGAGAAGGCGCCGAGCACCAGCGCCCCTTCAACCCCCTGAACCCACGTGTCCCCAAAATTGACCGGCGTGAAGGACTTCTGGCTGTTCTGCACCCATACGATCCGGTCCTCGCTCACCAACCAGAACGCGGCGGCGTCGAACGTACCGGTGATCGCCCAGGAAGTGGGCGCTTCGATCCGCGTGCCGACGTCGGCTTGCCAGCCAGTCTCCGGAAGCAGCTCCGAATTGCCCTCCAACGTACCGTGGTTGCCGAACATCTCCACCAGATCGGGCGGGCGAAAATAGCGACCGCCGTTCCCCTTGAGCGCGAGCCATCGCGTGGGCCGGACGAGCACGCCCAGGCGCGGGTTCACGGCACCCACAAACGGAGCTGCGTCCGCGGCGGACCCGCTCTGAGACGCAGAGGACCCGCCCAGCTCCCGATTGTCGATCCCTTCGAGCGCCACGACGGGCGAGAGCGTGAGCCGCTCTGCGAAGAGTCGGAGATCGGCGGACAACGCCACGCTCCCCGCGAGCCTCGTTCGCTCGGGCTCGGACTGGTCGCCAGCCAGGTCGTTGATGGTGATGGACTCGCTCCGCACCCCGATCGTCGCATTCGGCTGGATCCACGCCGCCGGGGCCCAACCGGCGTTCAGCCGCATACCCGCCGTGCCCAGCTCGTCCAGCTCGTGGCGGTGGGTGCCGTCGAGCTGGCCGCTCTCGTCCACCAGCTCCTCGGCTCGCCAGAGGTGCCACAGCGTCGCCGTCCCGGCCCAGGTCGATCCGCAGCCTTCAAGCTGGGCCACGCTCAGATTTCTCGTCGTGGTGAGCCGCGCTTCGTCGGCCGGGAGGTTGGCGGTGCCCGGCAGCCCCTCGTCGCGGAACAAGGGCACGTCGGCCAGGGAGAGCCGCCAATCGCCAAGCACGGCCCGGCCCCGGGCGAACCCCGAGAATTGCAGCTTGTCGTTGTTCCCGCGCCGCTCAACGTGGTCGTCGAGCACGTTGTAGATGGTGCTGTTGTCCGCAAAATACTCGAAGTCGTCGCGAGTGCTGAGGGCGTCGAAGAAGAGCTGGCCAGAGAGGGGTCGTGTGCCCCCCTCCGGCCTTCGGCCACCTCCCCCCGCTTCGGCGGGGGGAGGAGAAAGCGCACCGGCCCCGTACACGTCCCCCCGGGCCGTGTCCCAGCTCCCGAAGGCCACACCGCCTCGACCGCCGCTCCCTTCGCGCGTCACCAGGTTCACCACGCCGCCTATCGGCGAGGCCCCGAAGCTCACGGGGGCGTTCCCCCGCCACACCTCGATCCGCGAGAAAGCGCCCAGCGGAAGCTCACTCAGGTTCACGACGTCCGCCCCGTCCGGGTTGAGCGGCACCCCGTCGAGGAACACTTCCACTTGCCGCAAACTCGCGCCACGGATGCTCACCGCCGCAAAGTCGCCCAGCCCTCCCAGCCGCTGCACGTTGGTACCGGCGGCGCTGTCGATCATTGCGGCAACATCAGCGCTCCCCGCGGTTCGAGCGTCGGGAGTCAACACCGTCACCGAAGCGCTGGTGGCCGACGGATTCGGCCCCGCCGGACGCTCCGCCGTTACGACGATTTCTTCGTTCGCGGGTACGGGCACAGGCGGCGCGCCCACCGTCGCAAACGCGGGGTCGGCCGGAGGGACGGAATCCTCGGCGTAGGCGGCGGCGATGGCGAACAAGCAGAACACGGCGCTCCGAGGGAGCAGCCGGGGCGAATTCGCGCGGATCCGGGACGGGATCCAGGCGGACGCGGTATCCCGGCTCCGGGGATGGGGCGGTGAGGCCCCGAGCGTCCATCCCACGATCCGGTCTCCCGGCTTACGGCCATTGTTCCTGCCACCTTCCCAGGTTTCCCCAGTGGTGTGTCGGCAGGACGTGGACCGATCACGGTTGCGGGCCAGCGCCGGAGTTTCACCGGCTTCCCTCGACCGTGGGTTGGTGAGCGGCGGTTAGTCTGCCTGCGCCGGGCGGGCAAGCGTGCATCGGCGGATTTGGTGAGCCGGGCCGTCAGTCTCCGATGTACGACATCACCGAGAGCCCCCCGACGAGTACGGCTCCGGGCACAACCGGCAGCGCGGCCGGAACGCACACCCACATCCACGGCCGTTCCGACCGCCGTCGCCCAACGAAGATGCCGATCCACATCCCAACGCGGAGGATGGCCATGGTGCGGGCGTAACGCTCCGTCCGTAGCGATCTCCTCACCTCGGAAGCACGCGGCGGCGCTCTTCCCACGCGATCAGGCCGTCGCTCGCTTGGAACGGCACGTCGTCGCGCAACGGGCGAACGGCGCGCACGTCGAGCTGGCACCTCAAGGCGGCGAGCAGCTTCGCGTCCGCCGACGCGGCTCGATGGCGACGCCCCGAGCTCAGCGCCACGCCAAGCAGGGCCGCGGCCTCCTCAGGCTCAAGCCCCACTTCGGCGGCGAGGTGCGCAGCCACGACGGTAACCTCGGTGGTGTCATGCTCGCGGCCCGCCAACCCCGACCGGGCGATCACCGCGCTCGCGCTGTCGGCGAGGTGTTCGCGCAGGAGCGCCGGGGTCCGCTTCGTCTCCACGACGTCGCCCCATCCAGCGAGCTCGCGGAGATGATCTCCGTTGATCCGTGGCAACACTGCACGCACCCGCCCGGCGGTGGCGCTCCCGATCACGCGGGCGCCAAGGAGGTCGGGCAGGTTCGTGTTCTCACGCCACGGGTCCGGCGGGACGCCGTGACGCTGATCGTTACAAAGCACGTACTCAAACGCCGAGCTCAGGTGATCGCCGCCGTGGATGTCGGAGATGGAGGCGGAGGGAAGCCTGGCCCGCAGGGCGCGCCCCAGGGAGGCGGAAAGCGCCTGCGCCAAGCGGCCAGTCCGCGCCCGATTGGCGAGCAGGAGTAGGTGCACGTGGGTGTCCGAGATGTGGAAGGCGAGCAGCGCCGCGCCCGCAGTGGCGACGATCGCGCGCACGACGCGGCGAACCGTCGCCCGATCTCGGGGGAACACCGTGCGCCTGGGGCTGCGAAAAACAAGCTGGTATGCATCCATGCGCCGCCGTGGAGCAAGCGGCGTGCCATTGGATGAACCAGCTTTTTTCACCGCCGCAGTGACGGACATCCGTCAGTGTCCGCCGACGTCCGTCAGTAGAGCCGCGTCAAGGGGGGTGGCACGTTTTTTGGGCGGGGAGGGGCGCTCGTTGGCGAAGGCGCCGGCCTCCACGCGAGGTCGACGCCGTTTCAACCGCGAAACGGCCCCGGCCCACCGCGCAACCGCTCACAACGGGCAGGGCGACCGCGCCCCTCGGGCGTTGTGAGCGTTGGCCGACTGTGTCGCGACAGTAGAACGCGCGCACGCGACCCCAGGCGCCTGCGCCCAAGCGAGATCGACGCCGTTTCAACCGCGAAACGGCCCCGGACCCCGTGAAAGGCCCCTTCCCCACCGCGAAACCGCTCACAACCGGCGGGGCGACCGCGCCCCTCGGGCGTTGTGAGCGTTGGCCGATTGTGTCGCGACACCAGAAGGCGCGCCGGCCGCCTCCGGCGCTGGCCTGCACGCGAGATCGAAGCCGTTTCAACCGCGAAACGGCCCCGCCCCACCGCGCAACCGCTCACAACGGGCAGGGCGACCGCGCCCCTCGGGCGTTGTGAGCGTTGGCCGACTGTGTCGCGACAGTAGAACGCGCGCACGCGACCCCAGGCGCCTGCGCCCAGCGAGATCGAAGCCGTTTCAACCGCGAAACGGCCCCGCCCCACCGCGAAACGGCCCCGCCCCACCGCGAAACGGCCCCGCCCCACCGCGCAACCGCTCACAACCACGGGGGCGACCGCGCCCCTCAGGCGTTGTGAGCGTTGGCCGGCGGTGTCGCGACAATAGAACGCGCGCACGCGACCCCAGGCGCCTGCGCCCAAGCGAGATCGACGCCGTTTCAACCGCGAAACGGCCTCGGCCGCCGCGAAACGGCCCCGCCCCACCGCGAAACCGCTCACAACCGGCGGGGCGACCGCGCCCCTCGGGCGTTGTGAGCGTTGGCCGGCGGTGTCGCGACAATAGAACGCGCGCACGCGACCCCAGGCGCCTGCGCCCAAGCGAGATCGAAGCCGTTTCAACCGCGAAACGGCCCCGCCCCACCGCGCAACCGCTCACAACGGGCAGGGCGACCGCGCCCCTCGGGCGTTGTGAGCGTTGGCCGACTGTGTCGCGACAATAGAACGCGCGCCGGCCGCCTCCGGCGCTGGCCTGCACGCGAGATCGAAGCCGTTTCAACCGCGAAACGGCCCCGCCCCACCGCGCAACCGCTCACAACGGGCGGGGCGACCGCGCCCCTCGGGCGTTGTGAGCGTTGGCCGACGGTGTCGCGACAATAGAACGCCCGGCCACGCCCCTCAACCCACCACAACCACCCGCACCGTTGGCTCCAGATGCTGGAGCAGCTCCTGGATGAACTTCCCGCGGAGGGCTTGCCAGAGGAAGGTGCGCTGCGTCGCTCCAACCACGACCGTGTCGCAAGCGAGTGAGTTGCTCGCCTCGGCGACGGTGGCCGCGGCATCGTGGGAGAGCGCCCACACCGGAATGGCGCGCAACCCTTGGCGTTCGATTAGCAACATCCCCGCTTCGAGTACCGTGAGCCCCTCGGGAGTGGGCGAGGCCAGCTCCGGGAAGAAGAGGCCCGGCACCTCGTCGATGTAGATAAGAAACACCTGATCGAGCCCGCGGGCCTTCGCCCGCTCGGCCGCCTCCTGGAACAGCTTGCGCTTCGCCCCCCGGCTCGCAACGAGAACCCCGTGCTCCGCCCGCATCCCCGCCGCCTGGGCTACGGTGAAAAAGCTGACCTCGGCCGGCTCCACGCCGACGGGCGGCGAGAGCCGAGGTACCCGCGAGATCCACCTCTCCAACCACCCCGACCGCGTGCCGTGGCCGATGACCATCCCGAGCGCCGTGATCCCTCCACCAAAGGCCGTTGCGAGGGGCTTCGAACCTAGGTTTACCGCGAAGGCAAGTGCAACCGCGGCGGTCGTCGCCACGCCCCCCCAGAAACCCCACCCGCGCTGGCCATCGCGCCAACGCAAAACGTCGATGCCCAGGCTGGTGAGCAGGAACGACCCCAATAATCCGAATGCGTACAGCTCCCCAAGGAGCGCCATGTCGTCCTGTACGGCGATGAGCACAACCGCCGGGACCAGCACGCTCAGCACGATGGCCCGGTGGGGCGTGGCGTAGCGACGCGACAGCGATCCGAGCCACTGCGGCAGGAACTGGCGGCGAGTCAACGCGACCTGTACGTGGTAGTTGCCGATGATCGCCGTATTTGCCGCGAACAACAGCAGCGCCGAGCCGGTCAGAACCACGGCGATCTGCAGCAGCGGTCCCGTCATCTGCCCCCCTGCGAGCCGGGCGAGCTCCGATATGTAGCGCTCCGACTCCGTCTCCTTGATGTGCTGGGGCAGGGCCAGGGTCGACAAAAAGGTGAGCATCGGGGCGGTCAACAAGACGGTGACGACGACTGCGATCATCCCGCGCCGCGGCGTCGGTCCGAGATCGCGCATGGCCGGCGCGAGCTGGGAGAGGGACTCCAGCCCGGAGAACGCCAGCCACGCCCCGGCATAGCCGACGAGCACCTGGCCGGGGTGCAGCTCGCCCAGCCGGGCGAACTCGTGCGGGATGCGCCCAAGCACCTCGCCCGGGAGCTGCACCAGGCACACCACGATGACGATGAGATCGACCACAAAGGCGCCGATCGCGAGGACCATGCTCGCTCGCGCGCTCTCGCGGATACCAACGATGTTGAGCACCGCGAGGCCGCCCAACCCCACGATCGTCACCGCCAGCACGTGCCCCCCCAGGCTGATTACGCTGTCGATGTAATAGGCCCCCGAGGCCGCGCTAATGGCGGCCGTAAGGTAATAATCGACCATGATCATCTGGCCGCCGAGGCAGCCCCACCACGGGCCAAACGCCTCATCTGCCACGCTTACCACGCCGCCGCCCCCCGAGAAGCGGCGCGTCACCTCCACCACCTTTACGCACAACAGCACGAACGCCAGTGTGGTGAGAAGCACAAAAAAGCCTGCATGTTCACCGGTTGTGGCGTAGAGCAGGCCCGGCACATAGTACACGGATGTGCCGATGTCGCAGAAGACGATGGCCCATACGAAAAACCAACCGATGCGTCCTGACGCGCTGGACAAGGGGCAGCTCCTCGGGTTGAGCGTTCGGGGGCGGCCATAGGATGGGGCGCGTCAAGGGGGGCTCAAGGAGCCCCCGGGCCAGATCAAGAACGCATCAAGATGGGGGACGAGCGGGATAGCCGCGGAGGATGGCCGCTGAGCGTGGCGAGGAGCGGGTGCTGGTGTGCGTGGGTTCCGCGCCGGGATCGGCGAGGCTCATCCATGCGGGTGCGCGGCTGGCCGGGAGCCTGGGTTGCGCCTGGATCGCCGCGAACGTTGCGCTTCCGCAGGCGGCCGGAGATGAGGACCGAAACCGGATCAGCGACCACCTCCGCCTCGCCGAGTCGTTGGGGGCGGACGCGGTGCGCCTCTCCGGTCGCGACGCGGCGGAGGCCCTGACCCGTTACGCAACCGCGCGCGGCGTGACGCGCATCCTGGTCGGCAAACCTGCACACCCTCGCTGGCGCGACGGCTGGTCGGCGGGCATGGTGGAGCGCCTGATCCGCAGCTCGGGGGATGTGGACGTTCACGTGATCACCGGGGTGCCCGAGCGTTCCGCTCCCCGTGCCCCGCCTCGCGCGGCCGTGCAGCCCCGGTGGCCGCACCTACTCGGTGCGGTCGCGATGGTGCTCGGCGTGAGCGCACTCGCCAAGCTGGCCTCACCGGTGCTCTCCGACGCCGACATCGTGATGGGCTACCTGCTCGTCGTGCTCGTGGCCGCCTATCGGTTCGGCACCGCGCCCGCGCTGGTCGCCTCGGCCGCCTCGGTGGCGGGGTACAACTTCTTCTTCGTGCCCCCATTTCATACCTTCGCCGTGGCAGACACGCGCAACCTGCTCACCTTCTCCGTGCTGTTCGGCGTCGGCTTTGCGGCGAGCACGCTTTCGGATCGGCTGCGACGCCAGGAGGGCGAAGCGGTGGCGCGAGAGGCGCGCACGGCGGCGCTGCTGGCGCTCACGCGAGCGCTCGCGGCGGCGACGGATCAGGCCGCGGTGGCGAGCGCGCTCGTGGGGGAGGCCGTGGCGCGGCTGGCCCGGGGGGCGGTGCTATTGTCGCCAACGGCGGAGGGCCTGGCCCCGCTGGCGAGCGCCGGGGAGGCGGCAGCACCCACGCTCGTCGGGGCGCTGGCGGCCGAGGTGCAGCGATCGCGCACCATTTCGGTGACCGGTGCGCTTCGGGCGATTCCGGTCCTCGCCGTCGGCGAGGTCGTCGGCGTACTGGTGCTCATCGACACGGCTGACGCCGTCGACGACCTGGCCGACGCGTTCGCCACGCAAGGCGGCCTCGCGATCGCGCGGGCGCGAGACGCTCAGTTGGCGCTGCAGGCCGGGGTACGGATTCGTGCAGAGCGGCTTCGTAGCGCCTTGCTCTCCTCGGTTTCGCACGACCTGCGCACGCCGCTGGCCACGATCACCCTCGCCGCAACAACCTTGCTGGACAGCCACGATCACCTCTCCGAACCCGAGCGGCGCGAGTTTCTCACCTCCGCGCGCGACGAGGCGGAGCGCCTGGAGCGGCTGGTGGCGAACCTCCTGGAGATGACGCGTCTGAGCGCGGGGAGCGTGGTTGTACGTCGCGAATGGGTGCCCATCGAGGAGATCGTCGGCGCGGCGTTCGCCCGCGTGGAGGGGCTCACAGCCGGCAGGCCGATCACGACGGCGCTCGATCCCCACCTGCCCCTGGTGGCCGTGGATCCGATCCTTGCGGAGCTGCTTCTCGTGAACCTCGTGGACAACGCGGTGCGCCACACGCCCCCAGGCACCGCCATCGAGCTCGCGGCGAGCTGCGGGGCCGGCACGGTGACCCTCACCGTTCGGGATCACGGCGGCGGCTTGCCGCCGGGAGACCCTGATCGCCTGTTCGAGCCGTTCGTACGGGGGGCTATCGTGCGCTCTGCCGGCTCAGGGCTCGGGCTCGCCATTTGCCGGGGCATCGCGAGAGCGCACGGCGGCGACGTGGTGGCGCGCTCGCCCGAAGGAGGCGGCGCCGCGTTCGTGATCACGCTGCCGACGGGAGGGCCGCCCCCGCCCGTGCCGATCGAACCGCTGGAGGCACCATGAGCACGGGCCCCCTCGTGCTGGTCGTCGAGGACGATCCCCCGCTTCGTAGGTTCCTGTGCACCGCCCTCGCGGCCCATCAGTACCGCGTGATCGAAGCGCAAACGCTCGGCGAGGCCCTCGTGGCGGTGACGACGCACAACCCCGAAGCGGTGCTGCTCGACCTCGGGTTGCCCGACGGCGAAGGGCTGAGCCTCGTGCTCGCGGTACGGGAATGGAGCACGCTGCCCATCCTCGTAATCTCGGCCCGCGGCCGGGAAGCCGACAAGATCGGGGCGCTCGATGCGGGCGCCGACGACTACCTCACCAAGCCCTTCGCAACCGGGGAGCTCCTGGCCCGGCTCCGCGTGGCCCTGAGACACGCCGCGCTTGCGACCCCCACGGAGCCGATCGTCGAGTTCGGGTCGATCCGCGTGGACCTCGCGGGACATGTCGCGACGCGAAATGGCGAGGTCGTGCGGCTCACCCCGACCGAGTTTCGCCTGCTCGCGCTCCTGGTCCGGCACCCGGGCCGCGTGCTCACGCATCGGCAGATGTTGTTGGAGGTGTGGGGGCCGAACTCAAGCAGTCACGTGCACTACGTACGCGTGTACATGGGCGAACTGCGCAGGAAGCTCGAGGACGACCCGGCGCGGCCCCGGTGGCTGCTCACCGAGCCGGGGATCGGATACCGACTGCGAGAAGACTCAGCCGATACACCTCCACCGGCGCCGCGAACCCCTTGACGTCGATCGCGCCGCCCGAGGTGAACGCCACCTGCGGCAGGGCAAGGCGCACCCCCTCGGTCACGACGATTTCGCCCGCCTCGGCCTTGCCACACAGGCGCGAGGCGAGGTTCACGGCATCGCCGATCACCGTGTATTCGAGGCGTTGGGGCGAGCCGATGTTGCCGACGATCACCTTGCCCGACGCGATGCCCACGCCGGTTGCCACCACCGGAAGCCCCGCCGCGAGCCGCCGCACGTTCCACGCCCCCAACGCCTCCTGCATCGCGAGCGCCGCCTGCACGGCCCGGGCGCGGTGCTCGGGGAGCGGAACGGGGGCGCCGAAGTAGCAGAGGATCGCATCCCCCATGAACTTGTCGATGATGCCCTCGTGGCGGATCACCACCTCCACGAGCAGCGTGAAGTACTCGTTGAGCAGCTCAACCACCTCGGCGGCGCCCAGCTTCTCGGTGAGCGGCGTGAAGCCGCGAATGTCGGAGATCAGCACGGTCACCTCGCGCTCTTCCCCTTCGAGCGAGATCTCCCCGCGCCCCATCAGCTCCTGCACCACCTGCGAGGCCATGTACTTCCCAAACATCGTGCGCAGCCGCTCGCGTTCGCCCAGCCCGCGCGCCATGCGATTCACGGCGCGGCCAAGGTCGCCCACCTCGTCGAGCCGGTCCTCGGGAACCGTGACGTTGTAGTCCCCCGCCTCGATCTTCTCGGCCGCGGCCACGACCGCGCGGATCGGCTTGGCGATGCCGCGCGCCAGGGCCGCGGCGAGCCCGAAGGCGAGGAACAGGCCGACTCCCGCGAACCCCGCGGTTTGCACGGCATTCGCGCGTAGCTCCGCGAGCAACGTCGAGATCTCGTAGTCAGCTTGGAGCACGGCGACCACCGAACCGTCCGCGCCGTGGACCGGCGCCCAAGCGGAGATCCAGGTCCCGTGCGCATCGTCGTAGGGCCCCTCGCGACCGGGCACGCCGCTCTCGAAGGTGGCGCGGGTGCCGGGTCGGAGCTCGTACTTGTCGCCGACATACGGGACGTCGTTGGTCATCACCACGAAGCGCGCCGCGTCGCCGTCGCGGCGGAGCGTGTACACCGGGCTCGAGAGCCGTGCCTGGGACTGGATGTGGCGTAGCTCCTCGCGCAGGGCTTGAAATTCCGCGGTGCCCGCGTCGCCGGACGCCGCCACGGCGGCGTGCAATGCCGGATCCACCCGATCGGCGCCCACGGCGACCGCCGTTTCCAGGTTGTCGCCCAAGCGGCGAGTCAGCTCGTGGCGGGCGGCACGGAGGTCGAGCGCAACAAGGACGCCGATCGCGACCAGGACGGAGGCTGCGCCGCACAGGCCGATGCGCGTTGCGAGACGGCGGCCGAACAGCCGCTCGAAGGGAGTCGTGGTCATGGGTGCGCGCAGTGTACACTGCCCCCGTGACCCTCAAGCCCGCCGACACGGATGAGTTCCGCACGGAGCACCTCCACGACAATCGCCCGCGGCTACGAGGGAAGCTCCACGCCTGGGCGGCGGGGTTCGCGGTCATCGCCGGCGCCGCCATGTGCGTTGTCGCCGCCGGGCGAGAGGGCTGGCGGCCGCTGATCGGCTGCGGGATCTACGCGGTTGCGCTGTGCGGGCTGTTCTCGATCAGCGGCCTCTTCCACCGGGTAACCTGGACCCCCCGGGCGTACCTCGTGATGAAACGCCTGGATCACGCGATGATCTTCGTGTTCATCGCGGGCTGCTACACCGCGTTCGCGCTCCTCTTGCTGGAGCCGCCGACCGCAGCGCGCCTGCTCGCAGCGGTATGGGCCGGCGCCGTAGCGGGGGTGGCGCTGAAGCTCGTTTGGCCGCGCGCGCCCCGCTGGCTGGGCTTCCCGCTCTACCTGGGCCTCGGCTGCGCAGCGCTCGCGGTGCTGCCCGACTTCCTGGTGCGCGGTGGCGCGTTGACGATCGGCCTGCTCGTGGCCGGCGGCGCTATCTACGCGGCCGGGGGCGCATGCTGGGCGATGCGCTGGCCGAATCCCTGGCCACGAACCTTCGCTCACCACGAGATCTTTCACGCGGCGGTGGTCGTGGCCGCAGCACTCCACCACGTGGCCCTGTACACGGCGCTGTACGCCTGAAGGGCGCGGGATGCGCCGCGACGCTCGCCCGACGAAGGGCGAACGGGCCGCGCGCATCCCCCCGACGAAAAATCTCTTGACGAATCTCTTGTCGTGTCAACACATCTCTTGCATCGTTGGGCTGCAACGTGGTACTCTGACTATACCTCCCGCAGGCACCCCCGCCTGCACCGCTCTCCGCCGACCGTCGGCACCCTCCCTCCTCCCCGCTGCGCCATGTCCGAACCCGCCCTCATCCGAACGGCCTCGCCGTCCCCGTTGCAGCTCCGCGGTGCTCCCGGCGGTTTGCTCGTGCTCACGCTCCCGGCCGCGCTGAGGTTCGACGAGCTGCGCATGGCGATGCGTGACTTGCTCACGGAGTCGCCGGGCCGCTTCAAGGGCGCCCGCGTTCGCCTGGAGCTGGGTCAGCGCGACCTCGACCTGCTGGAGATCCGCCGCCTCGTTCACCTGACGAAGGACGAATTCGACATCGAGATTGTGGGTTTGCAGTGTGAGAGCGCGTCGCTGCAGCGGATGGCAGAGCGGGAACTGAAGCTCAAGATCACGCTCGGCGCCCCGCCGCCCGATCCGACAGAGATCCTGCCGGCGACGACCGACGAAAACACCACCGCGGTTGCGTTGGTGGACGAGTCCTACACCAGCCCGGCGTTGTTCGCCGTGGATCCGGACATGCCCGAGAGGCGCGGTCCCAACTTCGAAACCGAGGTGGACTCGACCGATATCGTGAGCCCCTCCGGCGAACCCGGCGATGAGGACGACTTGGGCGGTCGCACCCTTACGGTGAACAACACCCTGCGCAGCGGCGCGTGTGTGCGCTTCGGCGGCGATGTCCAGATTTTCGGCGACGTGAACCCCGGGGCCCAGGTGATCGCCGGTGGCAACATCGTCGTGCTCGGCGCGCTCAAGGGCATGGCCCACGCCGGCACTCGCGACGACAAAGCGATCATCCTCGCCTTCGACTTGCGGCCCACGCAGCTTCGCATCGGAAAAGTGATCGGCGTCGTTCCGGGCGTTGATCCGGATAAAGCCGGCCGTGGATTTCACCCCGAACTAGCCACCATCGTGGACGGCCACATCGCCGTTGAACCCTACCGGGGAAAGCTCCCCCAGCAGAAGGAGACCGTATGAGCGAGTGCATCGTCATCACCAGCGGCAAAGGCGGCGTCGGAAAGACGACGACCACCGCCAACCTCGGCGTCGCGCTCGCGCGGCTTGGCAAGCGTACGGTGGTGGTGGACGCCGACATCGGCCTCCGCAACCTCGACGTGATCCTCGGCCTCGAGAACCGCATCGTGTACGATCTCGTGCACGTAATTGAGGGCGAATGCCGCCTTCGCCAAGCGCTGATCCGCGACAAGCGCACCGAGAACCTCTACCTCCTGCCCGCCGCCCAGACGCGTGACAAGAACGCGGTCGGCCCCGAGCAGATGAAGAAGCTCGTCGCCGATCTGAAGGCCGAGTTCGACTACGTGCTCATCGATTGCCCCGCGGGCATTGAGCAGGGCTTCAAGAACAGCATCGCGGGCGCCGATCGCGCCATCGTGGTGGTAACGCCGGAAGTCAGCTCGGTTCGCGACGCCGACCGGATTATCGGCCTCGTTGAAGCGGCCGAGCTCCCCGAGCCCTCGTTGATCATCAATCGATTCCGCGCGAAGATGGTGAAGGCTGGCGACATGATGAACAAGGATGACGTGCTGGAGATCCTCGCGATCCCGCTCGTCGGCATGGTTCCCGACAGCGAAGACGTGATCGTGAGCGCGAACCGGGGCTCCCCGGCGGCGTTCGACGACAAGTCCATCGTTGGCGAGGCCTACCGTCGCATCGCGCGCCGGGTGACCGGCGAGACTGACATTCCCTTCGTGGCGACCGAAGAGCCAGAAAACTGGTGGGGCGTGATGAAGCGCTGGATTGGCCTGGGTGAAGGCCGGGAGGTTACCGGATGAACAACTTCTTCGACAAGCTGTTCGGCCACGCGCGTGGCTCCAAGGAAGACGCAAAAGCGCGCCTCAAGGTGCTGCTCGTGCACGACCAGGTGGACCTCACGCCCAGCCAGCTCGACGCGATGCGGGCCGAGATCCTGGAAGTGATCGCCCGGTACGCGGAGGTCGATCGCGACAAGGTCGATATTCGGCTGGAGCGGGCCCATGACCAGGTTCGCCTGACGAGCAGCGTGCCCGTGCGGCGGGTGACGGCGCGGAATGGGGCGGTGCCGGCTTAGGCTACGGCAGGCACAAGCACGCCATGTGCTCGTACCCGTACACGTCGGCCGCATCCGAGAGATCCTGCTCACAGGAATTGATCTTGATGTAGGTGCTGGGATCGCCCGAGCATACGTCGGGATCGGCGCTGAAGATCAGGCCGATCTGTTGGTCGCCGAGGTCCGGGCAGCCGCTGTACCCCTCCTTGGTGCAGAAGGTCTTGCAGGTCCGCTGCAAGTCGTTCGAGCAGTCGGCGGCCACAACGCACTGCCCTGCGGAGCACGTCGGCCCGCTCTCCTCCTTCTGTGAGCTGTTGTAGGCTTCGTACGCCTCGCACTGCACGCCGCAGCCGCCGCAATTCGCAGCATCTGTGGTGAAGTCGATGCACGCCCCGCCGCAGCTGGGCTCCCCGTCGCAGTGGAAGGTCACGGCGACGGTAGCAGGCGCGGACTCGCCGCCCGAGTTGTCCACGAAGATCGCCTCGAAGGTGCGCTTGTCCTCGGAGTCGAAGTCGAGGGATCGCACGCCGCCGATGTCGTCCCAGGAGAGCGTGAGCTCCCAATTCTCACCGTCGTTCTCGAAAATCCCGTAGGTGTCGCCCCCCTCGGCGTCGGTGAGCGTGCCGCCGGCGACATCCCCGGTGCCCTGCGGGTCGGTGACGAGCGCCGTGAAGGTGACCGTACCCCCATCGCTCAAGCGGTCGGTATCCGCGATGAACGTGGCGATCTCGGGGCCAGAAGGCTCGGCGGAGTCGGCGCCGAGGCCGGTGCAGGCGAGGGTGGCGAGGGTGGTGGCGAGGAGGAGGGAAACGCGGCGCATCCGGCGGAGGTAACGCATCGACGGGGCACCCAACGCGCAGCCCGCCGTCAACCCCGCCTCCCCGCCGCCCTCACTTGACTTCGTACACCCCCGCGGAGCTCACCTTGATCGTGGGAATCACCCGTGTCTCCCGAAACTTCGCCTCCCCCGCGGCCAGCGTTTCCCAGAACGCGTTGTGCTGGGGAAACTCGTTACTCGCGATGAGCTTCGGCATGTCCCGGCTCGGGAAGATGTGCACCTGCACCGTGCGCTTCTGCTCCCGCACGGCGCTCGCGATCTGCCAGAGCTCCTCGATGCGCTCGTCACTCATCGCGAGGCAGCCGATCGAGACGCACGAACCATGGATCATGATCGCGCCGCCCGGGCGCTTCGGGTCGCTGAAGTGGCGGTCGGCGGCGTTGGGGTAGCTCACGCGCATGGAGAGGTGGTAGTCGCTCACCGGATTGAACAGGTCGATCGTATAAAATCCCTCGGGCACCTGTTGGTCGCCCTCGTAGCGCTTGGGGCCCAGCTCCCCCGACTGGGCGCAGATTCCCCAGGTCGCGATCTGCGCAAGCGGACCGGCGTTCCCCGCCCACACCTCCAGCTCTCCCTGCGCCTTGAACACCCGCAGGAGCACCGACTGGGGTGGAAAGGTCACGCCTGCCGCGGAGAACAACGCCTCCACCGTTGGCTTTCGCTTGGCGGAGAGCGCGGTGCGCGCCGACCCGGAGAGCGCGCGAGAGGCGTGGTAGTCGGTCGGCTCGCGGATGGCGGGGCGGGGCGGGGGTGCGGGCGCTTCCACCGGCGTCGGCATGAACGGCGTGACGGAGGCCGGCTCCTCTGCGGCGACGGAGCAGGCGAAGGCGAGGATGGCGATCATCATCGGTAGTGTAGCGCGTGGCCGGGCGGCGCCGCCGAGCGATCGCCACAACCGGGCTCGACCTACTCGCCGGAGTAACGGCACCCCGGTTGAACCTATCAACCGGGCTCGACCTACTCGCCGGAGTACGGGCACCCCGGTTGAACCTATCAACCGGGCTCGACCTACTCGCCGGAGTACGGGCACCCCGGTTGAACCTATCAACCGGGCTCGACCTACTCGCCGGAGTACGGGCACCCCGGTTGCTACGGCGCCGTATAAACGTCCCCTCGCCCCTCGATCACCACCTCGTTCGAGCTGAGCGAGTCGTCAAAGGTGAACACCCCCGCCGCGCGGGGCCAAAGGTCGGCGCCGTCCGCGGCATCCACATCGTAGAACGCGATCACGCCGGTTTGAACGCTCCAGTCGCCGACGTTCACCGTGGCGCTGGTCGCGCCCTCGTCGATCACATCGCCGGCCGCCGCGCTCGTCGCGAACGTCTGGCCGCCCAATTCGCCACCAGCGCACAGCGCGGTGTTCATGGTGTTCACGGGCATGTCGAAGACGTACCAGTGGATCACCTTCACGTCGCTCGGCCCGAAGGCTTTGCCCGCGCTGTCCTTGCTGAGCCCGCTCCAGTCGAAGCTCAGCTCCGCACACTCGCACACGGCTTGCGACTGCATCACCTGGGCGAAACAATCGGTGTCGAAGGCAGAGGTGTCGCCCGCGCTGTCCGCCGCGGTGTCCGCCGTGTCGTCGGCGCCCGTGTCTTTGGCGGCGGTGTCGTCGACGGCGGGGCAGGCCAGGAAGATGGGGAGGAGCATCGCGCCGCCTTATCCCGTCGCGCATCGGAGGTTAGCCTCCCCGATGCCCGACCCCTGGAAGCCGTGCTCCGTGTGCAAGAAGCCCATCTTTCCTGGGCAGAAGTGGTACAAGTGCAGCGTCTCGACGTGTAACTCCACGAGGTTGCCCCTGGTGTTCTGCTCGATGGGCTGCTGGGATGCCCACGTGCCGACGATGAACCACCGCAGCGGTGTGTGGGCCACAGATGAGCGGGCCCCCGCGGCCACGACCCCGACGCCGGCCGCCCCGAGCGCCCCCTCCGTCGTGACCGTGCACCGCCCGGGGGACGCGGAGCGGCGCATGATCCGCCCGGCCCCGGCGCCCGCGGAGCCGGACGAGGTGCTGATCATCGCGAGCCGCCTCAAGGACTTCGTGAAGGCGAAGGCGGACTACAACACGTCGGCAGATGTGATGGAGGCGCTGTCCGACATCGTGCGGGATGCGACGCTTCAGGCGATCGACCATGCCCGCAGCGAGGGGCGGCGCACCGTCATGGCCCGGGACTTCCGCCTTCGGTGATCGCGCGGCGAGCCCAGGGCAGCGATGCGTCCGCCCGCCGCACCTTGCGTTGCGTCCAGGCTCAAGTTGGCCGATCGCCGGCCGACTCACCCGGCACACCCAGGCCCCGCATGGCAAACGACACCACCCCCTCCCCCTCCGGAACGTCGGCCCCGGCCCGCAAGCGCATCGGCGAAGTGCTGGTTGAAGCAGGACTCGTGAGCGTGGAGCAGGTGGTGATGGCGCTCGCCTACCAGCGCGTCCATGGCGGCCGTATCGGCGCCGCCCTCGTCGCCCTCGGCATGCTCGACGCCGACCAGCTCAACGGCGGCCTCGCGGCCCAGCTTGGCATCGCCACCGCCGATCTCGAGTCACTGTCGCCCCCTGAAGACCTGATGGCGCTCCTCCCGGAGCCCTTCATCCGCGACCGCAAGGTCATCCCGCTCGCGGTCCAGAACCGGGCGTTGGTCCTTGGAATGGTGGACGCGCAGGACCAGAAGACCATCACCGAGGTCGGCCGCGCAACCGGCCACCGCAACATCGAGCCGCGCCTGATCACCGAGGGCAGCTTCGAGCGCTTCCTCGCCGGCCGCTTCACCACGCCCGAGGTCATCCAGGATCTGCGGACAGCGCTTGGTGAGAACGGCGCCGCCCTCTTCGAGAAGGGCGCCGCACTCGACGGCGCCCCCATCGTCTCCTTCGTGGAATGGCTGCTCCGCTACGCGGTAAAGCAAGGAGCGAGCGACATTCACATCGAGCCGTACGAGAGCTACGTCCGAATTCGGCTGCGTGTCGATGGTTCGCTCCGAGGCATCCTCACCCCGGCCGCCACCCTCGCCTCGCCGATCATCTCGCACATCAAGGTGATGGCGCAGATGGACATCTCCGAGCGTCGCAAGCCGCAGGATGGCCACATCGAGATTCCCAGCGCCGAAGAGGAGCTTCATTTTCGCGTTTCGACGCTGCCCGTCGTCCACGGCGAAAAATGTGTGATCCGGCTCCTGCGCAAAGAAGGCCACCTCGCCGATCTCGCGCGCCTGGGCTTTGGCCGCGAACAATACAAGCTGATCTGCGACACGGCGGCGCTTCCGCAGGGGCTGATCCTGGTCACCGGGCCCACCGGCTCTGGCAAAACGACGACGCTCCACGCCGTGCTCAACCACATCAACGACCCCGACATCAACATCGTGACCATCGAAGATCCTGTCGAGCAGACGCTCCCCGGGATCAACCATGTGCAGGTGTCGGAGAAGGGTGGCGTGACGTTCAGCTCCGCCCTCCGGTCCATTCTTCGCCAGGACCCAGACATCGTGTTCGTCGGCGAGATGCGCGACCCGGAAGTGTCCGCAATCGCCGTGAAAGCGGCGCTCACCGGGCACCTCGTACTCTCCACGCTCCACACGAACGGCACGGCGGAAACCTTCGCCCGACTCGCCGATATGGGACTTCCCAGCTACCTCATCGCCAGCTCCGTGCAGCTCGTGGTGGCCCAGCGCCTGGTGCGCCGGGTATGTAGCTGCGCGATCATCGGCTCCGTGGACGCCGAGCTCGTGGATCGCTTTGGCCTCACGGAGGCCCAGTTGGCCACGGCCGTGCTCAAGAAGCCAGTTGGATGCCCACGATGCCTGAACACCGGGTACAAGGGGCGCGTGGCGGTCTACGAGATGGTGGCGCCGAGCGCGAAGCTGCGCGAGGTGCTGCGGACCGGCGGCGGCGAAAGCGAGATCGTCGCGTGCATGAAGTCGGAGGGCGTGAAGTGGATGTGGGATTCGGGCGTGGCCCGCGCGCTGGCGGGCGAAACGACGCTGGAAGAGGTGGCGCGAACGATCAATCCGCCGGCGAAGTAGGGGTATTGCCAGGCATGTAGGCGCCGGACCCTGTGCCGGCGGGACGGGAGCTGCGCGCTGCTGCGGCCTGGTAGCTGGGCCAGGCGTGGGTAGGAACGCAGCGCGCTTCGCCCACCACGCTAAGCTCCCCCCACTCCCCGTGCCCCTCCTCCTCGCCAGCCCCTACCACCTTCCCCTCGATCCCCAAGAGGTCGCCGCCGGCAAGCCATATCCGCCCCTCGGAACACTGGTTTCCGCGGCGGAGCTGCGCGCACAAGGCCACGAAGTCGCGTTCTACGACGCCACCTTCAACCACGACCCGACAACCTTCGCCGGTGCCCTTGATGGCCACCGCCCCGCCAAAGTGGCGATCGTCTCCGACCCGCACGCGGTGCCGGTGAAGATGTGCACGATCGCGCAGCGAACGGCCGCGCTCACGATGATCGAGTCGGCAAAATCACGCGGCGCGGAAGTGCTCATCGCCGGCCCCGATGTCACGGACCACCCGGGGGTGTACGAGGCCGCCGGAGCCGATGTCATCGTGCTCGGCGAGCACGACGGCGCGTTGCCCGAATGGGCAAACGGCGCGCTACAAAGCGGGCGCACGAGCCGCCGAAAAAACCGACCCGACCTCGACACGCTCCCCGATCCCGCTTGGGACCTCGTGGACCTGCCCGCGTATGCCACCCGATGGCGGTCGCGACACGGGCGCTGGGAGCTGAATTTGTCTACGGCGCGCGGCTGCCCCTATCGCTGCAATTGGTGCGCGAAGCCAACGTGGGGGCGCAGCTATAACGTGGCGTCGCCCGCCCGTGTCGCGACAACGATTCGCAGTCTACGCGCCGCCCACGCCCCCGACTCCCTCTGGTTCACCGACGATATCTTCGCGGTGAAACCCTCGTGGCTCAGCGAGTTTCGCGCGCTCGTCGGCGAAAATCCCCTCCCCTTCCGCTGCAACACCCGCGCCGACCTCGTACGCGAGGGCGCCTACGTGCGCGACCTCGCCGCCGCCGGCTGTACCGAGGTGTGGATGGGTGCGGAGAGCGGCAGCGACCGCGTGCTCGCCGCCATGGAAAAGGACCAGACCCGCGCCGACGTGGACACCGCGGTCGCCCGCCTGCGCGACGCCGGCATCCGCGTCGGCTTCTTCCTCCAGCTCGGCTACCCTGGGGAGAAGCTGGCGGATGTACGCGCGACGGTCGAAATGGTGCGCCGCCTGAAGCCCGATGAGATCGGCGTGTCCGTGGCCTACCCGCTCCCCGGCACGCCGTTCCATGACCGCGTGAAAGCCGATCTCGAACGCGCCAACTGGACGTCGTCGATGGACAACGAGGTCCTCTTCGCCGGCGCCTACCCGCAGCCCTTCTACGACGCGGCCAGGGAGGTGCTGCGGGCCGAACATGCCTGGCTCACGTGGCGGCCAGAGCCCACCCGGCGGGGGCTTCGGCGCACAGCGGCGCTGCCGTACCACGCGGCGCGCTGGCCACTCCATCAGGCGAAGTTGGCCTGGTACGGGCGGTAACGCGGACCCGACCCGTTTCTGCTCCCCCCTGCTGCGAAGCGGGTCCGCGAAGTGCGGTTGGGGGTGTCCCGCAGGGAGGGAGGCGGGAATTCTCGGCCGCCCCCCTCCGGCCTTCGGCCACCTCCCCCCGGCAGGAGCCGGGGGAGGACTTGAGAGATCGCTCCGAATCAACGACCGTTCGTAAAACGCCCGGCTCTACGATCTCCGCTCGCCTCCGAAGGCCCGCGCGCCGCCACCGCCACCGCCGTGGCCACCGCCACCGCCACCAAGCCGTCGCAGCCAGCCTTAGCGGGATGCTCGGGTCTGCCTCCCTCTTCCTCGAGCCGCCGAACGGTTCGCCCTGGCCACTGCTGGGGCGGGTGACGGTGCAGGCCGTCGCCACCGAGCGGCGCTGCGACGCGAGCGTGGCGGCGGCCTGCGCCGGCAGGACCCAACACAAACCTGGGTTCGTCTCGTTCTTCGGCCGTGATTCCGGGTCGCCGCCCCGAGCCGTCCCGCCCCAACGGCGCCGCGTCCTGCACGGCGATCCCGTACGGAGCCGCCGTCAGTGCCGCCGGTGCCGATGCCGCCGCGGCCGCGACCAAGGCTCGGGCGCATCCGCGTCGTCGCTCCAGGTGCCCGTGCTCGCGGGGGCTTCCTCCACGGTCGTGACCGACTCGTCAGCGGGCACCGCGGCGGCCTCTTCTTCGACGATGCACTCTTCCACGGCTTCTTCCACCGCTTCGGCCTCTTCCGATGCATCCGACGTGGGGAGCTCCTCCTCCACAACCGCTTCGGCCTCCTCCACAGCCACCGCCTCTTCCGCGTCCGGCTCTGCGGCCTCCGTCGTCACCGCCTCGCCAGTGTCCGCCACCGCAGCGTCGCCTTCCTCTGCCGCCGCCACCGCGCCGGTATCCGCGATCTCCGCCGCTTCTTCGCCGCAACCCGCGCCATCGTACACGCTCGCATCGCCGTCGTCGCAATCGCCTTCCAGGTAGGTCTGACCGTCCCCGTCGAGATCCCCCGCCACCGAGTCGATGTAGCTCGGGCTGGTCCACTCGTACTCAAGGGTGTCGAGACCGCCGTCGTCGCAACCAGCGGTGCCGTACCACAGGTCCCCGTCGATCTCCACCGCCGCGTAAACCCAGCCGCCCGCCTCGGCTTCCGTGATGGTGGTGTCAAACAGACCGCCCCCTTCATCTGTCATCGGGAACCGCCCTTCCGGCGTCACCAGGTCGACTGCGGTGACGTAGGCTGCAAGGTCGGCCGGCACCTCCACGTCCACGTCGAGGTCCTGATCGACAGGCAGGCCCAGCTCGTCTCCCAGCGTGCCCAACGCGGCGCCGCCGCTGGTGAAGGTGATCGCGACCGGCATCGAGGTGCCCGTGGTCGCGATCGTGCGGCGCTCCTGCATTGCATCGTAGATTTGTTCGCGATCAAAGCCGTCGGCCGTGGGGATCGCCACGAGCGTCAACCCCCCGCCGTAAGGGTGGTTGGGCATCTCGTCGTCCAACTCACACACGTCCCCAGGGCGTGAGTTGTGCTTGTCGGTGCCCGCGCCAAAGCCCAGCCGAAGCGCGCTAGCGTCCGGATCTATCGCCTCGTGGACGGTGCTGTCGGCCGCGTCCCCGCTCCACATGTCGTCGTAGCCGACGCTGTCCCCCATGCTGTTGCCGTGCTCCGAGTACACCTCGACCATCGGCTCGAACAGCTCGGAGTGGCAGTCCCAGTCGGTGGGCATGGGCACCGAGGCGGCAGGGTGATGCGGCACGAGCAACACGTGGCCGAAGCTGGCCTCCAGGTTGGTCGCCCAGGTTTCCACGGCGCCGCACGTCACCACGTCCATGGCCGTACTGCCGATCGGCTGCGCGTCCGTGATGTCGAACGTGGCGAGATCGGCGTCCTCCCCGAACATCAGGAGCGTTTTGTGCCCGAGCTTCGCGCCCCCCTCCATCAGCCAAACCTCGGCCGCGGGGAGGGTAATGAAGCCCCCCACGACATCATTCTCAGCAATCGCGAGATCGACCAGGTCGGCGTAGTCGCTCGCGGAAGCCGGCACCTTCAAACCGTTGACGTGATCGGATACGGCCGCGAAGTCCAGACCGTTGTCCCGCGCGGTTTGGAAGATGTCCTCAAAATCTCCGCAATCAAAGCGGCATGTTCCCGTGAGATCGTTTGATCCGCCGTCCCCGGAAACGCCGGAGTGGGCGTGGATGTCCCCGAGGTAGTACGACGTGTCCCCCAGCGTGTCCGACCCGGACGCAGGAAGGGCAGCGAGCGTGAGAGCGAGGACAAGCATCCGACCGTCATTCTAAGGGAGGCGTCAACGACCTGTAAAGGCGCCGTACCCCCTGCGAACACGAATTCGCGAACTTTTCCTCAAGTCTTCCGAACGGGCTTAGAACGTGGGTGAAATCGCTCAAGGACGCCGAGGTAGTCGATCGGGTGCGGCGCGGTTGGGGGGCGATGCGCCCAGTCGTGGGCCAGCAGTCGCGCTGAACCCGTTGGGAGTGACGATAGTGCAGACCGAAGGCCTGCAACATCGGCATGACCCCGCGTCAGCACGTCCTCCAGCTCCCCGAGCGCGGCCTCGTCCGTGAGGCCGCTCCCGGCGAGGACGGGAGCCAGGGAGGAGGGTCGAAGCTCGCCGACGGAGACGAGGACCAGGGCGGCGGCGTACCACGTGCGGATGGGGATCACGCGGGCACCGAGGTCGGCGAACTCGGCGAAGGGTCGGCCCCGATCGAGGCGAATGAAGATTCGCTCGACGGCATCGGCGAGCGCCACCCGTCGCAACGACGCCAGCGTGGCGACGATGTCATCCCCGTAGGCGCCGCCTGCCTCCAGCACCCGCGAGAGCTCGACAGAGCCGATGCGCCCCGCGATGGCGTCGGCATACACGGAATACACGACGGCGTCGATCTCCGCGTCGTCGCCGAACAGGCTCTCACGCACCGCGGCACCCAGCCCCACGCGACCGGCCACCAGCTCAGGCAGCTTGTAGCCAAACTGCGCCTTCACGGCCCGGAGCCGGCCCCTTCGCAGGTTGGAGAGGTTGTCCTTCAGCACCAGCGAGTCGTAGCGAACGCCGTCGATCCGCAGCTTGTCCTCCAACTTCTGCCGCATCTGCGTGGGCGAGCCGCTCACGATGCACACGCGGGGCCGCCAGCCCGGCCCCTCCCGGCCCAGCTCGCGCACGAGCGCCGTGGCCCCGGGGACCGCCTTCTTGGCCCAGGCTGGCTCAACGGCGGACCGAACGAGCCCGCGGATCGAGTCAAAATCGGTGAGCAGGTAGGTCTTGTCGAGGTCCCAGCGGTATACCCGCAGGCCGGGGTCGATCACGGCGCGCTCCCGATGCGGCGGAGCCCGCGGAGCGGCGCCGACACCCTGGGGGCGAGCGCGGCGGCGATGGCACCATCCTCCCCTGGTCGGCTCGCGACGCGAAAAGGCAGCGGCGAAAGCTCAGAGACCCGACTCTCCAGCACGCGCCCCGCCGGGCCCTGGAGCATGGAACCGCCGCACTCCACAGACTGCACACCCACCAACAAGGTCGCCAGCTCCCGGATCACGCCGACCAGCGCCTCCGCCATCCGCTCCACCGTCGCGAGCCCGGCGGGTTCACCCTGTTCCAGCGCGTGCCGCAGCGCTCGACCCGACTCCCCCGGCTCCACCTTGACTCCGGCCTCGGCGAGCATGTGCGCGACGCCAACGTTGCTGAGGTACGTCCGCATCGCGCCGGCGATCGGGAGGTAGGTGTGCGGGATCGCGTCTGGACCGACGTCGACGACGAGCCGGCCCATCTCGGTCGCGACCACCTCCCCGTCGGCGTCGATCCAACAGCCGCCGAAGCTGGTGCCGATCTGCACGCGAACCGTGCGCCGGGCACCCTGCGACGAGAGGTGGCGCCCGAGGTTGCTGAGATCGTTGAACAACGCAACGGGGCCCTCGACGAGATCGGCGGCCACGCGCTCGGCGAAGCCCTCGAACGCCGCCCCGTTGCCGACGCGCTGGCGCAGGATCGTGGAGAGCTCCAACACCTGCCCACCCACGCCGAGCGGCGCCGCGAGCCCGATGCCCAGCGAGCCGATCGGGCGACCAGCGGCCGCTTCGGTCACCAACGCCCGCGCCCGGGTAATCAGCGAGTCGATCCCTTGGGTTTCGCCCGGCCAGGTTGGCCCCCCGGCGCTGCCAACCACCGCCTCACCATCGAGCGCCACCACCTTCATGCTCGTGCCGCCGATGTCGAGGCCGATGGCGAGCCCAGGCCCGGGCGCTTGCAGAACCGGCCGGTCCACGCTGGGAAGATCGAGGCGACGCCCGGGGATCACTGGCGCCGGCGCGATGACGAAGGGCACGTTGTGGATGGAGCGCACCCGCCCCAGCACCGGCTCAAGGTCCGCCTCGGACACGGGCGCCACGAGCTCCACGGCCGCCGGGTTGAACAACAGGCTCGCGTTGTGCGCCCGGGCGAGGACGGGCCAGACCGAGCGCCCCAATGCCGGCGCGAACACGACGAACTCCCGCACTGCTCCCGCCGCGCCCCACGTGGGATGCAGCCGCAAACGCCAGTCAACCGCGCGCGGATGGGCGCTGAGGTCGGCGAGCGCGTCGGCGAGGGCGCGCACGCTACTTTCGATCCTCGATCCGATTGAGGCGGTCGCGCAGCTTGCGATTGTCTTCCGCCAATCCTTCGACTTCGCGACGCAACGTCGCGAGGCCCGCCTCGGTGGTGCGCCCCTCCCGGATCGTCGCCATCGCGTCGAACGCCAGGCGGCGGCATCGTGAGTCGCCAGCCGCTCGGTGGATGCGGGTGAGTACGCCGAGCGCACGCGGGTCCCGCAGCGACCCGAGCGCCCCGATCGAGGCCACCTGCACGCGATAGTTGGCGTCCTCCGCCAGCTCCGACAGGCGCTCCACCGCGCGGGTGCGCACGCTCTCCACCTCGTCTCCCAAGCGCGCGAGCGCAGCGGCGGCGGCGGCGCGGGCCCGGGCGGGCTTCTCGACCTGCGTCCACGTCATGATCAACTCGGCCACTTCGGGATCGCGCAGGGCGCCGAGGCCCTCCAGCGCGCGAGCGCGGAGCACCTCGCACCAGCTTGTCTCGGGCAACAGCGCCTCACACACCGCCCGGGCTTGCGGGGCTCGCAAGCGCCCCAACACCCGAGCACGCTCGCCGCGAACGTGGATCGAGGGATCGGGGCGCAAGGCCACGAGCGCGTCCACGACCTCGTCGCGACGGAAGCCCCCCAGTGCGGCCGTTACCCGACGGCGAACCCGGGGATCCGCGTCACCGAGGGCGCCGATGAGCGCGGCGACCGCCTCCGCGGCGCCCGTCGTCGCGAGCGCCTCCGCGATCTCTGCGCGAACGCACCAGCTCGAATCGGCCGTGAATGCCGCTACCAACGCGCGTACCGCCGCGACCGACCCCTCGGTGGCGAGCGCCCGCGCCGCGCGGATCCGAGCCACCACGCCGCGGGCCTGGGTGAGCATCGCGGTGAGCAACGCCACCGACCCGGTGAGCGTAATGTCCGCCAAAACGGCGAAGTCAGGGTCGATCCCGACAAGGCTCGGCGCCTGGGGGCACGGGAGGACGAACGTACGTTCGCGGGCGTCCACGGTCAGCGTCTGCCGCGCGCCGTCCATCTCCACCACCAGCGGGATCGCAAAGGCGGACGCCACCTCGTCCCCCTCCTGCGTTTGTTTCACCACGACCTTGAGCTGCGCGTCCGACCAGGACACCTCCACCTTGAGCGCCGGGTGCCCCGCGCCCAACACATACTGGGCGAAGAACCGGTCGAGATGACGACCGGATGCCTCCTCGAACGCGCGTTGCAGGTGTCGGGTGTGAACGGTTCCGTTGCCGTGGCGCGAAAGGTAGAGGCGCGCGCCCGCCCAGAACGCCTCCTCTCCGAGGGTCGAGCGCAAGGTGTGCAGCACCAACGCGCCCTTCTCGTAGAGGTGCCGGTCGAACATGTCGATGGGGTTCTTGAAGCGATACGACACGATCGGGCGCCGGTAGCGACCGCCATCTTCAGCAAGGTAGAGCTGAAGGTTCTCCCAGAGATGATACTCACCCTCGTCGCGACCGCGGGCGTGGTGGCACCACAGCGTCTCGGTGTAGGTGGCCCAGCCCTCGTTGAGCCAGCCCTGCGACCAGTCCTGGCACGTCACCAGATCGCCCCACCACTGGTGGCCCAGCTCGTGCACGACGAGCAGGTCCAGCTCCGAGTCGAGCGCCGCCACATCGTCGACCAGCACCGCGTCGATCAGCGTGGTCGCTGCGAGGTTCTCCATGCCTCCGAAGATGAAGTCGTAGACGACGACCTGGTCGTACCGGGGCCAGGGGTAGGGGCCGTAAACCGACGCGAGGAATTCAACCATCGCGGGGGTCTTGCCGAAGGCGCGCTGCACGACTGCCCGCGGGGTGCCAGCCGGGACCGCGTAGTTTACGGGCAAAGAACCCGCGTGATCGTGGTGGATGTCCAGCCGCGCCACCACCGCCGAGAACAGGTACGCCGGCATGCGCGCGTCGACGATCCACTGGTCACCCTCGCGACGACCGTTGCCGATCACGTCGAAGCCCGGCGGCGCGTGAATCGTGATCCGCCAGGGGTGCTTCACCGAGGGGTGGTCGAGACAAGGGAAGATGTAATGGGCATCTTCGTCCTGGCACTGCGTCCATGCCTGTAGGTCGCGATCTGGCTCGGCCGGCGTGGCGCCGACGAAGTAGAGCCCGCGACGGGGGACACCGTGCCAGCGCACAACAACCGAGTCCGCATGCGCGATATGCAGCTTCCCATCCTCCGCGTGGAAGGGGAGCGGCACCCCCTCCGGAGACTCCACAGCGTCGGCCACCAGCTCGTCGAAGTCGAGCACCAGGTCCCCTCCGGCGCCTGCCAACCAACGCACGTCGATGCGCGCCTCGCCCCGCAGGGTGCGCGCCACCGGATCGATCCAAAGCTGCAGGGTGTAGGCCGTGATATCCACGGAACGATCGGGGCCGTAGTTGGCTTCGACGCCCGGCTCTGCGAATGCCCGACGCTCGAGCGCCCACCCCCCAAACGCGCTCTCGAGGAGGAGGGACTTGTCGGTGAACCCACGGCTCGACATCAACGGCTCCGGTCTCGCCGCCGCTAACGCGATCCCGCGGCAGCCGGGGAACGGTGGGATTCCCCCATGGCCCCCCTGTGCGATACCCCACGATTTGGCGCGCGCCGCCCCGGCGAAGGGGGATTTTCGGCTGGCACGGCGTGTGCAAGGACGTTGGGCAAGACAAGGATCCCATGGACACCGCTCAACTCCGCGAGCACCTGCTCGCCCGCCGCGCGAACCTCACCCTGCGAAACGCCAAGATCGAGGCGCGCCTGCGCCGAAACGGTGTGGGTCTGGCCGTAGATTGGCCCGAGCAGGCCCAGGAGCGCGAGAATGACGAGGTGCTTGAGGGGCTCGATGGGGCGGGGCGTGCGGAAGTTCTCGCGATCGACGCCACGTTGTCACGCATCGAGTCCGGGACGTACGGGCTCTGCGCGGGCTGTGGCGAGCCCATCCCGGAGGGGCGACTCGCGGTGCTCCCCACCGCGACGCATTGCGTCGGCTGCGACTAAGCGCCCGCGAGGCGGCTCGGATCGGGGAGGAGGATGTAGCCGCGCTGCTGATCGCCGAGGTAGGCGCAGCCCTCCACGCCGTTCTCACCGAGCCAGGCGGCTACATAGGCCACGATCAACGCCTCGATGCGCTCCTCGAGCTCGCCCAGGCGGGTGCCGTTGAGATCGGGCAGGTGCGCCGTCATCAAACCCTCCAACGGCGGCGACATCAGCAGCTTCGGCGAGCCGGTGAACAAGCGCTCGGCGATCAGCTCGCGCAGTCTGGCCACCGACTCCTTTCGGCTGCCGATCGGACCGGTCTTCATCCGGACCGGGCGATCAACGCCGAACAACAACACTTGCCCGGACTGGGTGTGCGTCTCCACGAGGCGCTCGTTGCCGGTGGACGCCGGATCCACGTCGAAGCCCATCCGCTGCAGCCCCTTCGCCATGGTGCGCGGGTGCGACGCGGACACGGTGTTGTTGGCGTACTCGTCGATCCGGTAGCGGTTGAAGTGCTCCTGCAACAAACGATCGCATGGGCGCGGCCCCGAGAGGTTCTCCACGATCACCGGCGCGTTTACGGCGAGGATACACCCGCCGCGACCACGATTACGGGTGATCCACCGAAGCGTGTCTTCGTGGGCGCGAAGGGAGTCGGCCGAGACGACGCGAACGCCGCCTTCTACCGGTTCGAGGACCACGCCACCGGAGCTGTCCCGGGGCGTCCAACCAAGATCAAGACCGAGATACCGCATCCTGCCACCCGTCCTTTTTCACGAGGATTTCCAACGGCCCAGAAGCCCACGCAGCGTCTTCTGAACGCCGGTGAGCTTTGCACCCCCCACCCGACCGACTTCGACGAGCCCTTCGGCCATCGTGGTGAGCGCGGGGGTGTAGGGGTACCACCACAGCTCTTTGTTTCCGCCGGAACGATCGACGACCACGGTTCGCGGGTGCACGAGGCCGTGCAGCGCCCACCGGGATCCCGTTACACCGTAGCCGCTCTGCTTGCGCCCGCCCCAGGCCGCGCCGCCCATCGGGCCGGAAAAACAACAGTTGTTGACGTAGCTCACTCCGCATCGGACACGACGCGCGAGCGCTTCTCCGCGCTTCACGTCCTTCGTCCACACGCTCACGCAGAGGCCGTACGCAGAGTCCTCCGCGGCGGCGATCGCCTCGTCTTCCGTGTCGAACGCCGCGATGGGCAGGATTGGCCCGAAGGTCTCCTCCGTCCACAGCGCGGCATCCTTCGGCACGCCCGTGAGCACCGTGGCCGGGTAGAAGAAACCCTCGCCGGTAGGGGCGCCGCCGCAGTGCAAGGTGGCCCCGCGCGCGACCGCATCTTCCACCTGGGCATGCACCTTCGCCACGGCCGCGGCGTTGATGAGCGGACCCACATCGGCGCCCACCCGCAGCTCACGCGCCCGGGCCACGAGCTGCTCCACAAAAGGCTCGAAGATCTTGCGGTCTACCAGCGCGCGCTCCACGCTCGCGCAGTCCTGCCCCGCGTTGTGGAATGCGCCCCACAACACGCCTTCCACCGCCCGACCCATCCGCGCATCCGCGAGTACGATCGCGGCGTCCTTGCTGCCTAGCTCCAGCGCGCACGGCACCAGGTGCTCCGCCGCTTGCGCCGCAACCTTCCGCCCGCCCGCCACGCTGCCGGTGAACACCACCTTGTCGACGCCTGCAGCGATCAACGCCGCCCCCTGCGCGGGTCCCCCGATCACCGTGACCACCAGGTTCTCCGGCAGGATCGACGCCATGATCTCCGCGAGCAGCGCTCCGCACCTCGCCGCGTGCTCGCTCGGCTTGAACACCACCGCGTTCCCCGCCAGGAGGGCCGGCACGATCGTGCGCATCGGCAGGTGGATCGGGTAGTTCCACGGCATGATCAGGCCGATAACGCCCAGCGCCTCCGGCACGACTTCAATCCGCTTGCCCGGGTAGTTCACGGGGTTGAGATCGAGCGCAACCGGCTCCAGCTCGTCTTCGATCACCTCAAGCCAGTGGTCGAAGAGCTCAGCCATCGTGACCACTTCGCTGGTCCACGCCTCGCCCGAGGGCTTCCCGATCTCGGCGCTCAGCGCCGCCACAAGGTCGGGCCCGCGCGCCAACAAGGCGTTCCCGAGCAGGCGAATCACGCCCATGCGCTCGTCGAGCGGCCGCGCCGCCCATGCACGGCCAGCCGCGCGCGCGGCCCCCACCCGCCCAGGGATGGCCTCGACGGGCGTGCACTCCATCGCGCCGACGGCTTCGCCGGTGCGTGGATCCAGCAGGGTCAGGGGGTTCGCCTCGTTGCTCGCCATCACGGGCTCTTATCGCGGAGCGGCCTCCCCGGCTCCTCCATCGCCCATCGCACCGCCGGCAATCGCAGCATGCTCTCCTGCAGGTTCCCGACCGCCGCTTCCAGCAGGCCCCGCGCGAGCGAGCGCGCTTCTGCGCGGCGAGGCGCGGCGCGCACCGCGAAGAGCACTTCAAGCTGCAACGCCGGATCTTCCGAAAGCCTCGCCTCGGCCTCCGCTGCAACCAGCACATCGGGATCGCGACCCACCAACGCCCCCAGGAGGTAAAGCATCGCGAGGTGACGATGCGCGCCGAGCTGTCCGAGACGCGACACGGCTTCCGACACCAAGCGGGCGTTGGCGGTCAACAAGCCCGCCATCCCATCGTGGTAGTAGGCCCGAATCGGATCGTCGGCTGCGCGCGCAGCGTCCAGGCCGGCGAGGTGGGCGGCGAGTGAAGCGGGAGCATCCCCCCGTTGGCGCCGGGCCTCAGCCAGCACCTCAAAGTACAGCGAGCGCACCTCATAGGGAAGGCCGGAGCCCGCGCTCCCCGCTTCCCGCTCAAGCGCCGCTTCGCTTCCAGCCAGATCCCCCGCGCCCAGGAGGATCCACGCCCGCAGCACGTTCACGTACGCCCCATGCGCCCGAACGTCGCGACGACCCTGCGCCTCCGAAGCCAGATCCACGCTCGACATCGCGCGAGAGAACTGGCCGCGAAGGCGCTGCGCCCGCGCGAGCGCCAGGTAGGCGTCTGCGAGCAGGGAGCGCCGGTCCCGCCCGCGCAGCTCCCGCACCAGGCCGAACAAGCGACGCTCCGCTTCCGCCGTTTCACCGCCGTACATCCGCACCATCGCCTGACCGATTCGGGCGCGCGTCGCGATCCGATCTGTCGGCCCCGACGCGGCTGCCACCGCCGCCGCAAGCAGCGCATCGGCCGTGGCGAGCTGGCCACGAATGGCCGCGAGCTCCCCGAGCGCGAGGAGCACCTCGGCGCGCCCATCCTCCATCCGGGAGCCGACACGCTCCACGAGTGTTTCGCTGGGCTGCGCGCCCATCGCGACCGTCAACTCCAGCTCCAACGCCTCGATTCGGCCGATCCACTCCGCCTCGGCCACCTCAGGCAACAGCGGGGCCGCGGCGGCCAACGCGTCCCGGGACTCGGACAGGCGTCCGGCCGTGCGGAGCGCCACCGCGCGGGCGATCGCTCGGCGGGCCAGGAACACCGCCGGGGTATCCGCGAGCATCTCCATCTGATCGAGCAGGTGCAAGGCGGTCATCGGACGGCCAGCGTGGGCCAGGCTCTCCCCCAGCTCCACGAGCTGCGCCAGCGCCGCAGGCGTGCGCGTGCCGAGCGCTCGATGGAACACGGCGAAGCGTTGCTCCCACTCGCCGCCGGCACGATCGCCAAGTCCATCCGCCAGCGAGAGGTGCAGGTTCCGGCGCCGATCCATCGGAATGCTGTCCCGCAGAACGCGCTCAATTGCGGCTCGACTCACGGCGATCCACTCTTCGCCGGCTTCGTTCCACGTCGCGACGAGGCCCTGGCGCAACAGCGGGGTCAGCTCGAAGCCGGAACGATCACCGCCCAGCAGGCGCAGCAAGAGATCCAGAGGAATCGCGTCGTCCGCCACGACGAGCAGCTCCAACGCGAGGCGCGCTTCCGGGCGGAGCCGGTCGATCAATCGCTCCAAAAGCCTTCGCGACCCCTCGCCAGGGATGAGCCCCGCAGACACGTCCCAACGCCAGGCCGGCTGCCCCCCCTCCGAGAGACCCTCGCACCACAGGGTCCCAACGGCCACCTGCTCCCGAACGAGGGTGACGGCGTGCGCGGCCAGCCCGCCGGAGGAGGCGCGCAGGGCCACTTCGAGGCCAACGGGCACGCTCGCGCTGTCGAGCATGGACTGCAGCAACGCGCGGATCTCCCCAACGGTGAGCGGTCGGAGCACCACATGCCGTGAACCAGGCGTCTCGGGCAGGTCGGCGCCGACGTGGAGCACCGTGAGCCCCGGGGCGCGGCTCACCGCCTCCAGCACCGACCGCGCTGCGGCTCCCAGCGCGTCCACGTCCTCCACCAGCAACATGACGCCGCCCTCGGCCGCGAGATCCGCCAGCAGGCGGATGAGGTGGGAGGTGTCCTCCGCGATTGGCAACCCGAAGCGCGTGAGCTCGTGGCCGATCTGGCGAACCACGTCATCCCCGGTAAGGCGCGTGCGGCCGCGCATCCCGATCACCTCCATCCGCGCGCCCGCCGCCACCGTGCGCGCCATCCGCGCCACCGGGCCGAACCCGGAGCCCAACGGCCCGGTAATCACCAACCAACCTCCGGAGTCGACCACCGCCTCGATGGCGCCGCGGGCACCCTCACGCCCGATGAGCTCCGGCCGATGGAGGTCGCGCCGCATGCCGGCCGTTCCGGTGAGCATCGCGAGCGCAACGGCGGCCGTGGCCGGGCGGGCCGCCGGATCCCGCGCCATCAGCCGGTCTACCAGGCCAGCGAGACGCACGGGGATCCCCGACGCCACCTCCACGAGCGGGATTGCAGCTCCGCTGCGGTGCGCGGCCAACCAGCCGGCGGCGCCGCGGGCGGCGTAGGGACGCGTGCCACACACGGCCTCATAGAGCGTCACCCCCAGGCTGTACAGGTCGCACCGGTGGTCACTATCGGCACCCGCTATCTGTTCGGGGGCCATGTACGCATAGGTGCCGAGCACATCGCCGAGAGTGGTCGTGATGGGGTCGATCGGATCCGCTGCGAGGCCAAGATCCATCAAAATGATCCGGTTGTCGCTCGCGCAGTAGATGTTCGACGCCTTCACGTCGCGATGCACGATGCCGTGATCGTGAAGGTACTGCAGCACGCGCAACACGGTGCCGGCGAGGTGCATGGCCTCGTCGCCATCGAGCGGCTGCCTGGCGATGCGCTCGTCGAGCGGGAGGCCCACGAGCAGGTCCAGAACCAGCGCCGGAGACTCCCCGTCGAACGCGGCGAGGCAGCGCACGAGCCCCGGGTGATCGAGGCGCTGGAGCAGCCTCCCCTCGCGAAGAAAGCGCCGCCGCATCGAGGCCCGGTCCGTGTCGCGCAGCACTTTGAGCGCGACCTCGCGCCCCTCGTACTCGGAGCGAAACACATCTGCGATGCCGCCCTCCCCGATGCGCTCGATGAGGGGGCAGCCGTGTAGCTCGCTGATCAGCGCCACTCAGCGGCTCCCAAGCCACGAGAGGATGGGCGACCACACGTGTTTCGGCGCCACCTTTCCGCTGATCATGTCGAGGTGGCCCCAGTGGTGGCCGGTGCTCCAGGGCTCGAGCTCAAGCAACGTTCGGTCCAGGGATCCCGACTCGTCGAAGGCCTCGCGTGCCTCCACCGGGGGCATGAGGTGATCGAGGTCGCCGGTGATGACGAAGAGCGGTACGTCGGTTGTGCGCCACGCCGCTTCGTATTCCAGCTCCGCGCCAGAGGCCCAGCGCGCCATATCCAGCCACACGTGCAGCGAGGTCCAGTCGAAGCCGCGCTCCAGGCGCTCGGCCAACAACGGAGCTTCTACGCTGCCGGGCGCCCAGCCGCTCACGGGGAAGGCGTAGCCGGCGATGTCGGTGATGCCGTAGAGCTTGCCGAGGAGCTGCCCGGCGATACGCGTGCGCACGTTCACCGCGCCGAGCGCACCGCGCGCGTTCGCCAGATGGGAGGCCCGCGCGAGCCAGTGAATCACCCGATTCGTCTGGCCAAAGCGGTACACCGCCCCGATGCCGACGATCCCGCGGACCGCAGCGCGGGTGGCAAGGGCATAGCTCACCGCGCCCCCCAGCGAATGTCCAACCCAGAACGCCGGCTCTCCGAGCGCGGAGGCAACCGACTCGGCATCCGCGATGTAATCGGCGAAGCTGTCGGGAGAACCCGTGGCCCTGGAGTTTCCATGGCCCCGAAGCTCCAGAACATACACATCGAAGCCCTTGCTCGCGAGCCAGGCGCTCATGGAGCGGCCGGTGGAGTGCCACGTGTAGCGGTTCTGGGCGAAGCCGTGGACCAATACCACCTTGGGCCCCGTGACACACGCCATCCGCTTGCGCACCACGGCGAGGCGCCCATCGAGCATCAACCTCGTCTTCTGCAGCCGAACCGACTCGCCCGGCACCGACACCTGATCCACGGACTCGTCGGATTCGACGGTCCACCGCACCGGATCGGGCGCCTGCGCCGCGCCGACGCGCCGACTCATGTGCGGAGCACCTCGACCAGCTCGGCCACGTTGTCGCGGTTGCCGATGAACAGCGGCGTGCGCTCGTGCAACGAGGTCGGCACCTTGTCCAGGATGGCCATACTCCCGTCGCTCGCCGCGCCGCCCGCCGCTTCCGCGAGGAACGCCAGGGGCTGGGCTTCGTAGAGCATCCGAAGCTTGCCGTTCTTCGCCTTGGCGGTGGGCGGGTAGAAGAACACGCCGCCCTTCACGAGGTTGCGGTGGAAGTCCCCCACCAGACTCCCGATGTAGCGGGCCGACCAGCCCAGCGCCGGATCCTTCACCCGGGCGATCCAGCCCTGCAGCCGCGGATCCCACTGCGCGGAATAGGCCTCGTTGCAGCTATAGGACTTCGAGGTGGGCTCAAGGCGCACGTTCTGGTGCGACAGGAAGAACTCGCCGACGCTCGGATCGAGCGTGAAGCCGTGCACCCCCTCCCCCGTGGAGATCATCAACACGGTCCCCGCGCCGTAGACCACGTAGCCCGCGCACACCAAGTCGCGACCGCACCGAAGCACGTCGGCGGCGACGCCATCCCGGCCTTCGCTCACGCGGCGATGTACGGCGAAGATCGTGCCGATCGATGCGTTCGTGTCGATGTTGCTGGATCCATCCAGCGGGTCCATCGAAAATACGTACTCGCCCACGTCGAACGCAGGGGGAATCTGCACGATCCCGTCGTCTTCCTCGCTCACGATCATGCACAGGACGCCGGCGTGCTCCAGCGCGCGCTTGAACGTCTCGTTCGCGTAGAGGTCGAGCTTCTGGACGAACTCGCCCTGGATGTTCATGCCCCCGGCCGCGCCGAGCATGCCGAGCAGCCCCGCGCGCTGAACCCGCGCGCTCACCAACTTCCCGGCTAGCGCCACCTGTTTGAGCAGGGTGAGCAATTGCCCGGTTGCGCCGGGGTGCGCCCGCATCGTCTCCATGAGGAAGCGGTCGAGGGTGGTGCCTTCTTCGAAGTGGGCCATGGTGCCGGCCAACGTATCCAGTCTGCCGGCCCCGCGACCGCGATCACCGGGGGGCAGCTGCCCAGCGCCGGATGATGTCGTGCTGGTCAGGCGCCTGCGGTGCCCGCTGCCCAACGAGGTAGTCGTCGTGAGCGCGCGCGGCGCGAATGTGGGTGAGCGCTTCATCCGCCGACAAGCCGGCCTCCCGCAGCCAACATCCGGCGACCGTGGCCGTTCGGCCGTGGCCACCCCAGCAGTGAACGTAGGTCACGCCCGGATGGGCGTGGAGGCGAGCGAGCACCGCGCGCATCGTCTCGTCGGGGGGTGCGGTTACGTCGCGAACGGGGAAGCGCGCCCAGAACACCGACGTGCCGCGCTCTGCCGCGAGCGCCGCCAGCCGGGGATAATAGTCGGCGAAGGGTTGTTTGTCGTGGCCGAGCTCGTTCGCCTCCTGGAGACAGATCACCTGGGTAACGCCGACGTCGAGCAGGCCCCGCAGCCGAGGATCCACCTCATCCGGCTTGGTCGAACCTGGATATCCACCACCGAGCACCCTCCCGGGGGTGATCCACCAGGTCCGCGAGAAGGGGTACGCGAGCTGCGAATCGCTCACGGCGCTTCCAGGGGCGGCAACGCGGCCGCGGCCTCGGGCTCCACGCGTTCGGACTCGATCCGCAGCTTCGGATCCGCCTCTGCCAACGGCTTCAGGACCTTCTTCATGGAAAACCTCGCTGGGCCATTTCACCCAGACCGAGAATTCCGGCAAGGGCGATCCCGCAGGCCCGGGTGCGGGGCCAAGGGGCGTTGCCCGGGATCGCGGGCGATCGGAGCTCACCTCCCGGCCCGGCCCGCCCGCCACGTCCAGCGCGCTCGGCGACGCAACCCAGGCAACGCTGGCTCAGGGGGCGGGGACATCGGCCTGCCCGGATCTGTTGTCCCCCCAACACGCCCCTGCGCCCTCGGCCCCGACCGCGCACGCGAATCGGTACCCAACGCTGATGGAAGAAAACGCTCCCTCCGGAGGCAGGGTTTCGCCCGCCGTGTCGGTTCCCCAACACGCGATCTCTCCGGTCGTTCGCAGGCCGCACGCAAAGTCCCACGCCATGCTGATCCGAGACCAGGTACCCGCCGGCGGTTGAGGGAACGGTGCGTTGGCGCCATCCACCGTCTGGGCGAGGTAGCCCCAACATTCAGCGGATTGGTCCGGGAGGATGCCGCATCCGGCGTGGTAGCCGATGTCGACCTCAAGGTAGGAGGGCGAGGGCGCGTCCTAAGGGAGCGCAGCATCGGCCAGCAGCTCCGCCATCGCCGCCGCCACGTCGTTGCTCGCACAGCCGTTGGCGGGGTCACGCAGCTCGGCGTACGCGCCGCCCGTCTCTGACGCGGCGTTCTGGTAGCGCTCGACGCCCCAGGTTTGCGCGCCGTCGAGGCAGCTCCCGTCGGAGCCGTCGAAGGCGGGGCCGAGGACGTAGAGGCGAAAGTCGGCCGACAACCAATCGAGCAGGTCGAGGTACAGGCCCGCGTCGTCGTCGGCAGAAGGGACCCGACGCGAACCGTCGCCCTCGTCGGAGATGATCACGGCGCGGGGCAGCGCGTCGGCTCGCCAGAAGTCGGCGTTTGCCTCCGCTTGGGCGCTGGTGATGGAGCTTTCGGCGTCGAAGCACCCCTCCGGCACCTCGCCGCCGCGTTCGCAGAGCGCGGCAGCCACCACCTCCAGCCCCTCCTCGGTGCCCGCGCCCTCTGACTCGTTCCAGCCAGCGGGACACACACACTCCAGGTATTCCCTTGGCACTTCGTCGCCGGCGGGGAGCGGGCACGAACCGTCCGCGGCCGCGGCGTAGCTCGGGTCGGACAGCAGATCGCTGTCCTTCCAGTAGATGGTGTTGCAAGCCAGAATCGCTCGAAGCGCATCGTCCGCGCCCGTGCCCGCCGTGACCGGATCGCCCGCCAGCGTGCCGGCTTCGCCCGGGTCGATCCCGGGCGTAAGCCCGTGCCCGTAGTCGGCGCTCGTCGTCATGACGCCGATGCGCCAGTCACTGTCGCCAAGCGCATCGATCACCTCGCTCGCGCCCAACAACACGGCGGACGACTCCTCCTTCATGCTGCCGCTGGTGTCGATGACGAGCAGCAAGTCGATCTGCGGCGGGGCGGCCGGCGCGGCGCTGTCGGCGCCGGAATCCGCTTCACCGGTGAAAAAACATCCGACGAGCGCGAGCGGGAGCAGCACAGCGGGGAGGCGCATCCGGGAACGTAGCCCGTCGCTGCGGCGCCGCGATGAGGAGAAACGCCCGCGCGGCCGGGAGATCGGGCCTGCCTCATCGCCCACCCCAGGATTTTTCTAATCCGACTGAACAACCCGACACCTCGCGGGTATCCCCTTCCGAGCGGCGTCGCGGCCTCGCAAGTGGCGGGCACTTCCACGGGGGTGATCTACGTGCGGGTTGCGGCAGTTGGGACGGGCGGCGCGGGTGGGGCGGGGTGGTATCCCCCATAAAACGCGACACACGGGGTACCCATCCCCGGCAAAATGCGACGACTTCGCCATGTAGAGGCGCGATTCCCGCGGTCGGCGATCACCCACCGACCGAAACCCGGCGTTGCCCCGTGGTGGAGGCCGCGTGCCGACGGCGACGGCCTCCTGGTCGTCGCAATTCCGAGGGGATGCCTGGCGAGTTGTCGCAAATCGGGGGGGATACCTCTTCACAGCAGCGGCGCCGCGCCGGCCCCGCCGGCGTCACCCCAATTCCAAAACCCCTCGCCACCCCACATACCGCGCTTTCGCCCGCGCCCACGCCACCGCATCGCGCCGCTGCCTCGCCCGCCGCACCGCCTCGTCTGCCCACAACATCCGCTGCGCCGCATCGTAGAAGCGCGGCGAATACGCCATATCGAAGGTGAGCCTTCCGCCGCTCTGGCCGGAAACGCGCCCCTTCACTGTTTCATAAAAGGCGGTCCCCTTCATGGGGTGCGCCACGGACACCAGCGTAACGGCCGGGTCGAGATCGCGCATGAGGTCGCGGGTGGCGAGCACATCGGGCCGCGTTTCGCCAGGATACCCAAGCATCACAAACGCGCCCATCTCGATGCCGGCCTCCCGCAACATCCGACCTGCCGCGCGAAGCTCCGCCACCGTCGTGCCCTTCTTCATCGCCTCCAACACATGATCGGCCCCGCTCTCCGCGCTGACATACATCCGATAGCAGCCGGCCGCGCGCAGACGATCCAGTTGTGTTGGCTCGAGCGTCTCCGCCCGCCCGATCACGTAGAACGGCGTGACGGCCTCGCGCTCGACCATTCGGGTGGCGAAGCGCTCCACCCAGGTTTTGTTCAGCGTGAACATGTCGTCCACGAACCAGATCTGATCGGGGTTGAACTCCGCCTTGATCGAGAGCAGCTCGTCGATGACCGCGTCTGGATCGCGCCGCCGAAACGTGTCCCCATACACCTGCTTGCTGCACCACGTACAATGGTAAGGGCAGCCCCGGCTCGTCGTCATCGACATCGCGGTTTCACCGTGTCGTTTGCGCCAGGCGGCAAAATAGCTCTCGAGATCGCGCCGCTCCCTGGCCGGCCAGGGCAGCGAGTCCAGCGGACGGATCAGCGCCCGCGACCCCGTTCGTACCACCCGCTCGCCCACCCGGAATACGATGCCGGCTACGCGTTCCAGCGCGTCAAAATCCCAGCGCCCTCCGTTGGCCACGCAGTGGGCAACCAGCTCGGCCATCGTGGCCTCCCCTTCCCCCACCACGATCACCTCCACGCCCATCGCAAGGTACTCGTTCACGTACTGAACCGGGTCGGGGCCGCCCGCAACGACGCGCAGCCCGCGCCCGAGGGCCTCCCTCACCAGCCCGGCGGTGACCGGCCGGGTGATCGTGTGCCCGTAGAAGCCGACGATCGCCGGCTTCGTATCGTCCAGGACCGCGCCGAACGCGGCCGGCCCGGGATGCCACGTGCTGTCCCACCACTCCGCAGCCACGCCCGCGCGCCGGAGATAGGCCACCAGATACTGGAGCCCCAACGGTGGGAATGGACGCATGAGCTCCGCTTCATGCGGATCATCCGCCAGGAAGTAGGCATGGGTCAACAGCACGTCCACGGCGCGAAGGTAGCGCGCGGCGGCAAAGGTGGGTAATGCGCCGCCCCTTCGGAGTCGTGATGCGCTCGATGCTCCTCGTCCTCACCCTGACTGGCTGCTCCGGCGATTTCTGGGGCACGGGCACCGACCCCAACGCCGACAAGCCGCACGATAACGATACGGGTAACGCCGACTCTGGGGGTGGCGGTGACACCGACACCGACACGGGTGGCGACACCGACACGGACAGCGCGGGCGACACGGACACGGGCGGCGACACCGACCCGGAGCAGGTGGACGACGACGGGGACGGCGTAACGGAGGCCGAGGGCGACTGCGACGACACGGATGGCGACGTATCCCCCGACGAAAGCGAGACCCCGTACAACGGTGCCGACGATGACTGCGATCCCGCCACGGCGGACGACGATCTCGACAACGACGGCTACGACCTCGCAGATGACTGCGACGACACCGACAACGGCATCAGCCCGGAGCAGACCGAGCACCCTTACAATGGGGACGACGACGACTGCGATCCCCGCACCCCCGACGACGATGTGGACGGGGACGGGTACGAGCGCGTAGACGATTGCGACGACAAAGACGCGGACGCGAACCCAGACGCCGCCGAGGTCACTACAGACGGTGTAGACAACGACTGCGACGGCGACACGGACGAGGCGTTCGAAGTCGCGACGGTGGATGTGACGGGAGACATGGGAAATCCCTCCGCGATTGGCGTCGACACCACGGGCACGGTGCACCTCGTGTACCGGGATGGCGACCTCGGCACCCTTCGGTACCTCGCAGACGACGGAAGCGGCTGGTCCGCCGCGACCGAGATCATTTCGGACACGGAGGTCGGCGAGTCCCTGGATCTCGTGGTGGATGGCGCCGATCAGCTCCAGATCGCCTACACCTGGCGGAGTGGAAGCTACACCGACTTGTGGTTCGGATGGATGGACGCTGCAGGCGTTTGGGACACCGGGTATTACGTCGATGGGTATTCTTCGAGCGCCTCCGCGAGCATCGGGCACTATGTCAGCATCGACGTAGACAGCGACAACCTGCCTTCCTTCGCGTATTATGACGCGACCTATCTCGTCCCCGTGCTCGCTGACTACACCAGCTTCGGCGTGGCGATCTACACCGACATCGACGTGTGGTGGTACTGGACCTACGCCACCGGCTACTTCACCACCCTGGCGATCGACTCCGAGGATTACGACCACGTCGCATGGTTTGACGACAATGCGCTCGGCTCGGAAGCCCAATACTCCGATTTCAACGAGAGCACGGTCAACGAGACGATCGCCGCCGACGGCTGGTACACCTCGCTTGCGCTGCAGAGCGATGACACCGCGTGTGTCGCCTATCAGGACTCCACCCGGGCCGACCTGATCTATGCGTGTCGGGACGCGGCGAGCCAGACGTGGTCGCCGACGACGATCGACAGCACCGGCAGCGTGGGGAGCTACGCCCAGCTCGCCTACGACAGCGCCGATCAGCCGTGGATCGCCTATTACGACGCATCGAATGGGGACTTGAAGGTCGCGACGCTTGAGGCGGGAACGTGGGCGACGTGGACCGTGGACTCCGATGGTGACGTGGGCGTCGCTCCCTCCATCGCGGTCGGCCCGAGCGACGAAGTGGTCGTGAGCTACTACGACGTGACGAACGGCGCACTCAAGGTCGCGACGGCGAACGAATAGGGCGGGTTCACCCGGGCGCGCTGGACGGAGGTGATGACGTGGATAGCTTCGCGCCGCCATGAACCGGGACCTCCACCCCGCCCGTCGTGTCTCCTTCGCGGAGCTTGCCGCCGCGCTGGAGCTGCGCGTGCGCTCCGGGGCCGTGGCGCGCGTCAGAAAAGGGGCGTTGAGCCTCTATGTCTACACCAACCGCTGCGTGTACGACGCGATGTGGGACGATGTTTCCGTGCTCGCGCGCGGGCTCGTACTCGACCACGAAGCAGCCGTCGTGCGCGCCACGCCCTTCCCCAAGTTCTTTAATTTCGGCGAGCGCGGTGCCGGCCCCGACGCGGCAAGCCTGCCCAACGAACCCTTCGAGGCCTACGAGAAGCTCGACGGGTCACTGGCGATCCTGTTCTTCGACGGCGAAGGGTGGCGCGTCGTCACCAAGGGCGCGTTCGACTCCGCGCAGGCCGCCTGGGCGGCCGCATGGCTGCGCCCCCGCGCACTACACGCGCTCGACCGTGACTCGACCTACCTCTTTGAGGCGCTCTACCCTGAGAATCGCATCGTCGTGCGCTACGATCGCGCCGAGCTGGTGCTGCTTGGTGCCTACTCGGGCGCGGGCGTAGAGCTGAGCCGCGCGGAGCTGGCCGGTGTCGCGACGCAGCTCGGCTGCGCGCTCGTGACGGCGCACAACGTCGCCACCATCCACGAGCTCGTGGCGCTGACGGCGGAGCTGGATCGCAACCGCGAAGGGTTCGTGATCCGGTACGCCTCTGGTCTGCGCCTCAAGCTGAAGGGGGCCGCGTACCGTCGTATCCACGCGATGCTCTCCGATGTCACCCCCCTGGGGCTTTGGCGCGCGCTGGAGGCGAACGACGATCTGGAAGCCTTCCGGAGGGAGATCCCCGAGGAGTTCTGGGCCGACTTCGATTGCATCCGCGGCCTGCTGAACGCTCGACTCGCGGCGATCCAGGCCGAGGTGGATGCGGCGTTCCTGGCCCATCGGGGGGTTTCCGATGCCGACCTGGGCCGCAGCCTCGACCGCCTCACCCCGACCGTACGCCCGTTCCTCTTCGCGCGCCGCAAACGCGGCGAAAACTACGTCGCCGACCCCTCGCTCCGGCGCACGCTGTACCGCCTCATCCGCCCCGACGGAAACGTGCTCGCAGGCTACGCGCCCTCCACCCACCTGCTCGGCGCCCGCGACGACGGTTAGGGATCCCGGATGAACGAACTCCAAGATGCGTGGCTCGACGCGTGGCGCTTCGCGGCGCGCGCCCACGGGGCGCAAGCGACCCCGGGCGAGCCCTTCCCCTACCTCATGCACCTCGGCGCGGTGGGGATGGAGGTGCTCGTCGCGCACCAAATCTCCCCGTTTGACGACCCGATCCTCGCGATTCAGTGCGCGCTGTTGCACGACACCCTGGAGGACACCGCCACCCGCGAGGAAGGCCTGGTTTCGCGCTTCGGGCCTCGCGTGGCGGCGGGCGTTCGCGCGCTCGCCAAGGACGCCTCGTTGCCCACCAAGGCGGAGAAGATGGCGGACAGCCTCGCGCGCATCCGCGTCCAGCCGCGTGAAGTTTGGGCCGTGAAGCTGGCGGATCGCATCACCAACCTCGCGCCGCCGCCGTACACATGGAGCGCGGAGAAGATCGTGACGTACCGCGAGGAATCCAGGCTGATCCTGGCGGCGCTGGGCGAGGCGCATGGCCCGCTCGCGGAGAGATTAGCCAGTCGAATCGAGGCGTATCCGCCGGTGGATCGGTGACGTAGGGCTCACGCCCCGTACCACCGCCCGATCCACCGCCGCTCCAACCATCCGGTGACCGCGCCGATTGCCAGCGCCAGCGCCCCCGCGACGAGGATGGCGGCGAACGCCACCTCGCTCCGCGCGCTCCGGCTCGCGAACAGCACGGTGTAGCCGAGGGTGGGCGGGGAGCCATTGCTCCCGATGAACTCGCCCACGATCGCGCCGATCACCGCCAGGCCGCCGGCCGTCCGCAGGCCCGAGAACAGGGCAGGCAAGGCGGCCCAGGCGCGCAGACCGAGCAGCTCCTGCAGTCGCGACGCGCCGAGGAGTCGGTACAGGTCCACAAGATCGGTGGAGGGGGCGACGAGGCCCGTCTGCGCAGCGGAGTAGATCGGGTAGAACGAGGCGATCGCGGCCGTACTGAGTGCGACGCCGCGGCCATACCCAAGCCATACTACCAACATCGGCGCGATGGCGACGATCGGCACGATCTGCACGAGCACGGTGTACGGCAACACCGCCAAGCGGAGCGCGCGGCTCCACCAGGCCGCCGCAGCGGCGAGCACGCCGAACACGCTCGCGACGGCGAGCCCGCCGAGCGCGGCGATGCCCGTTTCCAGCGCCGCGCGCTCGAGCTTCAGCCGCTCGTCCCACAGCGCGAGGAGCACCGCGCCCGGCGTCGGGAGCAGGAGCGGACCCGCTCGGTGCGCCACCAACGCCCAAAGCAACACGCCGCCCGCGAGGGAGCCAGCGACAACCAGCCGTTCCCGACCGGTCACGGCTCGACTTCCTGCACAAGCGCGGCGACGTCCGCCGCGGAGCGGGGCCTCGGCGCCTCGATCTGCACGTTCCGGACTACGCGGAGCGGCGGACCATCCACGACGACCACCCGGTCGGCGAGGCGCGCAGCGTCGGCGAGATCGTGCGTAACCAACACGATCGTGCAGCCCAGCTCGGCGTGGGCGCGCAGTACCAGTTCGGTCATCTCGGCCCGGGTCGCCACGTCCAACGCGCCGAAGGGCTCGTCGAGCAGGAGCAGCTCGGGGCGGGACACCAGCGCGCGGGCCAGGCTGGCGCGCATGCGCTGGCCACCAGAGAGCGCCGCGGGGAGCTTGTGGGCCTGCTCCGCCAATCCCACCTGCGTCAGCGCCCGCTCGATGTCCGCCACCCGGCCAAACTCACCGGGTAAGCTCACGTTCTCCCGCACGGTGCGCCAAGGCAACAACGCCGGATCCTGGAATACGAAGCTCAGTCTCGTCGCGCCGCGCTCCACTTCGCCCCCATCGAGCGCTCGGAGCCCCGCGAGGACCCTGAGCAGCGAAGACTTGCCACACCCGGAGCGGCCAAGGATCGCGGTGATCCGGCGTTCTTCCAGGGAGAGCGAGAACCGGTCGAGCACCACCACGCCGGCCGGGCGCCAGGAAACCTCGCGAAGCTCGGTCAAAAGGCGCCGTCGCGCGTGGCCCCACCCCGCCGCGCGAAGGTTTCGATCTCACCCGTCGACTCCGCGCCGCGCATCTCCATGCAGAGCTGACGGGCGCGCAACCGCACGCTCACCGGGCCGCCCAGTTGTGCGTGGAGGTAATCGGCGAGCTGGGCACCGAGGCGCTCCTGGAGCTGCGGCTGACGGGAGAAGTGCTGCAGCGCGCGGGCGATCGCGCCCAGCCCCGCGATTCGGCCCACCGAACCGTACACGATCTCGGCCTCGCCGAAGAACGGCAACAGATGATGAGCGCACAGGCTGTGGAACGGGAGGCGACGCAACCGCACTTCGTCGCAAGAAGGGGCAACGAACGTCTCGAACGCCGGAATCGGCTGCCCGGGACGGTATGCCTCCAGCACGCTGAGCCAGCGCGAGGCGGTGCCGACGCACTCCGGATCTCCGTCGAAGCCCAGGTGGGTGAGGCTGTCGTTGAAGGCCGTGACGTGCGCCGGAAGCACCTTCGCGCTCATGGCCGCGACTCCACCACGATCGCATCTCCCACCGCCACTCGGCCGGACCGCAGCACACGCAAGTGCACGCCTCGCAGGTTCTGCGGCTTCCATTCGGGCGTCCTGGTGAGGGCGAGCGCATCCGCCCCGACGCGGCGTGAGAACTTGTGGCAGCCGGTGTGCGGTTTCGGTGTCACCTCGCACTCCACCACGCCGACCCGAATGCGCGTGCCGGGAGGCAGGTTCGAGGCAGAGGTATCGAGCTCGACGAAGAGGTTGTCTCCGAGCACCTCGTACTCGCCGCCGCGGCACATCACGGAGGCGACGTCGGCCCGCATCACCGTTACCTGAGCTTCGGGGTTCGCTTTTCCGGCGGCCCACTGATCGCCGATCAGGCCCCGATCCGCATCCAACACGACCGATTCGGGGCACTCCCGCCCCTCCGCGGGCAGGCGGCGCACCAGCTTCCGCACCACGCCGATGTCCCGAGGCGGGGCGGAAAGGCTACGCAATTCGCGCTCCAACACGTCGAACGAGAGAGGGACCATCCCGGCAGGTTAACCGCGGGCTCCCCGGGAGGCCGCGTGTCTGAAGCAGGCGAGGGCGCACGCGCCCTGCACGAAGCGATGTCGATGCTCCAACGCGGTGACATGGCGGGGGCGTATGCCCAGGCGTTCGTCGCGCTGGAGGCGTTCACGGCCGCCAACGATCGCACCGGGGCCGCGGCGGCCCATCAGGTGGCCGCGATCGCGTGCGTCGGCGCCAACCGGCTCGCCGATGCCCTCGGGCACGTGGACTCGGGGATCGCGCTCCGCGAGAGCACAGGCGACCTTGAAGGCGTGGCGTCACTCTGGCAGGAGCGCATGGAGCTTTGCCTGCGCACGGGCGATCTGGCGGCGGCGCGCGATGCGGCTGAAGCCCAGGTTGAAGCCTGGTCACGCACCAGCGAGAGCGAAGGGCTGGCCCACGCCCGCCACCAGTTGGCGCAGATGCTATTGGAGCTGGGGGACGATGGCCGGGCAGAGGCCACGGTACAGGAGGCACTCTACGCGCTCGATCCGACGGCGCACGCGCGGGCCCGATCGGCCTTGCACCTGCTCTACAGCAACATCTGGATCTCCCGGGGCGATCATGAGCGCGCAGTTGGGCAGGCGCGGCAAGGGCTTGAGATGGCGCGGGCAGCCAAGAACCGCGCCGCCGAGATCGACGCGCTGCAGCAGTGCGGCGTGGCCCACGCGGCGGCGAACGAGCTGCAGCCGGCCCGTCGCGCGCTTCAAGAGGCGCTGGTCGGGCGCGAGCTCCTGAAGGATCTGCCGGGTCGCGCCTCGGTGCTTCGCGAGCTGGCGGCGGTGGAGCTGGGCGAAGGCGATGTGGAGGGGGCGATCGATCACCTGGGCTACGCCGCGCGCACGCTCAAGGAGGTCGGGAACGTGGCGGGGGAGATCGCCATGCTCCAGGCGCTCGCGGAAGCGGCGGACAACGCGGGGAAGACCGACGCCTCCCTCGCTGCCGCCACCGACCTGTGCGACGCCGCGCGGCGCACCGGGGACCGCGAGGCGGAGGCGGGAGCCTGGTTCATGCTGGCAACCCGCGCCGCGGGCGCCGGTGAGCTCGACCGGGCGGGGAAGGCGTTCAAGATGGCGAACGACATCCAGGAGATCCTCGGGCTCGCCCACGAAGCGGCCGTGAGCCAGGGCATGCTCGGGCAGGTGGTCGCGGCCTCCGGGGACGTCGTGAGCGGGCGCGCGCTGCTCCAGGCCAGCCTTGTGCGCCTGGAAGCCCTCAACAGCGAAGCGGCCGAGACGGTTCGCGAGGTGCTCGCCGAGTTGGAAGGGGTCACATGAGCGGCCGGGGATATCGCCCGTTCGACTGGGACGCCGACAGCGCCGAGCGGCTCGAAACCGTGGTGGAGCGCGTGCGCCACCTGCGGCGAGCCCACATCGCCGTGGTCGTGGGCTTTGACCTCGACGGGTGTTTGTTCGACACGCGGCCGAGCCAGGTTCACATCGTCCGCGAGATCGCGGCGATGCACGGGTGGGAAACGCTTTGCCGCCTTCAGGCGGAGCACTTCGTGGACTGGTCGCTGCGGCGGACGATGTTGAACGCAGGGGTGGACCCGGCCTGGATCGACACGAACGAGGCCTCGATCCGCGATCAGTGGAACGCCCGATTCTTCCACAGCGACTATCAGGTGCACGACCACGCCATGCCCGGCGCTCCGGCGTTTGTGCGGGAGATCCGTGCGGCCGGGGCCCAGATTGTCTACCTCACGGGTCGCGACCACTCGATGCGCGCCGGCACGGAGCTGGCGCTGCGGCGGTTCGGGTTCCCGTACGACGCGCCGGACGCGATGTTGGTCACGAAGCCCAGCCCCGAGCTGGACGACACCGCGTTCAAGGAAGCGGCGCTGGAGCAGATCGCCGAGATGGGGCGGGTGGCCGCCTACTTCGACAACGAGCCGGCGAACGTGAACGTGTTCCGCGAGCACCACCCGGACGCGATGGTGGTGTTCCTCGACACCGACCACTCCCCGCGCCCGATCGTCCCCGACCCGGGAATCCCGTGGATCCGCAGCTTCCTGCGCTCATAACGGCCGGGGCGACCCGGAATCCGGTCGACGCGATCCGCTACCTCAGCGCGAACGCGACGGGGGCCACAGGCGTCGTGATCGCACAGGCCCTGGCCCTACGCTTTGCCGTGCGCCTTCTCGGGAGCACGGAGGCCTGTTTGAGGGCGAAGCTGGCGGATGGTTCGCTCGCGACTCGGGAGTACACGTCGACGCGCGATCTCATGGCGAAGATGGAGGAGGAGCTGCGAGCGCGCCCGGGCGGCGTGCTCATCCACAGCGCGGCGGTCGGCGATTACGAAGCGCAGCCGGCGGCGACGAAGTTGCCCAGCGGGCAGCCCGAGCTGGTGCTGCGCTTGACTCCAGGCCCGAAGATCGTCGACCACGTACGCGAGTGGGATCCCGACGTGTTCCTCGTGAGCTTCAAGGCTGGGAACCCCGAGTGGGACGAGGCGAAGCTGGAGGCCGTGGCCCGGGCGCAGCTGGCGCGCACCCGGAGCGATCTGGTGTTCGCGAACCGGCTGGGGGCGTTGGCGACGAGCTGTTTGATCGTTTCAGAAACCACGACGGAGCGCTTCGGCTCGCGCGACGCTGCGATCGGCGCGCTGGTCGACCGGTGCCGCGGCAGGTAGCCAGCGCGCGCCCTACCGCGCCGGCGCCCCCACCCCGCCGGCGGCCGGGGCCGTCAACCCCGTCGGCGCCACCATCCCCGCCCGGTGCGCCGCTTCCCACGCCGCGTGCTCCGCCTGCCACGCCCCAAATTCGTCCATGTGCCAGTGACTCTGGAAACCAACCACGGCCGAACCCCAGTGGTCCATGGCGGCCGGGAGCGCCTCGTTCAGGTCCACGATCAGGGCGTTGAACGCGTCGACATCGGCCTGCGAGCGCATCCCCCTCGCTTCGGCCCGCACCATGCGCAGGACCGTGCCTCGGAGCATCTCGATTGACTGGGTCTCGAGCTCCGTCATTCCGACGAGCAGGGTGTCGTCGCCCAGCCAGTCCCCGCGCGACGCCGTCGTGACCGCGAGCGCCTCGATCCGCTCGAGGCTTGCCAAGCGCGCCGCGTCCAAGCCCTCGCCGCCCGAGCTCGTGACGACGAGGTTCATGGCGTCTACCAATGCGTTCGCATCTTCAACGAACCCGTTGTAGTAGGCGACGGTCTTCCCCGCGATCCAGCCAGCAGGGAGCGTGATTCCGGCGGGTACGATCTCCGGGCACTCAAACTCGGGGCCCCGCGCCACCTCGGGCGGCGGCTCCGTCGCAACCAGCGTCAGATGATGCCGCGCAGCGAAGTCGGCTTGCGCCTTGTGCAACGCGGCATCGCTGGCCGCGGCGCCGTCCATCATGGCCCGATACGCAACGTCGGCGGCGCCGACGTCCTCGGACTTCGCCGCAGGCGCGGCGCTCAGCTCAAGGAAGGTCCGCGTCGGGTGATCCACGAGGTCCACCAGCGTCTGGGCCTGTGACACGAGGGCATCGCGAAAGGAGGAGTCGCCTTCGAACGCCGGTAGTGCCGCGCTCTCGTCGCGAAAGCCGACCAGGATGGTGCGAAGCCCGAGGCGGTATGGCTCCAAGTCGGCGGGGTTCGCCGGCGGAGCCACGCGCTGGAGCTGCTGGGTCTGCTCCAGGATTCGCTGCGTCTCGGCCACCAATCGGTCGTTGTACGCGACCACGCCTTCGCCGGCCCAAGCCAGGGTCAAACACCACCACATCCGGCCACCTCCGTCGCGAGAGTAGCACGAACGCCTGACGCCGTGGGGCGCTCAGAGCTTGATCACGCCCTTCGCCGCCAGCTCTTCGAGGATCTGCATGGCGCACTCATCGACCGTGCGGTCGGCCGTCTTGATCACCATCTCGGCGCTCAGCGGCTCCTCGTAGGGGGCGCTGATCCCGGTGAACTCGGGGATCTGGCCGGCGCGAGCCTTCTTGTAGAGCCCCTTCGGGTCGCGACCCTCGCACACTTCCACGCTCGCCTCCACGTAGGCCTCGAAGAAGGTGCCGGCCGGCGTGATGGCGCGCACGCTGTCCCGGTCGGCCCGATACGGCGAGATGAACGCGGTGATGGTGATCACGCAGGCGTCGGCGAAGAGCTTCGCCACCTCGCCGATGCGGCGGATGTTCTCCGTGCGATCGGCGGGGGAGAAGCCGAGATCCTTGTTCAGACCGAAGCGGATGTTGTCGCCGTCGAGCACGTAGGCCGTGTGCCCGCGCTCGAGGAGGAGCTGCTCGGCGCGGCGGGCGATCGTGCTTTTCCCGGAGGCGCTCAGGCCGGTGAGCCAAACCACCGCCCCTTTCTGGCCGACGGTCGCTTCGCGCTCCTCGGGGGTAACGATGGCGCCGTGGAAGGTGATGTTGGTGCTCTTGGGCTCAGACATTCGGGACTCCAGAAGGGGCGCCTGCCTACTCCCCGGAGCGCCTCGCCGCAAGGGTGGGCGCGCCGCGATACTCGCGCGGCGTGCGGCACCTGACGCTCCTCGTGGCCCCCCTGCTCTCGGCCGCGCTCACGCTCCTGCTGCTCGATCGCGGGTTCGCGGCGGATGCGGCGGCGATCTTCGATGGTCATGGGTTGGTCGCCTGGCTGGCTTCGACGCTGGCCGCGCGGCTCGGCGAGCCGACCGCCTTGCGGGTGCTCTTCGGGATCGGCTCGGCCCTCTCCACGGCCTGCCTGATCCGGGCGTTGAAGACGCCATACCTTTGGTTGGTGGCGGTGTTTGCCGCGCCCGTTTCGACGGGGATGCTTCATGGGGATGTCGCCTCGTTGTGCGTGGGCCCCGCCGCGCTCGGCCTCCTCACCTGGCAGCGCTCCACCTCGTTGGGCTCCCTTGCGACGGTGTGCCTCGCCGCCGTGTCGCCGGTCGCCGCCGCCGCCCTCGCCGTGGCCGCGTTTGTACGCCGCCCAAACGTTGCGGCGCTGCTGATCGCGCCCCTTGTCGCGACGCTCGGCGAGCGAGGCGCCGTCGATGTGATCGGGCTCTCCGCCGCGCGATCCCTCATGGCTGGCCACGCCCCCGGGGCGACGGCCGGCGTGTGCCTGACGGTCGCGCTGGTGGTTGTAGGGGGCCCGCTTCGACTGCGCCTCGCGGGGCTGGCGGCTGCGGCGCTGGCGCTGGGCCCCGTGATCGCGCTACGCGGGGACCACGACCATCTGATCGCGCTCCCATTACCCGCGTTCCTCCTGGCAAGCTTCGGCGCGGAGACGGGCTGGAGCGGTGCCGGCGCGGTGTCCGCGGCCGCGCTCGCGCTCGCCGCCGCAAACGCCCCCGCCTGGCGCGCAAGGCTCCTGCTCGCCCTGGTGCTGCTCGAGGGCGCGGGGCTCTCGCTCCGCACCCCCACCCCCCTGCCAAACACCCCGCCCGAAGCGGTGATCTCCCTCAGTGAACGCAAGGGTACGGTGCTGCACCTGCCCGTCGCGCGCTCCTCCCTGGGTGAGCCCCCCCGGGCCGCGCTGTGGCGGCACCAGGCCCTCATTCACCGACGCCCGCTCTACGCCGAAGCTCGCGCCGTGCACGACGACGACCCGGTTTTGGGCGAGCCGGGCGTGGTTGCCATCGTCGGGCTGCTCGAACCGGAAGCGGGCTGGCTTGTGCCGCCAACCGATTCTGGGATGGTGCTCCGGGCTCTGGGCGTGACCGAGCTCGTTCTGGATCGTGCCGCCTTGTCAGCCGAGAACCTGGCACAATTAGACCCGGTGCTGGCGCGGCTCTACGGCCCCCCGCAGCGCGACAACGCCGCCGGGATCGACCTTTGGCGCATCCCGTCGCTGGGGGCCAGGCGGCTCTCCACCTCCCCTCACCTTCGCCGCGAGCATGAGCCCGGCACCGAGCGCTGGCGCACGCTTGAGGAGCTGCTGGCGGCCGGTCGGGAGCCCGTTCCGGTCGAACCGGGATAAGCCCCCCCCATGGACGACACCGAGACCCGCCTCGCCCGCATCGACGCCGCTGCGGGCCGCCTTCGCGCCACCTTCGGCGATCCCGTGGACGTGGTGATCGTGCTCGGGAGCGGCCTCGGGGACGTAGCCCAAAGGGTGGCCGATGCCGTCGCGGTGAACGCGAACGAGGTCGGCCTGCCGGGCAGCGGCGTCGGCGGGCACGCCGGTCGGTTGGTGTGCGGCCGACTGGGTGGAAAGCGCGTTCTCTTGTTACAAGGCCGCGTTCATGTGTATGAGGGCCATGAGCTCGACACCGTGGTGCTCGCCGTTCGCGCGTGTGCCCGGTGGGGCGTGAAGGGCCTCGTGCTCACGAGCGCGGTGGGCGGCGTGGATCCGGCGCTCGGCCCCGGCAGTGTGATGATCGTGGCAGATCACCTGAACCTCTCGGGCGAAAACCCACTGCGGGGCCCGAACATCGACGCGCTGGGGCCCCGATTCCCCGACCTGACACACCTCTACTCCCCTCGCCTCCGCGGCATCGCCCAGGCGGCCAGTCCCGAGCCGCTGCCGGAGGGCGTGTACGCGGCGATGCTCGGTCCAAGCTACGAAACCCCCGCCGAGATTCGGATGCTCAGCAAGCTCGGCGCCAATGTCGTCGGCATGAGCATGGTGCACGAGTCGATCGCGGCGCGCCACGCCGGGATGGAGGTGCTCGCGTTCGCCGTGGTATCAAACGCAGCGGCCGGATTGTCCACGTCTGAGCTCACGCACAGCGAGGTCACGGAGGCCTGCCGCCAGGCCGCTGGCCGGCTGGGTGCCCTCCTCGCGCGGGTGGTGGAGCGGTGGTAAGCGACGCGGAGCTGATCGCGCTCGCCACTGAGGCTCGCGACAACGCCTACGCCCCCTACAGCAAGTTCAAGGTCGGGGCCGCCCTCGTGGCCAGCTCGGGTAAGGTGTACGTCGGCTGCAACGTCGAGAACGCCAGTTATCCCCTCACGGTTTGCGCCGAGCGTACGGCGATCGGCACGGCCGTGGCGGCCGGGGAAACGGAGATCGTGCGCATCGCCGTTATCGCCGACTCCGATCCCCCCGCGAGCCCCTGCGGCGGCTGTCGCCAGGTCATCTTCGAGTTCGGCCCCGATGCGGTCGTCGTGATCGCCAGCACAGCCGGCCACGTGCATACCACGGACATCCGCACGTTGTTGCCCGATGGCTTCGACGGAGCCGCGCTCAGGCGGTAGGCGCGTCTTCCGTTGCTTCGGCGCTCACGGAGGGCTCAGCCATGTCTTTCCGATCGCCGCGCCGGCGCCGACGCCGCCGAGCGGGTGGGGACTCGTCCACCGGGTCCGTCGAATCGCCCTGCCGCTCGGGGCCGAGCACGTCGTCGATCACTGCGAGCCACAAGTCGCCGTAGGTTTGAACCTGCCAACGCCGAAGATCGGGGACCAACGCCAGGGCCTCCCTCGAACGCGGCGCGACCCGAACCAGCTCCTTCAGCACGTTGTTCGAGACGACGGCAATGGGCGGAACGCCGCGCTGCTCCACCTCGCGGTTGCGCCAGTCCTTGAGCGCGCCCATCAACCGCTCCGCCCGCTGCCCGCGCAGGCCCGGCTCTCGTTTCACGGGCTCCGCCATCGTCGGCAGCGGCGCCTCGCTCGATACACCGGCTGCGATCGCGGCCAGGAGTCCTTCCCCATACCGCCGAATGAACGGCGCGCCGCGGCGAAAGAGGCCCACCATCTCGTCCATCGTCGCCGGGCGGCGAGCGGCCAGCTCCAGGAGGATGTCGTCGGGCAGCACCTTGAAGGAAGGTCGATCCTGCTCTTCCGCCCGAGCGTCCCGGTAGCGGTACACCGCCGAGAGCACGTGGAGCCCGCGCTCGTCGAGCTGGCGCGCTCCCTTCACCCGGTAGAAGTCGGCCGGATCGTGCCGGGGGCGCTGCCATTCGCGCTCCTGCAGCGCCTCGCACTCCTCGATCACGTGCTCCAGACGCCCAGCCTTCGCGAGGCGCATCAGGAACAGGTCCCGCATCGCGGGCAGCCAGTGGCTGTCGCCCCGGGCGTAGTCGAGGTGCTCGTCGAGCAGTGGACGGGCCGCCCAGTCGTGGCGCTGCCACTTCTTGTCGATGGTCCAGCCCCACCACTTGTGGATGAGGTCGGCCAGGCCGAACTTCGGGAAACCGAGGAACTGAGCGGACACCATCGTGTCAAAGATACCACGCATGGTGAAGCCGAAGTCGCGCTTCAAGCACACCACGTCGTAGTCCGCCCCGTGGAACACCTTCACGATGTCCGGATTGGCGAAGATCGGGTTCAGAAGGGAGAGATCGGGGACCTTCAGCGGGTCGATCACAAAGTCGGTGTGTGCGTCGCTCACCTGGATGAGGCACACCTTCTCCCGATAGTGGTGGAAGCTGTCGGATTCGGTATCGACGCCGATGACGCGCGCACGCGAGAGTTGGGCGGCACACTCGGCAAGCTCCTCGGGGGTCTCCACGAGGACGAGGGGGGTTTCTCCAAACATTTCGCCGCGGAGCCTAACTCGGGTTGGACCACGACGCGTCGGATGTGACCGTTCCCTCACTCACGGCAGCAACGCAATCGATCTCCACCTTCACGTCCCGCGGCAGGCCGGCGACGGCCACCGTGGCCCGCGCCGGACGCGTTTCACCGAAGAACTCGGCGTAGACCCCGTTCATCGCGTTGAAGTCGGCCATATCTCGCAGGAACACGGTCGTGCGGATGACACGCGCACGGCTGCTCTCGGCGGCGACCAACACGGCGTCAAGGTTCTTGAGCACCTGTCGCGTCTGGGCGGCAACATCCGCGCCGACGACGAGGCCCGAGGCCGGATCGAGCGCGATCTGGCCTGAACAGTACACCACGCCGCCGTGCACGATGGCCTGGCTGTACGGGCCGATCGCGGCGGGGGCGCGGGAGGTAGCGATGGTCTTCATTCGGGCTCCTACGGAACGTACACCGCAACATACGGCAGGTTTCGATACAGCTCTCCCAGGTCGAGCCCGTAGCCCACAACGAACTCGTCGGGGATGGTGAACCCGACGTAGTCCACCGGAACGTCGATCTCGCGGTTGCTCGGCTTGTCGAGCAGGGTGGCGATGCGAACGGACTTCGGTCCGCGCACCGCGAGCGTGCGCAGCAGATAGTCCATCGTAAGACCGGTATCCACGATATCCTCGACGATCAGGCAGGCCTGACCCTCAATGTTCGCACGAAGATCCTGCGTGATCTGGACGGCGCCGCTGGATGACGTGCCGCCGTGGTAACTGGCGACCCCGAGGAACTCGATGCGCACATCTCCCGGGATGGCGCGCGCCAGATCCGCCAGGAACAAGAAGCTGCCTTTGAGCACGGCGATCACCACGATGGTTTCATCGGGATGGTCGGCACGGATTTGGCGACCCAGCTCGGCGACCCGGGTGGCGATGCGCTCGGCGGAGATCAGCTCACGAAGATTCGCGGACATGGTTCATACCCAGGAGTTGTTGAGCACTTCGCCGAGGCCGCCGGCGCCGGGGACGATGTACTGGTGGTCGTCGAGCCCGCTCTCCTCGTCGGGCCGGCTACCCGAGGGCAACGCAAGCGCGGCAGCGGACGAAAAGGCACGGTCGAGGCGTAGGGCATGGATCCGCACGTCGGGATGCCTCGCGTGTACGTTCTTCACGTACTCGGGGGTGACGATCAGGTGCACGAACACGACCCGGGAGGGGCGCCCGTACCCCGCGCGCAGGTAGTGGTCGAGCACCTCGCACAGCGAGCCGCCGGTGGCGCCCATGGGGTCGGGGATGACGAGCACCGCGCCCTCCACGGTGCCGCCGATCTTCGCGCCAGCCACCGCGCTGCCCGTAACGCTACCGGCAGCGTCCGTTACCCGGCTTACAAACATGTGATCCTGCCGAACCCCGAGCGGGTCCAGCAGCTCGTTGAAGCGATCGTAGAAGAGCTGCGACGAGAGGATCCCCGCGCGCGCCACGTCCACGACAACCACCGGTTGATCCGTCGGGATCACCACGCCTTCATAGGATTCGTCGGGGTGCTTCGCGGTCATGCGCGTGGCGACGCGGTCGACACGCGTTTGGAGCTCGCAGCTCGCCACCTTGGAGAACAGGAACTCAAAGAGTCGCGTTGCGATGCGACCGACCTCTGGCTGGTGCGTGTCGGGGTGCCCCAGCCGCGCCAGGAGGGTGAGCGGCCAGGGCTCGCCATGGAGGAACAGGTTGTCGCCCCACGCGTGTGGGGTGGCCGAGCGCGGACGCACCGGGGTGGTCCAAGAGGAGTCAGACATCGGAGTCTCCGAGGAGCGGGCGGAACAAAGCGAGGGTGTCCCAGAGCTGGCCAACGGTGCCGCCCACGTAGAGCTGGGCGATCCAGGGCAGGGGGCCGATGCGGGTGAGCTCCGTGTTCACCAGAGCACTCTGGAGCGCATCGTTCTCCACGAGCTCAAGGGCGGGGCGCACGACGGACGGATCCTCGATGAGCGTGGCGGTGGACGTGAGCCAGGCCAGCTCAGGATCGGCGTTCAAGGTGTCGTAGAGCAGCACCAACGTGTCGGCGGTGGTGGTACCTTGCTGCGTAAGCAGGTGCTGGCTGTTCGCAACCGCCTCCCACGTGGAAGGGTTCGCGACCACGGTTTCCACGATCGGCGACAACGTACGCCAGGTGCCGGCGTCGGCGACCGCCACGAGCAGCTCGCACATGGCGCCCATGTCGACCGGCCGAACGCCGCTGGGAAAGGCGCTGGCCGCCTGCCGACCGTCGGGATCAACGAGCGCGGGAACCGCGGCGAGCAGGCTCCTCAGCGTGGAGGTTCCTGCCAGATCGTAGAGGACCTCCTCCAAAGGATCCACGAGCGCGTGCTCGTGGAGCTGTCCCGCCACGTCCGCCACGGCGTCGATGTGATCGTCCGCTGCGGCGAGGAACCCCAGTAACGAGCGCAACAACCCCTCGGAGGAGGGATCCGAAAGGCGGTCGATAGACTCAAGGTCGGCGACCAACTGCTCGTCGATCACCGGGCACACGCCGCTTTCGGCCACGCTGTCGAGCACCGCGGTCGTGAGCGGGTACCCCAGGGTATCCCCGAGGAGGTCCACGCCGCTGGCCGCGGTGTCCGGGTCTACAGCGGAGAGGTTCTGAAGGATCGCGACGGCCAGGTTCCCAAGATCAACCTCCAGATCGGTGACCCACAGGTCGAGCGTGCAGGTGATGGGCTGATTCGCATCGTGAAACAGCCGCACGAGCGACACCAGCGCGGTGTCGGCTCCGGCGCTCGCGACGTTTCCTTCCCGATCTACCGAGGCCAGGTAGAGCAAACCGTCGTCGAGATCGGTCCACCGCCCCGCGTGGTCTTCGTCGATCACCCAACCCGCCAATTGATCGCGGGTGAACTCGTCTTCGAGGAGCGGCGCGGCAGCCGCCACCACGTCGACCAGCGCTTCGTCCGAGGTGAGGGCCACCACCCCGTCGCGCAGCGAATTGCCCGTCGCACCAGGGTTCTCGTCGTTGCTCGTGTCTGCCGTTCGGTCCACGACCGCAGCCACGACCGCTGGCCACTCCTCGGCGAGCGCCGCGAGGTCATCGTCGGGCGCCTGATCAAGGAGCGCGAACGTCCACAACCAGCGGGGCGTGGCATCGGAGCGCAGGGCGGAGGAGACCGGTGCGAGCGCCGTGAGGTCGTCGTTGAGCACGGCAGTCGCGGTGGCAGACGCTACGTCGTAGAGCGGTACCAACAAGCCATTATCGAGGGAGGCACTGCTGTTGATCGAAACCGCCCCGCCCAGCTCCTCCACGCTGGAGGCATAGGCGAGCTCTACGGCGAGACGGAGCCACCGCTCGGTGGCCGCGCGATCGTCGAACGCGCCGAGCAGGCCGCTCAAGATCCCCGCGGCGGAGCCGGACTGGGCGCTGGCCAGCCCCGACAACACGTCCACAAGCGCGCCGCCAACGTTCCCGCTGCGCGTGGGCGCATCGAGGGCAACATCCACCGGGACAAGCGGCTCCACCATTCCCTGCCGGTTGAGACAGGCAAACGCGGCGTGCAGCTCGGCGTTATCGCCAGGGACCACCCCATCCACGAGGTTGAACGCGTAACACGGCCCGGATGGCGAGAGCTGAGCCGACCAGTCCGCACCCGACTGGGTAAACGTGCAGCCGGCGAGGAGGGCCAGCACCGCGTTAGTCGAACAGGTACCGCAGCCCGGCGCTGGCGTTCACCGTCGGGTACAGCCGCTTGCGGTACCGGATTCCCCCATCCACCTCGGCGTGGGCCTGGAAGTGTCGGGCGAACGTGTACGTGACCCCGACGCCGGCCTGGGCCTGAAGGAACTCGGTTTGGTCCTCCGTCATCACCGCGGAGCCCAGCAGGCCGATAAGGCAAAGCTGGAATCGCTCGGGCTCGCCCACGAGGCCGAACTGCAGCCCAGCGTCCACCACACCCAGCGGGCGCCACTCTTCGGTACGAAGGTTGAACGTGTACTGATCCGCGTCGGGAGGAGCGGTTACCGGGGCATCGGCGAGGAAATAGAACCGGAAGAACCCGTTGATCTTGTAGTCCTTGTCTCCCAGGATCAGCTCGAGGCCGCCGCCGCCGTTGCTGTTGATCTCATCGAGGGGCGCCTGCTGCTCGGCCTCACCGATGGAGTTCTCGGCGTAGTAATAGACGCGATCGCCGTGAACGCCACCGGTGCCGAAAAGACCGAAGCCGCCGGCGAAGGAGGGGGAGGCAGAAAGCAGGAGCGCAAGGGTGGAGAACATCTGGCGTGCTCCCGGGGGGGAAGGAGGGACCGCCATCCTTATCGCGTGCAGGCAGGTGAGGCAACCGTGACAGCGCCGCCAACCACCGCGCAATCGCGTCGGACGAGTATGTGAGCCTGGCTACAGAATTGCGGATGCCTTGACGGAGCAACAGCACGCATCCACCCACCCGCCCGACCTCCGCGTAAGGCAGGTAGGGGCCGCGTTTTGAGAATTTTGACTTACAACTATCTGATATTACAGTCATTTAGGAATTGTGATTATCAGAACCACGAGCCCCACCCCCTCATCTACCCGGTAGCAGGCTGCTCTCCGTGGGCTCGGCCCCCTTGCAGCGGTTGATCGTTTTTGGTAATCGAGCCGGGCTGGACGGCGTCAATCTGCCGCAGCATCGACCGGCGACAACCCACACGGAGCACCCATGAACAAGAAAGAGATGATTGCCAAGCTCGCGAAGCACACTGGACTCTCCCAAACCAAGGCCAGCGAAGTGCTCAACGCGCTCTTCGACGCCGAGAGCGGCAAGGGGATCATCGCGGTTGAGCTCGATGCGGGCAACAAGGTCACCATCCCCGGCTTCGGCACGTTTGGGAGCAAGAAGCGTCCCGCGCGCCCGGGCACGAACCCCGCGAACGGGAAGAAGATCTCCATCGCCGCAAAGACGTACGCCTACTTCAAGCCGGGCAAGACCCTGCGCGAGCGCGTTTCGAAGTAGGGCGGTCCGAACCCCTTGATCCCGCCCACGGCGCCGTGCAATACGCGGCGCCGTCACTGCGGGCACCTCGCGGGACGATGGAAGCGGGCGGCCGCAGGAGAAAGGACCAGGGTTGGCGCCGGGTCCTGCCGGCGCGGGCCGACGTCGTGCCCGCACCGGGCCGCGCTTGTCCCGATCACGCACGGACTGTGCCATGCCGGACGGGGCGCGCGGCTAAAGCGCCGTGTCGCCCGTGTCGCCCGTGTCGGTGCCCGTGTCCGCCGCCGCCTCCACGACGGTGAACGCCACCGGGGCCGAGGCGGCGTGCAGGTTCGTGATGGTGACCGTCGTCGCCCCCAGGGCCACCTCGGGCACCACGAACGACACCGTCTCCACGCACGCGGCGCAGTCGGTGATGCACTCGTCGCACTCCAGGCACACGTTGCACTCCGCCGCGGCCACGCACTCGTCGCACGCATCGCAATCCTGGCGCGTCACCACCACGCCCGATGCCGGGGTACTCCCAACGGAAACCGTGGTGTCCCAGCTCTCGGTGAGCGGCCCGGTGATGGCGACCACGGTTTCCCCCACCGCCGCTTCGGTCGGAGAAAGAGCCGGCGCCGCGAGATCGCACGTAAGACTCAACGACGACGACGTGGTCGTACACCCAAGGACCAACCACAAGAACATCACCACTCCGTCGTCAACAGGTCTTCCGAAGTCTTCTGGCCGGCTTCCGCAGCCACCCCGCCGGGAACCGTACCCGGCAAGAACGGCATCGACCGCCCCGCGGCGCTGGGCCGGCCACTCGCCTCGTCGATGGTCGCAAACACCACGCTGCCGCCCGACTTGAACGGACGATCCTGGTCTTTCGGGGCCGCCTTCTCCATGTACTGCATCCAGATGGGGAGCGCCGTGTGGCCCCCGGTGGCTTGCCCGCCGAGCGACTTCGGGCGGTCGTAGCCGACCCACACCGCCGTGAGGACGGTCGGCGTATAGCCCACGAACCACGCATCGCGGTTGTCATTCGTCGTCCCGGTCTTGCCGCCGATGTGCAGCCCGAGCTTCTGTGACTTCGCCGCGGTGCCGCTGGTGGCCACCTCGATCAGCATCCAGTTCATGATCGTGGCGACGGACGGATCGAGCACTTGTTCGAACTCGACGGGCTGGTAGGACTCCAACGTCACCCCGTCGCGATCCACGACCTTCTGAATATAGTGAGGTTCCACCTTGTGACCGACCGTCGCAAACGCGCTGTAGGCTCGCGCGACCTCCGGCATCGTGAGCGAAGCGGATCCGAGCCCCATCGAGAGGTCTACGTCCATGTGGCTCGTGATCCCGAGCTTCCGGGAGAGGGCGACCACCGGGTCCAGCCCGATCACGTCCAGCACTCGTACGGTTACGACGTTGCGCGAAAGCGCGAGCGCCTTTCGCAGCGTGATGTCCCCCAGGTAGTCTTCCCCGTAGTTCGCCGGCTTCCAGAGTTGGTTGCGCAGGGTGTTGAAGACCAGCGGTGCGTCCTGCACGATGGTGCCGGTGGTGAACTTCTTGGACTCGATCGCTGCGGCGTACACGATGGGCTTGAAGGTGCTGCCGACCTGCCGTTCCGCTTGTGTCGCCCGGTTGAACTGCGTGTCCTGGAAGTTCACGCCGCCGACCATCGCGATCACCGCGCCATCCTCCAGGCGGTAACTCCACAAGGCGCCCTGAATGTCGGGCTCCTGGAACAGGCTGGCGGCCACGAAGGGGCCCGCCCCGGCGTCCTCGTACTTCGCCAACGTCTCTGACTTGCGGAAGTCCTGCGCCTCCACCTCCACCGTAACGAGGTCTCCCGCCTTCAACGCCAACGAGAGGTCGTCGATCTTCTTGCCGCGCGTCGTAGACCCCTCCACTACCGGCCACGCCCACGTGGTCCACGACAACGGAATGATCGCGTTTACCCCGCCCAGATCGACGATCGCGTGCTTCTTCTGCACGTCGGTCACCACCCCGGTGTACCACTCCCCCTCGACCACCGCGCCGAGCCCCTTGGTGAGCGCCGCGATCTTCTCCTCTTTGGCCGTGCCTTCGAGGTGCTCCAGCGGCCCGCGCCACCCGCCCACCTTCTCGGCCGCGTCCGCCACGCCGCCCGTGACCGCCCGCTGGGCCTCCTGCTGCAGCGCGAGGTCGCACGTGCTGGTGACGATCAGGCCCTCGTTGTAGACCTTGTCCTGCCCATAGGTATCCACGAGGTACCGACGGATGTGCTCGGTGAACCAGGGCGCCTTCACCAGGAATTCGTTCTTCCGGGCTACGATCTTTACGTCCTCGGCGTACGCGGCATCCGACTCGGCTTGGGTGATGAAGCCGTTGTCCACCATCTGCCCGAGCACATACTGCTGCCGGAACTTGGCCTTCTCGAAGTGGCGATGCGGGCTGTAGTCGCTCGGCCGCTGCGGAAGTCCGGCGATCATCGCAGCTTCCGCG
>BJHF01000022.1 GCA_014191855.1 Deltaproteobacteria bacterium
AGCCCTCCGAAGCTCTCCGACACGGCCACCCAAATCCTCCGCTACCTCGCCGTGCCTCCATCGGTGTTCTGGACGCCGCCAAGAGAGAAAATGGCAGTCATGCGCCTATGAACCCGAGGAATGTGGGGCGTAAGGACTCGATCACACGCAAGCTCGCGAACGAGTTCATCGCGTTGGCCCCCCCTGCGCTGAAGTATGAAGTCGTCGAAATCGGAGCTTTGGCACTATATAATCAAGACCTGGAAGATCACGCAGCGGCGCCGCCGGAGCCGTGGGTTCGATTCCGTCAGCGCGTGGCGCAATCCGAGGGGGTGCTGTTTTTCACGCCCGAGTACAACCGCTCGGTGCCGGCCGCACTGAAAAACGCGATCGACGTGGGCTCACGCCCATACGGAAAAAGCGTATGGGAGGGGAAGCCCGGCGCCATCGTCAGCATCTCGCCGGGCGCGATCGGCGGGTTCGGAGCCAACCACCACCTGCGGCAGTCGATGGTGTTCCTCGGCGTGCCAATCATGGCTGCGCCCGAGGCGTACATCGGAAATGCGCTCGGCCTGTTCGACGGCGACGGCAGACTCAACAACGACTCCACAAGGAACTTCCTCACTACGTTTGGCGCTGCCTACGCACAGTGGGTCGAGGCGAACGGCCGCAAGTAACGGCCCGGGGCCTCTGCACCAAACTGCAACCGCAGGAGATGACCATGGATCTCAATCCGGACCTGGCGTTCGTCAACGCGAAGCTCCCTTCATCCCTCGATCGCCCCGCGGTCATCGCGATGCTCAATCGGATTCTGGAATTAGAGCTCGCGGGTGTGGTGAGGTACACCCACTATGCATTGATGGTCAATGGTTTTGGCCGGATTCCAATCGTAGCTTGGCTCGAAGAGCAGGCGAGTCTTGGGCTTTCCCATGCGCGGGAGGTGGGCGAACTGGTGACGTCGATGGGAGGACATCCCAGCCTCGGCATCGGGCCGCTGCTCGAATCGCAGAAACACGACGTGGGTGAGATCCTGCGCGAGTCGCTCGCTCACGAGACCGGCTCGCTCGTGGCGTATTACCAGTTGCTGGCGCTCGTGGAGGACCGGGACGTGCGGCTGGAGGACTTCGCGAGGGCGTCGATCTGCGAGGAGCTCACCCACCGCGATCAGGTGGACAAGATGCTTCGCAGGCCCGGCTCCAGCGAACCCTTCGTGGGCTGACGGGTGCCGCTCCCGACAGCGTGCGGCGGCGCAGGCGAACGTTAGCACCATCGCGACAGCTACGTGTGGTCACGTCGCAGCCGCCCCGTGGCGCCAGCCGAGCGGCGCCTGATCGGCACCCGCGGTGCGAGGCGATCCCCACTTGGCCCCGTTACCGGGCCTGCTGCACCGCCCACACGATCGTCCTGACCCCCTCCCCCCGCTCTTTGTAGCCGAACCCGCCCACACCCCACGGTGGCGTGGCGATCGCCCCCGCTTTTGGCTAACGTCAGGCCCCAGGTGGCCCCATGAAGATCGCGCTCATCAACCCCACGCCGATGGACCACTACAGCCCGTGCATCCGCACGTTGTCGTCGTACCTGCGTGCGCACGGGCACCAGACGAAGCTGATCTTCTTGCCGGCCGACACCTACGGCAACCGGTTCAAGTCGAGCTGGCGCGGGGACACGTGGTCGCACCTTATGCAGCTTCCGGACACGATGATCGCCGATCTCGTGGAGCTGGTGCGGGACTGCGATGTGGTGGGGATGTCGTTCTTGACCACGATGTTCGACGTGGCGGTGCAGGCCAGCCGCGCCATCCAGAAGGCGTACCCGCAGAAGACCGTGCTCTGGGGCGGCTTTCACCCGACCACGATGCCGCAGCAGGGGCTTGAGTTCGTGGACATCGTTCACGTGGGCGAGGGGGAGCACAGCTTCCTGGAGCTCGTGGAGCGGATGGAGGACGGGAAAGACTACTTCGACGTGCGGAACTTCTGGTTCAAGAAGAAGAACGGCAAGGTCGTGGGCAACCCGCACCGGCCGCTCATCCAAGACCTCGACTCGATGCCGTACCAGGACTTCGACTTCACCGACGACTGGACCTACGACGAGAAGAACCAGCACCTGATCCGGCTGGACTGGGAGTTCTACCGCAAGATCATCCCGACATACCCGGACCGCGCCGGCGAGCTGCGCCCCGCCTACAAGACGATGATCACCCGCGGGTGCCCCCACAAGTGCAGCTACTGCGGCGTCGCGTTCAATCACGATCTCTACAAGGGGCAGAGCTACCTGCGCCGCCGCTCGGTGGAGCACATGGTGGGCGAGATCAAGGAGGTGACCCGCAAGCACCCCGAGATCGGCATCATCCACTTCCAGGACGACGTGTTCTTCAGCACCTCCACTGAGGAGATCCAGAAGTTCTCGACGGTGTGGCAGCGCGAGATCGGCCTGCCGTTCCGCGCCCAGTGCTCGCCGACGACCATCAACGAGGAGAAGTACAAAGCGTTGATCGACGCCGGGTTGTGCTTCACGGAGCTCGGGATCCAAACGGGATCGACCGAGACGATGAAGATGTACAAGCGCGGCATGACCAACGAGCAATTGCTCAAGGCCGTGAACATCATCAGCAAGTACAAGGACTATATCCAGGTACCCGACTACCACATGATCCTGGACAACCCGTGGGAAACCACGGAGGATGTGATGAAGGGGCTGCGGTTGTTGTGGACGCTGCCACCTCCGTATAACCTTCTTCCTTCCTCGCTCATCCCGTACCCGGGCACCGAGTTCTACCACAAGAGCATCGAGGACGGCTTCGTAACGGACGAGTACAACCAGGTGTACCGCCGTGGTTTCCACAGCCCGAACGGCAACTACCTGAACTTCCTGTTCTTCTTGACCCTGTTCAACAACCTGCCCAAGGAGCTGGTGCAGTTCCTCGCGACCGACCGCTTCGTGCGCTCGTTCAACCAGCGCAAGTACGACTGGTTCTGGGGAAAGGCCTACCAGTACGGGGAGTACGTGCGGCAGGCGCAGAAGTTGTCGACGTTCGCCGTTCGTGGCAAGCTTTTCGAGATCAAGAGCATGCGCGAGCTCAAGCGCGTAGCCAACCAGATCAAGTAGACCGGCAGCAAGCCGCCGGCGGTTACCCGAATTCGAGCGATTGCCGCGCCGGAACGGTGAGGTTGAGGTTCACGACGAGCTGGCCCGGTGGGGCGGCGACGGCGTGCCCCGTGAGCTGCACGGTGACGCCAGAGGGCAGCCGAATCCAGAGGGACAGCGCGGCGCCGGCCGGAGGCGCGGTGGGGGACGGAACCGCGAGCCGCCCCGCCAGCACCGCTGGGCGGAAAGCGACCCAAGCGGCCGAGTCGGCGAAGCTGACGCTGACCATCGCGCGATCCACGTACACGGTCGGCGCGGTGGCGCGCGACGGAGACGTCGGAGCAACCTTGGAAAACTCTGCCGTTTCGGCGACCCGGCGGGGAAGGCTGACGGCCGGCGGCGCCGGCGGCGGGGCGGTGGGCGGCGCGGCCTCGGACGGCGACTCGCCGACGGGCTCGGCTGGCGTGGCCGGCGGCGAGGGCGAGGGCGAGAGCCAAGGCGCGGGCGCCGACGCAGCGGCGGTCGGAACAACCGGGGGCGACGAGGGCGAGAGCCAGGGCGGGGGCGCGGTCGCAGCGGCGGTCGGAACAACCGGAGGCGACGAGGGCGAGGGCGAGAGCCAGGGCGGGGGCGCGGTCGTCGACTCGGACAGAGGGGCCGGGGCGGCGGGGACCGCGGCGGCGGGGACCGGGGCGGGCGCAAATGTGCGCGCCGAAGCGACCGCCGGGGCACCGGATGGACGCAGCGCTGCGGCGATCTGATCCCGGGCGCGGTTCCCTGGCGCGGCGGTGGAGGACACCGAGCTTGCGGTGGAACGGGCGACCGAACCCGACAGCGAGGCGCGGAAAGCTCCGCTAGCCACGGACTTGCCGCCGATGCGATCCTCGTGGTCGGGCCACATCTTCGCGTTCTTCGCGAGCCGCTTGGCGCGCTCCACCCTCCCCTTCTTGCGCTCCTCCTCGGCCTGGAGCGCGAGCCGACGCTCGGCTTCCGTGGAGCCCGCCATCGTGGTTGCGGCGAGCCAACTGTCGGTGGGCGGCTTGTTGGAGTAGGAGAACGCCCGGGTACCGCTCTCCACCCCCAGCCGCCAGATCTCGAAGACTTCGGCGTCCTCCCGCGAAATGCTGAGGATCGCGCCGGTCCACGTGGTCACTGTCGCGTTCGCGTCCTTCTGCCCGCCCATGATGCGCATGGTGCCCATCGCCGTTTCGTCGAGGCCGGGGAGCTCCATGCGCCACTGCACCTCGTCGCCCGGCTCCATACGCCCGTCGGCTTCGAAGCCGAGGGTTTGCCCCTGGATCCGCCGCGCGGTGCCGAATACCAGGCCCCCCGGTGTTTGCACCGAGAGCATGGCGAGAATCTCCCGGGGGAAGGCGGCCATGCTGCAAGCCTACATCGGGAGGCGCCGCGAGGGAACGCCGCAGCCGGAGAATCTTTGATATGAGGGCCCAGCGATGACCCGTCACCTGCCCGAGACCGAGCGCCGCGCCCAGATCCTCCGGGCCGCCCGAGCGATCTTCGTGGAGCGCGGGTACCTCTCCGCGCGGGTGGAGGATGTGGCGGGGCGCGCCGGCCTGTCGAAGGGCGCGGTCTACTTCTACTTCGAGAGCAAGCGCGAGATCTTTGACGCGCTGGTAGAGGAAGAGCTCGCGGTTACGCGCTCGTTCCTCGCCGAAGCGGAGCGGGACGAGCGCCCGGCGGCCATCAAGCTCATCGATCTCGGTCGGAAGTACCTCGATTACTTCGCGGGATTGAAGACACCGCCGCGCTTCTTCCTGCTCATGTCGGAGCTCGCGATCCGCGATGAGGACGTGCGCAAACAGGTGAACGCCGTGCACGAGGAATTCGTGAGCGCCACCGAGAAGGTGATCGCACAAGGCATCGCCGAAGGCGCGTTCCGCCCCTACGACGCACGCGCGGTGGCCCTGTTTCTCAAGGCGTTCATCGACGGACTGGCGGGCCAGAGCGCCGTGGGCATGCGGCCCGACTCGGAGCGGCTGGGCACCGATGGGCTGCGGGTGCTGCTCCAGGGCCTGTTGAACACGGATCCGCGATGACGGCAGAAGCGCTCGTTTCGCGCTACCGGCTCTACGCGCGCCTCCGGTGGGTCGGCGTCGGATTGTTCTGCTGCGCCTTGCCGATTCCCCTGCTGGTCGTGGCGGCCGCGACGATGTTCGATGGCCGTTGGGGGTGGTTGTTCCCCGCGATGGGCACGCTGGGGCTGTCGTTGGGGGCGTTCGGCACCGCGAACGACACGGCGCTGTGGTCGCTTCGCCAGGCCGCGCGCTTGGGCGCACTCCCGACGGATGCGGCCTCGGAGCTGCGACACGAGCTATCCGCGCGGCCGGAGCGGCTGGAGGCGCTGCACGATTCGCCGAAAGCTTCCTGGCTCATCCCGATCTTCGCGGCGTCGCTGATCGGCTGGATGGGCATGCGGGTGTGGGGCGCGTGGGCCGCATGAGCCGCCTTGCGTGGGTGACGGGAGACCGACAGATCGCAACCGCAAATGCCGATGGAACGGACGCGCGGCTGCTCACCACCCCGTTTCCCCGTGGCTTCGGGAGCTGGAACCAGCTCGCGCGATCGCAGCTCACCTGGTCGTGGCCCACGTGGTCGCCGGATGGCGCCTGGGTGGCGGGCTTCGCGGTTGAATCGAGCGACGAGCGCGCGGGGCCCGTGCAGGTGATCGCCCAGAGCGTTGACGGCGCCGAGGAGGTGCAGTGGTTCGAATCGGCCGGCTCCATGCCGATCTACATGCAGTGGCACCCGGACGGCTCGGCGCTGGCCGTGCTGTCGCAGCGCGGAAAGGAGCTCAACCTCTCGGTGGTATCGAGCGGGCGCCTGGGCGTGGCCCGCCCAGTTGAAGCCGGCGTCCCGTTGTTCTTTTCGTGGACACCGAACGGGGCGCGGATGCTCGTGCATGCGAGCGATGGGTCGGGATCGCAGGGGCGCCTCGTGCTGCGAGATCCGCTGGGCTCCGCAGAAGACGTCGTTTACGACCTGCGGCCCGGCAGCTTCTGCGCGCCAGTGTTCGTGGGGTCGGAGGCGATCTGGTGCACGCCGGACGACGGCGGTAGCCTGGTGTATGCGAGCAATGCCCAGGGCACGCGGGGTCGGCCGCTCGTGAACCGCAAAGGACTGCTCGCGCTCGTGCCCGCGCCCAACGGAGCCCGGCTCCTCGCCGTATCGAGCGCGACCAAGGGCGAAGGCTCGCCGTATCATGGGATCGACCTGGTGGATCTTGCGGACGGTTCGCTGCGCTGCCTTACCCGGATGGAGTGCCTCGCGTTCTTCTGGTCCCCTACCGGCGACTGGTTGCTCGTGGCCCAGGTGGTCTCCGAGGAGAATTGCCTGCGGTGGTGGAAGGTGCCGATCGACGGCAGCCCCCCGATCGACGTCGGGACCTTCTGGCCCACGCGGGACGTCGTCTTCTACCTTCACTTCTTCGACCAATACACGTCGAGCCATCCGCTTGTGTCGGCGAACGGGCAACACATTGTGTTCGCAGGGTACCCCGCCGGCGGTGGGCAAGCCGACCTGTCGCGCCCGCCGAGGGTCTACCTCAAGGATGTGGACCAGCCCGACGCCCCGGCCCTCGAAGTGGACGGTGGGTCGTTTGCCGTATTCAGCAGCATCTGAGGTGCCTTGGCAGGGGTGATACACGGTGATACATGGTGATGCACGCTTGACGCGTCAACCTGTGGAGTGATCATGTCCGTCCTCGACACCCTGGTCTCCCGTCTCGGCCGACCGGCCGGCAAAGCGCTGGATCCCACGATCCGGGACATCGTTCAGTCGGTGCTGAAGGAGCACGGGTACGCGAGCCCGGCCGAGGTGCAGGCGCTTCGCGACGAGGTGCGCGACATGCGCGCGCGGGTAGACGGCATGGCATCCCGCCTCGACGCCGTCGTGAAGCAGGCCGACGCGGCCCGGGCGGAAGCCGGCGCCGCCAAGGAAGCCGCGAAGGAAGCGAAGAACGCAGCTCCCCCGGCGGCGGACACCGCTGCGCTCAGCGCGCGGATCGCGGAGCTGGAGGCGGCGTTGGCGGCGCTCGCCCAGAAGCCCGCGCAACTGGCCCCGGCCGCCGCCCCTGCGCCGCTCACCGCGGAGCCGCGCGGCCACTGCAAGGTGGATGGCTGCGGGGCCGACGTTCGCAGCAAGGGCTTCTGCTCGCCGCACTACCAGCAGTGGCGCCGTGGCACGCTGCCCGGCTTTGTTGGCCTCGACGGTCATGTCTCGGCCGGAGGAAAAGAGCTTCGCGTGGCTGCGTCCCTCGCCGGAGGCGTCGCCGAGCTGCGCGATGGGAAGCTATTTGTGGACGGCAACGCCGTCTGAGTCGCCGGGCGCGGCAGCTTTGCCGCGAGGGTCAGTGCAGGTACGCCCAGCTCGCCCCGCCCGCGAGGTCGGGCGCGGTGGCGGCGAGGGTGTACACCGCCCGCCGGTTCTTCACCTCGTCCACGCTATCCGCGGTCGCAACCGCGGGATCCCGTTCGCCGAGCCCCGCGTAGTAGATGTCCCCCGGAAATCCGGCGCGCTTGAACCAGCCCGCGATGGCCTTGGCCCGATCCAGCGACAAGGTCTCGTTGCGGCCGGCGTCCCCCACCGTGTCGGTGTGCCCGTCGACATAGAGCTTGATCACCACGTCCTTCCCGTACTTGGCCAGGGTGTTCTGCACCTCCACCATCGCGGCCTGGAGCTTGGGCACCTCGAGTGCGTCGATGTCGGCGGATCCGGAGGCAAACACGACGTCCTCGTGGGGGATGCTGTACCGCCACGGGTTCAGCTCCAGCTCGGCATAGAAGCCATCGGCGTCGTACCCCTTCAATTTCATCTTGAGCGCCTCGCCGTTGTCCTGACTCCAGGCAACCGCGATCGGCTGGCCGGCGCGCGCGGTGCTCGGCGTGAGCCCGCCCCCGATCTCTGCGCCGCCAGGACCGAACACCGAAACCTCCACCTTCGAGGCATCCCGCTCGAGGGTGACCGAAAGCGTGCGCCCCGGCAGATCCATGGAGTCCGCCACGAGCCTCATCTTCATCGGCGGCATCACCTGCACGGTGAATTTCAGGGGCATCTCGCCCGTTTCGCCGTCCCGCGTCTCCACCGACAACGAACCGGTGCAGGCGTAGGTGCCCGCGCCGAGGTCGAGCTCCCACGTCTTGCGATCGTTGGCCCCCGCCGGTCCGGTTCGGTCGAACTTCGCGGAGCCGCAGCTCCCATGCACCGTAAGGTCCGTTGCGTCCGCATTGGCGATTACCGTAAAGGCCGGCTTTGACGTACCGACCTGACCCTTCTTGACGTACTCAAGGGTAACGGCGTCCTGGGCGAGGGCGGACGTAAGGAGAGAGAGGAAGAGCATTGAGCGGAGGTAACCCGAGCCTCATGTCCCGCCGCCCCCGCGCCGATCTCATGGAGGAACCCAGGAACGCCCATGTCGACCTCCGGACCGCTCCTTTCCCGCCCGCGCCCCAGCTGGGCCCGCCCGCCAGCAGAGTCAGTGTTGCTCGTGAGCACGATCCCGGCACGAAAGGGGGGCGCCGAGGAGTCGAAGGCGGCCGCCGCCCGCATGCGGCTCCTCGGCGCGATCACGAACGTCGACGGAGCCGACCGCGACGGATAGGCGCCGGCCCTCTTCAGGATTGCCATGCGCGACGTTCTGGCCCGCCTCGGGCTCGCAGCTGTGAACCCGGGCGCCTACGCGGGCGCCCCGATCGTGGGCGGGTACGCCGGCCGGATCGAGAGCTTGAACCCGGCGGACGACAGCGTGCTCGGGGCTGTCGAGCTCGCCACCGTGGACCAGTACGAGTCGGTGGTGCGCGAGGCCACCCGCGCCTTCGGCGAGTGGCGGATGCTCCCTGCGCCCAAGCGAGGCGAGATCGTACGCCAGATGGGGGAGGCCCTCCGCGCCCGCAAGGACGACCTCGGCGCGCTCGTGTCCCTCGAGGTGGGCAAGATCCGTGCGGAAGGGCTGGGCGAAGTCCAGGAGTCGATCGACATCGCTGACTTCGCGGTCGGCTTGTCGCGGCAGCTCTACGGGCTGACCATGCACAGCGAGCGGGCCAGCCACCGGATGTACGAGCAGTGGCACCCGCTCGGCGCGATCGGCGTGATCACCGCCTTCAACTTCCCGAACGCCGTGTGGGCCTGGAACGCGATGCTCGCGGCCGTTTGCGGCGACACGGTGATCTGGAAGCCCTCGCTCAAGGCGCCGCTCACCGCGATCGCCACGCACAAGGTGTGTGAGGAAGTGCTCGCGAAGCACGGGTGGAGCGGCGTTTTCGGTCTGATCATCGGCGGCGACAAGGATGTTGGCGAAACGATGATCCACGATCACCGCCTGCCCTTGATCTCGGCCACGGGGAGCACCCGCATGGGCAAGCGGATCGGCGCCGTGGTGGCCGAGCGCCTGGGCCGCTCCTTGCTTGAGCTGGGCGGCAACAACGCGATCCTCGTGGAGCCAGACGCGGACATGGACATCGCCGTGCGCGGGATCCTGTTCGGCGCCGTGGGCACCGCAGGGCAGCGCTGCACGACCACGCGGCGGCTGTTCCTGAACCGCAAGATCTCGGGGGAGCTCGTGCCAAAGCTGGTCAAGGCTTGGACACAGTGCCGGATCGGCGATCCCCTCGCAGAGGGCACGCTGGTCGGCCCCCTCATCGACGCGGGGGCCGTGGAGGGCTTTGAGTCCGCGGTCGCGACTGCGATCGCTCAGGGCGGCGAGGTGCTGGTGGGCGGGAAGCGGGTCGAGGGCCCGGGCAACTTCGTTCAGCCCACCATCATCCGGGCCACGCCGCAGATGCCGATCTGCCGGGAAGAAACGTTCGCGCCCATCCTCTACGTGTTCGAATACGACACGTTGGAGCAGGCGATCGCCTGGCAGAACGACGTGCCGCAGGGGCTCTCCTCGTCGATCTTCACGGACAGCTTCCGGTCGGCGGAGACTTTCCTCAGCGCCAAGGGCAGCGACTGTGGCATCGCCAACGTGAACATCGGCACCTCCGGCGCCGAGATCGGCGGGGCCTTCGGCGGCGAGAAGGAGACCGGTGGCGGTCGGGAATCGGGGAGCGACGCTTGGAAGGCGTACATGCGCCGGCAAACGAACACGCTCAACTGGGGCCGCGATCTGCCCCTCGCGCAGGGCATCTCCTTCGACGTGTGAGCGTGTCGGGGCCGCGGGTGCGACCGATCTGCCCCAACGTGCGACAACGGTGGGGCAACGCGGCGGACCACGCCCACTGAAAATACAGGTTGCACGGTTGGCACGGCGCTTGCTCTGACCCGGGTGCCCCCTCTACAGGAGATCCCATGTTCAACGAACTAGTCCGCGACGAAGAAGGCCAGTCCACCGTCGAGTACATGCTGCTCATCAGCGTGATCGTCATCGCCCTGGTGGCCGCCGCCTACGTGTTCGTACCCATCTTCCAGCAGGGCGTGAAGGATCTCGCCGGAGACGTGAAGAAGATCCTCTCCACCGGCAAGATCGGCAAGACCGGCACGCCGCGCTGAGCCCTCAGAGGTCGATCACCCGCACCGAGGCCGCCACGGCCTCGGTCGGCGTGAGCCCTCGCCACTCGGAGCGGTAGCCGAGCGGCGCGCACACCGCGCGCAGCGTGCCCAACTGGAGGTCGCTGCGCATGTGGGTGTGGCCGGCGATCGCCAATTCCACGCGTGGATCGGCGAGCATGGCCTCGCCCAGCGCGCGGTGCCCGATGAACGCCTGCGCGAACCGCCAGCCCGGGAAGGGCTTGTGGTGGAGCTGCTCCGGAAACGCCACCATGTGGGTGACCCCCACGATTCGCGGCGCGGTGCTCGCCGCGAGCTGCGCCCGCAGGCGGGCTGACAGGCGGCCTGCAACCGCCTCGATGGACATACGAGTCCCGTCCACTCCGGGAAAGACCGCGTAGACGTGGTCCATCCACTTCATCCCGGCGAACTCCCCAGCGCGGTAATCTTGCTCGGTGGCCGGGAGCGACTCATCCCGCATGGAGAGGTCGTACCAGCCGAGCGTGCCGACGAACTCCACTTCACCGTGGCGCCAGGGCGCAGCGTCGAGATCATGGACGCCGGCCTCGGCGCATAGCGCGGGCAACAACGTGTCGAGCCGCCACCACGCGTTCTGGCCCGATGCGACGAGCTGTGGGGGACTCCAGACATCGTGGTTGCCGGCCACCACGACCACCTCCGCAGCTACCGCTCGCAGCGTGAGCAGGGTGTGCAAAAAAGTCGTGGGCGAAGTGGCCACATCGCCGGCCACGACCAGCACGTCGGCCTTCGCCTTCTCGACGAACTGCGCAAGCGCATCCAGCGTTTCTTGCCCGTTCTTGTCGATATGGATGTCGCTGGTGACGACGAGGCGCATCCCGCCCATTAGCCGATGCCGTTGCCATGCGGGTGCGCGACGAAAAAAGCGATTGCATGACAATCCCCGCCCGAGTAAGGTGCCGGCGCTTCCCGACCTACCTGGAGACCCGACATGACTCTCTTCCGGTTCACTTTCCTGAGCCTCCTCGCCACCGGTTGCTTCACCGGCGGTACCGACACGGACACCAGCGGCGGCGACGCCGACACGGATACCGATTCCGACACCGACACGGATACCGACACCGACACCGACACGGACACGGACACCGACACGGATGACACCGGCACGGCCTACCTTACCCGGATGGGCAGCCTCGAGTACAACCGCGGCTCGGAGTCCTTCAGCCTCCAGTTCGGCTACGGCGCGAAGAACCTCGCGAACGAAGAGATCGTCTGCTCCATGACGGCCGACTACGCGTCGACCGGGGATGCGGCGCCGGATGGCTGCCCGGAGTGCGACTACTCCTTCGCCACGGAAGTGACGGGCGGCGGGACCGAGGGCGCCTACTGCGACACCATGGTGTACGGCAGCGACTCCATCTGGAGCCTGAACTTCGACGACTTCTACCTGGGCGACGGCTCGGTGAAGGCGTGGGGTTGGGCTGAGGCGTACACCTACACCTACGCAGGCACCGACTACAACCTCGCACAGAGCGTGTTCCTCTACTACGAAGGCGGTGGCTACCACGATTGGTACCTGCAGGCGTACAACTTCCCCGACGCGGGCTCCTACCCCGTTTCTGGTGACATGAACTCGGCCACGTGGGAGAGCTACGCCGGCGGCGAGCCCACCTACTACTACTACTTCTACTACTAGTCGTAGGTCGCGCACCGCGCGAACGAGCCCCGGGGCCCATCGGCCTCGGGGCTCTTTGTTTTTGGCTCACCGACGCGGAGTCAGCGGCGCTGTGTGAGCGGGATGTACTGTTCCAACGTGCGGAGCGGGCTCATCCGGCTGGCTGCGAACGCAACTTCCGCGGCGGCCATCTCCTCTTCGCGACCGAGGGCGCGCGCGAGGTACCACCGGCTGGCGACCATCTCCTCGTCAACCTCGAGTTCGTATCCCTTGAGCAGCGCGGCGGCGCCTTCGAGATCGCCGGAGTCAACCAGGATCCGCGCCTGCACCGCGTCGGCGTCGGCGCCGGAGAGCTTGCCTTGCAGCCTGCCGTGAAGCGCCCGCGAGGCATCCACGAGCTGCCCCAGCCGCCGGGCCGTCTCCGACATCATCAGGCGGGAGTCCGCGCCGCGCTTCAGCTTGGAGCCGCCCTTTCGCAGCTCGACGTAGGCCTCCACCGGATCACCCACGTCCAGCCAGGAGCGAGCCCGCATCCGGTTCATCTCCTCCGAGGCCCGCCCTTCGCGGCGCCACATCGCGTCGTACCGGTCGAACTCGGCAAGGTCGCCGTGGCGCAGCGCGAGCGCGGCCTCCGCAAACAGGGATTCATCCTGATCCGGGCTCGCATACCAAAGGTATTCGATGGCGACATCCCGCAGCACGGCGTCGCCCAACTGATCTGCGTCCAGCGCCAGCCGAGCCAGCGCCGTGCGATTGTCCGGTCGCTTTTCGAGCGCGGAGAGGGTGAACGACACGGCCTCCTCTGGATGGCTCTGCCGCCCCGCACAATGCGCCGCCAACAAGGCCACCCTCGCGCCGAACGCAATAGAGTCCGACCATCCGCGGAACTCTTCGAGCGCGGGGGCGCAGGTTCCGAGGCGGGCTTTTGCCGTGCCGAGGCCGAGGTGGGCTTCCGGCGACTCCGGGGACGCGGCCACCGCCTCCTCGAACGCGGCCACCGCCATCCGGAAGTAGCCCTGGCGCAGCAACATGTTGCCGCGACGCACGCCGGTGGCGGGACGCGCCGGCGGCTCGCTGGCGGCCCCCTGCCCGGCTTCGGCGGCCACCGTCGGTTCGGGACGTCTCGCGCCCTTCCGTCGCTCCGGGTTCTTGGCGTGCGCCGCTCCGATCGCCAGCGCCGCCGCCAGCATCACCAGGGGCAACCTCACGGCTGCTTCTGCTTCGGCGAAGCCAGGGTATTGCTGCCTCCGCTCGGACGCCCCGTCCCGCCAACCTCGGGAGGGGGGGCGCTAACCGGGGCCGGGACCGCGCCGGCCTCGCCAGCCGCGGCCGCCCTCCGCGCCGCATCCAGCGCCTTGGCCCTGGCGAACACCGCCGCGCCCTCTTCGGAGTGTCCTTCTTTCGCCAGCAGGTTGGCGTGGAGCAGCACCACGTCGGCGTCATCCGGGGCGAGGGCCAGGGCCTCGTTGAGCACGCGCCGCGCGCCCGGGAAGTCGGTCATGTTGAACAGGCACTGGGCATGATCCAGCAATGCTCGGACATTCCCAGGCTGCAAACGTACCAATTCCTCCACTTGCGCCAACTGGGCCAGGTAGTCCCGTTCGTCGGCGTAGAGCTTCGAGAGCGACCGGCGCGCCTCCACGCTCGACGGGTAATCGCCAAGCTCCGCCTCGAGCTCGGTGATCGCCTCCCCCCGCCTCCCCGTGCCGACCAGCACCGCCGCGAGCTGCACGCGGGAGCCCTGCCGGGGGCTCGTTCCCGCGGTGGCCGCGCGCAGGTACCCCTCGGCCCGCGTGGGGTCCCGCTGAAAAAGCCAGAACCGACCCAGCGTCGCCGCGAGGCCGAGATTGCCGGGATCCTCCTCAAACCAGACGGTGCCGGCCGCGATTGCGTCTTCGGCCAGGCCGGCCCGGAGCTGCGCCTCCACCGTGAGCTCGCGAGCCAGGCGGTCGGTGGGCGAGATGTCCAAGGCGCGCCCCGTGTACTCGAGCGCCCGGGTCGGCTCGCCGTCTTCCATTGCCATCCCCGCAAGCTGAACGAACGGGCGCGCGTCGTCCGGATACATAGCCGCGGTTTCCTCCAGGAACTTCCGCGCTTCGTCCACACGTTCGCGCTTCACGAGGCTTCGGGACTTTCGCATCCGAAGCTCGTAGGCGTCGGGCTTCATCTTCAACAACGCGTCGAGCTTCGTTTCCGCCTCCTTCGCGGAGAGGCTGCGACTCCGCGAGAGCGCATCTACCCCCTCAAGCAGCGGCCCGAAGTCGAGCGAATCGGGGAGCGTGAAGGGATCGACTCCACCCGAAGAACCTGGCATATACCCGAGCGCCTGGAGCTGGGCGAGCGTGGCAGCGTCGACCGGGGCGTTCCCTTCGCTCGGGGGCGAAGCGTTGAGCGCATCGAGCAGGCCGGAGAGCCGCTTCACATCCTCGGGGCGCTCCGAGGCCAGGTTGTGCGCCTCACCGGGATCGGCCGCGAGGTCGTACAGCTCCGCCTTGGGCTTCACGATGAGCTTCAGTCTCCCATCCACCACCATCCGGTGCGGTGCGATTCGGAAGCGGTCCACCATCTGGTAGCTCTCGGCATAGGGCACCGTTCCGCCGCCGGGCTGCGCATGACCGTCGAGCCCCTCCGGGATCGGAACGCCGGCCAGCCTCAGCACCGTCGGCAGAAAATCGGCGCTCGATACCGGCGTATCCACGATGGCAGGCGCGACTCCGGCGCCGCTCAGGATCCACGGCACCCGCTGCGTTGCATCGTAGGTGAACAGCCCGTGCTCGCTCTCGCCGTGCTCCCCGAGGCCCTCGCCGTGATCGCCAATGACCGCGAAAAGCGTGGATCGACCTCGAAATGCCTCCACCACCCGGGCCACCTGGTCGTCCACGAAGGCCAGCTCCGCGTCGTAGGGCCGCCCCGGGACCTGCGCCAGGTAGGCCTCGGGCGGCGTGTAGGGGAAGTGTGCGTCGTAGAGGTGCACCCACAACATCACGGGCTTCTCGGCGGGTACGCTCGCAAGCCAGGCCAGCGCATCGTCGACCACCAGATCCCCGGAGCGCTCGGTGTGCCAGAAGTTCGTTGCGCCCAGGGTGTGCTGATCCACCCGCGCGGGCATCTCGTCAAAATAGGCGTCGAAGCCCTGAGATAAGCCCCACTGGCGCGTGGTTACGAACGCGGCCGCGCTCCCCGCAGTGGCGTAGCCCTGCGCCTGGAACAGCTCCGCCATCGTGGTGAAGCTCTCGGCGAGCACCCCCGCGCCGTTGTCGCGGATGTGATGATGAAAAGGGAAGAGGCCCGTGAACAACGTCGCGTGCGCCGGGATCGTGAGCGGGAGCACACTATAGGCGCGAGAGAAGCGAATTCCCGCCGCGGCGAGGCCATCCAGCGTGTCGGTTTGGGCGCTTGCATGCCCGTAGCTGCCCAGCCGGTCTGCGCGTGCGGTGTCCAGCGTGATCACCACCACGTCAGGGCGAACGATCGGTGCGGGCGCCGGTTCGGGCGCGGCGGGGAGCGGGACCTCGGAGTCGCAGGCGAGCATCCACGAGAGCAACAACCCAGCCTCCGCGAGGGGGCCGCACCGTAGCTTCACGACGTGAGCGGGTCAACGGTGCTGCAGTCAGCGTTTGTCCGTGCGGAGGCGGCCGAGTCTGGATACCCGCGCGGCGTGATCTGGTTTGCCTCCATCGCATTCGCGGCCCCGCCTGTCCCGCAGCTCACCAGCGGCGGCTTCGCAGTCGGTGTGGCGGCGAGTGGTGTGGCGGGAACCGACGCGCTCGTGGATCCAGGGTGCGAAGAGGGCGGCGCGTGCGCGGCCCTGCGCCACCGATCGGGGGTGACCGGCACGCTGTTCCTCCAGGTGGCCCCGTTCGTTTCAGGCTGGATAGGAGCCGGCTCCGAAACGCAGAAGACGACCGCAGCCGACTTTTCCGCCGACGGTCTCCGCTTCGAAGGCGGCCTGCTCGCGAACCTGCGGCCGAAGCAGGAGCTCGGCGCCATGGCGTGGAGCCAGTTCGACTACGCGGCGGCGGGAGACGTTGCCTCGGAGTCGGCCCATCGGTGGGGCGTCAACGTCGGCGGCGCAGCCCGCTTCGGAAACCCGGACGGTGAAGCAGCGGCCTGGCTCGGTGGAGAGCTGGTGATCAGCGGGAGCGATGTCACCTCCACGCTCTCTGGTGCGCTCGACGTTCCATTGGTGCCCACCGTGCCGCTCAACGCCGTTGCCGGCTTCGCGATCTGGAGCCAACCCTTGGGCGGCATCGGGAGCGACGGCCCACGGATGTTCTTGTCCGGAGATGTGAGCGTGGGCGCACAAAACACGGTTCGCCTGATGCTGGGCGCGGGCTTCTGAGGAGGCCTGCCGGCCGGGGCACCTACGGCAGCGCGATATCCACGCCAGCCGACCAGCCGCTGCCCGCCGCCTCACCGGGCCAGGCGCGGGTGATCGTGTCGATCGCCGAGGCATCCTCCAGCACGATCTCCTCCTTGTCTGCGGTGATCTGCCAGGTGACCGCTCCGGCCGTCGGGACCGACGAGGTCGCCGGTGCCCACTCGAGGTTCGCTTCAGAGCCGCCGGAGATCGCGATGCTCTGCTCGGTGCCATCGGTGAGCGTGTAGGTGCCGGTGCCCGCCAGCGAGGACAACGTCGTGACCCCGGCCTCGTCCACCTCGCACTCCGACGCCGCATAATTCGCCAGGAACGAACCCTGAGCGCCAGTGTACCGGGCCGACCACGCGTGCCGCGCGGCATCGCTCGTGAGGGTGAGCTCCCCCGAGTCGCCATTAAAGGCGACGACGCCGTAGGCATAGGTCCGCTCACCGTTCTCCTCGACCGTGACGACGGGGATGGTGACCCGGAAGGCGTGGAACCCCTCGCCCACCAGCGCGTAGGCGTCCACGTTCTCGGCGGCGCAGGGCTCCGCGATGACCGCGGCCGTGCTGACGAACAACCCGAGGGCCGTTTCGCTCGAAGCAACGAGATCGTCCCCGTAGGCCGTCGCAACCCGATCCAGAAGCGGAGGCTCTTCGCACGCCAGCGGCAGCCAGAACCAGATCACGCGCCCTCCCCTTCGATCATGGCCAACATCCCCGCCTCGTCGATCACGGGCACGCCCAACTCCACCGCCTTATCCAGCTTGCTCCCGGCTTCCGCGCCGGCGACCACAAAGTCGGTCTTCTTCGATACGCTGCCGGAAACCTTCCCTCCGGCGACTTCGATCTTCTGCTTCATCTGATCCCGCCCGAGGGTGGGCAATGTGCCCGTAAGTACAAAGGTTTTGCCGGTGAGCGCGCCACCAGTCGGCACGCTCGGAGGCACGAAGCGCACCCCGGCGGCCTGTAACGCTGCCACTTCTGCGCGGTTCTCCGAATCGTCGAAGAATCCACGGATGGCCGTGGCGGTGGTCAGCGCGATGTTGGGTACCGCATCGAGCGCCGGGATGTCGGCGGCGAGGATCGCGTCGATGCTTCGGAAGTGTCGCGCAAGCTCCTTGGCGGTGGACTCGCCCACCATGGGAACGCCGAGGGCGAGCAGGCACCGTTCCAATGGGCGCTGTTTGCTCCCTTCGATAGCATTGAGCAGGTTCTGGGCAGATGTTTCACCAAAGCGATCGAGGGCGACCAGCTCGGCGCGCCGGGCCGCGAGGGCGTAGAGATCGCTGGGTTTACGCGCCAGCTTGGCCGCGACAAGCTGATCGACCAGCTTCTCGCCCAACCCTTCGATGTCCATCGCGAGACGCGAGGCGAAGTGCCGAAGCCCGCCGCCCACCTGCGCGGGGCACCCGAAGGTGTTGGGGCAGCGGATCTGCACCATCTCGGGCCGGGATTCATCCGAAAGCGCCCGCACAAGCGGGTGTTGGCATTCCGGGCACACGGCGGGGTACGCGAACAGCGGCCGATCGAGGCGCCCGGGCTCGTCCACCCCCGCAACGACCTCCGGAATCACGTCCCCGGCGCGCTGGATGACGACGCGATCGCCCACGCGCAGCCCGAGGATCCTGACCATCTGATGCTCGTTGTGCAACGAGGCGTTTCGCACTGTTACTCCGCCAACGCGCGCGGGTTCGAGCTGGGCCACGGGGGTGACCTGCCCCGTGCGACCGACGCTGAACAGCACACTGGCAAGCCGCGTTTGCACCTGCGCTGGCAGGTACTTGAATGCGAGCGCCCAACGCGGCGACCTCGTCACGAAGCCGAGCTGCTCCTGCATCGCGACGTCGTCTACCTTTACGACCGCCCCGTCGATCTCATAAGCAAGGTTGCTCCTGGCCGCTTCGATGTCGCGTACCGCCTGGATGGCCGCGTCCAGCCCCTCGCAGCGCTGACAGAGCGGGCTGACGGTGAAACCCCACGCCCGAAACTGGGCGAGCAGCTCGGAGTGGTGGGAAGGCGGATCGGGGAGCTCGCCCGCGGAGTGGGCGAAGAACTGGAGCGGCCGATCCTTGGCTTGTGAGGAGTCGAGCTGCCGGATGGTGCCCGCCGCGCTGTTGCGCGGGTTCTCGAATCGTCGCTCCCCGCGCGCCTCCCGCTCGGCGTTCATGCGCTCAAACCCCGCGAGATCGAACAGCACCTCGCCGCGCACGGTGATCCGCCCGGGCGGGGCACCCGCGAGGCGCTTTGGCAGGTTCTGGATGGTGCGCAAGTTGTGGGTGACGTCCTCCCCGACCGTACCATCGCCTCGCGTGCCGCCCGCGACGAACGCCCCATTCTCGTAGACCAGCTCGATGGCCAGCCCGTCGAGCTTGGGCTCGACCATGTAGGTGATCCGCTCCGGCGCCTCGCCGCCGAGGTGCCGACGAAGCCCGCCGAGGCGGCCTGGCTTCTCCGGATCGGGCTTGCCTCGCTCCCACTCGATGAGATCCTCCCAGGGACCTCCCCATGCCGGCTCGGCCTTGTGGTAGCCGTTTTGTAGCGACAACATCGGCCGCTCATGCACGAAAGGTTTGAGCTCGGGCACGACTCCCGCGCCCACAGAGCGCGTGGGGCTCTCGGCGATCACGTCGTGGGGATGCGCCGCCTCGAGCGCTTGGAGCTCGCGAAACAGCGCGTCATAGGCCAGGTCTGTGATCTCGGGCGCGTTGGCTTCGTGGTACAGCCGGTTGTGCCGATTGAGCTCGTGCACCAGCCAGGCCATGCGTGCGATGGGGTCCGACATGCGGGCGACGCTATCAAGGAACGGGGGGCTCCGCGCTGGCGATCTCGCCCCACATCCGGTAGGATCGGCAAGACGAGGTCGGTCATGGAAAACGACGCTGCCGCGCTCGCCGCTCTCCTGGAGCGCCTGAACGCCTCCCCGCACGCCGGTGCGGTTCGACTTGAAGCCGCCGTCCTCGCCAACCGCCTCGCATTGTCCACGAGGGATCTCACGTTTGCCGATGTGGCCGAGGCGGTGGCCGAGGAGCATGCGCCGGGCGCAACGCGAGCGCTCCGCGAGGGCCTGATCGAACAATCCATCCTGGCCGCCTCGATTCGTCGGGTGGTGGCCGCCGCCGCCTTCAATGAACCTGAGCGGCGCTCGGCGGTGGCGCACGCCCGAGCGGGGCACTGATGGGTTCGCCAGACGCCCTGATCGCCGAGATGGGCCGCCGCTACATCCCGAACAAGGTGCCACGCGCGCTCACCTACTACCTGAGCATTGGGGAGAACAAGTACACCATGCGGCTCGACGCCGCGTCGTGCTCGATCACCCCCGGGAAGGTGGAGAACGCCGACTGCGTGATCAAGTCTGATCCCGTTGTGTTCGAGAACCTCGTGCTGCGGCGGAAGGCGCCGGGCGCCTTCGATATCGCTCGCGGAAAGTTCAAGACCAGCGACATCGCGCTGCTCTCCCTGCTGCAGGAGTGTTTCCGTTAGCCTCCCGCCCCTCCCCTTCCCCCTCCCCGCGATGCCCACCCCCGACCCCACCACCCTGCGTACGCTTGGCCTGACGGAGCTCGTGCAGACTGCGCGGACGCTCAACGTAGAAAACGCGTCGAGCCTCCGTCGCCAGGAGCTGATCGCAGCGATCCTGCGCAGCTCCTCGTCGTCGGCCACCAGCGACGGCGAAGGCGTCCTCGAGATCCTCCCCGACGGCTTCGGTTTCCTCCGGGCGGCAGAGTACGGCTACCTTCCCGGCGCCGACGACATCTACGTATCGCCCTCCCAGATACGAAGGTTCAACCTGCGTACTGGGGATGTTGTTCGCGGGCAGGTACGCGCGCCCAAGGACAACGAGCGGTACTTCGCGCTCATCAAGGTGGAAGCCGTGAACGGCGAGAGCCCCGATGGCGCCCGCGACAAGGTGTTCTTCGACAACCTGACGCCGATTCACCCCAAGCGCCGCCTGCTGTTGGGCGCAGGCTCCGGCGGGGCCGACCCCGTGCGGGTAGTCGATCAGGTTGCCCCCATCGGCTTCGGCCAACGCTGCTTTCTCCACGCACGGGGTCGCGCTGGTGTGGCACCGATGCTGCACGCCATCGCCGCAGGGGTGCACCACAACCACCCCGAGGCTGCGCTCTACACGCTGCTCGTTGCCGAGCGGCCCGAGGACGTAACGGAGGCCCAACGCACCCTGCCGGGAGATGTCGCGGCCACGACCTTCGACGAGGCGGAGTCTCGGCACCTGCAAGTCGCGGAGATGGTGATTGAACGCGCAAAACGGCGAGTCGAGGCGCGGGGAGACGCGGTGGTGCTTTTCGACTCAGTGAGCCGCCTCATCCGAGCCGCCGCCGGCGCGGTGCCGCAAACGGGCCGGCAGGTCGCCGGCGTGGACGCCGCGATCGTTCAGCGGATGCGTCGGCTGCTGGCCGCAGCGCGAAACCTCGAAGAAGGCGGAAGCCTCACGATGATCGTGGTGATCGACGACGAAGACAGCGCCTCGGGCGAGCTGGCCGGGATCGAGAACCACCGCCTGGTGCTCGACGGCCGCGGAGAGCTCGATGGCAGCCAGTCGCGCACGGAGCGCCGAGAGCTGCTTGACAAGTCCCCCGGATCGGGTGAATAGCGCCCGCTTTCGTATCTGAGGAATCCATGAAGTCGTCCATCCATCCCACGCTCAACCCCGTCGTGTTCGTTGATTCGGGCGCCGGCGTCGAGTTTGTCACTCGCTCCACCATGACGTCGAAGACGATGAAGTCGATCGACGGTGTGGATCACCACCTGATCTACGTCGACATCAGCTCGGCGAGCCACCCGTTCTACACGGGCAAGCAGCGCGCGATCAGCGTGGCCGGGCGTGTCGATCGCTTCAACAAGAAGTACAACATCGTCAAGTAACGGCGTGGGTTCGAGGCCCCCGTGCGCCCTCCCGGCGCCGGGGGCTTCGTGCTTTGCAGGGGGTGATCCGTGTTTCGACTCGACGAGTTCGAGGCCCGCCTCGAGGAGCTGGATCGCCAGTTGATGGATCCGTCGATCGCGGGCCAGCGGGACCGTTACCGCACCGTGAACCGGGAGCATGCCGAAGTCACGCGCATGGTCGAGGCCGCGCGGGAGATCGCCAAGCTGGAGCAGGAGCGTGAGGATCTCAAGGAGATGCTCGCCGACCCCGACATGCGCGCCGAGGCCGAGTCGGAGAAAGCCAGGATCGACGCAAGAATCCCGGAGCTGGAGGTCGGGCTGCGGCTGATGATGCTGCCCCGGGATCCCTACGAAGGCCGCAACATCCTGCTCGAGGTGCGCGCCGGCACCGGCGGGGATGAAGCGGCCTTGTTCGCCGCGGATCTGTTCCGTATGTACAGCCGGTATGGTGACAAGCAGGGCTGGCGCATCGAGGTGCTCTCGTTCTCGGAGACCTTCGTGGGCACCGCCTCGGGCTTCAAGGAGATCATCGCCACCGTTACCGGAGAAACGGCCTATCGATTCCTCAAGTACGAATCGGGTGTTCATCGGGTGCAACGGGTGCCGTTGACAGAGACCCAGGGCCGCATCCACACCTCCGCGGCGACGGTTGCCATCCTGCCCGAGCCCGACGAGATCGAGATCAAGATCGCGGACAAGGACCTGCGCATCGACGTGTTCCGCGCGGGCGGCCCCGGCGGCCAGTCGGTGAACACCACCGACTCTGCGGTGCGCATCGTGCACATTCCCAGCGGCCTCGTCGTCATCTGCCAGGACGAGAAATCGCAGACGAAGAACAAGGCGAAGGCGATGAAGGTGCTCTCAGCGCGGCTCCTCGAGAAGCAGCGCTCGGAGCGGGACGCGGCAGAGGCAGCCGACCGCAAGGCGCAGGTAGGGTCGGGCGATCGCAGCGAACGCATCCGCACCTACAACTACGCCCAGAACCGGGTGACCGACCATCGCGTAACGGGATCGGACGGCAGCACCTTCACCCTGTACAAGCTGGACAAGATCATCGAGGGAGACCTCGACGAGCTGCTCGGCGGGGTGCTGGGCTACTTCCAGGCCGAGGCGCTGCGCCAGGCCGAGGGCCGGTAGTCGTGCGGACGCGGCCTCCTGGGCGGGCCGCATGAAGCCGCTCGTAGAGCTGCTCACCGCCACGACGGACTTCTTCCGCAGCCGGGGCATCCCCTCCCCTCGCCTCGATGCGGAGCTGCTCATCGGGCATGCGCTGGGGCTGAACCGAGTCGGCGTATACCTGAACTTTGACCGTCCGATTCGCGACGAAGAGCTGGAGCCGATCCGGGTGATGGTGCGGCGGCGGGCGAACCGCGAACCGGTGGCCTGGATCCTGGGAAAGAAGGAGTTCTACGGTCGGGACTTTGCCGTTGGCCCCGGGATTCTGGTCCCCCGACCGGACACCGAGACCCTCATCGAGGCGCTGTTGGCCCGCCTCGGCGACGCGGACCCCACCTTTGTGGCCGATATCGGATCCGGCAGCGGGTGCATCGGGCTCACGCTGGCCGCGGAGAAGCCCGGAGTACGGCTCTTCGCGGTGGATGTTTCGGAAATCGCGCTGGCGACGACGAAACAGAACGTCGAGGCGCTCGGGCTGAAGGAGCGGGTGGCGGTGCTCCGAGGATCTCTGCTGGAGCCGATCCCTGCCAGTCGGCCCCTGGACTGGGTGGTCTCCAACCCGCCGTACATCCCGACGCTCGATCTCGACGGCCTACAGCCCGAAGTTCGAGACCACGAGCCCCGCATCGCGCTGGACGGCGGTGCGGACGGGCTGGACGTTTATCGCCGGCTGATCCCCGCAGCGGCGGCGCGAGCGCGTGTGGGGATCGCGCTGGAGGTGGGCGCGGGGCAGGCTCGGGCCGTGGCTGAGCTCGTCCGCGACGCGGGGCTCGGTGAGGTCGCCATCGTGCGGGACCTGGGGGGGATCGAACGCGTCGTGATCGGTACGAGGCCCGCGTGAGCGATCTGCGCTTTCCTCCCGCTGACGCCGCGGCGGTGTACCGGGCGATCCACACCCGCCGCGACGTCCGAGCCTACCGCCCCGCCCCCGTGGCCGCCGAGGTGCTCCAGCGCGTCCTCAACGCGGCGCACCATGCCCCATCCGTCGGTTTCATGCAGCCGTGGAACTTCATCCTGGTGGAGAGCCCGGCGCTGCGCCGACGGGCCTACGAACACGTCGTGGCGGTTTCGAACCGCGCCCGAGACACCTACGAGGGCGACCGCGCGGCCACCTATGGCGCGTTGAAGCTCCAAGGGATTCTGGACGCACCGCTCTCGATCGTCGTGACCTGCGACCCCGATCGTGGCGGGAACGTGCTCGGCCGACACACGATGCGCGAAACCGACGCGCACAGCACCTGCCTCGCGATCCAGAACCTGTGGCTGGCCGCCCGCGCGGAGGGGCTCGGGGTCGGTTGGGTCAGCATCTTCGAGCCGGAATTTGTGCGAGAGCTGCTCGCGATCCCTGCCCGCGTGCAGATCATCGCCTGGCTCACGGTCGGCTGGCCGGTGGAGCTGCCCGCGGAGCCGATGTTGCAGTCGGTGGGGTGGCGGCGCCGAATCCCACTGGGCGAAGTCGCGTTCCGCGATCGCTGGGAGGAGCCGGCCGCCCTGGGGGGGGCATCCGTTGCCCCCCCGGAGCCGGTGGCACCACCTACCGCGGTAGAGCGGAATGCAAACCTCACGAAACCCCCGGGGAGCCTGGGCCGCCTGGAGGCGGTGGCGCTCCAGGTCGCGGCCATCCAGGGCACACCCTGGCCGCGCTGGCAGCGGAAGTCGCTGGTGCTCTGCGCGGGCGACCACGGCGTCGTGGCAGAGGGTGTGAGCGCCTACCGGCCCGAGGTTACGACGCGCATGGTGGTGCAATTCGTGGCCGGGGCCGCCGCGGTAAACGCGTTCGCCCGTCAGAACGGGATCGATCTGGTGATCGCCGACCTCGGCGTGGACCACGACTTCGGCGAGGCGACGGGCATCGTGCACGCCAAGGTTCGGCGATCCACCCGAAACCTGGCGGTGGAAGCGGCGATGACCGAAGAGGAATGCGAGGCGGCGATCGCATCAGGCCGCGCGCTCGTTCCCGACTGCGACCTGCTCGCCGTCGGCGAGATGGGCATCGGAAACAGCACCTCCGCGGCGGCGATCGTCTGCGCGCTGCTCGGCGAGCCGCCCGAGGTCATCGTTGGGCGCGGCACCGGAGTTGGGGACACGACCTGGGGCCGGAAGATCGAGGCGGTTCGACGAGGGGTGGCGCGCGGCGGCGACCCGCTGACCTCACTCGGCGGCTACGAGATCGCGGCGTTGGTGGGGGTGATGGAGGAGGCGGCCGCCCGTGGCATCCCGATCGTGCTCGATGGGTTCATCACGGGCGCGGCGGCGCTGTGCGCGGTGCAACGCACTCCTTCCGTGCTGGGCGCGCTGATCGCCGGCCATCGCTCCGCGGAGGCGGGGCACGCGCGGGTGCTCGACGCGCTGGGGCTCGCGCCGCTCCTGGATCTCGCGATGCGACTCGGGGAAGGAAGCGGGGCGGCGCTGGCGATGGGCCTCGTCGAAGCCGGCTGCCGAACCCTCTCGGAGATGCGGACGTTCGCAGAGGCGGGGATCGAGGATGCAGTGGATGAGGGGGGCAGGCGGTAGTGCGGCGCCCGACGCAAGAACGCCCGCCCCGGATCTCTCCGAAGCGGGCGTTCAAGTTGGGTTCAGAGTGGTCGGGGTAACACGATTCGAACGTGCGACCTCTTGAACCCCATTCAAGCGCTCTACCAGACTGAGCTATACCCCGAACGGTCGCCAGCTATCCACCTGGGGGGCTCCGGTCAAGCGCCTGGGCCGCCTCCGAGGCCGACTCACCCGCGCATGTCGCCAGCGAGGGCCACAATTTCGGCGCGCAGCTTGCGAACTCGCTTCAGGGCATCCCGCAGCGCATCCATCTCAACGCCGATCTGCGGCTTCGGCGGAAGCTCGCCCGCGGCCTCGGCGATCGCCTTTCGCGCGCCAGCGATGGTGTAGCCTTCCTCGTGCAGCAACTGGCGTACGCGGAGCAGCTTCGCCACCTCCTGCCGCCGATACAGCCGTTGCCCCGCCGAAGAACGCTGGGGGCGGAGCTTGAACTCCGTTTCCCAGTAGCGGAGCACGTGTGGCTCCACGCCCACCAGCTCCGCCACCTCTCCGATCCGGAAGAAGAGCTTGTCGGGGAGCTCGGTCACGAAGGCTCGGGCTTCTGCAGCGAGTCGCGCAGGAGGCGCGAGGGCTTGAAGGTGAGCACGCGGCGGCCAGGTAGGGTCATCGCCTCGCCGGAGTGGGGGTTCCGGCCACGGCGCGCGTGCTTCGTGCGCACGACGAAGTTGCCGAAGCCGCTGATTTTCACCATCTCCCCAGCTTCGAGCGCCTCCTTCATGGACTCCAACAGGCCTTCGATCAGGCTCGTCGCGTCCTGCTGGGGGAGGCCCGTGGTCTCGCGCAGCCCATCGACGAGCCGCGCCTTGGTGAGCGTGACCAGAGTGGGGCGCGGACCTCGGATCTCAGTCGGCACTGTCGCTCTCCACCGCCGTCCAGAGCCGGAACGTCAAGGTGTCTTCCCTGGTTTCGGTCTCGCTTCCGTGGGTGACCAGCTCCTTCTTGAAGATGCCGGTGCCAGTGGAGTCGGCATCGAGGTCGTACTCGTCCTCACCGCGCCCCTCGGAGGTGGTGCGGACCGAAACCCGGTCCACGTCCGCCGCGTAGGTGTCGGTCACCGACACGAGCACGGTGTGCGTCGTGCCGATCGGCCCGCCTCCCGGATCAACCGAGGCGGTGCCGATCTCCACTTCGCCAGTGGAGCTGTGCAGCGTGGTCGAGACCGCCGCCGAAAGCTCCGCCGCGCCGACAGCGACCGTTACCGAGTCGCCCTCCGCGTTGTACTGCTCCCAGCTCGTCGTCGTCGTATCGTCGCAGCCGACGAGGACGAACACGAGCCAGCGCATGCTCAGCCCGCCGCCTGCGTGAGCGCAACGACGGCGTCGAAGCCCGCCGGATCGTTCAGCGCCAGATCCGCGAGGATCTTCCGATCCAAGCCGATGTTCGCCTTGTGCAGCGAGTGGATGAAGCGGCTGTAGGAGATGCCCTTCGGCGCCAGCGCGGCGTTGATGCGGCTGATCCAGAGGCCCCGGAAATGGCGCTTCTTCTGCTTGCGGCCGGCAAAGGCGAACCGCTTCGCGCGGTCCACGTGCTCCATGGCCTGACGCAGCCGCTGGCGACCAAGGAAGAAGCCCTTTACGCGCTTGTAGAGACGGTTCTTGCGTACACGAGAGATGACTGCCCGCTTGATGCGTGCCATGGTGACTCCACTTTGGTGAACGCCGCTTCCCAGCAGTATGCGGTGGCGGCGGGGTCGTGCAGCACCCGCAAACGTGCCGGGTGCCAAGAGAACAGCACCCGCAAACGTGCCGGGTGCAGATAAGAAAAGCTACTTGTAGGGGATCAGCGCCGCGACCATCTTGTGGTTCGTGTCGTCGATGTACCCGGCCTTGCCAAGGTTGCGCTTGGTGTCCTTCGACTTGTGCTCAAGGCAATGGCGCAGGCCGCGCTTCTTGTACTTGATCTTGCCGGTTCCGGTCTTGCTGAACCGCTTGGCAGCGGCCCGGTTGGTCTTCATCTTGGGCATCTGAGCTCCTACTTTTTCTTGCCGGGGGCGAGCAGCATGAACATCTGCTTGCCATCCATACGCGGGGATTGTTCAACGATCGCGGTGGCGCCCAGGCGGTCTGCCAAGCGGCGGCACTGATCTTCACCGATGTCCCGGTGGGCGATCTCCCGGCCGCGGAAGCGGACGGTCACCTTCACCTTGTCGCCTTCTGCGAGGAAACGCTCGACCGCGCGGAGCTTCACATCGAAGTCGTGATCGTCCGTTTTTGGACGGAGCTTGATCTCCTTGATCTCGACGATGACCTGATTCTTGCGGGCCTCGGCTTCGCGCTTCTTGCGCTCGTACTTAAGTTTTCCGAAGTCTGCGATCCGGCAGACGGGCGGGCGGGCGGTCGGGGCGACCTCCACCAAGTCCATCCCGCGCTCACGCGCCATGGCCATCGCGTCCATCGTGTCCATCTCGCCAAGCTTTTCGCCGGCGTCGTCGATCACGAGGACCCTGGGGACACGGATGCGCTCGTTTACACGAGGCTCGTTGCGTTCGGGGGGGGATTGGAGGGCATCACGCCGCATGGGTCCGCGCAAAAAATCTCCGCGAAGGAAGGAAACGATCTAAAGGTGGTTGGCACGGAGGGATTTGAACCCACGACCCTCGCCGTGTCAGGGCGATGCTCTGCCGCTGAGCTACGTGCCAGCGAGCGCCCGCCTTTACTCCCGCACCAAGGCGGTGTCAAGGGCGATGGCGCGCCTCAACGAGGCCAACGCCGCAATGACCGCCGCGCCCACGGCCGGCGCGGCTTCCTCGGGGCTCGGCGAGCGCCCGCGCAGCCGCTGCACGCTCGTCACGGTGCCATCCACAATGCCGCAGGGCACGATCAAGTCGAAGCCGCGAAGATCGTTCACGAGGTTCAGCGCGAACCCATGCATGGTCACGCCGCGCTTCACGTGCAGGCCCAGCGCGCACACCTTCTCGCGCCCCACCCACACGCCCGGGAGCCCCTCGCGAACGTTCGCATCGAGGTCCATCGCGCGCAGCCAGGCGATGACGCCCCCCTCGATTGCCGTCACCGCTCGGCGAACCCCGATCTTCGAGACATCCAGGAACAAATAGCCGACGAGCTGCCCGGGCTCGTGGCACGTCGCCAGGCCGCCCCGCTCGGTCGCGACCAGATCGTACCCGGCCGCGCGGATTCGGGCCTCGTCGCCAACCCCGCCACGCCGACCCGTGGTGATCACCGGCGGGTGCTCCAACAGCCAGAGCCCCTCGGCGCGTTGGCCCGCGATCACGCCATCGCGGAACGCGCGCTGGTCTGCGAGCGTCGCGCCGTACTCCTGAGTGCCACGCCACGTCACGACCACGCGCACCCGTATCGCGCGCGCAATACGTCGCGCGGATGGATGGACCTTCCTCCGGCACCGGCGCGGCCTTTTCCTCCGCGTTCTCGCTGCTCGCCCGCTCCGCCACCAGCTGGCTGTTCCCGGTGGTGATCCTCGCGTGCCTTGGTGCCGTGCCCGAGGCCTATCTTGAATACCACGCCCAGGAACTGGTGATCCTGCTCACGGGACCGGGCGGCATCGACCTCGCCCTCGGCGGCGGCGCGCTCTTGTTGTTGTGCGTGCTCCTCGGGCAGCTCGTGCTCCAGCTCATCGGGCTGTTGTGGGCGTTCATTGTTCTCGCAGACGTCGCCGCCGGGCGCCCGGTGGATCTCCGCGCAGGCCTGCGGCGCACGCTGAGCTGGCGCCTGCAGTTGAGCTGGCTGGTGTCCACGCTGATCGTGGGTTCGGCCACGGGAGGCTGGTGGATGGGCGGGTGCCTGTTGCTCCTGCCGTTCGGCTTCGCCGTGGTCGATGCGTACGAAGCGGGCTCCGGACTGGGAGCGTTCGGCAGGTCCGTCCGCATGGGGCTCACCAAGGCCGGCGGAGGCGACCTCAGCCGACTGGCGTGGCCGATCGTTACCGCGTCCACGGCCACGCTCGCCGGCGTTTGGTTGATCTCCTGCGGGCTGTCCTGCGCTGGCGGCGGTCTGCTCGTCGGCGGCGAACCCAGCAGCGAGGACCTGCTGGGCGTGCTTGGCAGTCTGGCCAGCGGGCTCGACCCCTCCCGGCCCGACCAGGCGCTGATCGGGCTCATGCGGGCGCTCGCCCCAAAACCCGATCTGCTCACGGCCGTGGTTACCGTGCTGGTCGCACCGAAAACGGCGTTGGTCGAGGTGTTGCTGATGTCCGTGCAGCTCGTCGTTTACCACGACGCGCTGCGCGTTACGCGCGAGCCCGCCCCCGAACCGCCCGCCTAAAGGCTGAGGAGGAACGCTTCGAGGTCGTCTTTCTCGGCTTCACTGAGCCCGCCCGTGCTTCCCATCGCACCCGTGAGCGCGCTCTCCAGCACATCCCGCAGCGTGCCAGCGGAGCCGTTGTGCAGGTACGGCGCGCTCGACGCGATGCCGACGAGCGAAGGCGTATTCACGCCCGACAACCCGTAGATGTCGTGGTTGTCGTTGTCGGTGTAGAGCGGTGCCGGGTGGCAGTCGGCGCAGCCGACGTCTGCGCTCTCGAACAGCGCCTGCCCACGCACCACCGAGGCGTCCGTGGAGCCGCGCAGCGCCACGTCGACCTCCGGGATGTTCTGGATGAAGGCCTGGATGTCCAACGCATCCTGCGCCGTGAGGTCGGAGCCGCCCATGCGCCCCTGGCTGGTGACGATCGCCTCCGCTGCGATGGTGTCGACCCCTGCCGTCCACGTGTAGGGCGCGGTTTCCGCGACCGACGCCGCGAGCGACGGCGTTTGCCGCACGGAATCGGTGAAGGTCCACGTGAGGCCGTCGTTGCGGCCCTCAAAGTGGCACGTGGAGCAAGAAACGCCCGCGCCGTCGGAGGCCATCTTCGAGCTGACGGCGGAGAAGAACAGCTTCCGGCCCGCTTCTACATCCGCGTCGAGCTCCGGCGTTACGCCCTCGAACACGTTGCCGCCTTCCATCTTCATGGAGAGCTCGGAGCTCGTGCCCGCGAGCAGCACGTTCACGCGACGGCGGCCTTCGCCCACATCGAGCGAGCGGAGCGAGTGATCGAGGAAGTTGTCCACCATCGCGGTGTCGTCGTCGAGGAACGCAGCCCCGTGAGGGCCCGCGTTCATCGAGGTGAACACCGTGGCGGCGGTGCTGAAGCCCTGGCTCAGGGGGCCGCTGGAGCCTCCGGTGTCCGTAGAAGAATCGTCGGCCGTTGTGGCCAGGGTTTCCATCGAAACCACAATCGCGGTAGACGACGCTTCCATGGTGACCACCATCACGTCGCCCCGCGGGGGCATCGACACGCTGGTGGGGTAGCTGCGCACGATCTCCCCACCGTGCTTGATCGGCGAATCGCCGGCCAGAAACACCGTTCGTGCCGTTCCGGTGACGACGCCCGTGGTATCGAGCTCGGCGACGGTAACGCCGGGGTTGAAGCGGCTGGTGACGATCGTGCTCGAGCCCGAAGATGCGTACCCGCCGCCCGACACTTCCACGCCGGAGCCCGCCGGGTCGTCCGCCGGGGTGAGGTTGTCGACGTAGAGGCCGGGCACCGCGAGGCGCGAGCCATCCGCCGAGATCCAGAGATCGCCCGTGAGGCGCCGCGAAAACGTGTCCTGCCCAGAAGCGCCCGCGCCTACGGGCTCCGGCAGCGCGACGGCTTCAGCCGTGCCCGACTCCAGATCCACCCGGGTGAGGCCGCCGCCCATGGCGCTCGCCACGAAGAGCGCCTTGTTCGAGGGGTGAAGCGCAAGCCACGAGGGGTGACCCTCGACCGACCAGCGCCGCACCTCGGCGAGCGTGGAACCATCGATCTCCACGACCGCATTGTCCTGCGACAGCGCCACGAAGATCCGCTTCCCGTCTTCACGGGCAACCACGCCCACGGGCTCCGCGCCGACTTCGAACTTCTGGTCCAGCGTGAGGCCGGTGCCCGACTCGGTGAAGATCGCGAGGGAACGCTCGCCGCGGATCGTCACGAACACCTTGTCCTTCGCCCGCGCCACCCGCTCGGGCTGGACACCGACGGGGTAGGAAACGGACTCGCCGCTCTCCACGCTGACCCGCGACACCGAGCCGCCGTCTTCGTCGACGACGTACAAAGAGCCGAGGTTTGAGCTGGTGATGACCGTTTGCGAGCCGGTCGGGAAGGTGGCCTCCGTGAGGCCCGACGAGCAGGCGGCGAGGAGGACGAACGGGAAAAATAATGCAGTCTGGCGCATCTCTGCTCCTTCCGGGCCCAAGAACAGTGTGACACGGGCCGTGCGGACTCGCACGGGGTATCGTGCGAAAATGATCACCGGTGCGCTGCTCCTCTGGTTGGGATTCGCCCACGCGGACGAGCCAGTCACGCGAGTCGTCGCGGACCCGCTTCCCGGAACGGCGCCGCCAGAGACGACACCGGCGACTTCCCCGCCGGAGGCCGCGGTCACCGAAGTCGCGCCTGCGTCCGCGCCCGAAGGCGATGCCGCATACCTCCGCGCGCTCGAGGCCTGGCGCCGTGGCGACAGCCTGGAGGCGTTGCGGCTCGCGAGGGAGGCGCAGACTCTCGCGGGCCGCCACGACCCCGCGGCGCTTCTGGAGGCGTACGCTCTGATCCGCGTGCGTCAGCGCGCGAAGGCGCTCGCGATCCTCAGCGGACTCGCCGAAGGACCCACCGCGGCGGAGCGGCCCGAGGTGCGAAAAGCCGCGAACAAGCTGTGGCATCGTTTCATCGACCGGCAGGATCGCAGCCACCCTTCGATGTTCTTCGGGGCGCAGCTCGCCGGCCGCTACACCGGCGCCGCGCTCGCGCCGGGCTTTGGCTACACCCTCGGCGTCGACTACCCGCTGAGCGACCTGTTCGGCCTCGCAGGCGAGTTCTCCGCCTACGATACCAGCGATGGCACGCCGCTCGTGGAGGGCCCAGTGCTCGACGTGCTGGCGAGCGCGAGCGTCCCGATCGGCACGGGCTCCTGGGCGCTTCGGATCAAGGCCGGTCCGTCGATCTGGCTCGCCGGCGGCGCACTTTACGGGGATACCCTCTCGCCGACCGTGGGCACCCGAGCCGTGCTGGGGCTCGATGCGCGCCCATGGCCCATCGCCGGCTTCTTCATCGATGGTGGGGCCTGGGCTTGGCCGGGCCTCGCGCGCAGCCTGCCCGCATGGATGTTCGCGTGGGACCTGCGAAGTGGCGTGATCTTCTGGATTCCGCCCGCGCGCTGAGACATGCGGGGACGAACACGACAAAGTCAGACGAACCGTGAGAAAGCGCCACGGTCGTGTAAGCGATGTCTCCGATCTGCCGTTTCGGCGCCGCCATGCTCACCCTCCTCCTCCTCGCCGCCTGCGTCCCCCCCACCCAGTACCGCGAATCCAGCGCCTCCGATCGGCTCTATACGCTCGGCTTCGGGGACACGCTGTGGGGCGTCGCCACCGCCTACAACGTAGCCGGCGGCTACGAAGCGATCGCCCGAACCAACGGGATCCGCGATCCGAACTTCGTGCTCGCGGGCGATAAGCTGCGGTTGCACACGGCCGACACGACGCTTCCCGAGGTTCCCCGCCTCACCCGCGCGCCGAGCCTCTCGGCATGTAACGTCCAGGCCATCCCGGCTCGCGCCACGTCGTTGAGCGGCTGCAGTGAAGCGCGCTGCATCGACACGGGGCGCGGGGGCTCTGCGTGCGCGTGCGCGGATGCGAGCAGCCCCTCGCTGCTCGTTTCGAGGAGCGGCGCCGCGCCCCAACGGTTGCCCGTCTCCGCTGCGGCGCCCTGGTGGTATCTCGGGGAGCTCGCGCCAGAGCCGGAGGGCAGCGCACGATCGCTCGTCGGGCTGCGCGCGCAGCTCGACGCCGATGCGGCGCTCGAAACCGTCGTTTCCTGGCGTACCCACCTCGGCGACCTGGGCATGTCCCACGGCGCCGCGCTGGTGGTGGACGACAACGGCGCGCCCGGCGCCCAGTTCCGCGCAGACAACTTCGGGATCGGGTCGCTCCTCCAGGCCGGCTCCCGCTGCGATGTGCTCGCGACGGAGTGGGAGCTGGCGGACGAGCCCGGGCACAGCTCCAGCGGCTGGTACCTCAGCGGTCGCCGCTTCCACGTGGAAGGTGGCGAGCTCGTCACCGACCGCTCCGCTTCGCTGGTACTCCGCCGCCTGTTCACGAATTTCCAACCGGGAACGGGCGCGATTGCCAACGTGCGCGTGGGCGCGCCGGCGCTGGACCTCTCCAGCGCCAAGGCCCACGCCCGCACAACCGAGCCCAGCGTGGAGATGGCGACGACGCATGTGCAGCGCGGCACCCTTCGAGCCGCGCGGCGCGCCGAAGGGAAGCTAGTGATCAACATTGACGGCGCCGAGCAGGTCGTGGACCCCGAAGGGAACGGGATCGTACGGCTGGGCGACCTCGCGAGCGGCGTGCTCTACCCGTCGGACTACTTGCCCGGTGACGACACGACGCTCCGCGGCCGCGCCGTGGAGGTACGAACCTATTGGGCGATGTGGGGCGAACACGGTTCGGTGGCCTGGGTGAAGTAGACTCGGGGGACGAAGCCGCCCGGCCGCTCCCGACTTAGTCCCCGTGGATGTCGGCCTTTCACCACACCCTCCCCTCCCCGCTCGGGCCTCTCCTCGCCGAAGCCGACACCACAGGCAATCTCGTGCGGCTCGGGTTCGAGGCCGCCCCGCCTCCGGGCTCCGCTTCAAACGCCGCCGCATTCGAGCGGCTCGGTGCGTTGTTGGCGCGCTATTTCATCCGCGAACCGATACAATTCGACATCCCCCTCGCCCCTTCCTGCACCCCCTTTCAGCAAGGAGTGTGGGCGGCGCTCCGCGAGATCCCCCACGGACACACCTGGTCCTACACCCAACTGGCGAACCGCGTCGGCAGCAATGCGCGCGCGGTCGGGCAGGCGAACGGGAAGAACCCCATCGCCATCCTGATTCCTTGCCACCGGGTGATCGGAAACGACGGCTCGCTGGTGGGGTATGCCGGCGGCCTGCAGCGCAAGCGGGCGCTGCTTGTGCTCGAGGGTCGCCTGTTGTGCTGACGCGGCATAAACGCGCGCCCACCTCAGAGGCCCTTCATGCGCGTCCTGCTCGCCTACTCCGGAGGCCTCGACACCTCCTACCTGCTTTGCCGCCTGGTGAACGAGGGGCACGAGGTGCTCGCCGTTACGGTTGACACGGGCGGGCTTGACGACGCCGAGCGCGAAGCGATCGCGACTCGCGCCCGCGCGATGGGCGCGTCGGAGTACCGATGCGTCGACGCGCGGCAGCGGGTGTTCAGCCAGCATATCGCCTGGTTGATCAAGGCGAACGTGCGGAGGGGTGGCGTGTACCCGTTGTGCGTGGGCGCCGAACGGGTGGTTCAGGCCCAGGTCGTCGCGGAGCAGGCGAAGGAGAGCGGCGCGGACGCGGTTTGCCACGGCAGCACCGGCGCGGGCAACGATCAGATTCGGTTCGACGTGGCGATTCGCACGCTCCTACCGGGCGCGCGGCTGCTCACACCGATCCGCGACGAGGGCATCCAGCGCGAAACCAGCGCCGCCTACCTCGCGGAGGCCGGGTTCCCCATCTCCGCCGCGCGGAAGGACTACTCGATCAACCAGGGACTTTGGGGTGTGACCATCGGCGGGAAGGAGACCCATGAGGCGTGGTCCTATCTCCCGGAATCCGTGTGGCCGACGACCTGCACGCCCGCGCGGGCGCCCGAAGGCGGGGAAGATGTCGTACTCACGTTCACGCAGGGCAACCTCCAAGGCGGCCTCGATACCGTAGAGGCGCTCAACGCCCTGGGCGCGCGGCACGGCGTGGGGCGAGGCATGCACCTCGGCGACACGATTCTGGGGATCAAGGGGCGGATCGCGTTCGAGGCGCCCGCGGCCGCGATTCTCATCGACGCGCATCGGGAGCTGGAGAAGCTCGTGCTCACGCGACTGCAGCTCACCCAGAAGGAGGGCCTCGGCGCGACCTACGGCGCGCTCCTGCACGAGGGGCTCTACTTCGATCCGGTGATGCGCGATCTGGAGGCGTTCCTCGATTCCACACAGCGAAACGTCACAGGGGACGTGCGCGTGCACCTCGAACAGGGCCGCGTGGAGGTCCATGGCGTTCGCTCTGCGTGGTCGCTCATGGATGCTCGCGCCGGTACCTACGGCGAAGCCAACCGCCTCTGGTCCAACCAGGATGCCCGAGGCTTCAGCAACGTGTACGGGCTGCAGGGGGTGCTGGCCGCGCGGGTTCGCCCACCCGAAGGTTCGTGAAGGGCACGCCAAATCCGCGCGCTCGCTGACACTTGTCGATGAAAGGTGGTACGACGTGGCGCCGTGAACATCGACATCCGCCCACCCGCCGTCGCCCTCTCCGCTCTCGATCGTTGGCTCGCCGGCTTCATCCGTGAAGAACGCGATCTCCCGTTCGTGTACCTGATCCTCCAGTGCCTCGCCTGGCAGGTGCTGGCCGTGGCGCTGTTCTTCGGCGGCGAGGAGGTGTGGATGGCGGCGCCACTGTACTGGGCCGGCTGGGGCTTCGGCTTCGTCGACCGGTTCATCCTGATGTTGCACTGCACCAGCCACCGGATGTTGTTCAAGAACAAGCGCCTGAACTACGTGATTCCTTGGGTTGTCGGCCCGTTCTTCGGACAAACGCCGGAGACGTACTACGCGCACCACATGCTGATGCACCACCCGGAGAACAACCTCCACACCGATCTCTCGTCGACGCTGCGCTACCAGCGCGACAGCGTCGCGGCGTGGCTCCACTACTTCGTGAGCTTCCTGTTCACGGGGCTCGCACAGCTCGCGTTGTACCACCGTCGACACGGCAACAAACGCTTCTTCAATCGGATGCTTACCGGCGAGATCGGCTTCTGGCTCATGTGCGCGGTCCTCGCCGCGGTGAACTGGCAGGCCACGCTGGTGGTGTTCGTGATCCCCGTCGTGACCATCCGCGCGCTGATGATGGCCGGGAATTGGGGCCAGCACGCGTTCGTGGCCGCGGCCGACCCGCAGAACCCCTACCACAACTCGATCACCTGCATCCACACCCGCTACAACCGGCGTTGTTTCAACGACGGTTACCACATCCTGCACCACCTGCGTCCGGCGACACACTACACGGAGTATCCGGTGGAGTTCGAGGACAACAAGGCGGAATATGGTCGGCAGGACGCGATCGTGTTCGAAGGGATCGACTTCTTTCAGGTGTGGCTGTACCTCATGCTCGGGCGCTGGAACTGGCTGGCGAAAGCGTTCGTGCGGCTCCCGGGCGCGCCGGCCCGCACCGACGCGGAAGCGATCCACTTCATGAAGGGACGACTCGCGCCGATCGCGAACCCGCTCGCGGCGTAGGCTACGCTTCCCATGATGTGGACCCTGCTCACCCTCGGCTGCTCCACCACCACCGTGATCGGCGGCGGCGACACGGGCGACGCGGGGGACACGGGCGACACCGCCATCGCGGTGGACTCCGGAGATTCAGGCGAAGCGCCACGGGATCTTGACGCCGATGGCTACGACTACACGGTGGACTGCCTCGACCTGAACGCCGACGTTCATCCCGGCGCAACCGAGATCTGGAACGGGCTAGACGACGACTGCGATGGGGTAATCGACGCGGACGGTGCCTGGTCTGGAAGCATCGCGGTGACGGCCACCGCCGTTTACGAGGGCCGACCCTACTCGTTCGCGCTGAGCTGCCCGTTCGTGGGGACCCGCGGGCTCGACCGGTTCGACTGGACGGTGACGTGTACGCCCGACCCCGAGGATGAGGACGCCCAGCGGATGTTGGGCTCCTCCCTCACGATCACGCCGGAAGACGCCGCCGTGGAGGGGCAAACCTGGGAGGGAACCGCGATCGTGGCCTCGACGTCGGGTTGGGACACCGATGCGGCGGCAGAGATCGGCTGGTCCACCCTGGATGCAGCCCGCTTCGTTTCCTCGCTCAGCGCGTTCTCGCTGACCCTCGACGCCAAAGGCAACCTGAGTCGCGACTAGCCCGTTTGCGTCGACGTGTTGCACCCCGGGCGCAATCGCATAGACGCCGGGCCTCCCCGGGGCCCCCGTGAAGGTGCTGCTCAACAAGATCGCGTCCGCGACCCGCAACTGCAAGCTGTCGCGCGAGGTCACGCTGAGCGCCACGATCATCGCGGAGGAAGGCAGCGTACTCGCGGTGCGCGCGCTCGACCGCAAGGCGGTCTACAACGAAGTGGAGGACATCCACGGCCGGATGGCCACCGTGAACGAAGGGGACATCGTGGCCGGCGTGCTGGGCGAACGGCGGGCGCTGCACGGCTACACGGGGGTGGTGCCCGCCGCGGTGAAGGTAGGCGACATCATCCACCTGTTGAACCTCGGCGGGGTTATCGGCCTGTGTACGAGCTTCAACCCGGATGTTGGGCCAGCCTGTCGGGTTGAGGTGCTCGGGCAGGTGCTCACCTTCCCGCACCTGGGCGAGCGGCGCGGCGTGCCTGCGAACATCAAGGCCAACGCGCTGCCGACCGCGGAGCGGGTGGAGAGCAGCGTGCCGTTGGTCGCCGTGAGCGGTACCTGCATGAACGCGGGGAAGACGTACGCGGCGTGCGAGGTGATTCGCGGCCTCACCCGCCGTGGATTCCGCGTCGGTGCGGCGAAGCTCACCGGCGTTTCGCTCCGCCGCGACACGCTGAAGATGGAGGACGTCGGCGCCGTACGCGCACTCTCCTTCAACGACGCCGGGATCGTATCCACCCGGCCGGAAACCTCGCTTCCTGTGGCGCGGGGCATCGTAACCGCGCTCAACGCCATCGTGCACGGGCAGCAGCCCGACGTCATCGTGTTGGAGCTGGGTGACGGCGTGATGGGCGAGTATGGCGTCCAGGAGATCCTCGGTGCAAAGGACCTCATGGGCCACACGGCCGTGCACATCATGTGCGCGAACGACCCGGTCGGCGCGTGGGGCGCGGCGCGGTACTTCGAGGAAACGCTCGGCCTGAAGATCTCGGTGGTTTCCGGCCCACAGACCGACAACGCGGTGGGCCGCATCTTCGTGGAGCAACACCTCGGACTGCCGGCGATCAACGCACGCACCCAGGGCGACGCGCTGGCCGCGAAGGTCGCCGAGCTCGTGGAGGCGGCGCGCCGTGCGTGAGCGCGTTCGCGTCGCAGTGGCGGGGGCGTCCGGCTACACCGGGGCCGAAACGTTGCGCTGGTTGCTCGGTCACCCTGCGGTGGAGGTCGTCGGGGCGACCGCGCAGAAGCACGCGGGGAAGGCGCTCTCTGACCTCTGGCCGCAGTTCCACGGTCACGACCTGCGGCTCGCTGGAGAGCTCCCCGAAGCCGACGTGTATTTCCTCTGTTTACCGCACGGCGAGGCCGCGAAGTTGGCCCCCTCGCTCGCGGCGGAGTGCATCATCGATCTGAGCGGCGACCATCGCTTGCCGGAGCCGCAGCACAGCCAGCACTACGGCTTCGCGCGGGAGAGCGAACCCTGGGTTTATGGGCTTCCGGAGCTGGGCTTCGACCGCTGCCTCGGCGCCCCTCGCATCGCGAACCCCGGCTGCTTCGCCACCGCGCTGTCGCTCGCGCTCCTCCCGCTGCGGGGCAAGATGTCGGGGCGGGTAGCGGCGGTGGGTGTCACCGGCTCCACGGGGAGCGGCGCGACGCCGAGCGACACCACCCACCACCCGCTGCGCGCCGAGAACCTGCGTTCGTACAAGGTGCTCGGCCACCAACACGTGCCAGAGGTCGAAGCCGCCATCGGGGACATCCGGCTCGACTTCGTGCCGATGTCCGGGCCGTTTCGACGCGGCATCCTCGTCACCTTTACCCTTCCGGCCGTGCCTGCGCGGCTCTGGGAGACCTTCTACCAGAGCAACCCGCTGGTTCGCGTGCTGCGAAAGCCGCCCGAGCTGGCCCACGTCGTCGGCAGCGCCCGAGCGGACATCGGCGTGATCGAGGGAGACGGCGTGACCGTTGTGCAGTGTGCGATCGATAATCTGGGCCGCGGAGCTGGCAGTCAGGCCGTCGCCAACCTCAACCTGCGCATGGGCTGGCCCATGCACCTCGGGCTTGACCGCATCGGAGCCGTGCCGTGACCGTGACCCTCGATGATCTGATCGGCGCGCCGGGCAACGAAGCCGACTGGCAGCTCGCGACCTACGACAAACTCCCGCTGCACGTGGTTCGCGGCGAAGGAAGCCGCGTTCAAACCGGCGACGGCCGGTGGTACTGGGACCTGTATGGCGGCCACGCCGTGGCGCTCATCGGCCACAGCCACCCAACGTGGCGCCGGATCGTCGCCGAGCAGGCCGATCGCCTGGTGTTCTACAGCAACGTCGTCCATTGCCCCGTTCGCACCGCCGCGTGCAAGGCCATCGTCGAATTCGCGCCGAAGAACCTCACTCGCGTGTTCCTCAGCAACTCCGGAGCCGAGGCCAACGAGGCGGCGCTGAAGCTGGCCCGCCACCACACCGGCAAGACCGAGATCGTCGCGTTCGAGGGGAGCTTCCACGGGCGCACGCTGGGCGCGCTCGCGGTCACCCACTCCGAGAAGTACCGTCGTTACGCCCTGCCCGAGTACGGGCACACGCGTTTCGTGCCCTGGGGCGAGGTGCCCCGTCTCGATGAGAACGTGGCCGCGATCCTGCTGGAGCCGGTGCAGTCGCTCGCCGGGATGCGCACGGCCACGCGGGAGTTCCTCCACGGGCTCCGGGCTGAATGCGATCGGGTGGGCGCCCTCCTCATCCTCGATGAAGTACAAACGGCGTGGGGCCGGCTCGGCACGAACTTCGCGGCCGACTTCTGGGATGTGCGGGCCGACATCGTAACCGGCGCCAAAAGCGCCGCCGGCGGGTTCCCCGTCGGCGTTACCCTGGTGGATGACGCCATCGCGCAGGCGGTGAAATCTGGCGACCAAGGCACCACTTTCGGAGCCGGCCCGCTCGCCTCGGCCGCGATCCTGGCCACACAGCACGTGATCCGCGCAGAAGGCCTGGTTGCCCGGGCACGCGAGATCGAGCGCCGCGTGCGGGCGGCGTACCCCGGCGAAGTGCGCGGGCACGGCGCGTTGTTGGGGCTGGTGTTCCCCGACGCGGTGAAGCCCCGCGTGGCCGCGCTTCGGGAGCGCGGGCTGCTTGTGGGCGGCAGCGACGACCCGCGCGTGATGCGCTTGATGCCCCCCCTGAACCTACCTTTCGAGGCGATCGACGAGCTCGCCTCCGCGCTTCGGAGCCTAGCATGACCCCCACCCTCGAAACCCGCCTCTACGAAGCCGTAGCCCGCGTTCGCCGCCACTGGCGAGGCACCCGCCTGATGGATGGGCTCGAGCCCGGCGTTGAGGGCACGCAGGCGCTGCTGGACGTCGCGAGGATCTACCGCGCGAACCGTCTGGAGATCGGGCGGATGCGCCCGTTGCTCGGGCGCGCGGTGGCGGGGTTGTTCTTCGATCCCTCCTTGCGTACCCACACCTCAATGGAGGTAGCGACGGGGCGCTGCGGCGCGCACTTCGTGTACCTGCAAGGCGGCGAAGGCACCTGGAAGATGGAGTTCGACGATGGCGTGGTGATGAACGGCAACACGGCCGAGCACGTGAAGGAAGCGGCGCCAGTGCTCTCCAGCTACGCCGACATCCTCGCGGTGCGTGCCTTCCCCCGGGCCCACAACCGCGACGAGACCGTGATCCGCGCGTTCGCAAAGTATGCAGGCGCGCCGTTGATCAACCTGGAGTCGGCGCTGGCACACCCATGCCAGGGGCTCGCAGACATGCTCACCATGGCAGACCTCGGCGGGGGGAACTTCCAGGGGCGCAAGATCGCGCTCACCTGGGCGCCGCACCCCAAGCCACTGCCCCAGGCCGTGCCGCTCTCCGTGGTTCGCGCGGCGATCCTCGGTGGCGCCGACCTGCACGTGGCCTGCCCGGAGGGCTTCGACCTCGACGCAGAGGAGATGGAGCGCGTGCATGGATTCGCGGCGGACACCGGCGCGAAGCTGACGCTCACCCGGGATCAGGCCAGCGCCACCGAGGGCGCGCTGGCCGTATACGCGAAGGGCTGGGCGGCGAACGATCGCGAACAACACGCCGAGCTGGCCGCCCGGTACGGGGACTGGACGGTCGGCGATGCGGCGATGAAGTCCGCCACGGCTTTCCTCCATTGTCTGCCGGTTCGTCGTAACGTGATCGTGACCGACAGCGTGTTGGACGGGCCGAAGTCCCGGGTGATCCCTCAGGCCGCGAATCGCGAGCCCGTGCAGGCCGCCGTGATGTTGAGCTGGTTGCTCTGAGCGGCTCAGGAGGCGGGCGGCTGCTCGTTATCCGCCGCGACGTTTAGTTTTCCTGCGGCTGCTTCGGCCACCACGGTGCGCACGTAGTCGTGCATCTCGCCCACGGTCGTGAGCTTGCGCACCTCCTGATCGTCGAGCCGAACGCGGAATCGCTTTTCGATCGCGATGAGCAGATCGGCCGCATCGAGGCTGTCGAGGTCCAGATCGTCACGAAGGCGGGCGCCGGCCGTGATCTGGCCGGGATCGACCTCAAACTGGTTCACCAGGATGCGGTTGAGCTCCTCGATGATCGCGTCTACCGACTCCACACCGTCCTCGTCTGGAATCGGGATGATAACCGATTGCGCGGGCGGCTACCCCTCCCAGCGCGCGGCAACCACGCTCGCGTTGATGCCCCCGAACGCAAAGTTGTTAGATACAAGCCGCCGAACTGGCGTAACCAGGGGCGCCGCGAAGAGGCGCACGCCGACGACGTCTGGATCGCGTAGGTTGCGGGTCGGGGGGAGCACGCCGTGGCGCATCGCGAGGATGCTCATGGCCAACTCGATGCCGCCACAGGCGGCGAGCGTGTGACCGAAGTGACCCTTGAAGCTGGATACCGGCGTTCCATCGCCGAACACCTCGCCGGTCGCCTGCGCCTCGGCGAGGTCGCCGATCACCGTGCCGGTGGCGTGAGCGTTCACGTAGTCGATGTCGCTCGCAACGACCCCTGCATCAACCAGGGCCCGCTCCATCGCGAGCCGCATCCCTGCGGGCTCGGGGCTGGACATGTGCGTGGCGTCGCAGCTCTCGCCATAGCCAAGGATCTCCGCCAGGATCGGAGCCCCCCGAGCCAGGGCGTGCTCGAGGGTTTCGAGCACGAGCATCGCGGCGCCCTCCGCCACCACCACGCCATCCCGCGAGCGATCGAAGGGCGCCGGGCGCGCGCTCGGATCGTTTTGCCAACCGCGCGCCGCCGCAGCCACCAGATCGAAGGTAGCCGCGCCAAGCACCGAGAGTTCATCTGCGCCGCCGCACAGCGCGACATCCGCCCGGCCGAGCCGAAGCAGGTCGAGCCCCATCCCCACGGCCTGGTTCGAGATCGCGCAGGCGCAGGCTGCCGTGTGCACCGGCCCGGTGCTGCCGAACACGAGCGCGAGGTGCGCCGGGACGGTGTGGGACATCACGCGCAGGAACGAGGTGCCCGACACGCCACGGATGCTCCCCGTACCAAGATACTCTCTGAAGAACTCCTCCATGGCGTCGGGCGAACCGGTGGTGGAACCGGCACAGATCGCAACCCGCCCAGCCGAGAACAGGTCGACGGGCACGGCGGCGGCGGCGATCGCGTCCGTGGCGGCCGACACCGCGTACTGCACCATCCTCGACATCGAACGTCGATATTTTCGGGGAATCCGCTGCGCCTCGAAGCCGCGCACGGGCCCACCGATCCGCACGCCGAGGTCGGCCACTTCCGCGAATGCAGGGATGGCGACGACGCCGCTCTCGCCCTCAAGCAGCGCGCGGTACACCGTTTCCGCGTCGCAGCCCAGTGGCGTGACCACGCCCATTCCGGTGACGACGACGCGCTTCATGCGGCTCGAAGCTCCTCGATCATCTGGGGCATCCCTACTAACCCGGCCACGCCCACATAAGCGCTCATCATGGCGCCGCAGATGCCGGGCATGGCAACGGCCTGGCCGATCTGCACGAGCTGGCGCACCCGCGTGACCATGGGCAGGCGGTAGCGCCCCATCTGGTCGACCGCGTGGTGATGGCCGTACGTCGCGCCGAAGGGCACGCGGGTGTAGTGCCGCATGGTGAGCGGGCTGCTGGCCTCGGCACGCACCACCCGCCAATCCGGGTAGTCGACCGCGAGCCTGCGAAGAAACCCATCCAACATCCTGGCCTTCTCGCGCTCGTACTCCGGCGGGCGGTGCGGCGCGCCCCCCGGTCGACGACCGCGCTCCTCGCCCTCCCAGCCCGCCCATCGCGCCGCTGAGGTGGGGAACAGCCCGAGCACCACCCCCCTCCCCTCGCCTCGGGCCCCGGGCGCGGTGAGGAACCAGAACGGTACCTCCGCGTCGTCGAGCCGCTCCACGCCATCGACGTCCCAAGTGTGGTAGCGATACAGGTTGCGGCCAGCCAGCGGTGAGAGGTCGCCTTCAACCTCAAGGTACACGCCCATGTGAACCCGACCGGGGCGGGCCAGCTCCACCCGCTCGCGGTACGCCGGTCGGACAGCGCCCGGCGGCAACAGCGCGAGCACCGCCCGAGGATGGATCGCCCCGATCACCAGGTCTCCCCCCACCACCTCGCCGTCGTCGAGCTCGACGCCGGTCGCAACGCCTCCTTCCACCCGGATCTGGGCGGCCGGTGCCCGGAGCCGAACCCGCCCACCGAGCGCCTCCACCCGCGCGACCATCACCTGGGCGAGGCGATCCCCGCCGCCTCGAATGGTGTAGGCTCCCCCCAGGAAGTGATCCGTAACGAGCGCGTGGAGCCCGAACGGCGCCTCGTGCGGCGCTACGCCGTAAAGTGGAGCGCCGTGCCCCGCGATCAGCGCGCGGAGGCGAGGATCGATGAGCTCCGAGGCGAGCACGTTCGCCAGCGTACGCTCTTCCCACGGCAAGACCGCTTCGGGCGGCACATCGGCGTCGAGGGAGTACAGGCCGTAGCTGGCCACACACGCACGATGAAGCTCCGTATATCTGGATAGACCCGCGGCATCGCCCGGAAACATCGCGGCCAGTCGGCCGGCCCAGCGATCGAGCCCGGCGGGCACCCGAAACTCCAGCCCGGGGAACCGGAGGGTGTCGAAACCCTCGGGGTCGAGGGACTCAAACGCCAGGTGCGGCGCGATCCCGAGGTGGCGCACCACCTGCCCGAACGACTGCCCGGGCTTTGCGCTGCCCACGTAGTGGAAGCCGGTGTCATAGCCGACGCCACGCCGAAAGAACCGGTGCAGGCATCCGCCCGGACGATAGTGCTGCTCCAACACCGTGACTCGCCAACCCCGGGCCCCGAGCAGGATCGCGGCCGTGAGCCCCGCGGCGCCGGCCCCCACGATCACCGCTTGTTTCACGCGGCGCCCTCAGGAATCAGCACGGCTTGAAGCTCCGCAGTGCACACCGCCTTGCCCCCGGGAATCCGTACCGTGCCCCTCGCCAGGGTGAGGCCGAATCGACGATCGGTGACGGTAACCTCCACCTCCAGCGTGGCGGGAAGATCCACCACACCGCGGAATTTTGCCCGCTCAACGCCGGTGAGCATCCCGAGGCCCGCTTCACCCGACAACGTGCCCAGGCACGCCAGGGCCTGGGCCAGCATCTCGATCATCACGACGCCCGGCAGGATCGGCCGCCCAGGAAAGTGGCCGGCGAACAGCTCCGCGCCGATTTCGGCGCGCGCCTCGATGGACTTGCCGGGGACCAGCGCCACCACCGACGTGAGGTACAGGTTCGGCGAGCGGTGGGGGATGAGCGTTTCAGGACGAGGAAAGGTCATTCGTACAACGTGGCGGACGCGATGGCAAAACGCGCGGGGTCGTCCGATGCGGCGTCCACGCGCAGGAGCACCACCCGCCGATAACCGGCGCCGCGCAGCAACGCGGCAGGATCCACGGCGGCATCGTCCGCGTCGCAGAGGACCCAGGCCGCGTGCCGCAGACCGGCCGCGATGGATCCCTCGGCAAGCGGGGCACCGGGGACGGTGTACGGAAAGTGGAGTCGGGACGAGCCAGCGAATCCGCGCGCCAGGACCCCGGAGAAATACCGCAGATCGGCAGAGCGACAGTCGCGAGCCGAACGGAGCACGATCAGATCGTCGAACTGCAAGTGCGGGGCAACGTCGCGACACAGACGCACACCCGCCCGCACGTACCGGTCCGCCCGGCCGAGCGCAGCGGGCGCCCCCGGCCACACGGTCGACAGGGGCAGCTTCCGCGCCCGGAACCTGGATAGCTCCGTGGACCTGGGCGTTGACGCTTCGGGGAGTGGGACTCCGCCGACCGCTTCGCGACCGGGCGCAGCCGGGGAGTGGCCGGCGCCCACCCGCCCAAACACGACCGCCGCGTTCAACCCACCAAAAGCGGCGCTCACCGAGATCGCGTGTCGCACCTCACCCGGTTGCCGCGTGGCCAGGAGCGCGGTGACCGGCGGCGCGGGGAGCGGGGCGCCGTTCAGAGCGGCGATCACGACGGCGGCCTCCACGGCGCCGGCCGCGCCCAGGCAATGGCCGACCACGCCTTTGATGGCGTGGAGCGGGACCGCGCCGCCAAACGCCGTGATCAATGCCTGCGCCTCCGCGGCGTCGTTCAGCACGGTGCCGGTGCCGTGGGCGCTTACGGCGTCGATCTCCGAAGAGTCCAGCGCCGCGATCGCGAGGGCGCGCTGAATGGCGCGTGCCAGCCCGGCCCCGTCCGGGCGCGGCGCCGTGAGGTGGTAGGCATCCTGGCTGGTCGCGGCCCCGAGCAGCGCCGCCAAGGGCGCCGAGAGCGCGCACGCGGCGGGCTCGAGCAGGAAGGCGGCCGCGCCTTCTCCGAGGAGGAGGCCGTCGCGATCGACGGAGAACGGGCGACTTCCGGTGGGACCGAGCGCGCCGAGGCCGGCGAATCCGGCGTGAATGTAGAGCGAGTGTTTGTCCACGCCGGCGACGATCACCCGGTCGCAGCGCCCCCCGCGGATCCACGCAGCGCCGATCTCGAACGCCAGCGTGGACGACGCGCAGGCCACGGAAACCGTCGTGACCGGCGCGAGGCCAAGCGCGCCCGCGACGGCAAGCGCCGGCGCCGATCGCCAACGAAGCTCCTCCGCTGGTTTGGCGCCCCGGCGCATCCACGCTTCAAAACCGCCGGAGATCGCCCCCGACGTGGTGCCCACCACCAGACCCACCCGCCCCGCGCCCGCCGTCGGGAGGACGCCGGCCACCACTTCGCGGAGCAGCGTCGTGACGTCCACCTCCTCCGGCAACGCCGCGATCGGCGCCGGAAAGCCCCCAAGTTCCCTTTGCAGCGGTCGCCCGACGCATACCGCGTCAAGCAGCCGCTCTACGCCACGCCCCGCCGCCGTCCACGCGTCCATGCGGGTAATGACCACGTTCATCCCTCAAGCTCCGACAGCGTGCCGACGCGGGTGGGCGACCAGCTCCGAAGGGCCGATGGGAGCACCTCGACGGTTACGACGCTCCCGTCATGCACCAGCACCACCTCCCCCTCGCGGGCACGCGCCAGCCGCGCCTGCAGCACATCGGACCGCACCCGCACACCGTCTCCCGACCGCAGGCTCACCCACGCCACGTCGAGCTTCGCCTCTTTTGCCGAAGCAAAGAGCCTCGGACTCACGACGCCGAACGGCGGCCGGAACCACCGGATCGGCGGGGCGCCGGCCTCCCGCAGCGCCGCTACGCCGGCCCGGAGCCAGCCGCCACCCTCCTCCGGCGCCATCCACGTGAGGCACGCGCTGTGGGTGAGCCCGTGCAGCCCGATCTCATGGCCGGCCGCGGCGGCGGCTCGCACGAGCTCCGGGTGGCGCCCCGCGCGGTCGGCGAGGAAGAAGAACGTCGCGTGCGCGCCATGGGCGGCCAAAGCCTCGAGCAGCGCGGGCGTGGTCGTAGGGTCTGGCCCATCGTCGATGGTAAGCGCGATGCCCTGGCGAACCTTGATGGTGGACCGCCCAAACAGTCCAAGCTCAGGCCGCGCCGAAGCCACCGCCACCCACGCGGCGCCCCCCGCCAGAAACGCGCCGCCGACCGAAACGGGCGCGCCGAGGGCGAGCGCTGCAGCCCCGCCCGCCAAACAGCCGAGCGTGCCGAGCTCTCCTGCGGTCATCCTTCGATCGTGCGCGCGATGCTCTCCACGGAGCGCCAGGCCTCCTTGGCACCCTCCCCGTCCGGCATGCGCACCTTGAACTGTTCCTCGATGTGGATCGCCAGCTCAAGCGCATCCACGGAGTCCAGCCCCAACGCCCCCCCGAACAGCGGCGCATCCGTGTCGATGTCCTCAGGCCTCACGCCCTCGAGCATCAGCACCCGCACGATCAGCTCCTTCAATGCTTGCCTCAACTCCACACCCACCTCGACGCAGCGCGCGCGGAGCATAGTAGGGGGAGCGGGAGCGTGCACGTGTGGTTCCGGGAGCGTTGGCGACGATTCCGGGAGTGGCTTCGCAAGGAGCTGGCCTCGCACCTTGAGCCCCGCCGAATCTTCTGGGCGCTGTTCCTGGGGGTTTTCATCGGTACGACCCCGCTGTGGGGGCTGCACGTAGTCCTCTGCGTATTCGCAGCCCGGGCGCTCAAGCTCAACCAGGCGCTCATGCTGTTCGCAGTCGGCGTGTCCAACCCCGTCATGGGGCCGCCGCTGCTCGCGCTCGACGCGGCGGTCGGCTCCGCCGTACTCGGCCGCGGGTTCGTGCTGCCGACGATTGATTTTTCGGGCGACCTACGACCGATCCTCGCCTTGGGCGGGCAAATCGTGGTGGATTTGTTCGTTGGGAGCTTCGTGGTGGGCCCGCTGCTGGGCGCGCTCTGTGGCGGGCTCGGCGTTCTGCTCGCCCACCGGTGGCGACCTACGGAGGCACCACGACCGTGAGGTTCGTGAACCCGAGCTCCCGCAGCGCCGGCTCGATGACCTTCCGATCCCCCACGAGCACGAACACCGCCTTCGCCTGATCCCACGCGCCCATGGCCGGTGCGACTGCGGCCGTCTCCACGGCGGCCACCGCCGCCATCTCCGCCGCCAACGCCGATGCGGGCCGACCGGTGCTCAGATAGCCCGCGAAAAGCCCCGCGGTTCCGCCTTGCGATTCAAGCGACGCGACGACATCCTGCCGGGCCGCGCCCTGGGCCTTCACCAGCTCCTCCGGGGTGATGCCCTTGCGGATGCCATCGAGCTCTCCAAGCAAGTCTACCAGCGCCGGGGCGGTGACGTCCGTGCGAATCCGCGTGCGGACGACAAGCGTGCCGCCACCCACCATGGACTCCATCGCGGCGCGAACCCCATAGGTGTAGCCCCGTTTTTCGCGGAGCAGCGCGTTGAGCCGGGAGGTGAAGGTGCCGCCGAGCGCCACGGTGCCGACGTGGGTGGTGGCCTCGGCCTCGGCACCGATCTTCAACCCCGGGAACGCGACGTAAAACCCCGTTTGAGCGCTATCCGGCGCATCCACGAGGTAGATCGGCTCCCCGACGTGCGCCGGCGCGGCGGGCACGGACGGCAGGACCGCCTTGCCAGCCGCCCAAGCGCCAAAACGTGCATTCAACAACGGGATCAGCGTGGTGGCGGACACATCCCCGGCGGCCGTGATCGTGGCGCCGCCCGACTGCCAGGCCGCCTTGTGCCACCGCTTCACGTCGCCCGGGGCCGCCTTCTTCAGGCCGACCGTGGTGCCGTCCGTCGGGCGGCCGTAGGGGTGGTCTTTGCCCCAATAGAGGGCGTTCGCCGTGCGTGACGCTACGTACGCCGGCTCCGCGAGGTTCTGTTGCAGACCTGCGATGAGCAGCTCTCGCGCCTTCTTCACCTCGCCGCCCTTCAACTGCGGGCGCAGGACGAGATCGGCCAGGAGATCAAGACCCGGCGCGAGCTGATCGCTCGGCCCGCTCAGCATGAGGTAGCTGCCGTCGGCGCCGGCGGCGCCGTCGATCGTCAAGCCGCGGCGCTCCACTTCGGCGGCGAACGCAGGCCCGGAGAGCGCACCGGCCCCGTGCCGCATCGCCTCCATCGCCAGCGCCGCCGTGCCCTCCTTCCCCACCGCATCGAGCTGAGAGCCTCCCGGCACCGTGACCACGATCGTGAAGATCGGGAGTGTGGGGGATGGGATGACCCAGACCGGCACCTGATTCGTGAGCGCAGCCGCCTCTGGCGCCGGCGGCACAAAGGCTACGGCGGGAAGCACGACAGGAGGGCCGGCCAGCGGATCCGGCGGAGGCGCGGGCGCCACCACCGGTTCGGGCGCGGATGGGGGGGGCTTCGACCTCGCGAAGGCCAAGGCCGGCACACACAACAACAGCCCGAGGGCCCAGGAACGGCTCACTGCTTCACCTCCACCGCCGCCGGCGGCTCCGGCGTAACCACGATGCGGCTGGCCAGATCGGCCTTGAGCCAGGCCGCCACCGCGGCGGACAACGCCTCCGGCTTCGCAGCCGCGAATCGGGCTACATCCTTGCCCAGCCAGTCCGGGGTACCCGTGTACGCCCAGTACCGGTTCAGCGACTCCGCGCGGTTCTGCAACGGCTCGAGCTCCTCGAAGGTACCGATCGCGTGCTGGTTTCGCAGGCGCTCCATCTCTTGCGGCGTGGGCGGCGCATTGGCGAGCAGGAGGAGCTCCTCGGTAACCATGCCCTCAATCTTCTCCACCGAAACGCCGGCCATCGGGATCACGCTCACGCCGAACACACCGCCGTACTGGAGGCCGTACTGGAACACGTCTACCTCCTGGGCGAACCCGCCATCCACGAGGCGACGGTACAGGCGTGAGCTCTCCCCCGCGCCGAGAAGATCCGCGACAAGCTGCATCTCCGCGTCCCCCGTTTCAAACTTCGCCGGGCTGTGCCAGAACAGGTTGAGCTGAGGAAAGTCGACCTGATCGGTGATGGTGACGCTCGCCTTCTGCGGCCGCGTGGTTGGGGCCGGCGCGGTGCGAGCGGGCAGATCCCGGCGGGCAAGCGTGCCGAAGTACTGCTCAACCCATGCGCGTGTCGTCACCGGGTCGAAGTCCCCCGCAACGACGAGCGACGCGTTGTTGGGGACGTACCACGACGAGAAGAAGCCCTGAACGTCCTCCACGGAGGCCGCTTCGAGATCGGCATGGCTCCCGATCACGCTGTGCTCGTACGGGTGCGCGGGCGGGAACATCGCCGTGGTGAGCTCGATCTCCACCATGCCGTACGGACGGTCCTCGTTGCTCTGCCGGCGCTCGTTGCGGACCACGTCACGTTGAAGATCGAGCTTCTCCTTGGTCATCGCCTCGCCGAGCTGCTGCATCCGATCGGCTTCCATCCACAGGAAGGTCTCCAGCAGGTTGGGCGGGCCCACGTCGTAGTAGTTCGTCGCATCTTCCATGGTCCACGCGTTGTTCCACCCGCCCTGGGCCTCCATCAGCTTGTCGAAGCCGCTGCCAGGGAGCCGAAAGGTGCCCATGAACATGAGGTGCTCGAACAGGTGCGCGAAGCCGCTACGGCCCGGCACTTCGTCCTTGCTCCCCACGCGGTACCAAGTATCCACCACCACCTGCGGCAGGTGATGATCCTCCATCAGGATCACCTGCAGGCCGTTCGACAGTTCGTAGCGCTCGAAGGGGATCTTCGGCTCGCTCGCCCATGCCGCGGTCAGGAGCAAGGCGAGCATCTCAGTGGCCTCCCGCGCCCGAGGCCTGCTCTTCCAACCAGCGCTCTGCTTCCATCGCCGCCGCGCAGCCAGTGCCGGCCGCGGTGACCGCCTGGCGGTAGAAGTGGTCCGCAGCGTCCCCACACGCGAACACGCCTTCGATGTTGGTGGCCGTGCGCCCGGGGACCGTTTTGAGGTAACCAAGCTCGTCGTGGTCGATCCACTTCGTGAACGCGCCGGTGTTCGGCTGGTGGCCGATCCCCAGGAACATCCCGCCGATCGGCTTTTCCCACTCCTCCCCGGTGAGCGTGTTCTTCAGCCGCAGGCCCGTGATCTTGTTCTCGCCCAGCACATCCACGACCTGCGTGTTCCAGACCATCTCGATCTTCGGGTTGCTGGCCGCCTTGGCCTGCATCGCCTTGCTGGCCCGAAGGCTGTCGCGACGGTGGATGATGTAGACGCGCGTGCCGAAGCGAGTGAGGAAGGTGGCTTCTTCAACCGCCGTGTCCCCCCCGCCGACGACGGCGATCTCAAGGCCCTTGTAGAAGAACCCATCGCACGTGGCGCAGGCGCTGACACCGCCGCCGATCTTCTGCAGACGAAGCTCGTTTTCGAGGCCAAGGTACTTCGCATCGGCACCGGTGGCGATGATCAGCGTGTCGCACGTGTACGTGTCGCCGTTGGCCGTGTGAAGCGTGAAGGGACGCTGGCTCAGATCGCACTCCGCAACCTCATCGAACACGAATCGCGTACCGAAGCGCTCCACCTGGGCGCGCATGCGATCCATCAGCTCCGGGCCTTGCACGCCTTCCGGAAAGCCAGGATAATTCTCTACTTCCGTGGTGATCGTGAGCTGGCCGCCCGGACGCAGGCCATCGAAAACGAGGGGCTTGAGGTTGGCGCGGGCCGTGTAAAGCGCGGCGGTGAGGCCGGCCGGACCAGAGCCAACGATGATGACGGTTTCGTGGGACATGGGCGCTCCGAGCGATTCGCCCGCCCATTAGCGCGCGTGGCCGCTCCGAGCGTGCCAAAAAAAGGCGAGATAGGGTCGCGCGTGCAGCTCAAGCCCTTCCTCATCGCCGAAGCCACGCGGCTGGGCTTCCTCCGGGCGCGGGTGGCAAGCGTGCACGCGCCCGTGGACATGAGCCATTACGACGCGTTCCTCGCCGCCGGGTGGCACGGCGAGATGGACTGGCTGGCGACGAGCCGCGACGCACGCGCCGAGGTGGCGCGCCTCCTGCCGGGCGCGCGCTCCGTGCTCACGATGGCCTTCGACTACACCCGAGCGCTCCCCCCCGATCCGGGCGGGCTCACCGGCCGCGTGGCGAGCTACGCCTGGGGTCGCGACTACCATAACTTCGTAACGAAGCGAGTGCGGAGGCTCCAGCGCTCCCTCAATCGGTCCTTTCCCGGCGTAGACTCCTACGCGGCTGTCGACAGTCGCCCCGTGTACGAGCGCGCTTGGGCCGCCCGGGCCGGTCTCGGTTTCACGGGGCGAAACGCGTTCCAGATCCTCCCGGGGGACACCTGCTCATTCTTCATCGCGACGCTGTTCGTCGTGGCCGAGATGGAGCCGGACGCGCCGCTCGGGGATCACTGCGGCGCCTGTCGCCGCTGCGTGGACGCCTGCCCCACCCAGGCCATCCTGCCCTCAGGGGGCTTGATCGCGAACCAATGCATCTCGTACCTCACGATCGAGCATGAATCCGCGGTTCCGCGCGCGCTCCGCCCCAAGCTCGGCCGGTGGGTATTTGGCTGTGACGTCTGCCAGGACGTGTGCCCGCACCAATCGCAACGCCGCCTGCCCCCGGAGGAAACGCTGCCCACGAACGCCTGGCTGAATCTTCCGGAGCTGGTCGTGATGCCCGACGACGCGCTCGCAGCGCGGTTCGTCGGCTCACCCATCCGTCGAGCGGCCGGGGAACGAATCCGCAGAAATGCGGCGTACGCACTTGGTAATCTCCACGACGCCGCGGCGCTGCCCTCGCTTGAGGTCGCGCGGCGCGAGGGGGGGCTCGTGGCCGACGCAGCCGAATGGGCGATCGACCATGTTCGAGGCCGGGAGTAGGCCTAAGCCTCGGCCACGACCACCCGCGACTCTGCCAGGCGCGTCAAAAGCGCGGCTTCGACCAACTCGGCGCGGTGCAATGCCCCCCCTTCGGCGAGGTACTCCTGCCGCGGGAGGGTGCCCTCAACCACCAGCGGCGCCAGGGCCGCCGCGACCTTGTCTGCGGACATCGTCTGCAAACCGCGCATCAACGCACCACCCCGCGTGCCCTGGGCGGCCAGGATGGGCGAGACGAGCCCCAGCACACGACGGCCCACGGCCGCGAGCGCGCCCGGGTTGTCGTCGTGCTCTTCCATCAGTTCGGCGGCGAACACCCGGTAGGGCGTCGTCGTTTCGAGCTCTTCAACCAGCCGAACCCGGGCCAGCGGCTCGAGGAGGATGTTGTAGCGACCGTCGGGGAGGAGCTGATGCGAGGAGATGCGACCGACGGCCGCGTACGGGTACAGGAGCGGCGCGCCAAGGTGATCGCCCTCCTGACCCTCGACGATCTGCGGGACGCACACCAAGCCATCGCCTGCGAGGGCATCGGCGATCAACGCCCGGTAACGGGATTCGAAAACGTGGAGGGGGAGGGTGGCGCCGGGCAGGAGCACGGTGCCCGGGAGCGGGAAGACGCGGAGCGCGGTAACGCTCCGCGCGAGCGATTCGCGGTTCATGGAGGTTCCTTCGGATACAGGGTTGCGCATACGGTAGGCACGGTGGTCGTACGAGTCCAACGCGGTGGCGCCGACCGGCGCATGACGGTCGAAGAGTTCGAAGCCGGGGTTCGGACGGGCGAGATCGTTCCGGAGACCCCCGTGGAGGTGGACGGCGCCTGGATCGCGGCCCGAGAGTGGCCCACCTGGGCCGCGCTCCGCTCCTCCACGGAGGCACAGCTCCACGCGTTGTGGAAGCGCCGCTCGGTGCCCTGGGTCACGGCCATCACGCTCGGCCTCACCATCCAGGTCTTCCGAATGGAGCTGACCAAGACGGGCACCACCCTCGGGCTGCTTGACCAGCTCTCTCGCGACACCACCGCGATCCTGGAGCGCGGCGAGGGGTGGCGGATCCTCAGCTACGGGCTGCTCCACGCCGACCCCAACCACATCCTCAGCAATTCCGCGGCCGTGGCGGTGGCCGGCTGGGCGCTTGAGACGATGATCGGGCACCGGGGCGCCCTCGCGGTCCTCGTGGTCTCGACGGCCACGGGCGCGGCGCTGGGAACGCTCTTTTCGCCGGAGATCCCCAGCGTTGGCATCTCGGGAGGCGCCTTCGGCCTGTTGGGAGCCTGCGCAGTCCTCGGCCTCCGGTACTTCGACATCATTCCCGTCGCAGCGCGGGCGGCGTTTGGAACCACCGCGGCGTTGTTCACCTTGTGGGCGTTTGTCGGCGGAATGACCGGGGAGCGGGTGGACAGTTGGTGCCACCTCGGCGGGCTGATCGCCGGCCTTGGGCTCGGTGCGGTGTATCGGCCGCGAGTGAGCGCGTGGGAGCGCACGAATCGTTGGGTCGACGCCGGTTCGCTGGCCCTGGTGCTCTCCCTGGTGGTTGCTCCGTTGGTCGCAGGGCTGAACCTCGTTCCCTGGAAGGAGTGGCGCGCCGACGGCGCGGTGGCCAGGCGGCCGGCGTGGTGGACGCTGCAGGTGAGCAAGTCGGGCCTCGGGGGCTACGGCAATGGGGATCGTTCATCGGTGATCTCCCTCGACACCGCCCGCCACGAAGCGCCGCCCACGGCGACTGCCGTGCTGCAAGACACCTTGCTCGTCGTGCGGCGACTGGACGCGGCGGCGACGCTCCACCAAGGCGAGGACGATCGCGCCACGCTCACCTACCACACGGGCAGCGAGCCGCGCGTCGTGGAGCTGCGCGTGTTCATCCGCGGCCTGTACGCGACGACGGCGGCCGTGGACACCCGGCCCGATGCACGATTTGCCCCGGTCCTTCGACGCACAATCCTCGACGACGTTCAGCTCGCCACTCCGGATGACCTGGCCGACGATCTCGCTTCGGCGACCTCCGGCTCTTGGAAGTCGCAGGTGGCCGGCGCGGCGGCGCTGGCCTCGCTCGGCGATGTGGCTGGGGCTTCCCTCGCCTTCGAAGCGGCGCGCGAGCGTGGCGACGCCGCGGTCGTCGATGCGGCGGAGATCGAGGTTTTGGCTGCGCTTCGACACCCAAGCGCGCCGATGCGCATCGAAGCTGCGCTCGCCGCTTCCCCCGCGGATCGCCGGCTCCGGGCCACGGCCACCCGCGCCTACGCCACGCTCGGCGAGCCCTCCATGGCGCAGGCGTTGGCGCTCGCCCTGGTGATGGACGCGCCCACGCCCCGCAGCGCGGCCGCTGCTACCGCCCTGCTCACGGAGGTGGGCGGCTCGTTACCGGCGACGGCCCCAGGGAATTGAGGCGGTACCCGACGCCGCGCACGGTCTCGAGCCGGTCTCCTGCCGCGCCGAGCTTCTCGCGCAGCCGCTTCATGTGGGTATCGACCGTCCGGGTGCTCAGGTCGGGAGGCATATCCCACACTTCCTGGAGGAGCTGTCCCCGGGTTTGAACCCGCCCGCTCCGCCGCGCCAGCGTCGTGAGCAATCGGAACTCGGTCGCGGTGAGCTGAACCTCCGCTTCGTCCACCCACACCCGGTGAGCTGAGGCGTCGATCCGCAGCGCGCCCGCCCGCAGCTCACCCTCGCCGGCGAGAGCGCCCCCCACCCCTGAGCGGCGTAGCACCGCGCGGATCCTCAGGATCAGCTCGCGCGTTGAGAACGGCTTCGTCACGTAATCGTCCGCGCCAAGCTCGAACCCCACGACGCGGTCGAGCTCCTCGCCCCGCGCCGTGAGCATGATGATGGGCATTCCCTCCAGCGCTGGCTCCGCTCGAAGGCGGCGGCAAACCTCGGTGCCCTGCATCCCGGGCAGCATGAGGTCGAGCAGCACGAGCGAGGGCCGCAGCGTGGAAGCGAGGCTCAACGCCTCGGGACCGGTGGCCGCGGTTCGCACCGTAAATCCCTCTTTGCTCAGGGCGTGCTGAAGCAGGTTGCGCAGATCCTCTTCGTCGTCGACCACCAGGATCGGGCCAGTTGTGTTCACACCGCACAAGTAATCCCCGGATGTGACGGTCGTGAAAACTGTGCGCTACGGCTCCAGCTCAGCGCCCACGATCGCCGGGCGGGCACGAACCCATTCGCGCAGCGCCGCAAGTGCGTCGCGGCAGCCGTAGTCGCCCCACTCGCTGCGCGGATCCGTCCGGCAATCGTCCTCGATTCGTGCCGTTTCGGCGTCGACGAAGGCCACAAACTCGCCGCTCTCCCAGTTGATGAGCACCGCAGCGAGGAAGGCTTCCAGGTCTGCCTCGCAGGCCTCGTCGGCGCGGCAGGCCAGCGCCAGGTCCCCCTCGGCCGTGAAGTTGATGGGCTGATCTGAGGCAAACGCCTGGTCGGGACCCCACGGAAGCATCGACCAACGGTCCGCTCCCGGCGCGTAATAGACCAGGAAGTTGTTGCCGTAGGTGAGATATCCGTCGGAGTCGGCGATCGCGAGCTCGACCGCCCACATCGTCAGCAGGTTGGTGTAGTCGAAGCGGGTTTCCAGGAAGGTATGAATTTCGTCGGCCGGCGTCGATTCAAACTCGTCGATCAGCACGTCCAACGTCGCCTGGGCCTCCGCCGGATCTCCCTCCTGCGCCGTCCACTTCGGCTCCGAGGTGCTGTAGAAGTCGCCGCCATAGCCGCCTTCAAGCAAGTAGCCGTCGTCGTCGCCGGGCCATTGGCGCTCCAGGAATTGTTCGTCCATGGACTCGGGCAGCCCGTAGAGGCCGAACAGCTCGCCGTTGACCGTGAGCTCCGCGTACCCGTGTCGCGCCGCTGGAACGCCCATCTTCCGAAACAGCCAGTACGCCGCATGCTCGTGCGACATCGTGTTGTCCTGGATCATGTTGTTCAGGGTCAACCGTTTTACTCCGTGGAAGGTCTGCTCGGCATCCCACTGATGAAAGTCAACCTTGATCGCAGCCTTCTCCGTCATGTCCCGGAACGCGCCCGCTGGGCTGCCCTTGAGGTGCACGCCTACGTCATACGCCTCACCCTCCCACGTGAACGTGCCATGCACGTCCTCCTTGGGCGAAACGGCCAGCGCCGCCAACGCGGCCTCGTCCAGCTCGAGCGAGAATTGTAGGGTTTCGTCGCCATACAACCACCCGCCCGACTCGTAGTCCCAGCCGCTATCCTCCGCGGCGCTGTCCGCGGTGTCCCCAGAGTCACCTTCGTTTACCGCATGTCCGCACGCCAACAAGAATCCCAACATCCGCTCACTCCGTCCGGCACAGGTCGCTGCTTTGCGGCAAGATGGCACCGGCTGAGGCGGTTGTCGACAAGGTTGGTGCCGATGCGCCATTCGGCACGAGCCCCCAGGTGAGGTGACCGATCGCCGCCTCCTGGTGCCAACCCGACGTGGAGAGTTGGGCCCGACCGTCGACGCCCACTGCCCAACGCGGCGCCAAACGCCAGCTTGCCCCCAGGCCAACACGCCCGGTTCCAGACCAGCCCGCGCCAAACCAGGGCGTGGGCCTGCCATCCAGGAACTGCGGGCCAGCCGACAGCGAAGCGCAAAGACGACCGCGATTGCCAACAAAACCCTGTTCGCCCACCAGTTGCGCCACCGCCATCACAAACACCGGCGGGCTGAAGTAGCCGCCCTGCCCGGGATCGAAGCCGTCGAGCTGCCGGTCGTGATGCAGCGCCACCACCTGCCCGCCGACCTTCACGTTGCCATACGGGTTGCCAAACGTGGCGGCGCCCCAGGCCACGCCCTCGACGAGCGCGTTCGGCGCCACCCCGTACCCCTCGCTATACCCGCCGCGAAGCTGCGCCCCGAGGCTGAGGCGCTTGGGTGTCCAGCTCAGGTACCCCGATCCTGAAACCTGGCTGAGGAAGCCAAAAAACTCCCCGTCGGCCGACGTCTTCCCCGCCCAGGAGAGCAGCGAGTCCGAAACGGGCGTGCGCGCCGATTGCACGCCCATAGCGAGGTCCGGGAGGAGCCCGTAGCGTGCATGGGCATGCCACAGGACGTTGACCTCCGAGAAACCCAGGGGGCTGGTGCCGAGGCGCGCCGTGGCGAAGAACCTCCGGAACGGCGCGGTAGCCACGCCCACGGAGGGGGCAACGCCCAGCGCCTCGTCTTCCCCGTCGTTGAGGTGCAGCGCGACCACATCGGCGTTCACCCGCACGAGGCCGATGGGCGGAAAGTACGCCTCAACCGGGATGTACCACCCGTCGAGCGCCTGCTCGCCGACACCGCCCGGCTTCACGAACGCGCCGCCGCCGGCAGAAACAAACAGTCCCTTGTCCCGAGCCAGCTCAACATCCACCGAGTCGACGAGATCCACGAGCCAGCGGGGCTGCTGATCGAGCGGTGGCGTGGGCGGCCACGTTCGCGGTCCGGGGGTGCGGCCAGACGGCAACGGGAGAACCGGGAACGGCTCCGGCGGATCGTCCAGCACCGGCGGGGCCTCCGGAGGCACCGCCGTGTGCTTTACCTTCTCCAGCGTGGCCGCGGCACGGTCGTGTTCACCGCGTTGCAACATGGTTTGAACGAGCTGCAGCCCGATGCGCGGGTCCCGAACACGATCCCACGCCGTCTGCAGGTGCGCCTCCGCCGCCGCCAGCCGCACCTGGGCACGGTAGGCACCAGCGATGCCCACGATGGCGGCGACGTGGTTGGGTTCAAGCGCCAACGTCTTCTGGTAGGCGCCGATGGCCAACTCGGGCTCGGCCAGCGCCAGCCATGCCCCACCCACCCGCGACCACTCATCGGCCGAGAGCTTCGGCATCCCCTCCGCCGCGCGCAACGCCCCCGCGGCCTCCCGCGAGCGCCCTTCCCCGCGGAGCTGATCTGCTTGTTGAACCGTCAGCTCAAACTCAGAGGCGCGCAGCTCTTCCGCCGCGAAGCCCCCCCCCGCCCGTTCGTCGGCGTTCTGAATCAGCGGGTGCAGGTCGGCGGCCGCGCGGCACACCACTTCCGCGCGCAGCGCTACCCCGAACGCCCAACGGCTGCGCGGGTCCACGATCAGGGCGCGGGGGACCGCGTCGAGGGCGGTGGTGCAGTCGTGACCGTCAAGCGCGCCCGAAGCCAACGCCGACCAGAGGTCTGCCGACGGCCCCACGGTCTTGATCGCGTCCCGCATTCGAGCCATCGCACCGGGGATATCGCCCATCCTACGCTCGTACTCGCCCTGGCGTACCGCGAGGCGCTGGAGCAGCTCGCGGCGCTGCGACAACGCCACCGATGTCGCGTCGGGGCGATCCAACGCTGCCGCCGCCGCCCGGGCTTCGTCCCAGCGCCCGAGGCGCTCCAGGGCCACCGCCCGCCCCAAAAGCGCCTCCTGCAGCGTAGCGCTGAGATCCAGCGCTTCTTCCCAAAATGCCAGCGCAACTTCCGGTTGGTCTCGCTCCAGATAGAGCGCCGCGAGGCCACTGAGCGACCACACTTCGGGGTCCAGCTCAAAAGCCTCTCGCCAAGCAGCAAACGCGTCCACGTTCGCCCCGGCGCGCACCTCCCGTTCCGCGGTCGTTCGCCACGCGTGCGCGAGCACGCGCGGTGCCTCGCGGTCGGCGACGGGATCGGCGGCCAAGGGGTAGGCTTCCGCGATCCGCTCGCGGGCGGCCTCCGGGCGGTCGAGCGCGATCAAGCAGTTGGCCTCGCCGAGCACCGCCCATGCATCGTTCGGGTCGAGGCGGGCGGCCTCGCGATACTGCGGGATCGCCGCATCAAACTCGCCGAGTCCGGCGAGCACGTCGCCCAGGCCGTGGAGGAACTCGGGCTCCGCTGGGTACGCCTCCGCGAGCTGTGACCAGAGCAGGCGGGCAGTCTCGAGATCCCCCGAGCGCGCGGCCGCCCGCGCCTCCTTCGCCCGAACCGCATTGAGCACCGTCGTGTGCATGAGCAGCACGCGCTTGTCGTTCAGGGCGCTCGACTCCAGGAGGAGCAACGCATCCGCTTCGTGTCCGGTCTGGAGCAGCAGGCGCACGGAAGACAGCAGCGCATCCACATTGCGCGGTGCACGCCGGGCGGCCTCCCGGTAGAGCACCGCCGCGCCGTCGAGCCGTTGGGACTGCCACAGCAGACCGCCCGCCCCCAGCAGGTCGTCCACGCTGGCATCGGCCAGCAGCAAAGCGGTGAAGTACGGCTCGATCGCGTCGTCCGACTCGCCGGCGCGCTTCGCTTCCTCCGCCTGGAGCACCAGCATGTCGGCGGCTGCGGCGAGGTGGAGGCTGCGCTGCTTCGAGGAGCGAGCCGCGGTGGCCGCCGCGAGCTGCCGGCGCGTCGCGCTGGCCGAGGTGCTCGTGGCGATGGCGGCGAGGTTGTACAAGCCGAGAGCCTCGGCGTCCGTCGGGTGACTGTCCAGCACCGCGCCCAGCGCAGGGAGCGCCTCCTCGGGGTGCCGCGCATCCATGCGGGCTTTGGCCCACTCGCGGGCCACGAAGGGCTCCTCGGGCGCAGCCCTCCATGCCGCCTCCAGCGCGGGGCCCAGGCCAGATTTCGACTTGGACTCCCACGCCGCCCGAAAGGCCACCAACGCCGCCAATCCCGGCTCGCCGGCGGCCTCGGCCGGGGTGAGCAGGGCCTGTGCAGCGGCGTAACGTTCCCGCGTTCGGTAGACGTCGATGAGCGCGCGGCGCGCCTGCTCGTCGTCCGGATGAACCGACCGATAACGGAGCAGCGCCGCAGTCGCCTCCGGTAGCGCGTTTTCAGCACGGTACAGCTCGGCCAACGCCCTCCCCGTCTCCTCGTGCGGTGCCTCTTCAAGGATACGCCGGGCCGCCGCGACGAATCCGTTCGCCGCGAGCGCGCTGGCCCGGTTGATCGGCGTGGGATCGGCGAGCGCCGCCACCACAGCCGGCGTGGTGACTCCCCCGTTGACCAACGCGTCCACCCGACCGAGATCGCCCGCGGCCAGAGCGGCGAGCGCCTCCAGCTCGCGCGCCGCCCCCGCCCCCTCGACCCGCGCATAGGCGGCCTGAGCCCGGCTGGCCTCGCCGCCCCGCAGCAACACCCGCCCGATCGCGCGAGTCGCAGTGGGATCCGCGAACAACAGCAACCGATCCAGCTCGGCCAACGCCTCCTTTCGGGTGGATGCCGCGGCGAGCCCCACCTCAGCGGCGCGCAGGGCCACGCGGTCGCGGCCCTCGAATTTTGGTGTTGCGAGGAGGATCGCGTACACCTTCGACCAGCTCGGCCGCGCGTCGGCGCGCCCGAGGAGATCCACGAGCGAGCCGCGCGCGGCGTCGCCCACTTCCGGGTCCGCCGCCAACCTCGCCAGGGCCTCGATCCCCGCTTCCTCCCAGCCTTCTTTCGCGAGCAGAGCACGGGCGGCGGCGAGCCGAGGCGACGACGCGAGCGGCGCATCCGCAAGCGCCAGGAGCTCGGGGGCCGGCGCCGCTTCCGCGCGGTGAACGGCGCTGCCGAGCCAAAGCGAGGCGATGAGGGTGATCATACGGGCCTCTCCTTCAGCTGCCACAGCGCGAGCCCGAACCATATCCAGTTCTGACCGTAATAATCATCCACGTCCCCCCACCCGTGCTCGGCTCGGATGGGCTCCAGTTTTTCGGCGAGCACTCGGCGAGCCAGCGCCGGACGACGCAGCCCCCACGCGGGCAGCAAGGCACCGTACATCCCCGGATACTCCCACTCAACCCTGCCCTTCCCGTCGGGGCCCACCACGGCCGGCAGGTGCAGTTCGGAGCCGCTCTCCAGCAGGTCCAGGTATGGAACGAGCAGGCGGCGCGCGCGGGGCTCACGGTGCCACTTCACCTCCGCGGCCAGCGTCCACGGCACGCGCAGCGCCTCGAAGCCGAAGTTGTCATGGGCGGGGTTCGCCGAGGCGACACGCTGCCCCGTCGTCGCGTCCAGCGAACACCACTCCGCCGCCAGCCCGGTTTGGCCCCTGCACTCCGCGAGCAGCTCGTAGCCGTCGTCAAGCAGGCGCCGCCACGGGCGCGACGCGTCCCACCGCGCGAGGTCCCGCCAGATAAAGGGCAGGAAATACGAGGGGTTCACGAGCACCGGATCGGCGCCCCGCGCCCACGGACCGGGGAGCACCACCAGGCGGCCGCCGACCTCGGCCACCTCTTCCGTCCAGAACCGCTCCAGAAGCCCTGCTGCATCTGCGCGGTACGCCTCGTCCTTCCAACGCCGACCCGCGCCCAGCAACGACCAGAGCAGGAGCTGGTCCGCGTCGGCCGCGGGCTGGGCGTCCAGCACCCCCCATTCCCCGTCTTCGCGCTGACCCCACCGCCACGCCGGAAGCTGCGCCGGATCCCCGCCCTGAAGGTTTGCGACCGTCCACGCCCAGACGCGATCGAATGCAGGCTGGTCGTTCATCCACAAGGCCCGAATCATGGCGTACGACTGACCCTCCGAGGTGGTGACCCCCTGCTGGCGGAAGTCGATCACGCGCCCCTCGCCGCTGATGTAGACGCGACCGTAGGCCTCCCATTGGTCTTGGAGCTCGGCCGCCCGAACCGGGGACGCGCCCAGCGTGAGCCAGACGAGCGCGTTGGCCGAACCGCCCATACGCGAACCTACTCCCGGCTGCCGCGCGCCTGCGCGAACACCCGCACAAACGCGGTGAGGAGGAAGATCCCGCCGATCACCATCGCGCCAAGCACCCACCAGTTGCGCTGGATCTCCCGGGTGGCCGCGGTCGCGACCGCCACGGTTCCCCAGCGCTGAATCGTCGCGACACTAAGCGTTCTAACATCGAGATCAGCACCGACGATCGCAACGTTTCCAGACAGCTTTTTCACCTTGCCCAGGTCGGTGAGCGACTCCACGAGCGGCGCCAGACCGTCTTCCCGTAGGGCACGAACAACCAACACGGCGCGGCTGGCGTTTGCCGGGGAGAACGCCTCTTCGATGGTGCCATACGGCGTGCGGACGTTTGCCGCGAGCAGCACCTCCTTGCCGTTGGCGAGGAGGCGGGCCGGCCCGCCGGTGAGGGTCAGCGCGCTTGCGGCGACCAGGCCTTCGTAGAGGGTGTGGGCCGACGCATCGACCAGCAGGATCACATGCTTGTCCGCCCGATCTGCGAGGGTGATGTCGGCTCCGCGCACGAGGCTGAAGTCGGGCGTTGGCGCGGGCGTGAGCTTTCCAAACCGGGTGGCCAGGATGAACGCCGCGGCCTCCGCGCGCGCATCCGGAGCGTCGGGAAGCGCCACGACCGTACCCCCGCTTCCGGGCAGGGCGGTGAACGGCCAATTCCCGAAGCGGAGCAGCGAAAGATCGGGCATCTCCGCCACGTGGTCGCGGGGGAGCTCCACCGTCGTGGACGCGTACACCGTGCCGGAAATCTGGTGGTCGGCCACCCGCTCACACTCGTCGAAGTCGCGGGGGAACAGGTGGAACACGATGTCAATGTTGCTGTCCGCCGCCAGGATGTCCTGGGGGAGCGGCACCGACACGGACGCCTGAGATTCACCGGCGACCTTGTCGAGAGGGACGGTGCGGAGCGTCAGTCCACCAAGGCGAACCTCCATACTGGACAGGCGACTGTCGAGTTGAGCCGAGTAGCCGTAGTCCACCCGAAGCGACCCGCCCCCTGGCTGAGCCAGCGCATCCCCTTCCAGCTTGAGCGGGATCCGGATCGAGGACGCGTAGAAACCGCGCACCGTTTGACCCTCGATTCCGAGGTCCTTCAACGTGAATTTCGTGGCCGGGGGAGCCGGTAGCGGCTTTTGCTTGGTCGGCGGCGGGTTAGCAGGAGAAACCTGTGAAATCGTGGAGACGGTGCCCGAGAGCACCTGGTAGCGATCCTGGCCGGCCAGTGCCCGCGCGGCCTTGAGCAACCCCTCCGGCCCGCCGCCCGTGACGACCAGGACCGGAAGCGTGTTGTCAGCCGGGTTCGGGACGAGCGCGACCATCCCTTCGTCCGGGGCCAGTGAAGCGAGCCCCGTGAGGGTCAGCGCCTCTGGTAGCTCTGCCGTCGTCCCGATCAGCAGCGCGGGGGTGCGAGCCTCGGCCGACGAAGCGACCGGCTCCGCGGCATCGACCTCCCGGTAGTCGGCCAGCCGCCCCAACGCGAATCCCACGATCCCCAAGGCATCGACCGTCTCCTTCGAGGGCGCGCCCGTCGTCACCAGGGTGACCTGAGTTGGACCGTAGCCGAGCCGATCCACCAAGGGATACGGCCACTTGAGCAGCTCCCCCTCGACCGGCTTGCGCTCGTACGCCAGATCGATGGCGGTGGTGGTACGAACGCGAGTCCACAGCGCCGGGTCGAACGGATCCTCACAGTCGTCGGTGTAATGCTGGTCGACCAGAAACCCAAGATGGTTGAAGTCCTGGAGCATTGAACGAGGGATCCGGACGTCGAACGTCGAGCCGGTCACGTTGTCCTCGCCGAGGGTCACCGTGCCGATGGGGTGGTCGTTCACGACGATCGTGAGGTGCGACCGGGCGGCGATCAACGCCGCCGAGTGTTCGAACGCGACGTGCAGCACCGGATCGGCGGTAAGGGTCCACGTCGCCGGGCGGGTGAAGGTGATGTCCCGCGTCGCGTGAACGCCGCTCAGCATCAGGTCTTCCGTGAGGTAGAACTCGTCGGCGAGGGTAGCCGTATACACGCCGGCACCTGGGGTTTCCGGCGCTTCCCCACCGTAGGCCGCGCCCGGGACTCCAGCCGCGACGGTGACAAGGATCAGGGCGAAAGGCACATTACGCATTGTTCAGCTCCTCACCGGCTTCACTGAGCACGGAGTATACGGCATCGAGGCGTTCGTTCAGCTCTGCGAGGTTGGTTCCCGTCGAAAGCTGAAAGCGGATGGAGGCGAGCTCCAAGACCGCTGAGTGTAGCTTGACTTCTGCCACGCCCAGGTGGGGCGCGCGATCGTGTTCACCATAGATCTGCCAGCGTTGCCGGCTGTCGCTCAACCGGTCATTCCAGTCCGCGGGGAGCGGCTTTTGCTCGCTGAGCGTCGCGCGCATCTCGGCCGCCAGCACTTCGAGGTCCCGTCGCGCGGCGCGCAGTTCGTCGCGACGCTCCGCATGTACGGACGCGGTCCATCCGCTGTGCTCCGAGGGCACGGAGAAGGGACGAGTCACCGGCTCCCACCAGAAGAAGAGCACCACAGCCAGCAAGACCAGGCCCATCGGCGCAGGCAACGAGCCGAGCAGACTGGGCAGCTCGTCCTCCGGCTCGTCGTCTTCCGCCGCCCGGGCACGGATGCCGGGCCATCGAGTGCGACACACCCGGCACTGCGGCGCTGGCACCAGGTTGGTGCTACGACAAAGGGGGCATTCCCACTCGGTGTTCATCGATCCGCCTCGATCTCGTCATCCCGCAGGCTCAGCACGAGCGCGCGCCACGGGGCGTACACAACCGTGAGCAAGGACTGCAGGGGATGTTGGGAGATGGGCCGATGCGTCCAGGAATCGGCATCGGAGAACATCAACTCGATCACTTTCTGCTCGTCGGCGGGCGAGAGCAGCGTGAATTCCACCCGGATGTCCACCTCTCCGTCGACGGAGAAGCGGTTCACAACCCGCGCGGCCAGCCGCACCCCGTTGTGAAACGCACTCTCGATGTCAAGCAACACCTCCTCCGTACCTTCGGGGAGAAACGGAATCCGCAAGCGGATCCCGCCCTCGCTCATGTCCAGGGTTTCGCCGAGGATGGGCGCGATCTCCGGGTGGGAGGGCAGCGTGAGGCGCACGAGGTGCTCCCGCCGAACCCGCCAGGTTGTGCGGCGCTGCGGCCGCTCAAGCGCAACCATCACCGCTGCCGACAAGATGGCCACGTTGTAGATGTTCCACCCCGAGGTGACCATCAAGGTGCCTCGCTCGAGCGGGAACTCCGCCCAGCGCGCCGGCGTGACCAACAGGCCCGCGACGCACAGGCCCAGGACGAACAGGTTCGGGAGGGCGTGCTTGATGTCGTACGCGGCCCGGTCCATCTGCGAGCCCTTCACGGTTACATTGAACGTGCCCGACTTCGGCGCAATGAACGCCAGGGTTGTGACCAGCGCGGTATACGGGGCCAGGGATGTTTCGTAGACCTCGGCCCAGAATGCGTGCCGGACGGAGCGAGCCATCGCGAGTCCGCCGATCAGGGAGAGGAATACGTGCGGCATCGCGTAGGCGATGACCTCCCAGGGGTTGGCCCGGATGGGGTGAACGCCGAAGATCAGGAAGATCGCCGGGGACGTGAGGTAGACCAACCGCGGGATACCGAACTGGAAGTGCTGGATCGCGTTGAAGTAGTTCAGCCGCTGCGCGATGGTGAGCCCGACCTTCGTGAGGGGGTTGTCCAACCGTAGAATCTGAGTCATCCCGCGCGCCCAACGCATTCGCTGCGCGACGTGGTAGGCGTAGCGCTCCGTCGCGAGTCCCGCCGCCTGCGGGATGTCGAGGTACGCCGATCGCCAGCCCTCCGCGTGCAGTCGCAACGCAGTATGCGCATCCTCGGTGACGGTTTCGACCGCGATCCCGCCTACGCTTTCGATGGCGGTGCGCCGCAAAACCGCGCAGCTCCCACAGAAGAACGCCGAATTCCAGAAGTCGTTGCCGATCTGCACCGCGTGGTAGAACATCTCCTGCTCCGGAGGCACCACGTCCTCCAGCCACAGGTTTCGCTCGAAGGGATCGGGGTTGTAGAAGTGGTGCGGCGTCTGCACCAGGCCCACGCGCGGATCGTGGAGGAAGAACCCCATCGTCAAGCGAAGGAAGCTGCGAACGGGCACATGGTCGCAGTCGAAGATCGCGATGTACTCGCCCGCTGTTTGCTTAAGCGCCGCGTTGATGTTCCCCGCCTTCGCGTGCTTGTTGTCGCGACGAACAAGGTA
>BJHF01000023.1 GCA_014191855.1 Deltaproteobacteria bacterium
AGCCATCCCGTTCCAGCCCCGCAAGCCCCTCGCAGGGGATTCGGCTGCAGGCGAGCACGAGGAGGAGCAGGGGGGTCAGGACGGTGCCATTCCGATTGAAGGGTAAGCTAGGGGTCAGGACGGTGCCATTCCGATTCAGCGGCGGGGGTCAGGACGGTGCCATTGCGATTGGAGCCCGCCTCGGCGGTGACGCGAGGCGCGGGGACCTCCTCGCGGCCACGCCACCAGGTGCAGCGCCTCGCCCAAACCGACCCACTTGACGTTTTTGTGACGGTGCACAGTTGTCGCGTCCTCTGGACTGACGATGCCCCGCTCCCCCCGCATCCACTTCGACGGCGCGCGCCACCACGTGATGAATCGCGCCGCTCGCCGGCTGATGGTTTTCGACAAGGCCGAATACGTGGCCTACTTCGAGCAATTGCTGAGCGAGCTTCCCGGCCGTTTCGGGGCGCGCGTGCACGCATGGGCCCTGATGGGCAACCATTTTCACCTGCTGATTGACGTTCCGGAGGGGCGCTTACCGGCGTTGATGGCGTGGTTATCGGCTGCACTCGCGCGGAGGGTGAACGATCTGAACGGCTGGGACGGCCCGCTGTTTCGCGGGCGTTATCGCAATCGCGTTGTGCTCGACGACGCGTACTGGCATGATGTTCTGGCGTATATCCATCTCAATCCCGTACGGGCCGGGATGGTAGACCACCCTGACGACAGCGGGCGAACGAGCCATCGGTTCTACTCCGGACAATCCGCGCCGCCCGCGTGGCTCACGACGCACGAGCTGCTCGAGCTCTACGGCGGCACCATCGGCTACTATGAGGAGATCGAGCAGGTTCTACGAGGTGAACGTACGCTCGACATCATGGCAGACGCGACGCTGCTGTGGGCGGGCCCGAGCACTCGCGGAGCGGCGCTTCGCCCGCCGGCGCCGGCCGTATCGGCGCTGGAACCTGTAGAGGCCTTGGGTCAGGTGGCGAGATTGACGGCTTCGGCGGCGGAGCAACTTCTCGTCGAAGGCCGGGGACATGTTGGCAACCTGCCGCGTACGCTCGCCGCGTGGTGGTTGCATCGGGCTGCGGCGCAAAGCCGAATTCAGACCGGGGAGCGCCTCGGAATGACGGCGAGCGGCGTGGCGTCGGCCGTGCACCGGGTGGTGCACGCGGGGGGCGAGTTGGGCGCCTGGCGGGACCGATTGCTGGAGGAACGCTGGGCGCCGCTGAACCGGGAGTTCCGTGAGGGCGGACCCGACGACGTTGAAAATTGAGGCGGTTTGCGGATGAGGACGGGGGTGGAGGAGTGGCGACCAAACGAACGCACGTTGAAATGCAATCGCACCGTCCTGACCCCTTCAGCACCCTCCGCGCGCCAACCGCGGCGCCAACCGCGGCACCAAACGAACGCGCGTTGAAATGCAATCGCACCGTCCTGACCCCTTCAGCGCTTCGGCGCGGCGCCAACCGCGGCGCCAACCGCGGCGCCAACCGCGGTACCAAACGAACGCGCGTTTGACCCCTTCAGCGCCCTCCGCGCGCCAACCGCGGCGCCAAACGAACGCGCGTTGAAATGCAATCGCACCGTCCTGACCCCTTCAGCACCCTCCGCGCGCCCTCCGCGCGCCAACCGCGGCGCCAACCGCGGTACCAAACGAACGCGCGTTGAAACGCAATCGCACCGTCCTGACCCCTCCCCCTACCTCGCCAAACGCAATGGCACCGCCCTGACCCCGGCGCGCTCCCGACCGTAAAGCTGCTCCGGGTCTGCATCCCCGGTGAGGGCGGCGAGGGTGTCGACGAAGAGGAGGCGGTCGTGGCCTTCGAGGGGGAGCGGTTCGCCAAGGAGGCGCTGCCATCCGGCGAGGAGCACGCCGGTGCGGTCCTGTTCGGGGAGGTGGCGCGGGGGGGATTCGGAGATCACCTTCTCGCCGTCGCAGCGTACCAGGCCCCGCGACTCATCAAGGCGGAGACTCCACCGGAGGCGACGCTCGCGCCAGACGGCGGCGTAGGCGCTCCGGCCGGCGTCGCTGTGCCAGACGACCAGCGCGGAGGCGAACGCCCCGGCGACGAGCTCCGCCGGATGAATCGGCGCCTGTCGCCGCGCAAGCGTGCCAAGGGCGCCCGCCGAAAGCTCTCCTTCGGGGGTGAAGAAGCCGCCCTCCGGGTACACAAACGTGGCCGTCCACACCAGCCGTTCCAGGCGGCCGGGCCACACGTCCGCCGGCCGCCACGGTCCCGAAACCGCGACGTCCAAGGTGGCCCAGGGCTGCAGCCAGCGCTCGTCCACGCGCGATGCCAGCTCGCGGGAGAGGCGCGCCGCGGAGAGCGGCTCGAGGGTGTGAAGCTGAACGAGGTCCATCGGGCGCTACGATACCCCGGTCACGCGGTCATCATGCCGGCAACACAGGCCGTCATGAAGGTAGCGAGGGAACCGCCGAGCATGGCGCGGAGTGAGAGCGCTGCCAGATCGTCCTTGCGGTTGGGAGCGAGAGGGCCGATTCCACCGAGTTGAATGCCGATGCTCGCGAAGTTGGCGAAGCCGCAGAGGGCGTAGCTCGCGATGACAGCGCTGCGCGCCGAGAGCGGCGTAGCGCTCGCCTGGATTTTTCCGAGGTCGATGTAGGCGATGAACTCGGTGAGCACCAGCTTCTCGCCGAGGAGCTGGCCAACGACGCCGGCTTCCGCCCAGGGGACCCCCATCACGAACGCGATCGGGGTGAACAACCATCCGAGGCACCTCGACAAGGACATCGGCTCGCCAGCAAAGGGGATGAGCCCCAAACACGCATCCGCCATCGCCATGAGCGCCACGAACGCGATCAGCATCGCCGCGACGTTGATCGCGAGCTGCATGCCCTCGCTCGCGCCACGGGCCGCGGCCGCCATCACGTTGCCATCGGGACGCTCGTCGTTCATGCCCAGCGAAGCCGCCGTTACCGGCTTCTCTTTCTCCGGTACCATTACCTTCGCGATGACCAGCGTTGCCGGGGCGCTCAGGATACTGGACGTGACGAGGTGGCCGGCGATCCCGGGAACATCGTGGAGGAACGCCACGTAGGCCGCGAGCACCCCGCCGGCCGTGTTCGCGAAGCCGCCGAGCATGATGCAGAACAGCTCGCTCCGCGTCATGCGGGCGATGAAGGGCTTCACGAGGAGGGGCGCTTCGGTTTGCCCGAGGAAGATGTTCGCCGCGGTCGAGAGGGTTTCGGCGCCGCTGGTGCCCATGGTGCGGAACATCAGCCACGCCATGCCGTGCACCACCCGCTGCATGAGCCCGATGTGGTAGCTCACCGCCATCAACGCCGAGAAGAAGATGATGCTCGGGAGGATCCAGAACGCGAAGGTCTTCATGGGGGGCGAAATATGGCCCGCGTAGAAGCTCATCGTGCCGTCTGCGCCCATGATCTGGTGAGGTTCGATCGTCTGAAAGGCGAAGTCGGCCCCCTTCTCGGAGAAGCTCAGAAGCGTACGCACGCCAACGTCGACGTAGTGGAAGAAGAACTGCTGCGCGGCGGGGGAGAGCACGATGAGCCCGAAGAGGAGCTGGAGCCCGATCCCCCAGGCGATCACCCGCCAAGGGACCGTGCGCCGGTCTTCGCTCATCAACCACGCGAGGAACACGAGCGCGAACAGGCCGAAGAACGAGACGACCTGCATCATACCGGACCGCGCTCCAGGGCATGTTCGGCAGGAACGAAGCGCTCTCCCGCGGGATCAAACACGGTCACGCCACCGGAGTGCAGATCGTACACCCAGCCATGGAGCCAGAGCTCCTCCGCCTCCAGTCGCTTGCGCACGGCGGGGAACGTCGTGAGGTTCACGAGCTGCTGCATCACGTTGGCTTCCACCGCGGCGCGCCATTGCTCCTCGGGATCTACCAGCTCAATTCGTGAGGCCAGGATGCTCGGTGCCAGGTGATCGAGCCACTCATAGAGCGACGTCATCTGCTTGAGCTTCTTGTGACCGTCCAAAACCGCCTTCACGCCGCCACAACCATAGTGGCCGCACACGACGACGTGCTCGACGTGGAGCACCTCCAGCGCGTAGTCGAGGGCGGCACCTACACTCGCATCCGCATCGTTGAGCGGCGGTACGGCGTTGGCGATGTTGCGCACCACGAACAGGTCGCCCGGCGCCGAGCTGGTCAACAGCTCAGGAACAACCCGGCTATCGCTGCACCCGATGTACAACGCGCCCGGTGACTGGTGCTCGCTCGCGAGCTTCTGGAGGAACGGTGCCGCGCCCGCGGCGAATTCACGGCGGAACGTGGCGTGACCGTCGAGGAGCTGACGCATCCCCTAATAGTCGCACATCGAGAGCCGAACCCGAGCGGGCGTGCGCTCTCCCTGCACGATCACCGGGAAGAACACCCAGGTATTCAGCGCGTCGAATACCTGGCCGCTCACCTCAATCTCCCCGCTGGCCCAACGGGTCTTGAGCACGTGGCCGACGTCGTCGAGATCCACGTCCACATAGCAGGCGCCCGTGGGGCGCGTTTGACCCCACTCGGGCGGGGTGAACCCGCGCACGTAGATCGGCGGCGCGGCGGTGCGCTTCGGGAGCGGCTTGGCGGCCCCGTCCACAAGGAGCTGCACCGACTGGGCGGGCACGAGATCGGCGTCGTTGCGACGTACGAAGATGGGCGCTGGGAACACCGACTGCAGCGACGGCTGACCTGGCCGACTCGGCCACTCCCAGCCTTTGACGTTCGCTTCGGCGTCGGCCTTGGCGCCCGACGGGCAAGCCTCCGCGCGCACCACGACGGGCACACCCTTGTTGTCGATCAACGCCCGAACGTCGCACTTGTACGTGCCCGGCGGGTACAGGTCGAACGCGGCGCTGATCGGCGTGTTGTTGCCGTAGCTCGGCTCGATCTCCGACCAGTGCACGGCCGCGACCCCGTCGAAAGCGCGGCCGTTGTCGGGCAACGGCTCCGCCTCCGGGATGGGCGGCTCGTACACGGTGGGGTCGTCTTCGCGGGGAACCACGATGAACCTGTCTTTCGGGAGCGGAGCGTACCAGATCATCGAGAGCCGCAGCCAGGGATAGAACGGGTTCACGCCGTCGCGCTGCCAGATCCCTACGTCGCCGTAGGTGATGGGATCGGTGAACGCGATCGCCACGCCGCCATCGCCGCCCACCGAGAGCCCTGGGATGGGCGTCATCAATTCACCGCGAAACGCGGCGTACATCGCGGCGCTGCCGTATGCGTCCCCGAAGCCGCCGATGGCCAGTCCGTAGATCCCGCGGTGCTCGAAGTGTCGGCGTTTGCTTGAGATGGCGATGTCCGCGTGGAACGTCGGCACCCAGAGCGGCGTGAGATCGCCGGGGATGAAATCCTGGTCCACATCCACGCCGCCGGAGAGGCTCACCTGCTCGCCGAGGTGAACGCGCCCCTCGGCGCCGAACCAGCCCGCGCCACCCACGCTGGCGACAGCCCCGACGAAGCCGACGATGTGCTTGCGCGGCAGGTAGCTCTGGACGCTGAACGTCGTCTCGTAGATGAGCTCGCCAGCGACCGGTCTTCCGTCCTGAGTGGCGGGATCGAACTTCCACTGCACGATCGCGGTGGCGAGCGCGTAGTACGGGTCCTCAGCGCACTCGATGTTCTCGACGTCCTTGACCGTTCCGCGCTCGGTAACGAGGATGCGGACCTCGCACGGATAGTCGCCACGCGGTACCGTTCGGTAGGACTGCGGCATCAGCGGATCGACGCTGGGGTGCGCGACCGGGGGGGTGTAGCTCGGGGGCGCAGCCGGCAGCGCAGACGCGGGGGCGGGAGGCGCCTCGGCTGCCGGGGCCGGTGGTACCGGCACCGAAACGGCAGGGGGAACCTCAACGGGAACCGGTTCGACAGCGTGGGCGGCGAGGGCGAGGAGCAGCAGGGTCACGGCGTAGCCTCGATGCGCGCGAGCACGAGCGGACGGGGGGCCGCAACTTGACCGATCGTGAACGCACCCGCCACCTCGGCGCGCGCCCGCTCGACGGCCCGATCCGCGGTTTGTAGCGTCGCGAGGGGCTCTCCACGCTCCACACGGTCCCCAACCTTCTTGTGAACGAGCACGCCCACCCGGGGATCCACGGCATCCTCCGCGCGCAGCCGACCCGCGCCCAGCACGAAGGCAGCGCGACCCACCGCGAGCGCGTCACACCGGGTGATGAACCCAGTTTCTTCCGCCAGAACGACCAGCTCACGGGGCGCGTGCGGCAACGCCGCGAGGCTCCCTCCCTGGGCGTGTACCATCCGCTCAAAACGGGCATAGGCGGCACCACTATCGAGCACCCGCTCGGCGTCGGGGTGGCCAGCCAGCGCGAGGGTGAGCGCGCGCAGGTCCGCCGGGCCGCCGCCCTTCAGCGTTTCGATCGACTCCACCACCTCGTTTACGTTCCCCGCCGCGATCCCCAGGGGTTGCTCCATGTCGGTGAGGTTCGCCGTGGTGTGCACCCCATACCCATTCCCGACACGCACCATGGCTTCGGCGAGCGTTTTCGCGTCGGCGAAGGTCTTCATGAACGCGCCGGAGCCCACCTTCACATCCAGTACCAGGCGATCCAGCCCCTCGGCCAGCTTCTTCGAGAGGATGCTCGCCACGATCAGCGGGATGCACTCGACCGTCTGCGTTTCGTTGCGGAGCGCGTAGAGCACCCGGTCCGAGGGGGCCAATTCGCCCGTTTGGCCGCTGATGAAGCAGCCGACGTCGCGCAGCGTGGCGTGCAACGCGGCATCATCGAGATCGCAGCGGTAACCGGGGATCGCCTCCAGCTTGTCGAGGGTGCCGCCGGTGTGCCCGAGGCCGCGCCCGGAGATCATCGGCACCTTCCACCCCAATTCGGCCCAGAGCGGCGCGAGCACGAGGCTCACCTTGTCGCCGACGCCGCCGGTGCTGTGCTTGTCCACGAAGGGGCCCTCAATCCCGGGCCAAGAAAGGCGCGTTCCGGAGTTCGTCATCTCCCGGGTGAGCGCGACCGTTTCTCCGTCGTCGAGGCCGCGGATAAACACGAAGCCGAGCCAGGCCGCGGCCTGCGGGCGGGAGACCGTGCCCTCGACAACGCCACGAACGAACGAGGCGATCTGGTCGTCGGAGAGGCGCCCGCCGGCGCGTTTGATGCGGAGGATGTCGTCGATCATGGGCGCGCGGGGGGTCTAACCCGGAGGCCACCGGCTGGAGGCGTGAGGCCCGAGGACCCGGGGCGGCTATGTTCCCGCGGTGCTTCCCCTCCGCGACTGTGGCGCCCTCAACCCGGCGGCGACCTACACCGACCGCTGGTTCGGGCTCGCCGACGTCACCCCGGACCAGGCGGCGCTCAGCGAGGTGGTGACGCCGATGCTGCGCGGGCACGAACGGGTGCTGCACGTCGGGATCGGCGCATCGGAGCTGGCGCGTCGGTGGAGCGGGCGGGTATCGCAAATCGATGGGATCACGGTGATGCAGGGAGAGCTGGATGCTTCGCCGGCGCTGCCAAACTACCGGGTGTGGTGGCGCAACAAGTACGCGTCGGGGGGGTGGCCCGACAACTACGATGTCATCGTGGACAACAATCCGGGGTCGTTCGCGTGTTGTCGAAAACACAGCTCGGAATGGCTGGATTCGGCGGCGGGCATGCTCGCGCCCGGGGGTATGTTTGTGACACACGCCCGGGGATGCACCTACCGGAAGCCGGGTGGCGTCGCGATGGGGTGGTTGGCCTGGTGGTGGGCGGGCAAACGGCGGGGGATGCGAGTGGAGCGGTTCACGGCGGACGTTTGGATTTGGAGGCGGGGGACGTGAGCCACGATGGGCGAGGCGCGCGGCCCGGTCCCGAGGTCAGGCTGCCTTGCCGCGCCTCGCGGTGGCCCCGCACCCCCGCCCCGAGTACACGGCTCCCGCCATGAACCGCCGCCCCGGACCCAACGCCACCCCCTTCGCCACGCGCGCGCACAAGCCGATCCACTTCCCCACCGTAAACCCGTATCGGGATGCGCACGAGTCGTTCGGCCCCGAGCTGATCGCCGCCGAGGATGCGCCCAGAAGGAAAGGCGCGTGGGCAGCCGAGTTTGGCCGGATCACGCCACTAAACCTGGAGTTGGGTACCGGCAACGGGAGCTGGCTGGCCACCCGGGCGGCATCCGCGCCGGCCGAGGACTGGATCGGCCTGGAGATCCGCTACAAGCGCTGCGTTCAGACCGCCGAGAAGGTGGTAAAGGCTGGTGCGGGGAACGCGCGCGTCGTGCGCTACTCGTGGTTCGAGCTGGAGAGCCTGTTCGAGCCCGGCGAGCTCGCCGCGATCTACATCCACCACCCCGATCCGTGGTCGAGCTGGTCGAAGGCGAAGCACCGCCTGATCAAGCCGGAGTTCGTGGCCGCGGCGGCGAGGCTGGTGCGGGCCGGCGGCGAGCTTCGACTCAAGACGGACTTCCTCCCCCATCGTGACGCGCTGCTCGCGGCGCTGCCCGCCGCACCGGAATGGCAGTTGATCGGCACGAGCGACGATGTGCGGTCGAGCGGCGCCCCGTGGCCCGACGAGATCGTCACCGGGTATCAGGCCAAGTTCGATGGGCTGGGGTTGCCTGTCTACGCGGCATGGTTGCGGCGGGTGTGAGGGCCAGCCCCCCGCCGCCGAACCGCCAGCGCTGCGCCCAAACCGGCTCCCACCCCCAAAAGCCCCGCGCCATCCCCGCACCCCTCCCCGCCGCACTCGCCCGCCACGGCTTCGTCCGTCGGATCGCTGCCAAGCTGCCACTCCTCGGCGTTGGTGTAGCCGTCGAGATCCGGGTCCTCTGAGGCGTCGTCGCGCGAGGTGTCGAGCCCGTTCTCGCGCTCCCAGGCGTCGCCCATCGCGTCGTGATCGTTATCGGCGGGCAGCTCGATGTCGAGGTCCGCGAAGTCGTCCCCGTTGTCGACGAGCAGCACCCCAGCCGCCGCCGCCGACCGGGATGCGTCGTACCACATGGGCGCCCAGCCACGATCGGTGGGGCAATACCAATAGTAGGAAACCGCTATGGTAACCGTGGTTTTGTCCACGCCGAGCACCTCGTAGCGTCCGTCGCGATCCGTCGTCGCCGTCCAGCGGCGCTCCTCCCCCGTCGTCTCCGTAACCGACACGGATGCCCCGTAGACCGGCTCGCCGGAGTCCCCGGTAATCGTGCCGGTCAGACGCGCGCCCAACTGGAGCGGGAGCGTGTAGCTCGTCGCCCCGCTCACCGAAAAAACGCGTCGTTCGCCCTCTTCGTCGAGGATGAACCCCGAAGTGAAGCCGCCATCCTCGCCATACACGTACAGGTAGAAGTCGCCCGGGTACATCCCGAAGATCGTCACGCTGCCGTCGTCGGTGAGGCCGTCGCCTCGCCCCACACTGTAGGTGTCGTTGTACACCAGCACAGACGCCTCGCTGAGGTCGCCCTCGCCGGTGAAGTTCAGGGTCAGGGTGCTCTCAGCGGGCAAGGACAGGTCGATCGTCGCGTCGTCCCCTTCGTTTGGCACCGACAGGACGCCCCCGGGACGGTCGGCGTCCGGGTAGTACGTCGTCGCGAGGCCGGGAGACTGCGCCCAGGCCACCACATCGCCGGGTGGCAGGCCGTCAGCCGAATAACTGCCATCTTCGCCGATCGTCGCCGCGAGCACCTGCTGGGTTGCGTACACGAACACCGAGCCGGAGGGCACCGGACCATCCGGTCCCGAGATCACGCCGGACACCCGAATCCCGTCGAGCAACGCCAGCTCGCCCACGTCGGTCTCCGAACCGGCGGCGAAGGAGCCGCGCTCGCTGTCGAACTCGCTGTAGGTCTGGCCGAGGTACTGTTCGGGCCAGCCCTCGCCCTGCACGAACACGTAGAACGCCGAGCCGCTCAGCTCGGCGTCCAACCCCGTGATCACGAAGCTGCCATCGGCGTCCGTCGTCGCATCCCGCGCGATCAGGCTCACGCGGGGCTCGGCCCCGTACGCAGTCACCCGCAGGTCGGGGACCGGCACGCCGGCAAGGTCAACCACCCGACCGAACACCGTCGCTCCGACGGTGAGCGCCTGGTCCACCCCGGACCGCACCTCCTCCTCGCCGAGCGCCACCGCCTCCGAGGCGCACGCGTCCCACTCGCCGCCGTAGAACCGATCCCCGTGAGGATCGGCGTTCGGGGGCAGGAACCGAAGTCGGTATTGATCAGTAGGAAGACCCACGATCGACCACTCCCCACCATTACGGGTCGTCGCATATCCGTACTGGAACCGCGAATCGTAGGCGAGCACGGTCGCCCCCGCGATCCCCTCCCCGTCGGCGCCGGTCAACGTGCCGGCCAGCTCGGCGGCGAAAACCAGGCCCGCAAAGAACATCACGACGGCACCTTCAGGCCGAGCTTCCCGAGCCGCTCCCGCACCCCGCTCTCGCCCTCTTCATCAAGATGCAGCTCCAGCTTCGCCGGGTTGAGGGCGAACCAGTTCACGACCGCCTCAACCCCCTCCCCGTAGCCGGAGCTCGCAGTGGAAACGAGCACCGTCGCCGCCGGGTCGACGTGTTTCGATGCCCAGGCGGCCGCCGCCTCCAACGGTACATCGCGCGCTCGCACCGGATCGTACGCGCACACGGCGACCGCCACTACCCCACACACGAACGCCACCGGCTGCCCCGGGAACAAGAGCACGAGCACGCCGGGAACCGCGGCAACCGCGTGCCGCCATCGCTGCGGCCGGCGGATGTCCAACGCGAGCGTGTGGAGCCGCACCGTGGCGGCGGAGGGGTTTCCCACGATTACCGTCCACGCCGACGCCCGCGGCCACACCACCCAGCCCGCTCCGAGCAGGACCACCACGGCAAGCGAGAAGGAACCCCCGATCAACGCCCACTCAGCCTGAGCCCAGCCGGCGAGCGAGGATCCCAGGGCTACCACCGCTCCCACCAGGGCGTCCCGATTCGCTGGAGCCCGCGCCGGGTGCCCGAACACCCGCGCGGGGTGGCCGTTCGCGGTCAGACGATCCGCCAGCGCCTGCATGCCGCTGCGCGCGCGCGGACCGACCAGCAGGGGCGCGCCGCTGGGGGCGCCAGTCGCCGGGGTGGATGAGTCGCGGATCATTGGCTTCGCAGCATACCGCGCGGCATCGCCGCTTGCCGACGACGACACAACCCCGTAGGATGCCGCCCTGCGAGGATACCGGGATGCGTTTCCGCGGAACTGAGTACACGGGTAAGGGGCAGATCATCGCGATCGTCGATTCCGGCGTGGATGTGCGCGACCCTCGGCTGGCAAAGGCGAACATCACGGGCTGGAACGTCACGCTCAACGCCACGGCGCATGCGTTGTTGGCCTCCGACTATGCCGATGAAAACGGCCACGGAACGGAGATCGCCGCGGCTGTGTTCGCGGTCGCGCCCGAGGCGCAGCTCATGTGCATCAAGATCATGGATGCAAAGCTGCGCACCAGCGCGGATCTGATGGCGGCCGCGATCGAGCTGGCGGCCAAGAACGGCGCGGGCGTGATCAACCTCTCGCTCGGCACGCCAAACATGGGAAAGGCGCTGTTGTTGCGAGATTGTTGCGCGAACGCCGTGGAGAAGGGTGCCGTCGTGATCGCGGCGGCGCACCCGAAGGGCGAGCGAGCCTACCCCGCCGATCTTCCCGAAGCGGTGGGGGTGGCCAGCCACCCCGACTGCCCTCCGGAGAAGTTCTACTACTTTGCGCCGCACCGCTTCCCGGCGCGGCAGTGGGGCGCCCTGAGCGGGAAGTTCCTGGGGCACGGCTACACGTCCCCGCCGGCTACGCAGGAGCGCGGGGTGTACAAGGGCTCTGGCCTCGCCACGGCGAACCTCACGGGCCGTATGGCGTGCCTTCGTGAGGCGTTGCCTGGAGAATCCCCCACCAACGTGATCGAGCACCTCCGCCAGATCGCGCTCACGCCAGTGCCGGAAATCGGGTACGCCTGACCGTGAGCCCGGTCCTCGCCGCGTTGCTGTCGTTCACGACGGCGGCTCACGCGAGCCCGATGGAATTCTATGGCTTCGGTGCCCGGAAGATGGGGCGCGGGGGCGGCGGCGTGGCGCTTGCGGAGGGCGCCGAGTCGATTCTCGTGAACCCGGCCGCGCTGGCGGGTCAGCGGTATCCGCAGGCGTCGATCGGGTTTGTGGGGATCGACACCGAGTTTGAGCCCATCCCCTCCGTCTGGTGGGACACGAACCGGGATGGCCTGGTTGACGAGACGGACGCCCCGCTGGAGATGGGCCCCGACTACGACGCGGTGCAAGGCTTCATGCTCGGCGTTACCCGCCCGATCGGCACGATGTTCTCGTTTGGACTCGGCTTGTTCCTCCCGATGGACCGCCTGCTCCGGCTCCAGACCTTCGAACCGCAGCTTCCCACGTACTTTCTCTACGCGAATCGAGCCCAGCGCTACGAGCTGGCGATCGGCGCCGGTTTCCGGCCGAAGTGGGGCCTCTCCGTCGGCGGCGGCTTCCAGATGATCCCGCGGGCGAGGTACAAACTGACCGCCACGCTTGACGTCACGGTTTCCGCCGCCGAAGCTGGCGACTCCGCCGCGTCGGACGTCGTGGGCGTGGGGCTGGACGTACATGAGATGTCGCTCGACCTCGTGCCCGGCTTCGCGCCAATCGTCGCGTTGCATTGGGACGCGGGCGAGGCCTTTCCCGTGCTCGATGGCCTGGAGGTCGGCGCCTCCTGGCGCGGAGACGCTGGCCTGCCGGTCGATGTGGACATCGACCTGCAGGTCAACGCGCGGACGGAGGCGATCGGGGACCTCAACGCCACGGTCCTCCCGTTGTACCTGGGGATCAGCCTCGGGGTCTTCGACCACTACACGCCGAGCCAGCTCAACCTTGGCGTCGCCTACGAGATCGCGGACACGGTCGTGCTCACCTTCGACGCGAAGCGCACCGCTTGGGACCAGATGACGCCGAGCATCGCGAAGGTGACGCACCTCACCGTGAACGGCGCTGGCCTTGAGATCCCGGACGGCTCCGCAACCGACGGCAACCCCTTCGACGTGCAGCTTCAGGCCACCTGGTCCCCCCGTGCGGGCACCGAGCTCAAGCTGCCGCGCTTCAAGCTCTGGCCGCGCTGGGGCGAGTGGGAGATCGACGTTCAAGGCGGCGTTGGCTATGAACCGACCCCGCTTGTGAGCCAGTCCACCGCCACCGCGCTGCTCGACGGCAACCGTACGATCTTCGCCCTCGGCTTGGGCTTTGAGCACGATGATCCGTTTCGGCGGGCGGGAAACGAGCGCCGCGTGCGCCTCGATGGCTTCTTCCAGTACCACGTTGTCCAGAGCGGCGCGCTCGACCGCGGTGCGCCCGAAACCCCCACGGCGGGTTATTCGGTGGACGGTTCGCCGATCCCCATCGGCGGCCACCTGCTGGCCGCAGGGGTGCAGTGGGGTCTCGAGTACTGAATGAGCGGTCCATTGAACGAACTCTCCGCGTGGGCCGCGTCGCTAACGGCGACCGCCATCCCCGAAGATGTGGCGCGAATCGCGCGGCTGCAGCACCTCGCGCTCGCGGGGGCGGCGCGTCGCCTCGCCGGGCTGCCCTCGGGCGTCGCGTGTGGAGGGGGTGAATCGGGCTTGATCGCAGCGTTTCTGCTGTTTGGCTTCGACGACCATCTGCTGGGCGGGCGCGTCGGCGCCGCCTCCGCGCCGGTGGGCTGGGCGCGAGCGAATGGGAGCCTGGATGCGCTGATCGCCGCCACCGTGGCCGCGAACGAGCTGGCGGGGCGCGCCGGCCTCGCCTGCCTGCTGGCCCACCGGCCCGACGAGGTAGACGTTCGCACGATGCGGGTTGCGGCCGCGGTGATGCGGGCGAAGCTCGCGGGTGCATCCGCCGGGGAGCTGAACGCGGCAGTGGAAGGAGCGCTCGCGGGCGGGGGCGGCCTGCCGATGGCGGCGGTGGCCGATGTGGCCGGTGCCCAACAGGCGGCGCGCGGCATCCTGGATTCCGGCGGGGGAAGCCCGCTTGTGGAGGCGATGGCAGGCGTGCCCCTCCTCAACCCCTGGACGGGCGGCGGTTCCGTGTGGCTCTCCCGCACGCTGGTCGTACCGCGGTTCCCGGGAACCCCCTGGGCCAACGTGGCGCTGGATGCGCTGGACGTGATCCTGGTCCGCCACATGAAGGCAGGCGAGAAGCGCCTTCGCGCCGACCAGGTGGAGCGCATCGAGCTGCGCACGGCCTTCGGGCCCGCGGCCACGGAAGCCGGCTCGGCGGGCTTCGGCGCGCCGGCGCTCGGCGCGTGGTCCATCGCCGAAGCCTTCGGCGTGATGGTGGCGCACCACGAGCTCGGCCCCGAGTGGCTGGACGCCGGGGCGGCGCCCGAAAAGACGGAGGAGGTGGCGGCCGTGGCCTCGCGGCTCTCGATCGTTCACGACTGGCGGCTCTCCGTGCGGAAAGGCAGGATTGCGGCTGAGTCCATGGGTCCGCTGCTCGGTGGGGCGGGCGCGAGTACGGTGCTGCGCGCGGCGAAGCCGCTGCTGCTGGGCCGACCCGACCCCGAGTCGATCGTGCCCATGTTCCAAGAGCGCCCCTGGTCGATCGTGCGGGCGCTGCGGCGGCCCGGCGGGCTGGGGGCTTGCCAGCTTGATGCCGCGCAGTGCTGGCCCACGGAGCTGAAGCTCTACACGACGCGCGGCGGCTGGTGGCCAGAGCGCCGAAGCGTACCCACCGGGGGCGGTGTTGGCCTTGAAGCGGCGGCGAAAGCGCGTTTCGGCCACGACACACGCGCCGACGCGCTCCTCGCGGCCCCCGGTGAGCAGCCCGCCGCGGAGTGGATCGCCGAGCTGCGGGCATGATCGCGGTGCTTCATGCGCTCAACGTCGTTGCCGGCACGATCCACGGCGGCGCGCTGCTGGTGTTCGCGCTGTTGCTGGCGTTCCGGTCGAAGATCCCGCATGTCCGCACCGAAGACGTTGTGCGGGTGTACCGGGCGTTCGGCGGCGGGATCGGGCTTTCGCTCGGGGTGTTCATCCCCACCGAGCTGTATCGGCACATCGTGGGGCTCAACCCGGGCGTCGCCCTCCCAAACGCGCTGGCGCTGCGCTGGGATACGACGAATCACAGCTTCCTCTCAGCCAAAATGCTGATCCTGTTCGTGCTTTGGGTGAGCTATGTACACTTGGAGATCTGGACCCTGGAGCCGACCCGCGGACTGGACAAGAACGGTTCGATCGCGGACGTGGCCGCGTACGAGGCCGCCGCCGGCCGCGTCAGCCGCCAACTGAGCTTCAACGCCGTGTTGTTCGCGTCGGCCCTCGTCCTCGGCGCCCTCACCCAGAACTGGCCGGGGGCCTGACGATGATTCACCCCGTGCCGATGGCGCCCTGGCATGCCGGGGAGTGGTTCTTCTTTCTGCTCGCGAACGCGATCGTGTTCTACTTCTGTGCGCCGAAAGTGCTCGTGGACGTGCGAAAGTGGCTCGCGCCGAAGGGCAGCCGAACTCCCTAATACCCCTCGTGCTCCCCCAATCGCGGCACAGGCCCCCACACGGGCCCCGTCGGCGGATGTACGAGCCCATCGTGGGTGAACAGGCCCCGCGCCGCCACGTGGGGATGGGACGCGACTTCATCCGGGCGTAGCACGGGAATCACGCAGGCGCCGCCCAGGCGCTCGAGCCACACGTCCCGGGGTGCGCTAGCGAAGAGGGCGGTCAGCGCCTCGGCCGAGGTGTCCCCGCCGGTCGCGGCGGCGAGCACGGCGTGGAAGTGCGGCTCCAGCGCGGCGACGCTTACAAAACCGCCGTCGGAGCAGGGATAGAACGCGTAGATGGGAACGCCGCCGGTGAGCAGTTCATCCGGCGCCGCGCGCGCGGCGAGCTGGGCGAACTGGGTTTGTTGAAGGCCCACGAGGCCATCGAGCATGGCGATGTCCAGCCAGCCCCCTCGCCCGGCGTGGAGGGCTCCCAGGATCCGGAGCGCGGCCACGAGCCCTCCGGCCGCGAGGTCCCCCCACTGCATGCGGGGAACGCTTGGCGTCTGCCCGCCGAACATCGCCGCCAGTGAGAGAAACCCCAGGTCGTGTCCCGGTTGATCGGCGAGCGGACCCGTTTGCCCCCAGCCGGTCAGCGAGGCCACGACCAGCTTCGGGAACCACGCGCAGAGAGCCGCTGGATCGAGCCCAAGCCGCGCCATCACCCCCGGGCGAAAACTCTCCACCACCACGTCGCTCTCGGCCGCGAGATCCAGCACCCGCTGGCGACCGGCGTCGGAGCGCAAGTCGGCCACCACGCTCCGCTTGCCCCGGTTCAGCGCCGCGAACCAAGCCCCAACCGCTTGGCCGTCCCGCTCCAGCACCGGCGGGAAGTGTCGGAGATAGTCCCCACGCCCGGGCTCCTCGATCTTGAGCACCTCCGCGCCGAGCCCTTGCAGGCACAGCGTCGCGAACGGGCCGGGCAGCAGGCGGCTGAGATCGAGGACACGCATCGGCGGGGGTTATCCGTTCGGTTACAGCGCGGGGATGGAGCCAGTGGATCACAGCGCGCGACCCATCTTCGTGGTGAGCGACTCCACGGGCGACACGGCCACGCGCGTTGCCCGCGCCGCCCTTCGGCAATTCGAGGCGGCCACCAACCCGGTGCAGGTGTTCGCCAACGTGAGCGACCGGGCGATGCTGGAGCGGATCCTCAAACAAGCAGCATTGCAGGGGGCATTCGTCGTCACCTCGCTGGTCAGCGCCGATCAGCGCGCCTTCGCGCACGAGCTCGCCAAGGCCTACCGGATCTTGCAGATCGACGTGATCGGCAGCTTGATCACCGGCCTCTCCGGGTGGTTGGGCGCGGAGCCGCAGTCGATGCCCGGGCTCCTGCACCGCACGGACGCGGAGTATTTTCGACGCATCGAAGCCGTGGAGTTCACCGTCAAGCTCGACGACGGGAAGGATCCCCGGATGCTCCCGCTGGCGGACATCGTGCTCACCGGCGTTTCGCGCACGTCGAAGACGCCCCTCTCGGTGTTCCTGGCGTACAAGGGCTACAAGGTGGCCAACGTGCCCATCGTGCTGGACCACGAGCCGCCGAAAGAGCTCTGGGATGTCGATCCGAAACGGGTGTTCGCGCTCACCATCGACCCGGAATCGCTCCAGCAGATCCGCCGCCAGCGCCTGAAAACGATGCGGCTCCGCGAGGCCTCCAGCTACGGAAACATCGATTATATCCTGGCAGAGCTTGAATACGCCGAGCAGCTCTTCAAGCGCAATCGTCAGTGGCCGGTGATCAACGTCACCAAGCGCGCGGTCGAGGAAACGGCGCAGCTCATCCTGGCCCATCTGAGCGGTGAGGGCGTGATCAACGACCGCCGTGAAGTGGGTCAGCTATAGTGGTCGCGGGGCGCAATCCGGTGATCGGCAGCGTCATCGACAAATACGAGGTCCTCCAGAAGCTCGGGGAGGGCGCCACCGCCACGGTCTACCGCGGGCGGCACATCTCTATTGGCAAAGACGTCGCGATCAAGGTGCTTCATCCGCACCTGTGCGCGTCGAGTCGTTATCGCGAGCGCTTCCACCGCGAGGCGCGCGCCGTCGGCCGCCTATCCCACGAGAACATCGTCTCCATCCTCGACTACAGCGGCCAGAACGCCGAGGACTGCTACATCGTCACCGAGCTCGTCGATGGGATGACGCTGCTCGCGTTGATCGACACCCACGGGGCGATCCCGTCTGAGATCCTCGCCTCGATCGGCATCGAGTTGGCCGAAGCGCTCAGCTTTGCCCACAAAGCAGGGATCATCCACCGGGACATCAAACCCGAGAACGTGATGGTGCGGCGGGATGGCGTCGTGAAGCTGATGGACTTCGGCGTGGCACGGGTGCTCGACGAAGGCCAGATCACCCTCGATGGATCGCTGCTCGGCTCGCCCGCGTACATGAGCCCGCAGCAGGCGGTGGACGAGAAGCTCGACGGCCGAACGGACCTGTTCTCGCTCGGAACGGTGCTCTTCCACGCCGTCACAGGACACGTCCCCTTCGCGGGCAGTAACGCCTCGATCATCCTCCGAAACATCATCGACGGGCAGCGCGCCGAGGTGCTGGAGCTCAACCCGCAGGCGGCACCAGCGCTGGCTGCGGTCACCGACAAGCTGCTCCAGACTCGCGCCGAGGACCGCTACCCGACGGCCGACGACGTCGTTACCGCGCTGCACGCCGTTCTCACAGAGTCGGGCCTCACGCCGGAACACCCGCGGATCAACCTGCGCGCGTGGCTCGTGAACCCCAAAGAAACGGAGACGCTGCTGGTCGCACACTTGCAAACGGACCTGCTCTCCCGGGGAAAGTCACGTTTGGCCGAGGGCGATACCGTTGGGGCGTTGCAGCTCTTCAATCGCCTGCTGGCGATGGACGAGAACCACACGGAAGTGCTGGCGTTGATCCAGGCGCTGCACGCGCCGCCAGCCAGCAGCACACGGATCGGGCGGCTCGCCGTGATCGGTGCAGCCACCCTCCTGTTGGCCGGCATCGCGGCCTGGGTCGCCTACCCGAGCGCGGATCCGGGCGCTCACGCCGCCGCGAAAGCCAAGATCGAGGCACCGGTCGTCGCACCACCCGCGGCGCCGCCTGTTGCGACCTTGGCCGTCGCCCCAGCCTCGACACCGGTCGCCGCAACAACGACCAAGCCGCTGCCCACCCCCGCGGCAAAAGCGACGCTGCCGGGCTCCCGCCCCGAGCCGCGGCCGCCAGCCGCGGCCGCCTCCGCCCCGCTGCCCGGCAAGGTGTTCCTCGATCTCGTGCAGCCCGCCGACGTGTGGATCGACGGGCAAAAGAAGGGAGAGTGGCGCAATGCGAAAGGCAGACAAACCTGGCTTGGAACGCAGGATAACCCGATCCTCCTCGATCCCGGGCCACACACCCTTGAGCTGAAGAACCCGGGCGCCAAGCTGTTCACCGAGCGCTTCACCATCGGCCCGGACGAGAGCCGCCGCGTCAGCACCGAGCTTGAGCGGTTGTCCTCGGAGTACGTCGTCAATTCGGCGATGCCGCGCGACTGCCTGCTCACGGTGGACAACACAAAGTACGGGGCCGTAAAGGACTTCGGGGGCCGCTTCGAGGTTCCCGGCGCCACGGGACACGTGATCTTCGACTGCCCAGACAAGGGCCGGTTTGAGTACGATGTGACGCCGAAGGCGGGTAGCCTCGACTACATCCCGAACCCGATGCCGAAGGAGCTCCTGCCGTGACAACCAGGTCGCGCTCGCCCTGGAGCAGGCCGGCTCGGTTTCGCTACGATCGGCTTGCCGCCGGCGTTATCCTCGCCTGGCACGCGGGTTGCATTGTACTCGGACAGATGGCCTGTTTCGTTACATGGGAAATGCCGCTGGTGGAGGAGAACGAGCCTCCCACCATCTTTCCGGGCGGCTTCGCCGACGGCGAGCTGGTGGAGATGAGCGAGGACACCACCTTCTTCGTGCGCGCCCAGGATCCCGATTCGCAGGAGCCCCTGTTGTTTCTGTGGGAGGCGGGGAACGACGCGCTCTTCGGCGAGCCGTCCCAGATCGGCGAGCCCGGCGAGGAGGCTGGCGCCCTCTGGTACTCGGTCGTGGTCGTGGCGTACGACCCTGATCTCGACGGCGATACCGTGCAATGCCACATCTACGACGGGGACGGCGCGAGCGTGGACCTGGCTTGGCCGGTGGTGGTCCTGTGATCGCCCTCCTGCTCGCCGCGCTGTTGGCTGGGTGCACCGGCTTCGACTTCAAGGATGCCGCCGAGGGGGGCACCCCCGAAGACCCCGCGATCGCCCCCGGTACGCTGCGTATCGATATGCGCCCAGCCTCCGACGCGTTGGAGCTGCTCCCCCAGAGTTTCCTCCTCGCCCCGGGCACCTACGAAGACGTGCAGGTCGCTCACGAGCTCAGCGCCTCATCCACCATCTTCGGAACCTTCAACGCCGAGAGCATGCAGGGCCTTGGCGCTGCAGCCGCCTCGGCCAGCGGTCCGCTGGACGCGGTGATCCGCGCCGGTCGCGCCGGGCTGCTCCAGGGCGGTGCGGCGAACACGGATGAAGAGGGGTCGGTTTCGTTCACGGTGCCGGGCAACCAGGCGTACAGCGTGGAGATCATCCCCAACGATGCCTCACGAAGCCCGATGATCGTGCTCGGCAACGCGACGGTGGATGGCGATCTCGACCTCTCCCAAACCGTTGAGGCGGGTGCGCCCGTCTACGGCCGGGTGACGGACGCCGCCGGCGTCCGGCTTGCGGACACCGAGCTCCGCCTGCGGCGAACCGACCTGGACGTCTCCTCTGCCACGTTCACCACCGACAAGAACGGCTGGTTCATCGCCCGGGTCGAGCCCGGCTACGAGTACGCGCTGGCTACGGTGGGCGATGGGGACGCGGTGGGTGGCCCCATCGCCTCGGTGGAGCAGGTGTTCACGGTCGAAGGCGCCGATGGTGCCGAGGTCAACCTCGACGTGGGCGAGCGCGATTCGTTCGTCCTCAGCGCCCGCGCGGTGGACGCCGGAGGCGATCCCATCCCCAACCCGCACGTGCGGGCCACGAGCACCTCGCTGGAAACGGGAAGCCTCGTCCTCGAGTTCGAGGCCCAGTCCGACGGAAAGATCACACTGGAGCTGCTCCCTGGCACCTGGACGATCGAGGTATGGCCCAGCACCGAGCAGGCCGAGCTCACGCCGTGGGTGGCCACCTTCACGGTGACCGTCAGCGACGACGTCGACGACAGCGACGACATCGGGGACATCACCCTGAACCCGCCCACCCGCTTGAGCGGTACGGTCACCCGCCCGAACGGAGAGGGCGCCGAGGGCGTCAGCGTCACGGCCCGCGAAGTTGGCTTTGGCGGCTACTCGTTCAACACCACGACGGACGCGGATGGAAACTACACCCTGGACGTGCCGCGCTCGCCGCTCCGGGTCCAGGCGATCCCGGCGATCGCTGCCTCCGGCGCCTACACCAACCAGGCGTTCGATCTCACCGAGGCCGACTCCACCGAAGCGTTCGACATCCCGCTGGTCACCGGTGCGCTGCTCTCCGGGGTCGCGACGCTCAACGGCGAGCCAGTCCCCTTCGCGCTCGTCGAGATCTACGACCACGCGGAGGAGCTGCTGCTCGCCCGCACCCTCACCGATGCCGACGGCGCCTACACCGTCCGCATCGACCTCCCGGAGTCCGAAGCCGACCTCGAAGGTGCGGAAGACTCGGGGGATGACACTGGCGACGACACCGGCGGCGACACCGGCGGCGACACCGGTCCCTGAACAAGAGCGTTGACCCGCAGCGGGGTGCGGCGTACCTTCCGCGCGGTGCTCACCGCTCTGCTGCTGTTTGCCCTGGTGGGCCCGGTTCGGGCGAACGATGCGACGCCCGAAGCCCGGCTTGAAAGCGCGCGCTCCGCCTACGCGCAGGGACGAACCTCCGAAGCCCGCGATCAGCTCCGCGATCTCCTGAGCGACGGCCCCGCGCTCCCCGCCCCAGTGCGCCAGGACGCGCTGGCCTACCTGGGTGACATCCTCTACTCCGAGGAGGGGCAGAGCGCCGCCGAGCCATTCTTTCGGGCCCTGCTCGATGAAGCCCCCCGGTACGTCATGGATCCGCTCCAGCACCCCGACGAGGTTTCGCGGTACTTCGAGAGCCTACGGCCGCGGCCCCAGCCCTTCGACGTCACGGTGGTGAAGCCCGCGCTCCCGCCGCCCGCTCCCGCCCCCTGGCTGGCCCTCGCGCCAGGCGGCGTCTACTACTTCGCCCACGGAAAACCTGGCACGGGCGTCGCCATTGCCGGGGTACAAGCCGCCCTACTGGTCACCAACCTCGTACTCCTCACGCAGGTGCGTGAGCTCGACGCGGTCCACGCCGGCACGGACGAAGTGGGCGAGTGGCGTGCGCTCGAGCTCGCGACAGACCTCACCGCTGGCGCGTTCTACCTCAGCCTCGCGCTGCCGCCGGCGATCGAATTCGGCCGCTGGGGGGTAAACCGACCCCCGCCGCCACGGGTCGGCGTCGGCCCCACAGGGATCTCGCTGAGCGGCACGTTCTGACGCCTGAGCGCCGATAGCGTTAGAGGGGCGAATGGCGTTTCTGCGCGTAAAGGACACCCGTTCGGCGGAAGTGAAGGATGTCGCGCTCCGCAAGCCGCTCGTGCTCATCGGGCGCGCCGAGGGCAACGACGTTGTGCTCGACGATCCGACGCTCGCCCCCACCCACGCGAACCTGCTCCGAAAGGGCAACCACTTCACGGTGTCGGTGATCGACCGCGCGAGCACGTTCATCTACCAGGGGGGCCGCGCACGCAGCACCGACCTCAAGGTGGGCGAAGAGGTCGGCTTCGGCCGGTTCATCCTGTCGCTCATGGAGGGGGATCCGAAGAGCGAGTCCCGCTCCGGCCCTGGGAACGCCCCCCTCGGGGAGGTGGCCCAACTCAAGAAGCTCGTCGAATTCAGCCGCGCCATCGCCGCGGAGCCCAGCCTTGAGCGTACCTTTGAAGCGCTGCTCTCGAGCGTGGTGGAGGTCACCGGCGCCGAGAAGGGCTTCCTCATCGTGCTGCGCGAGGGCGAACGCCACCTCGCGGCGAGCCACAACGTCGGCAAAGAAACGCTCGACCTCACGCGCGTGAGTGACTCGATCGTGGAGCGTGTGCTCCGCGAACGCAAGTCGGTCATCGTGTCGGATGCGATGCGCGACGCCGAGTTCGCCAGCGCCCGCAGCGTGATGGAGCTGAAGCTCTCCAGCGTGATGTGCGTGCCGCTCGCCTACCGAAACGACTTGTTGGGCGTGCTCTATCTCGGCAACGACAACGTCCGGAACCTCTTTGCGCAAACGGATCTCGCCCTGCTCGAGGTCTTCGCCGCGCAGGCCGCCGTGATCCTCCACGCGGCCATCCGCCTCGACGAGCTGGTGCTCGTGAACCGGAACCTGAGGGACCAGCTCCGCACCACGAGCCAGGGCGGGATCATCGGCGGCTCTCCCCCGATGAAAGAGGTGTTCCGGATGCTGAAGCGGGTCGGCCCCTCCGACCTCTCCGTGCTCGTTCTCGGCGAAACCGGCACCGGCAAAGAGCTCATCGCGAAAGAGCTGCACCGCCTCTCACCCCGCGCGAGCAAAGCCTTCATCAGCATCAACTGCGGCGCCATCCCCGAGCACCTCCTTGAGAGCGAGCTCTTCGGCTACAAGAAGGGCGCCTTCACGGGCGCCATCGGGGACAAGGTCGGGAAGTTCGAAGCGGCCGAAGGGGGCACGATCTTCCTCGACGAGATCGGCGAGATGCCGATGGCGCTCCAAGTGAAGCTCCTGCGCGTGCTCCAGGAGCGCACCATCGAGCGCGTGGGGGATGTGAAGGGCCGCCCGCTCGACATCCGCGTCGTCTCCGCCACCAACAAGCACCTCGAAGAAGAGATCACCGCCGGCCGCTTCCGCGAGGATCTGTTCTACCGGCTCAACGAAGTCGCCGTGAAGTTGCCACCCCTGCGCGAGCGCGGCGACGATGTGTTGTTGATCGCCCAGTTCCTGCTCACCAAGTACGCCGAGCAATACGGTGCCCGGGCGCGGGGCTTCTCGGCCGGCGCCTTGAACCTGCTGAAGTCCTACGCCTGGCCCGGCAATGTGCGCGAGCTGGAGAACCGGGTCAAGAAAGCCGTGATCATGACCGATCGCAGCCAGCTCATCCCGGAAGATCTCGGCATCGCCACGCACGCGGCCGACACCATCAAAACCCTGGCGGACGCCGAAGAGGACTTCAAGATGGCCTACATCAAGAAGGCGCTCGACCAGAACGGCTGGAACAAAGCCCAGACCGCCCGCGTGCTGGACGTCGATCCCCGCACGATTTTCCGGTACATCGAGAAGTTTGGGGAGGGGTAGGGCGAAGGCCCGGGCCAGGTAGCTTGGTTCAGCGTGGGTTGCGGGCCTTCGCGGAGGCGCGGGCTCGGGCGCCGACGCCACGGCGAGGTATCCCCCCCGAATTGCGACAACCGACGAGGCATCCTAGGTAATTTGCGACCCTGGGGCGCCGGCGCGTCCCTGCCCAGCACGCACCCGACCGACAAACGCCGAGAATTTCGGGACCGACGCGGCGCCGCCCCTTCGCACACGCGATCCTGTCGCAATTCGTTGGGGATAGCCCAGAGCTCTGTCGCATTTTGCGGGGGATAGGTCGGCCGCACCCCGCTCGGCGGGCCGCCCGCCTGCCCCGGCTACCCTCACCCGACCAACGCCAACACTCCCCCAATCACGCCGCCCACCACAAGCCCCAGCGCCGTGCCGCTGATTCGAATCATGTGCAGGTACCGCCCGGTCTGCTCCTCCACCATGGCGCGCAGCCCTCGGCCCGACAGGTTGTTCAACGACCCGGTGACCAACGCGGCGACTCCCGCCGAGAACCGCTTGTTCAGCACGCGCTCCGCCACCTCGCTGATCCGCGCTGCGAGCGGATGCTCGTTGAGACGGTCCAGCGACCGCAAACGATCGCGCTCGGCGCACAGGAACTTCCCCAAGTGCGACGAGATGGGCTCGCGCAGCGAACGAACCAGCGCCGTCGCGGCTCGGAGTCGGTGCGCGGCCGACAGGCCCTGCCAGCTCGCGGTGTACTCTCGCGTGGCGACCCGAAGCGCCGTCGCGACCAGCTCCGCCAGCGCGGGGTCGACGGGCTCGGCTCCGCTCGGTTCGGCCTCTGCCCACTTCGCCACGCGGTCCAGCGGCGTGAGCGCCATCACGGCCCACCCCTTCGGCCCATTCGGCAAAGCCGCGTTGAACTTCGACCCGAACTCCGAGTCGCTGGCCACCGCCCCGAGCGCGCGACGTGAGCAGGTCTGGATCGCGTCCCTCACGTCGTCATCGTCGAGCAGCTCGCCGCCCGCAGGCAGGTTGACCTTTGTGAAATCCTGCTCGGCCAAGGTGGCAGCCAACGTGCCCTCAATTCGCACCCATGCCCGAGCGACCAGCGCCTCCGCATCCTCCGGAGCCCCGATCGCCTGATCTACCGCGTCGTACACCTGCTTCCGAAGATCGGAATCGTCGAGCGCTTCATGCAACATGGCGCGCACCGCATGCCCGGCGAGGAGCTGGTGCCCCACCCAGGCGCCGATCCCGGTCGCGACCGCCGCCGCCTGATCCTCGATCGCCTTGTACGTTTTGGCGATGGCGAACCAGTCGCAGATCCCGCCCACCAACGCCCCTTCCAAGCCATGAAGCGCGATTTCGCGCCAGGTCGGTTCGACCGACGCCGGCCACAGCGCCACCACCGCAATCGTACCCACGATCGCCGCCGCCAGGAGTCCGTGCGCCATCATCACCACACGGCGCGTTTCCCGGACGGCATCGCTCAGGTCGTGATCGTTCATTGCGGGCTCCCTCGAAAAAAAGCTATCCCCGTAGCGCTCGACTCGTTGCGATAACCGCCGCAGTGAGCCGCTCTCAGCCCACGATCGACGCCTCAACCGGAAACGAACGTGGACTCACCCGGGCCGACGCGCCCCGCCAGTTTCCGGCCTATCTTAGATTCTACCGTCCTTTCCGAGCACGGCACCACTCGTGCTACAGTTCTCAACACCGGAGCCCACCGCCATGCCTACGCCGACCTTCCCGACCTCACTCCGCGTCCCGGTGCTCGCCGGCACCCTCGCCTGGATGCCCACCGCCCAGGCAGCAACTCCAGAGCCGGCCCCGAATCCGTATTGGCTGCGCATCGACGCCGGCGCCGTTGTCGGTCAATATACCTGGGGGCAAACGGTCACCGGCGCGGAAACCGCGCTTCTCGGCACAGACGGCGACGTGGAGACGGTCGCCGCCGGGATTCGGCTTCGAGGTCGGATTTGGGCCCCCAAATTTCCCTATTTGGGTGGGGAGGTGGCCTACGAGCACGTCGGCTACGCGTACGATCCCGCGCCAGTCTGCGCCGCCGCCGGAACCGAATGCGCAGGTGCCGACGCAATCGGAAATACCATCAACGCACCCAGCCTTTTGCTGTTGCTCCGCGCGCCCGTGCTCCGCGGCCCTACGAGGCTGGCCTTCGGCGCCCGGTTGGGCCTGGCGACGTCGCAAATCAGCACGGCCACCGTGGTCGACACGAGCGTGGCCCTCTACCAATTTGACATGGGCCCGCTGGCCGTCGGCGCCGAAGGAGAGCTGGAGTTGGCCTCGGGGCTCGGCTTCCGCGCGGACTACACCGCCGGACTGACGGGGGGCTTCGCGCCCAACCAGGGTACCCTCGCCCTGGAGGCCTCGTACGCGTTCGCGCGGCACGCCTACCTCTCCGCCGGATACGCGCTCTCCACGCGCAACCTGTCAATCACAGATCACGACGGCGACGAGGTTGGGACGGTCCACGATTCTCGCGGCGGGCTTCGCGCCTTGATCGGCGTTCAACTCTGACTTCTTGGCGACGCGGCAGGCCAGGCAGGAGGCGAGGCCCCTCGCTCCGCGTCGCGATCCCACCGCGCGGGCCTCGCTTCCGATAGGGTACGGCATCCAACTCAGGACTGCCGCCACCCTGCCTCCGCTGCTCGACGCGCTCGCGACGCGCCTGGCGGCGCCGTTGTCTTCACCGTTCGACGTCGAGCACGTCGTCGTTCCCGGCGGGCCGATGCGGGATTGGCTGGCCGCGGAGCTGGCGGATCGGCTCGGCGTGTGGTGCAACCACGCCGTGTACCCGCCCGCGATGCTGGCCGACCGGCTGGGCGTCCCGCTCCCGGAGCCCCCCTCGGCCTGGGCGGTGCGCGACGCGCTCGCCGGACGACTCGGTACACCCGGCTTCGAGGCCCCCACCCGCTACCTCGAGGGGGATGCCACCGGCATCCGCGCAATCCAGCTCGCCACCCGGATCGCCTCCCTGTTCGCCAACTACGCCCGGTTTCGCCCTGAGATGCTCGCGCGCTGGGCCGACGGCTCACACAGCACGAACGACGGGAACGAAGCCTGGCAGGCCCAACTGTGGCGCGACCTTTTCCAGGGTGCGCTCCACCCGCTGGCCGCGATCAACGCCCACTTCGCGGACCACATCCCCACCCTTCCCAGGCGCCTGAGCGTCTTCGCAGTTGATCACCTCGCGCCGCTGGAGCTGCACGTGCTGCGCCGGCTCGCCCAACACATCCAAGTCGGCGTATTTGCAATCGCCACCTCCCCCCTCGCCCAGGCCCTCGCCGCAGACGCTCCCCCCAAGGTGCTGCCTTGCACGCTCCCAACCCCGCGGCTCCTCGTACACGCGACGCACGGGAAAATGCGTGAGGTGGAGGTGCTCCGCGACGCGCTGCTCACGCTGTTCGCGGGCGACGCGAGCCTGCAACCTGAGGATGTGTTGGTGCTCGCGCCGGACATCAACGACTACGCCGCGCTCCTGGACGGGGTGTTTGGCACCCAAGCCGACCTCTCCCGGGCACCGGGGGCCCAGGCCAGGTTTCCCTTGTGTTTCGCGGACCGCTCCCCCTTTGTGGACGCGCCGGGACTCGCCGCCATGCGCGCGCTGCTCGCGCTCCCTCACTCGCGACGCCCCTTGTCTCTGGTCAGCGAGCTCTGGTCCATCGCGCCGGTTCACGCCCGCTTCGGGCTCTCGGAGGAGGATGCTGCGACGGCGCGAGGCTGGCTCGACGAGGCGGCGGTGCGTTGGGCGGAGGACGCCCCCTTTCGGGAGCGCTTCGCCAACCCCGCGCTGCCCCAACACACCTGGCGCTGGGGGCTCGACCGGCTGCTGCTGGGCTACGCCGTCGAAAGCGACAACGCGCGTCTCTTCGACGATCTGCTGCCCATTGATGGCCTCGAAGGCAACAATGCCGCGCCGCTCGGCGGGCTCTGCGCCTTTTGTGACATCCTGTTACAGCACCTCGCCGTCCTGGAGGGGAACCACACGCCCAGCCAGTGGGCGACGGTGCTGTTGGCATCGTACGATGCGCTCGTATCCACGCGCGGGCCGTGGGCCGGCTCGCGGCTGACGTTGGTGCACGCGCTCGAGGCGCTCAGCGGCGAGCAGTCGGTCGCGATAGGCGCGGTGTCGGACTGGATCGTCGGCCAGCTTGAGCAGGTTGAACGGCGGGAAGGATTCTATTCCGGCGGCGTGAACTGCGCGTCGCTCCGCACCGGGCGCGTCATCCCGGCGCGGGTGGTGGCGCTCCTGGGGGTGGACGACGATCGTTTCCCGCGAGACCCGACGCCGCTCGCTTTCGATCTCATCGCCCAGGACCCCCAGCCGGGCGATCTCCCTGCGCGCATGGAGGATCGCCTCACGTTCGTGAACGCCTCTCGCGCCGCAATTGACCACCTTCATCTATCGTATATCGGCCACGGTAGCCGCGACAACAAAGCCCGGCCCCCCTCCGTCGTCGTCGCTGAGCTGCTCGACGCGCTCCCGGTCGCCATCCGGGCCGAGGCCGCCGTTTCCCACCCGATGCAGCCGTTCAGCCGGCTCGCCTTCGTTGATCCTCGCGTTCCCAACTACTCCAACGCGCATCACCTCGGCGCGCTCGCCCTCCTGTCGCCCCAACGCGAGCCCCCGGCGTTCTTCCCCACGCCTCTGAGCCCGGACCCTGCGACGGCCACCGTCGATCTCGCAGTGCTCGTGCGCTTCTTCCAGAACCCCTCCGCCGCGGTGCTCAGCGGTCGCCTGGACCTGCGCTTCGCCGAGGCGGAGGCGGGTACCGGCGATCGAGAGCCGTTCAACCTAAACTTCCTCGAACAGTGGCAGATCGGGGACGCGTTGGTGAAGGCGGGGCTCGCGGGGATCGATCCCGAGTCGCTGTGGCCCGCGATGCGGGAATCGGGCTTGTTGCCGATGGGCACGCCGGGTCGGGCCCATTTTGATGCGCTCGCGGCGGCGGCAATGGGCGTGGTCGAGGCGGCGCAGGATTGCGACGCGGGTGAGGCCCAACCCAACGTCGACCTGAACGTCGAGCTCCCCGGCGCGCGTCTCACCGGCCGCCTGGACGGCCGCCGTACCGGTGGCGGCCTCTATGTCAGTTACTCGAAGCTGGACGCCAAACGTCTTTTGCCGGCCTGGATTCGCCACCTCGCGGCGAACGCCGCCGGGCTCCAACCCGCCGTCACCTGGGCCGTTGGGCGCGCGAAGGGGGGCGGGGAGAGCCACAGTTGGGCAGATGTGCCCGAAGCCGGCCGCTGGCTCCGCCAATTATTGGCGCTCTACGCCGAGGGGATGACCCGCCCCCTCCCCTTCACGCCCAAGGCTTCGTACGCCTATGCGGTTTCCTACATGACGTCTCAGGCAACCGGCACTCCAGAAGCCGACGCTCGGGCGCTCGCCAGCATCGAAGCCCTGAAAGCGTGGGTGTCGATGCGGTTGCCCGGTCAGGACCCCATCCCGGGAGAAGGCGAAGATCCCGCCGTGGCCCGTGTGTTCGACCGCTCCGTCTTGTGGTCCGAGGAATTCGGCCGCGTCGCGCTCCGCGTCTACGCCCCGATGCGCGGCCACTACGGGCTGCCGGAGTCATTGTCGTGACCCCATCCCCGACGTTCAACGCTGCCACCCACTCGCTGCGCGGCACGCACCTCGTGGAGGCCAGCGCCGGTACCGGCAAGACCTTCAACATCACGACGTTGGTCGTGCGCCTGCTGGTCGAATCCAACCTCACCATCGACCAGATCCTCGTCGTCAGCTTCGCCAAGGCCTCGACAGCGGACCTTCGCAGTCGGGTGCGCAGCCGACTCGTGGAGGCCATCGATGCGTTTCAAGCCGGCCAATCTCCAGATGTGGTGCTCGACGTCCTCGCGCGCAAGGCGCCCCCCGCGGTCGGCTTGGAGCGGCTCCGCGCCGGCCTCCGCGACTTCGACCGGGCCGCGATCTACACCATCCACTCCTTCTGCCAGCGCGCCCTGGTGGAGTTCGCGTTTGAGTCGGGCGAGCCCTTCGCGTCCGAGTTTGTGGAGGGCGCGGAAGAGCTCTACCTTGAGCTGTGCCAGGACCACTGGGCCCGGACGGCCTACGCCGCAGATCCAGCGTGGCTCGAAGGCGTCGCTGGCGTCATGTCCACCCCCAAAAGCCTGTTTGACATCGCACGGTACGCATCCGAGCGGCCCGACCTGCGTGTGCTCCCCAGCTCATCGACCCAGCCCACTCCGGCGCAACTGGCGGCGCTCCGGGTGCGGTTCGAGTCCTGCGCGGCGCTGTGGCGCTCCGGGGAGGCGACGATCCGCTCCGACCTCGACTACGGGAACGGTCGTCTCAAAGCTGACTATCAGGCCCCCAAGATCGAAGGCCCGCTCGCCGTCCTCGGGTCGCTGCTCACCGGGGCAACACCCAGCGGGCCGCGCGTGCCGGGCTCGTCCGGGATGTTCACGCTCGCCGCGCTGATGGCGAACGTGAAGGGCAAGGGACCCGTGAACTTCCACGCGTTCTTCGGCGCGTGGCAAGCATATCTTGAGCTTGCGATTCCGCTGCGGAACGGCGAGCTCATCGAGCTTCAACAGCAGCTTCACCGAACGGCGCGTACCACCCTGGATGCCCACAAGAACCTCCACAACATCCGCGCCTACTCCGATCTCCTCGTGCGCCTCGCCGACGCGACGCGCGGTGCGAATGGGCGTGTGCTGGCGGATGCGCTCTTTCGTCGTTACCCGGCCGCGCTAATTGACGAATTCCAGGACACGGACCCCGTGCAGTTTTCGGTGTTCGAGGCCATGTACCAGGGTGGTCGCGGCGCGCTCTTCCTGATCGGCGATCCCAAACAAGCGATCTATGCGTTCCGTGGGGGTGACATCTACGCCTACCTGCGAGCGGCCGGGCGCTCCCCGCCGAGCACGCTTGACGTCAACTTTCGCTCCGACCGCGCGCTCGTGGAGGCTCTCGGCTCGCTGTACCCGCGCTCCTCCCTCCCCTTCGTGGACCCCCGCATCCCCTTCCACGCGGTCACGGCCGCCAAGGGCACGCGGCTGCGCGGCCCGTCCGGGGAGCCCGCCCCACTCCAGCTCCGCATGCTACGCAAGGAGGGCAAGGGGAAGAACGGCATCACCAACACCTGGGCCGACCGAGCACTGGCCGATCTGGTGGCGGCCGATATGGTCCGTTTTCTTCGCTCCGACGCCCTGATGCTGCGCGGCACCAAGGCCGACGGCGCGCTCGACTGGTCGCCGCCGCGCGCCTCCGACTGTGCCGTGCTGGTCCGCAAGAACCTCGACGCCGAGCGAATCCACCGGGCCCTCCGCGCGCTCGGCATCCCCAGCGTCGTTACCTCCGACACCTCGGTGTTCCAGTCCGCGGCGGCCGCCGAGCTCCACGCGTTGCTCGATGCGATCGTACACGCCAGCTCCGATCGGCGCATCCGGGCGGCCGTCGTGAGCCCGCTCGTGGGTCTGTCGGCGAACCAGCTCGCGGAGGCCGTGGTGCACGACGCGCGCTGGGCAGAGTGGGCGCTCACCTTTCGGGATCTGCACGAACGCTGGGCAGATCATGGCTTCGCAGCCGTGTTTCGGCGACTGATGGGGGAGCCGCTCAGCGAGCTCCACGGGGCGGCGGAGCCGCGTCTGCTCGCGGAGCCTGGAGGCGAGCGGAGGGTGACCAACCTGCTCCACCTGGGCGAGCTGCTGCAGCGTCGCGAAACGTCCCACACCCTCACGCCGGCGGCCCTCCTCTCCTGGTTCAGCCAACGCATCGCCAACGCGGGGGATGCATCCGATGACGAAGAGGTGCGGCTGGAGAGCGACGCCGATGCCGCGACCATCATGACCGTGTACAAGGCCAAGGGGCTCCAGTTTCCCGTGGTGTGGGTGCCCTACGGTCACGTGAACTTCGGCGCGGGTGATACACGGCCGATGTATCACGGAGACCCGCCGGACGAGGCCGCCACGGTGAGCTTTGACCCCGGAGAGTGGGGGACAAACGCCGTTGTTGCTGAGGTCGAGGCGAAGGCCCAGGAGCGACGCATCCTGTATGTGTCACTCACGCGCGCGGCCCATCGGCTTACGGTCTTTACAGGCGAATGGCATCGGGGCGGGGACAGCGCGCTGGATGCCCTGCTGCACCCATCTGGCACGCTCGACGAAGACCGCCGCATGGGAGAGCTGGAAGCGCTGGCGGGCGCGTCGGGGGGAAGAATCGGGGCGAGCTGGTTCGATGAGGCCGTGGAGACGCCGATCCACCTGCCGTCGCCGGACCCCAAGGGCGTCACTGTGGGCACGTTCGCCGGCCGCGTCCGCACGAGCTGGCGGCGCTCCAGTTATTCCGGGCTCACGCGCGCCAAAGGAGTCGCGGAGGAGGCGCCCGAGGATCATGACGAAGCGGTGGACGACGAGGCAGCGGAAGGTCCGCGCGGGGCGCTCGCCCCCGAAGCGCCGGGGACGGCCAGCGCCGACGTCTCGCTGCCGATGGACGCCCTTCCGTGCGGCTTCGCCGACTTTCCACGCGGGAAGCGCCCCGGCACCACCCTCCACGCGCTCTACGAACACGCGGACTTCCTCGACCTGGGCCCGGCGCTCGACGCGATGGTGGCGGAGCGGCTCGCGGCCGAGCGCGTGGACGCGAAGCACGTCGTCCCCGCGACGGCGGGCATTCGAGCCTCCCTCGCCACCGACCTCGGCGGGAGCCTAACGGGCTTCGCGCTGCACCAGCTTTCCCGGGAGCACCGACTCGATGAGCTGGCATTCACCTTCCCCGTGTCGTCGCGGGGGCCCACGGCCCCGAGCCTCCGCCAACGCGACCTCGTCAAGTTCTTTGTGACACACGGCGAAGTCAAGTTGGCCGAGCGCGTGGCCGCGTTGACTTTCGGCCGACTACGGGGGCACCTCCACGGCAAGATCGACCTCGTGTTCGAGCACGGGGGAAAGTTCTATGTTGCGGACTACAAGTCCAACCATCTGGGGCCGACGCTGGGAGACTACACGCCGACGCAGATGGCCCGGGCGATGGCGGAGCACAGCTACGACCTGCAATACCTGGTGTATTCGGTGGCGGTGCACCGGTTCCTGACGCTGCGCCTGCCTGGGTACCAATTTGCCACACACTTCGGCGGCGTTCGCTACCTGTTCATCCGCGGAATGACCCCCGCGACCGGCGCCGCACGCGGAGTATTCGCCGCCAACCCCGCCGAAGCGCTCGTCGTCGGGCTCTCCGAGCTCTTGCGGTCGCCTCCGGGGAGCGCGTCGTGAGCCTCACAATCGAAGCCCTGTTGGAGGCCGGCCGGATCAGCTCGTTAGACGTGGCGTTCGCCGACTTCGTGTCCCGGCACGGCGGAACCCGCGCCGATCCCCTGGTGGCGCTGGCGGCCGCCGCGGTGAGCAATCACACAGCGATGGGGCATGTATGCCTGCCACTGGCGACGATTGCCGGAACGGCGGTCTTGGATGAAGCTGGAGAAGACGACGGGGCAGACGCGACCGAGGAAACCAGCGCCCTCGCTGGCGTGTGTTGGCCCCCAGGGGAGGTGTGGCTGGCGGCCCTGCGCGACAGTCGTTGCGTCAGCGACGGCAACACGCTGACCCCGCTGGTGCTCGACACGACCGGGCGCCTCTATCTCCATCGTTATTGGGAGCACGAGCAGCGTGTGACCGGCTGGCTGAACGACCGAGTTTCGGAGCCGCCAACGCCGCTGGACGAGCCCTGGTTCGCGAGCGCCATCGGGCGGCTGTTTCCTCCAGAGGCCGGTTCCAACGGGGCGAACGCGAGCACCCCCGACCCGGACTGGCGCAAGCTCGCGGCGTTGCTCGTGCTCACGCGGCGCTTCACGGTCATCTCCGGAGGGCCCGGCACCGGAAAAACCACCGCCGTCATCCGGCTGCTCGCGCTGATGCTGGAGCAGGCCGAAATCACCAAGCGTCGCCTTCGGATCGCGCTGGTGGCCCCGACCGGAAAGGCGGCGGCGCGTCTACAAGAAGCGGTTGATCGGCAGCGGCCCGGAGTGGACACCACCCCCGCCGCCCGAGCTGCGCTCCCCACCGAGGCCACCACCATCCACCGGCGGCTCGGCGCGTATGGGACGGGCTTCAAATACGGGGCGGACAACCCCATCCCCTACGACGTGGTGGTGGTGGACGAGGCCTCCATGGTGGACCTGGTGCTGCTTTCGCGGCTCCTCGCGGCGCTCGAGCCCGGCGCGCGGCTCGTTCTCCTCGGCGACCACAACCAGCTCGCCAGCGTGCAGGCGGGCGCCGTGCTTGGCGATCTGTGTCGGAGCGCTGCGGCGCAAGGGTACTCGCCCACGCTGGCGGCCCAATTCGGACGGCTCACCGGCGCACCGCTCTCCGGCGAGGGTGTGGTGCTCGCCGAGAAAGCCGTCGCTCGCCCGGGGGGCACGGGGCTGGGCGGCACGGGCCTCGGCGACGCGGTCGTTCACCTCCGCACCAATTTCCGCTTCGACGCCCAGAGCGGGATCGGGGCGCTCGCCCGCGCCACTGTAGTCGGCGACGTCGCCGGAGTGATCCGGATCTTGAAAGGCGGAGGAGCGGGGTCGCTGCGCTGGTTGGTTCCCGGCAAGGAGTCTACGGAAGCGCTCGTGTGTCGTGAATCCCTCGGCGGGTATGCGAACTACCTCGGAGCGGCGGATATTTCGGCTGCATACCCCGAGTTCCTCACGTTCCGCGTGCTCTGCGCCCATCGCCGGGGCGAAGCCGGCGTGGAGACGCTCAATCCCGCCATCGAGGCGCGCCTCGCCGCGGCCGGGCTCATCAAGCCCCGCGCCGAGTGGTACAGAGGCCGCCCCGTGATGGTCACCCAAAACGACGCCGCGCTCCGCCTCTACAATGGGGACGTCGGCCTCGCCTGGCCCGACGCCGCCGGCGTGCTACTGGTGCACTTCCCCGACGGCAAGGGCGGGTTCCGCACCTTCCAACCGACGCGCCTCCCCGCCCACGAAACGGTGTACGCGATGACCGTCCACAAAAGCCAGGGCTCCGAATTCGGTCGGGTGGTGCTCGTGCTTCCCGAGGAGTCATCGCCCGTGTTGACGCGGGAGCTCGTATACACGGGGGTTACGCGCGCGGTGAGCGGGGTGACGGTGATCGGGGCGGAGAATGTTTTGCGAGCGGGGGTGGAGGCGAGGGTGGCAAGGGAGAGTGGGGTGGGGTGAGCATGTGTGGTGTGCGGGGGTAGCCCGGGCAGCTGGGCAACGACGAATACGTCCGCGACGAACGTGCGCCGGTGGTCGGCGAGCGCGGGCGCAGCGAGGAGGAGCGCCATCGCGGGAGCGAAGCGTATGGGGGAAAGTTCTGCTGGGAAGGGCACTCTCGTTGCCCATGGGGTGGCCGGTCACCCTCCAGGCAACGAGAGCGCCTCCCCCGTTCGCGCCGCGATCCGCGGCGACGCCCGCTCTGGCAAAGAGAGCGGGAATCGCGGATCGCCCAAGTTTTCCCCCCAGCCGCCAGCCCCTACCTCCCCACCCGCACCCGCACGATGGCGCCCGCACAAGCCAGCGCCACCTCGCGCACACGCTCGTGGTCGCCCGCCTTCCCGGCGAGGCGATGCGTGAAGCGGTTACGATGGGCGGCGAGCGCGACGAGTCGGTTTGCCAACACAACGCCGTCGCCCCGAGGGAGCCCCACCCCGAGGCCGCCGAGCGCCTCCGAGGCTCCTTCGCCACCCGCGAGGAGAATGGCTGTCGCGACCGAGCGCAGGCCAAATACGCGGTTGTGGGTTCCGGGCCGCGCGAACTCCCGGGCCGAATCTTCGCCGAGGCGCGCGAAAAGATCCCCCGCGTCGCCATCCACCCAGTCGTCCCGCCAGCCGGGGGCCAGTCGGTGACGTAGCTCCGGCCAACACCCGGCCAACGCCGCGACTTCGCGCTGCGCAGCGGGGCGGAGCAGCTCACGCATCACCGGACGCATCAGGTCGTCGAGCCACAACTCTAGCCCTTTGACCCAGAAAATCGTCGGCGGCGCGGCGTCGAGGCCGGGAGGCAGCGAAGAGCCGGGCAGATAAAAATACTCGGCGGTGCGGAGCGCTTGAAGCGCGTCGCGGTGTCGCGACTCAACGCGCGCCGGAACAAACCCATGAATCGCCGCAGCGAGCCGCCGATCAATATCGTCTGCGCCCAAGCGGGTTCCCCCGCCGGCCGCCTCGATGGCGCGAAGCCGAAGCTGCAGGATGTTGACGGCGAGCGGATCGTCAAACTGGGCCGGCGCCAAACGCTCGCCGAGCTCCGGCGTGAGCGGAAGCTCCCCGAGGCCACGTAGCGCCCTGCGCCGCAGTTCCACGTCCTCCTCCACGTCCAACGCCAGATCCAGCAACCGCTCCACCGCCATCGGCCCGGCGTGCCCCAGCAGGGCCAGCGATCCGGCAGCCGCTGCGCGCATCGCGGCCGACGGCGACAGGCTCGCATCCATCACGGCGTCGAGGCCGCGGGCATCCCGCAGCTCACCCAAGGCGCCGACCGCCGCAACAGCCAGCGCCAACCCACGACTCCGCGCCGCATCGATCACCTCGCCGATGTGTTGTGTTGCGCGACACTTACCAAGGAGAGACACCAACAACACGCGACAACGAGGGGACGCATCGCCAAGGCGGACGGCTGACGCATCGGCCACCGCCGACCGGTCCCCTCCCCCCTCGCCCACCACGCGCAACAACGCTCGGGCGAGGCGGAACACCACCTCCTCGGATCGCTCGTTGGCGAGGCACGCGGTAAGTACCCCGAGCTGCCCAGGAGCCGGGAACTCCGCGAGGGCGGTCGCCGCCGCTCGGCGGATGCGCCAATCCGGGCTCCCCGCAAGCTGCCGCCCCAGCTCGTCTCCCAGGTCGGTGAGGCCGATATTCCCCGCCGTATACAGTGCGAGTTCGCGCACGGACCCGTCGGTATCGCTGCGCATGAGTCGCGACAGCGTGGCCGAGAGCGGAGCGCGCTGGGCGTGCCCGAGCGTGGAGCGGCCCTCGCGATCAAGCCGGTCGCGAAATGCGTTCTGTTGCAGGCGCACCCACTCCAGCCGCAGCTCGGCCCGCGGGGAATCCGCGAGTCCCGCAAGATCCGCCAGCTCGGCGGCGCCGAACAGGTTTAGCCGCGCGCGGACGGCCGCCTTGGCCACCTGGGCGTCGGGGTGGGTCATCCACTCCAACAACCACCGGCGCATCGCCGGAGTTGGGCTGTGTACCCGGTACAGGGCGCGCGCGAGTCCGCGGGCGGGACCACACGCCGCGAGGTGCACCGCGACATCCTGAAGCTCGGCGATCCCGGCCGAGAGCGCGGCGCGAACAACGCCCTCCGCTTCGGGGCCGGCCGGGTCCAGGTCGGCGGCCAGCGCGGCAAAACCGGCGAGCACCGCCTCGGTCGGGTGGGCGCGCAGCGAGCGGGCGAGGCGTGAGAGCCTCGCCGGGGGGAGCGACGCGGTGAGCACTTGCAACACATGCTCACCCACGGGAAGCTCGGGGATGCGAAGCAGGTTCTCGGCGAACAACGCGAGCCCTGTGTCGCTCCCGGACAAAAGCGGTGCCAGCAGCGCCTCGCGATTCGGCACACCGAGCGCCACGAGGTGGAGCGCCGCCGCCTGGGCTGTGGCTGGATCCGCGAGGTGTTCCGGCGCGCGGTCCACGAGCTCGGTGGAAACGGCCTCCGCGGCGACGAGATGCGCCCGCTCGGAGGAGATCAGCCCGCGGCGCCAGCCGTCGGCGACAACCCTGCCGGCGTGGGGATGGCCAGTCCGGGCGAGCGCCATCGCGGCCGCATCGAACACCGCGGCGTCGAGCTCGTCGCAAGCCTGGAGCGCCAACCACCTTGCAACCAACGCGCCGCCGTTCGCGAGGCCCACCGCGCCGATGGCCTGCAACGCGGCGACGACCACTTCGGTATGCGGCGAGTCGAGCTCGGCGTGTAACGCCGGGATCGCGATGAACTGTTCGGAGCAGCGCCCGAGTGCGCGCAGGATCGACGCGCGAGCGCCCGGGTGGGCCGTGAGGTGGCAAAGCTCGATGAGCGCGGACACCGCCGCGAGCTGGGTGGCGAGCGGCGCGCCGTCGCTCCCTGCGCCCGCGCGCGCCAACCCGTCGAGAACAGCGGCCTGTTCGGCCTCCGAAGTGGCGAGGTACCACGGCGAATCGGGGCGGGAAGGTGCGGGATCGGCCATCCCCTCAAGGCTAAGCCGGTGCCCGCCCGTGCGGCGCCGCGATGCCTCGAAACCAAACCCGCGAGGAAGGGATCGGGCCTGCGGCATCGCCCCTTTTGCCTCCTCTCCATTGCCTCCGCCCGTTTGGTGCCTACCCTCCCCGCCCCATGAGAATTATCTCCTTCAATGCGGCCCCCGTGGCGGCGCTCGCGTACCGCAACTCCAAACCCGGAGGCGGCGGCACGTTCGTCGCCAGCCTTCCGGTGTTCAACGCGACCGTGGATTTTCTGCCCGCAGGTCTGGATGCGGTCGTGCTCACAAGCGATCTCCAGGGCCGCGAGCTTTCGGGTCCGCGGCTGGTCGGTGAGGCCCTGGCGCCGTGGCTCGTGTCGGAGGGCATCGTCTCTCGCCCGGATCACACGATTGTTCTCCTTGCCGGCGATCTCTACGCCTCCCCCCGCGCCGACGAGCGTGGATCGACTGGGGATGTTCGCACCGTGTGGCGAGCTTTCGCGAACACGTTCGGCGCTGTGGCGGGCGTCGCGGGCAACCACGATCTCTTCGGCGATCAAACGATGGAAGCCTTCGCCAAATCGGAGGCGGTCCACCTGCTGGATGGGGCCTGCGCCACCCTGCGCGGGCTGCGCGTGGGCGGGGTGAGCGGGATCGTCGGAAAAACCACGAAGCCCAACCGCAAGGACGACGAGACGTTCATCCGACTGCTGGAGGATGTGCTCCTCGACACGCCGGACGTCGTGGTGCTCCACCAGGGGCCAGACGGCGCAAGTCCCCGTGACAAAGGCAGCGCAAGTGTGCGCGCCACGCTCACCGCCGTGGAGGCGCCGCCGATCGTGGTGTTTGGGCACTGCCATTGGGAGGCCCCGTTTCTCGAGGAAGGTCGTAGCCAGCTCGTGAACGTCGATGGCCGGGTGGTCGTCTTGCGCGCGGGGAGCGCTTAAAACGGAATATCATCTCCCCCGAAGAAAGGGCCGCCCATGATCTCCGGGGGCACCTCCACCACGGTAGCGCGGAGGGCGGCCGCGGAATGGCACACCCGAATTCCGCTGGTCAACAGCATCACGATCTGCATCCCACGGGCCTTTCGCGCGAGGGGCGGCGGCACGTCGAATTCGCCGTCGGTGAGCCACAAAAGCCGACGTTTTCCGTACTTACGGGCGTGGTCGATCACGCACTCGATGTCGGTACCATGGCGGGTTCGAAGCCGACCCTCGCGCGCCTCGGGCTCGGTGAGCGGGTAAACCTCTGTGGAGAATTGCCAGGCGGGGCGCACCAACTGCGGGCCGAGCGCAGCGACGAGGCCGAAGTACACGGCCTGAAATGCGGCGGTGGACCCCGAAACGTCGACAAAGAGGTGAACGCCACTCTGCCCCTCGCCCGCGACGAGCTGATTCGGGTTCCATAACGGCGGGAGCACGCCGGCAGCCAGCGACATCACGTCCCGACGGCCCACCCCGGGAATCACGCCGGGGGTCGGGCGCCAACCCAGGCCCTCGGGACCATCCGCCTCGCCGACCACCAGGGCGCGGTTCACAGCCCGAAAGAAAGCGACGCGGGCCGCGGTTGTGGCGCGGCGACACCCAACCCGGGCCACATCCTCCTCTCCAGCGCCTCCAGGGTCCGGCGCGACTAGCCCCTCGCCGCCGCGTCCAGCCGCCTCGTGATCCCCGAGGAACCGCACCTCCTCAAGCGCGCCCGGGCAATGGCGCAGCTCGGGCAGCACCAGCGCCCGGAAGTTCACCCAGTAGGCCGTAGGCTCCATCACCTCCAGCCAGCCCCGCAGGTAGAGCCGTGCGATCGCTCCCGCCTTCCGCACGCCCAACGCCGTGAAGTGTCGGGTGAAGACCCGCTCCAGTCGCCTGGTTGTCGCGCGCCCGCGGGTCCACCCCACTGCAATGTCACGATGCCCCCCGAAATTGAAGCGCGCTTCGTCGTCCTGCGAGCGGAGCGCCGCCAACACATCGTGCGGCGGGACGAGCATGCACGATGGGAACCGATCCCAGGCGTTCACCTCACGAAAGAGCGGGCAGGCGTCGGGAACCCAAGTGCGGAGCAGGGTGGCGTTCACCAACACATCGAGCGCGACGTTGAGCAGGCTCCGCTCCACCTCGCAGCGGGGGACAGTGAGCCCAAAGTGGCCCCGCCGCGCATGCAACAGCTCATGCCCGACCAATGCCAGCGCCGCCGTGTCGTCGCGAACATAGCGGACACAGAAGTCGGGGTTGAGCAGGATCTCGTACCCCGTCGCCGTTCGACGGATCGCGGCCGTGTCCACGCTCGTGGAAGGCAACACCGGGATGGCCGACAGCGCCTGCAGCAGGAGCCCCAGCGACCCTTCCGGCACGAGGTCGTCGTTCGCGAGCCCTCGAACGGCCGCCTGGATCACCGCCTCCGCCTTCATGAATAGCCCAGCGGCACGGTGCCGATCCGCCATTGTCCACCCTGGGGGAGCACAACGTCTCGCAGATCGGCCGGCTGTGTGTGCGGCACATAGTTGAGACCGGCCCCGACCCGGGCGAGCACCGCCATCGCGGCACCGGGATCGACGATGAGCGGCACATCGAGCGGCGTGCCCTCCGCGTCGTGCAACGCGACCGGCGCTCGAGAGTCGAGGATGAAGCCCGCACGACGCGCGCAATCGGGCGGAGCTCCCACCTTGCGACCGAGCCGCGAAACCTCTCCAGCCGTCGGCACGCGGAGCAGGAAGGCGGGCGCCAGGTCGGCGATCGGGGCGACCTGCCGATCCGACAGCGCGCAGGGAACCCCCGCCCGATCGAGCCGTGCACGCAACGCCGGGGGCAACGAGTCAAGCTGCTCGGACACCCCGAACCGCACCCCGTCGAACCACGGGGTTCCAGCGTCGTGCCCATGCAACACCACGAAGCGCTCCCGGGGGATCCGGTGTTTTCCCACCTGCATGGTTTCGGAGACCACCCACAGCCGGGTGCCGAGGCCATCCTGCACCAACCACCGCGAGCTTGCATCCAGCCGGGTGGAGAACCCCTCCGGCTCCGCGCTCTCGCCCAGAACCACGCCCAGCGCCGCGTGGTTTCCCCCCGCTCGACTGTCGCGACGGCGACGCCGGCTCGGCCGGCCCCAGGTGGGGATCTCGTACGCCAGCGCGTCGATACGCTCGCCAAGCAACTGCAGGTTACCCGCCAGGATCGGCGCGAGCGCGGTGTCGGGCTCCGCGGCATAGTGTTCGTGCACGAACGCCACGAGCGCCGAGGTGCGCCTCGCGACGATGAACCCCTTGAACCGATGCACCCCTGTGGGCGTGCGCAGGGCATGCGAAACCGCCCGCAGCGGCCCCTCCCCCGGCTCCCAAGCCACGAAAGTGCCGGTGATCACCTCATCCGGCGTGGCCCGGTAGGAGGCGAGCTCCCAGGCTTCGGCGTCCACACCCGAACGAAGCAGACGAAAAGCAGGGACGACGTTCATGAATTCCTCCGATTGAGCGCAACGCGGAAGTTGGGGAGCGCGAGCTGGGCAAACGCGGCGTCTACACAACCGTCTTCGTGTCCTGGCCGCGGGCGGGAAGATTCAAGGGCGAGCCGCACCGCCAACGCTTCCTCGGGACGGGCCAGGGTGGCCGCCGATACCCGGGCGACGATCCCACCAAATTCGTCTGCCGTTTGGCGGGTGAGGCCGGTGTTCCTTGCGTACCAGGCCAGCAGCCTCGCCACGATCTCCGCGGGGAAGGCCTCGGGGTGCCGCGACACGACCTCCACGAGCGCCACGACGTCGCTGAACGCGCGCACCCGGCGCTCCAACGGGGCGTGCAGCGCGGCGTCGATGAACCGGGCCACCACACGATCGTGTTCGTGTTCATCAAGCCCGGCGGACAAGCGCAGCCACTCCGCAGCCGCGAGCCGCGCGCTCCGCTCAGCGAGGATCGCTTCGAGGCCCACGTGGGCGGCATCGCCCGTCGTCGCCAGCCAGGCGCGCTCGTGTGCGCAGAGCAGTTGCAAAGCATCCACCTCCGCGCCCACCACCGCGAACGGCAGGGATGCGAGGAGGGTGGACCGGTAGAGGCCCTCCACATCGTCTGCCGGGCGCCCGAGTACCCGGGCGGCCGCCGCGCCAGAAATAAGGTTGCGCCTGAGCATCGACATCCGACGCCCATCCAACGGTGCCTCCTCGGGCATCGCGATCGCGAGCTGCTGGATGTAGCGGGTTGCGGAGACGTCGTGCTCACGCAGCGCAACCTGCAGCCCGCTCCGGGTGCGCTCCACGAGATCGGCCAGACCGGAATTCTCAATATCTACGGCGCCTTCGTGCAGGGCGGCCGCGAGCGGCGCATCCTCCAACCCCGTGGTCCGCACCACCTGCGCCACGTCCGCCGCGCTCATCTCCCCCGCCTCCGGGACGGCGACGATCCACGCAAATCGCCCCGCCAGCGCCGCATCGAGGGCCTGCGCGCCCAGGTAGGTGAGCGGGTTCATGGCGGCCCACACGTGCTGCAGCCCGGGGATCGGCGCGCCCATGGCCCGACGGGCGCGCACCACCTCCAGCCATTTGTTCTGCATCTGCGGGCTGGCGCGAGAGAGCTCGTCTACCAGTACGAACTCCCGATCCCAGATGGAGAGCGGCGTGTGCACATAGCGGAGCTTCCCCTCCGCAAGCGAGGTGGGGTCGGGGAACCCGATCACATCCTCGAAGAGGGCCTTGCCCGCATCATAGGCGTGAAAACGCAGGTTCATCGCCCCCGCCACCGCGCGACACAGCGCGCTCTTCGCCGACCCGTGGCCCCCTACGAGCAGCAGCGGATCGCCCGTGGCCAGCGCGGCGAGCACGGGCACCTCCAACTCCTCCATGCCCGCAAATCCCAGCGCCGCCAGCACCCCCGACGCACCGATCCGGCTGCCTCCGTTCGCCATGCTCCACCTCTCCCTTGAACATGCCCCGGGGGTGTGACATTCTCGGTTCAGTGCGCGCCGCCGAACGACAATTTTCTCTGCTCTCGCTCGTATGCTCTCGCCGTGCGATCTCGTTCGCCGAGATTCGCGAGGTGATGCCGGAGGCCTACGATGGTGACCCCGCAAGCGCCCGTCGAAAGTTCGAGCGCGACAAGCGAGACCTCCACCAGCTCGGCCTTACGCTAGCCTATGACGCAGCGCGCAACCTGTATGCGCCGCCGGTCGACTCGCTGCGACGGCGCCGCCTCCAGCTCTCGGGCGCCGAGGCCGCGATCTGCCGCCTCGCTCTCGCGCTCGCCGCCGCCGATCCGCGCTCCCCGCTTCAGGCCGACGCCGCCGGCTGCCTTGCGCGCCTTGCCCGAGCCATCGCGCCTGGCCCGGCGGCCCCGCCCCCGCCGGTGCATCTCCATCATCCCACCCGGGACGTTGAGCCCGACCTTCCGGACCAGCTCAGGCGGCTTGGAACGGCGATACGGCGACGACTGCCCGTGCGGTTCACGTACCGTCGGGAGGGGGGCGGCCCTCGCCGGGCCCGGGAGGTGGAGCCGTGGGGGTTGTACGCGCGGCAGGGGCGTTGGTACGTCGTGGGCTGGGACAAGGGGCGGGTGGCCCAGCGAACCTTCCGAATCGTGCGTATGCGGCAGCTTCAGGTGGAGGGGCTCCCGGACGGCGCGCCGCGGTTCGAACGCGACCCGGCATTCGACCTCGCCGCCACGGCCGCGCGGCCGCCGTGGGACTGGAACGTCCACGCGCCCGTGGAAGCGGTGCTCCGAGTCGGGGCGGAGGTCGCCGACTCCGTGGTGCGCGGGCTCGGCGGCGACGCCCGGTACGAGGGCGGCGTGGTTCGGCGCACGGTCACCAACGCGAACGCACTGCTGGTGTTCGCGGTGGAGCGCCTGCCGCGGGTGCACCCCATCGCGCCGGCGCCACTGGCCGAACACTGGGAATCACGACTGAAGCGGATCGCGGAGCGCCACCCGTGAAGGCGGTGCCTGTAGAGCGCCTGCTGGCCCTGCTTGGGGCCGCCCAGGATGGCCGCGGCCGCGTGCCCGTCGCCCTCGCTGCGACGTTGCTCGGTGTGCGCGCGGACGACCTCCCTGGCGTCGTGGAGGCGCTCTGTACGATCGAGATCCCGCCGCACGGCGATTGCCTGGACCTCGCGTTGGACGGGGATGATGTCGTATTCGACGGGTTGCCCTCCGTCGCGTCGTCGGCACCGCTCACCCTCCTGGATGGCGCGCTCTTGTTGACCTCCCTCAACACGTTGCGGCGGAAGTCGGGGCGGCGCGTGGCCCACCTCTGCAACGAATCAGCCAAGCGCGTGAAGCATGGGCTCGGGGAGCCCTCAGGGAGCGAGGCTGAAACCCGCTCCGAGGCCCTTGCATGGGCCGTAGACGACGATGCGGGAGCGGCAGAAACGCTGTCGTTGCTTCAGGAAGCTGCGGAGTCGCGCCGAGTGGTGCGCTTACGATATTGGAATGTGAGCCGCGATTCGGTGGAGGAGCGGCGCGTGCGGCCCGTGGACCTCTGTCAGCACACCGGCCGGTGGTACCTCGGGGCCACCGATCTCGGTCGCGACGCGCATAGGTGGTTTCGCCTGGAGCGCATCCTCGCCGTGACCGTAACCGAGGACACGTTCGCGGCGGAATCCCCGCGGTCCGCGGCGCGCGATGTGCTCTTCGACCCACCCGCCGTGCCGGTGGAGCTGGTCGTTCGTTTCGAAAGCGGCTGGATCCGGCAGGCCCGTGCGCAGCTGGACGACGCATGGGTGGGGCGATCGGCGGCCGGGGTGAGGCTACGGGGGCCGACGATAGAAACACTTGTTCGTCGGCTGTTCGCCCTTGATGGCGGCTGGGAGATCGTGGAGCCGGAGGCCGCCCGCGCGATGGTGCGGGCCTGGGCTGGGGGGCCAACTTCTGGCCCCCGGGAGGGGGCGGCGCCGCCCGCTGAAGGAAGCAGGCAACGCTGAGCCGCTCCGCTCGCCGGGCATGGCCGCTGCCCGGTTATGGGGAGGCACCCCGAGCCTCCGTTGCCCCGATTGCTGCTGCTCAGTCTCTGCGCCTGCCCGACCACTCCGGTTGAGACTGGAGAGTCCTCCGACGTCCCGACCCTCACGCCGCCCGCGGAGGGCGCGGGTTTCCAGGTGTCCATGTTTGGCACCGCGCCCGCCTTCACGGAGGTGTGGTTGTGCTCCGTGTACGACATCCCGACTACCGCCGCAGCGGCGGTGAATTCGGTGGAGTACTTGCAAACCGAGGGCACGCACCACATGACACTGTCCACGACCGCGCTCGCCGAAACCCCGATCGAACCCGGGAACTACGACTGCGCTGACCTGTATGCGAATTCCAGCGTGATGCAGGACGTGGTGATGATGTTCGGCAATCAGGGACAAGCGGCTGGCACGTTGAGCCTGCCCGACGGGGTCGCGGCCAACCTGCCGGCGGGCATCCAGGTGCTCCACGAGGTGCACTACGTGAACACGACGGACACTGCCGTGCCGATCTACTCCTACCTGAACGCCTATACCATCCCCCAGGAGGACGTGGTGGACGGCATTTGGGGCGGCAGTGTTCGTGACGAACACCTGGAGATCCCCGTGGGCGTGGAGCACACAGAGTGGAGCCGGTGTGTGATGAACGAGGATGTGGAGGTGCAATTCCTGGCTTCGCACACCCATGCGCTCGCGACCGAGTTCACCATCGCGCCGTTCGATGGGCTGACGACCGGCGAGGTGTTTTATACAAACAACGACTGGCACGACCCCATGATCGAGCAGTACACGACACCGATGGCGGTGCCCGCGGGCCAGGGCTTCGAGTTTGCATGTACCTGGTTCAACGACGGTGAATCGACGATCAACTACGGGTTGCTCTCCACCGACGAGATGTGCAACATGGCGATCGTCTTCACGCCGTTCAGCGTTACGGCGGAGTGCGAGGTGGTGGAGACGAGCGACGGTTATCTGGGCGAGGAGTAGGCCACGATGCAATTCGATCTTGTGTTCGAGGGCGGTGGCGCAAAGGGCGCGGTATTTGTGGGAGCCCTCCAGGAATTCGAAGCCCGTGGATACAAGCCCTGCCGCCTGGTGGGCACGTCGGCGGGCGCCATCACCGCCGCGCTCGTGGCCGCCGGGGCCACGGCTGACTGGCTCCACGCGGCGCTGTGCGAGCGCGATGCGGCTGGCAAGTCGGTGTTCGCTTCCTTCGCCGATGTTGCCAGCACCTTCGAGGCTGCAGACGTAAAAAGTAGCGCAATCGCCGAGATGTTGGAGCGGATCGATCTGCCTCTGGTCCCGAACCGCTGGGAGTCGGCAATGGACCAGGCGCTTCTCGACGGGCTGCTCAACTTCCGTGCCTTCCGCATGTTGTTCTCAATCCTGGAGAAAGGCGGAGTGTACGAGGGCGGCGCGTTCGTGGCCTGGATGATGTCGAAGCTCGACGCCCTGGACCAGCGGGGCCCCGCGCGGGAGGATCCTGGGCTCGGCGTCGCGACACTTCAGCGCTTCTATGACGAAGTGGGCGCCGATCTCTCCATCCTTGCCTCCGACGTGGATGCGCAGGAGCTGCTGGTGTTCAACCACCGCACCGCTCCGAACCTGCCGGTGGCCTGGGCCGTGCGGATGTCGATGAGCATCCCGATGGTGTGGCAGGAGGTGAAGTGGCGCGAAGAATGGGGCTTGTACCGGGGGAGGAACATCACGGGGCACACCATTGTAGATGGGGGGGTGCTGTCCAACTTCCCGATTGATCTGATTACGTCCGGGATCGCAGAGGTCGCGGAGATCATGGGCGACACCGACCCGTTGGCCGTCGCGAATCTCGGCTTCCTCATCGACGAGGACCTGCCGGTTCCAGGGGTGCCCGCAAAGGCAGGAGAGTCCGGCCTCGTCGAATCGATCGCGCACAGCCGCGTCGTGTTGCAGATCTCCAAGCTGATGGACACGATGATGAACGCCCGCGACCGCCTCGTGATCGAGCGGTGCATGAAAAGCCATGAGGTGTGCCGACTTCCGGCCAAGGGCTACACCGCCACAGAGTTCGAGATGTCGGCTGAGCGCATGGTGGCGCTGGTGAGCGCGGGGCGGGCGGCGGCGTTTGCTTACTTCGAGGAGCGCACGGCGTTGGAGGCGGGGAAGGGTTGATTCAGGCTGGGCGGTGCGGGCGGAGCGCCATGCGCATGGCCCGCACCGCGGCGCACCGCGGCGAACCGACGATGCTCGCGGCCCTGTCACATTTTCAGTGGGATGCCAGGCGGGGCTCCGCTTTCGTCGCCGGGGCTGACGGCACCGCTGTTCCCGACGGGTTCGAAACAAAGCGTGAGAGACACCATCGTCCTGTTCCGCCCCACCGGTCCGCGCGGCCGCTCTTCGCGGCGTCGGGGTACCGCCGCTGGCCACCGCGACTTCCGGAGCAGCCGATCTTCTAGCCCGTGATGAATGAAGCCTAGGCACGGCGGATCGCCGAGGGATGGAACGTCAAGGCGAGCGGCACTGGATTCGTCACTCGCTTCGCCGTACAGAACGAGTTCATGGATCGGAACCCGCGGGAAGTTGTGGGCGCGCGAGTGCACGAGGAGCACTGGATCCCCGCGGAGGATCTGGTGGGACTCAACGACGCCATCGTTGGAGAGATCGAGGTGATCGCTTCGTTCGGGCGAACCGCCGACGCCCCGACACTCGCGGTCCTGGCCGCTGCTCGCGGGATGCTCGATCCTGTTGGTCTGGCGAGCGTCGTTCGCCGGATAGCCGCGTGGTCGAGCTGCTCGCACCCTGGTTGGATGCGAACCATGAGCCCGGCCGCTGACCGCTCAGTTTTGATGGTTGGGGCGGAAGGATTCGAACCTTCGAATGCGGGCGTCAAAGGCCCGTGTCTTACCGCTTGACGACGCCCCAGCAGGAGCGAGTGTAATCGCCCACGAGGCGATCGGGTAGGGCGAGGGCGGCGAGACGCGTGAGATCGACGCCTCGGCTAGGGGAATTCTCCCCTTCCCCCCTCCATCCCGGGGGGACACCTCCCCCGCCAACTGGCGGGGGAGGAACAGGAGCGCCGGCCTCCCGTCTCCAGTCTCCCGCCTCCAGTCTCCCGTCTCCAGCCTCCAGCCGGACTCCTTGTTAGCCCCGCGCCAAGCCGGAGCCCCGATGTCCCCCACCCGCCGCACCCTCACCGCCTTCGCAGCCGGCGCGTTGCTCGTCGCCGCTAGCACAGCGCTCGCTACGACGCCGAGCGACATCCTCAAGAAGCGCAAGACGCCATCTTCGAGCCAAGCGATCGCGCTGCCCATGGCGGAGCATCCGCCCGGCTACTGCGATCCCGATCACGCCGGTTGGATGTACCTCGACGTGAACATGCGCGATGTCGGCGCGCTCGCCTGCGTGTGCGTGCAGGACAAGGATCTCACCTGGCAATGGGCCACCTTCGGGAGCGTCGTTCGCGAGTGTGACTGAATCCACAAGGGCGATTCGCCAGGCCCGATCGCGAGGTTGCACGCCGGTAGGAAGCGAATCGCGGCGCCGCCCGGTCAGCTCGCCGCGCGCAGCTTCTGCATGCCGCGGCGCAGGCCGTCGACGGTGAGCGGAAACATCGGCATCGTCGCCCCGATGGCGCGCACCGTGGGATGATCCCAGTAGCGCTCGGGATCGGGGTTGAGCCAGATGCTGGAGGGGCAACGCTGGGTGATGCGCTGGAGCCATTGCAGCCCGGTCGGCCCGGGCTCGCCCCAACCAGCGCCCTGGAACAGCTCCCACGGCGCCATCGACGCATCCCCTACCCACACCAGCCGGTGCTGGGCCGTGAGCTTGTCCACCACCTCGGCCGTATGCTTACGGTCGAAGGTGCGGTAATCCTTGTACAGCCAGTTGTACGGGCAGTTGTGGAAGTGCCAGGCCTCGAAGGTCTTGAAGGTCTTTAGCTCCTTGGCGGCCGTGAACAGGCGGCTGACCAGCTCCGCGTTCGGCTCCATGCTGCCGCCGGTGTCCATCAGCAACACCAGCTTCACCCGGTTGATCCGCTCGCGCTTGATGTCGAGCTCGATCTCGCCGGCGTTCTTCGCCGTCCTGTCGATCGTGCCTTCGAGGTCGAGCTTCTCCTGCCCCTCGCGACCGAAGCGCCGCAACATCGACAACGCCACCTTGAAGTCCCGGATGTCGAGCTTCATGTCGGTGCGGTAGCCGGCCCAGCGGCGCTCCCCCGCAACCGCCACGGCGCCGCGACCACCCCCCTCCCCGCCGACCCGAATTCCCTGGTCCGCGCGACCCGAATTCCCGAACGGGGATGAGCCCCCCGTGCCCACCCAGTGCGCCCCGCCGTCGTGACGCTCCTTCTGCTCCTTCAACCGCCGCTCCAGCTCCTTCCGCATCGCTTCGAGGCTCTCGAAGTCGTGGTGCACGCGCTCGCCCTCCGCTTTGCGGGCGTTCTCCAACCACGTTGCGAGCTCATCCTTGAGCGGAGCGGGCAGGTCCACGCCCTCGAACGTGGCGGTGAAGGCGACGTCGAACGCGTCGTAATGCGCCTCCGTGTGAACGAGGATCGCACGCGCCAGGAAGTAGAGTTGGTCGAGGTTCTCGGCGAGCCCTTCGTCGAGCCCGCGCAGAAACGCGAGCCACTCTCCAGACCCGACCTTCAGCCCCTGATTGCGCAGGTTGTAGAGCAGGTTGAGCAGCACTAGCGCTTCACCTTCGCGACCTCGAGATCGGCTTCCTGCTTCAGGAGTACGCCGGGAAACGGGAACTTCGCGACGACGTCCTCCGGGGGGATGCCCGCCCGCACCAGCACCGTCAACCAGTCGATCAGCTCGCTGGTGGAGGGCTTCTTGCGGAGCCCCTCGAGCCGCCGGAGCCCGTAGAAACGTGTGAATGCCGCTTCGAGCAGGCGTTCCGGCAAGTTCGGATGATGAACATCGATGATCTTCTTCATCCGCTCCCGGTCGGGAAAGGAGATGTAGTGGAACACGCACCGGCGCAGGAACGCATCGGGCAGCTCCTTCTCGGCGTTGCTGGTGATGATCACCACGGGCCGATGGATCGCCCTCACGGTCTCGTCGAGCTCGGGGATGTGGAACACCATCTCGTCCAGCTCGCGCAGGAGGTCGTTCGGGAACTCCAGATCCGCTTTGTCGATCTCGTCGATGAGCACCACGCTACGCTCGGCGTTCGCGAAGGACTTCCCGAGGATACCAAACCGGATGTACTTGCGGATGTCGCGCACATCCCCCTCACCGAAGCGGGAGTCGTTGAGCCGCTGCACCACGTCATAGGTGTAGAGCCCTTCCACGGCTTTGGTCGTGCTTTTGATCGACCAGACCGAGAGGCTCATGCCCAACGCTTCGGCGACGGCGGAGGCGAGGACGGTTTTGCCGGTGCCCGGCTCCCCCTTTACGAGCAGGGGGCGACCAAGAACAATGGCGGCGTTGACGTCGGCCAGGAGGCCTTCGTCGGCGATGTAGCGGGCCGAGCCCGTGAAGCTGGACATGGGCTGCCGGCTAACACGGGCGCGGAGAGCGCCTCGTTTCGGCTGCGGACGGGTTAGTCCCCCGACCTCCCCGCCTTCCGCCTCCACACCTCGCCTCCCGGACCCTCCTTGGACCACAACCTCTGCGTCCTCATCGACTACGACAACATCGCCAAGGGCAGCCGCCAGGAGGGCCTCGGCGAGTTCGACATCCGGCTGGTGATGCGGCGGCTCAAGGACATCGGCCGCGTGCTCGTGGCCCGTGCATACTGCGATTGGGAGCGTTGGAGCCGGCATCGTAGCGCGCTTGCCGAGCAGGGCGTTACGATGATGGAGCTCACGGCAACCGGCCACGGGGACAAGAACCGGGGCGACATCGCGCTCGCCGTGGATGCGATGGAGATCGCGTACACCCGCGAGTTCGTGGACACCTTTGTGATCCTGTCGGGGGACAGCGACTTCACGCCGCTCGTGCAGCGGTTGAAGGAGCTGAACCGCTCGGTGATCGGGATCGGCACCCGCGGGAGCACCTCCCGCCTCATCGCCAACGTCTGCGATGAGTTCTTCTTCTACGACTCGCTCGTGAAGCGGCGGCAGCCCGACCCGGAGCCAGAGCCGAACGAAGACGAAGCGGAGTCGGCGCGCCCCAGCAAGATCAAGATCGACCATGCCTTTGCGCTCTTGGTGGAGACGCTTGAGAACTACGCCCGCGACGAGTCGGGGCCGGTGCATGGCAGCGTGGTGAAGACGTCGATGAAGCGGAAGCTGCCGACGTTCAACGAGGTGGAGCTGGGCTTCCGCACGTTTGCGCGCTTCCTTGATCGCGCGCAGGCCGAAGGCCTGGTGACCTTGAGCAAGGATGGCCGGGCCGGCGGTTACCGCGTGGAGCTGGCACCCGGCCCGAACGAGCAGCCGGAGAAGGCCCAAAGCGCGCCAACTCCGGCGCCCGTGCAGCGGCGCGCCGAACCCGAAACGCGTTCCCACGGCCCCGGCGCGGCCGCGCTGGACGTACTCCGGAACGAAGGCTTCGACATCGGCACTTCCGAAGAACGCAACCGCATCCTCGATGCGTTCGCCGCGGCGTGCACCGAGCGCAACGCGCGCGGGCGTCGTTTGGCGGTGCAGTATCTCCAAGGAGATCTCGTCCAGCAAGGGCTGGACGCCGAGCGCGTTCGCGGCGTGCTCATGGCGCTGGTCCGCCTCGGGGCGCTTTTGCACCCGGATGGAGATCCCGTTCGTGGGCCGACCGCGCCGATGCAGGTGCCAGCATCTGCGGCAGAGCTGGGCGCGCTGCTTGAAGAGCGCGCGCTAGAGCTGCTCGGGGAGCGGCGGATCAAGCTGGACTTCCCCGCCCGCGTCGCCATTTTCGGTGATCCCGGCGCCCCCGAGCGGCGCACAGACGCTCCGAGCGCAGGAGCGGCCGACGAAGGCGCATGGTCCCCTGCAGACGAGGAGCGCACGGAGTCGGGTGCGACGCCCGCGACGGAGACCGAAGCGCCGGCCAGCGAAGTCGCAGCGGAGGCCCCGCGCAGGCGTCGGAGCCGCGGCGGCCGGGGGCGGCGCGGCGGCGCGGCGAGCGATGAGGAGGCGAACGAACCCGCGGCGGGCGAGGAGAACGCAGCGGCCGAAGCGGGGATCGAGGACTCGGCCGTGGTAGAAGTCGCCGCCGTTGAAGCGCCGGTGAGCGAGGCCATGGACGAACCGCCGGAGGCCGAGCTGCCGCCTGCGGCCGGCGACGCCCCCGCGAAGCCGAAGGGTCGCACGCGCGTTCGGCGCGGTCCCCGGTAGCGGCGCAAAGCGTGTCGCGACTGCGCGCACGCGACATTGGCCTCCTCCTGAGCCTGGTGCTGCTGCGCGTCGGGCTCGGCGGCGCTCGTTTTCTGGCCGAGCCGCTCCGCTTCGTGAACTTCGAGGAGGGCTACAACGCGACGGTCGCGTGGTTGTTGTCGCGGGCGCCCCTGCTCCAACACACCCTCGACCTCCAATACCGTAGCTTCTGCGGCGGCTGCTCGGTGGTGTCCCTGCTCGGCGCGCCACTGATGGCCGGCGGCGACGAGCTGTGGAGATGGAAGCTGCTCGCCCTGCTTTGGGCCGCGGCGACGCAGATCGTCGGCTTCTTCGCCCTCGATGCGCTGATTGGGCGGGCCGGTGGATGGGCGTTCGTTGCGTTGATGGCGCTGCCAACGCTGGGTGGCCTGGACCTGTCGTTGATGCTGTGGGGAAACCACCAGGAGTCCGCGTTCTTCGCTGTCTTCGCGCTCCTCTGCCTGGCTCGCGGCTGGGGCACAGCGCTTGGGCTCAGTTTGGGCGTCGCCGTGTGGTTCACGCGCACAGCGCTCTACGAGGCCGCGGTGCTGCTGCCCGCCGCGCTCTGGACGCTGCGGGGGCAGCGCACCCGCGTGATGCTGGGCTTCGCCGCCGGGCTCTCCCTGCTGACCCTCCCGGCGGCAGGCGGCGATGCTGGGTGGTATCGCATGGCCGACGCGGCGGGTGGTCCCGGTGTTTCCGTCATCAAACGCGCGGAGACGCTCCTCGCCCCCTCTGCGCTGGCTGCTCGCTTCTGGCTGCCTCTTCGCGACATGGCGCCGGCTGGAGCGGTGTGGTTGCTGGCCTCGGGGCTCGCGGCCGGGCTTGCCGCACGAGCCCCCCAGGCGCGGGTCGTGGCCGCGCTCCCGCTCGCCTACGCTGCGGCGTACATCGGCACGCGCTTCCCTATCTTCCTGATCGGCGCGGGCTCGCCCGTGAACAACATCCGTTACCACGCGCCCTGGGCGTTCGGGCTCACGCTGCTTGTGGCGGCTGGCGTCGGTGTGGCGTGGAGCCGCGGGCGACGAAAGCTGTCTTGTTTCCTGATAACCGCCCCCCTGGTCGCGAATGGCGTGGGCCTTTCCCGGGTGGGATGGATCCCCGACCCGCGCGCGTGGACCCTCTCAGCGGTCGACATCCCGCAGCTCGTGCTGACGGCGACGCCCCGTTTTAGGGCGGGCGCGCTCGACGTTGAAGCCGCGGATGCGCGCGCCGACGCCACCCTGCGGCGCATGCGCGGCCTGCTCCTCGGGCGCGAACTGGCCGCGCACAGGGAGACGACGGGCGCGGAATGGGAGAACGCGGCCATCGGCTTCGACGCCGCGGATGGCGACGGGGTGGTGCTCGCGGGCATGGGCGAAGGCCTCGTTGAGCCATGCGCCGACGCGGCCACCGTGGCCTATTGGTTGGACGTCGCGCCGGACCCCCAGGCCATCGGCCGGGGCATGGCGGTGACCCTCGGGCTGTGCCCTGAACGGACACAGATCATCGCCAGCCGCAACACGGGCCTGCGCCTGGGGGAGACCTGCCCCGTATGCGCCGCCGCCGGCCCCGCGCTCGTCGACCGCTGCGGCGGGGCGGCCAGTCGCGACCCGAACACGCTGGGCACCTGCCTCACCCGCGAGACGAGTGGCGCCGAATTCGCCGATGAGATCCTCTATGGCGCCGGCCGCTTCTGGTGGGATGCCGGCCGCTCGGAGGCCGACCTCCGCGCGGTCGCGAGCCCCCTCGGTCCGCTGGGTCACGCCTTCATCGCCGGAACCCACGACCCAGCCAGCGGGACGCGCATCCCCACCTTCGCGCGAGCTTCGGCCCAGCCGCCGCGCGGAGCGCGTTAGCAGGCGCGGCATGGCACGAACCCAAATCGACGGTGGCGCGAACCTCCTCGCGCTCTCCGGCGCCGACCTCGGCGCTTCCCCTTGGCAAACCCTGACCTTCTCACAGATCACGACGTTCGCGGACGCCACGGGGGACCACCAGTGGATCCACGTGGATCGCGAGCGGATCGCGAAGGAGTCGCCCTTCGGCGCGCCGATCGCGCACGGTTACCTCACGCTCGCCCTGGTCGCCGGCCAGTTCTTTGAGCTCCTGGATCTCGTGAACTTCAAGATGGTGATCAACTATGGCACGGGGAAGGTGCGGTTCCCCTCTCCGATGAAGGAAGGCGCGCGCTGGCGCCTCGCGATGAAGCTCGGCGAGGTGAAGGAGGTCAGCAACGGCTGGATCGAGGCCCAGTTCCTCGCCACCATCGAGATCGATGGCTCCCCGAAGCCGGGCTGTGTCGCCGAGTGCATCTACCGCTTCCAAACCTGAGCAGCGCCGCTCAGCGAAGCAGGTAGGCCTTCCCGTAGGTGGTGCCCGTCCCCTCGTTGTAGGTCTGTGCGCCCACGACGAGCTCCTGCACCCCATCCCCGTTCACGTCGCCGGCTGCGAGGGTGTTGCCCGTGGAGGCATCCGCCTCTTCACCGGACCATGCGAGCAGCGCCGCGCTCTCGGCATCGCCCGCGCCGCGGTAGGCTAGGCTGCCGCTGATCACCCACACCACGCCCTCCGCGGCGCTGCCGCCCAGAAGCTCGGAGACGAACAGGTCGTTCACCCCGTCCCCGTCTACGTCGCCGAGGGTGCGGGTGACGTAGCCGAACTCGCCGGCAGCGGTGGAGCCAAGCAGCTCCGCGGTTGCGTCGGCGGGCGAGCCCGCGACGGGAATCCCATCGAAGAAGTAGAGAACGCCTGAATAGTCGGCGTACCCAAGCGCAGCGATCATCGCGTCGTCGTCGCCGTCCGCGTCGAAGTCCTGCACCACGCCGTCCCATCCAAACGCATCCCCCGCGCGCCCTTGCCACGTGCGCCAAGCGAGATCAGCAACGGCCGCGTCCACGAGCGTCGCGGCGGCGAAGAAGGCTCGTCCGGGGCTGCCAAGACCGCCCGTGTCCGACCAGGACGGCGCGGAGTCCGCCGTGTCGCCTGGTACGTGATCGGCCTGGCCGATGAACAGGTCCACCAGCCCGTCGCCGTCCACGTCGTCGAGGACTCGAACGCGCGTGAACCCGTCCGCCCCACCATCGATCTCCGCCGTTACCTCGTCGAGAAGATCGAGGTTGCCGCTGTAGCGTTGCCCCCGAATCACGTAGATGAGGCCGGTGGGCTCGGACATGTAGTCGCCCGTGGCGTCGTTGAGCAGCACCTCGGCGGCGCCATCGTTGTCGAGATCCCCGGCGGCGAGGATCTGCGCGTAAACGGTGTTTCCACCCGCCTCAACACCCAGGGGGTAGGACATGCGGGCGTCGGCGTCCGAGTCGTCGAGCGTGGCGGCCAGCTTCGCGCCGGTGCCGTAGAAGAACATCAATTCGTACTCGGAAACGTACGGGGCATAGTCAATCTCGCCACGGGTGGTCACGAGATCGAGGAAGCCATCGCCGTCGAGATCGGCGCATTGCACGCCGAACCCAAAGAAGAGTTCGGTACTTTCAATGAGCGTGTCCGCGTCCGTCATCGACATGTCCGGACCCCAGGAGGCCTCCCCGCTGCCGTACCAGATGCCGATTCGCCCGGCGTAGGTTCCGCCGAAGGGCGCGGTCACGATCAGATCGTCTGCGCCATCCTCATCGAGGTCGCAGAGGGCAACGGCCTCCCCAACGATTCCCTGTTCGCCGGAGTCGCCGACGATACTCACCGGAGCATCCGCGAGGGCACCGAGGCGCGAGTCGAGACCATCACAATCGGTATCAAGCCCGTCGCCCCAAAGGTCACGGGCGCCGGGGTGAATACTCGTGTCGTCGTCGTCGCAGTCGTCCCCTCCGAGGCTGTCGTCCTCGTACCCGTCGCCGTCCCCATCCTGGGAGTCGCCATCGACGCAGTCGTCGTCCTTCCCGTTCTTCGGCACTTCGATTCCGCCCGGGTTCACATCTGCATCTTCGTCGTCGCAATCGAAGGTGTAGTCATAGCGGTCTCCGTCGACGTCGATGAGATCGGCGCCGTCGCAATCCTGGTCGATATCGTCGTAGGGAATCTCCGTTGCACCGGGGTAGATCGAGGGGTTCGTGTCGTCGCAGTCGGTCCCTTCGTCGCACTCGGTGGCGCTCGTCGCGCCGTCGGCATCGTCATCGAAGCCGTTGTCCGCGACCTGATCGCAATCTTCATCCACCCCGTTGCACAGCTCGGTGGCGCCTGGGTGCACGGTGTAGTCCCCATCGTCGCAGTCGACGTCGGACGTGTACCCGTCCTTGTCCCCATCCGTGGCCGGCTCCGCGCTATCGCCGCCGCTATCTCCCGAATCCGCGCCCGTGTCCAACGCGTCGGTGTCGGCGGTGTCCTTGGGGGTGGTTGGGCAAGCGGCGAGGAGGAGCGTGAGCGGGAGGATGCGCAACATCCGCGCAGTCTACCTCAATGTCGAGGCGCTTCTCCATCGCGCGGCAGACTCTCCGGGGAGACGAGCCGCACGCCGCCCAACCGCCCCGTAAGAAGCGCGCGCTGCGCCAACCGGCGCGTGCGAACCTCGGCGAACAACGCCAAACCCAGGGCTACGCCCCCTGCGCCCAACCCGAGCCCCGGCCGCGAGGCCCACACCAACATTGCTGCCGACACGACGCTGAGCGCCGCGCTCCCGCGGGCCAGCATGAGCGCGAGGGCCAGCACCCGAACGGACCGCGAAACCCGCACGGAGAACCACTCCGCGTCGGAAACGCCCAGGGTGGCCCGCCGAGCAGCCCGCAGCGCCGCGCGCAGTCGGCCTTGCCCGAGCCGATGGAGCGCAGCGATCATCGCCACCGTTCCGCGCTCGGTTTCGGCGACGAAGTCCGGCGCTGCTTCCTCGGCGCGCCCTTGCATGCACTGCGCGAGCGCGAGGAAGTATCGCAGCGAGGCATCCCCGGGGGCCGCGAGCAGGCCGAAGCGCGCGATGAACTCCGCGCGCACCGGTTCCTCCGCCATCAAGCCGATGACGGCGCCCGCCCGAGCCAGAACCTTGCGCGTCGGATCCTTGTCGAGCGCGCTCTCAAGCTGGCGGAGCGCGAAGTGCGTCTGGCCCTCCTGAAGGGCGACCATCGCGGCCCTCCAGGGATCCACAGGCTCATCGGACTCTGGGGCTGCCGCGACGTTGAGCAATCCCCGGGGCCCATCCCACGGCTCGGTGCCGGCGAGCAGGAGCGCCAGGTCGGCGGTGACCGTACCGACATACATTCGCTCCGCCCCCGGCTCATTCTCCGCCGCGCGCAGCCGCGACAGCTCCCGTTCCAAGGCGATTCGCGCGCCCATCGGACCTGAAGGATCGAGGCGAAATGCGTACAACACCGCGCCACGAGGCGCCGCTGGCCCGCTCCACCACCACGCCTCGCTCTCCCCGTCCAGGAGTGGGATGAGGGTGGCCGCGGCGGCATCCCCATGCTGATCCCCCAGCACCGTTCGGAGAAAGAACAGGATATCGGCCGCCATAGGCCCGCCCAGGAGCCCCTCGGCCGCTGCCGGGCGCCCCCCGCCGGCCGCCTCAATATAGCTGCGACGAAGCTGCTCGATTCGGAGGCGGCAATGCCTCACCTCGGCGTCGATCGTCTCCGGGTCGGCGTAGCGGGACGAAGCAGTTTCAATCCGGCGTTGATAGAGCCGAATCGCGTCGTCAAACGCGTAGCGCCGCACCTGATTGTCTCGACCGACAATCTCGACCGGGAACTCCACCCGCTGGGTGTAGTCCTTTTTCTGGTAGCGGCGAATTCGGGGCGGACGATCCACGGTGCGCTCACCCCCCAAGATAGCACCGTAGCGCCATCGCGCCGCACATCCCTGCGAGAACCACGAAGGTCCCGCGCTCCGAACGCAGCGCTTCCCGCAACCGCCACTCACCCGCGCGCGACGCGCCCGTCGGTAACCATCGCGGGACTCGTTGAAGATAATCAGCGTAAGAACTACCGATCTGCGACAGAAGCTGCGCCTCCTCCCACCTCACGATCAGCGCATAGTGGGCGGCCAGGAGGGGCGCGACCACGAGCGCAGCGGGCCACCCGAAGGTGCCATAGCCCGCCCACAAAAACAGGTTTCCCACGTAGAGCGGGTTGCGCAGGCGCGCGTAGGGCCCAACATCCACCAACCCGCCGACCTCGCCGCCCATCGTGCGGCTCCGGCGACCGATATAGCCAACCGCCCACAAGCGAATGCCCTCCCCCAGGCCAAACAGCAGCACTCCCGCGGGGCGAAGCTCGGGTTCGGGGATCAGGCAGAGCGCCGCGAGCGGAACCGGGAGCCAGCCCCGGTTCCGGAACAACCAGCCGCCAAACAACGGCACTGCCGCCCCTACAGACGACCATCCGAGATCGCGGTGCGCAAGAGCTCATGCACCTTGTCGTAGTCCTCCACGCCGGACGCGGGCAGCGCCGCGAGCAGGGACGGATCCGCGGCCTGCGCGGCAGTCCACGCGTCGCGAGCGGCGCCAGCATCCCCGCAAGCCTGACAGGCGATGGCGCGCACGAGGTGGAGGCCCGCGCGCACGTCTCCCCGCTGCGGGTCGAGCGCCATGCCACGATCCGCCTGCGCGGCCGCCTCTGGCCAGTCTTGCCGACGCAGGCCCAGCTCCGCGAGCCGGAGGAGCGCCAACGGCTGGCTCGGATCGAAGGCAAGGCTCTTCTCGTAGTGCTGCGCCGCCTTCTCCGGCATGTTCAGCCGGGCATCCAAAACCAGCCCCTTCGCCAGGTACGCATCGGTGACGTCCGACGGCTCGTGGGTGTGGTAGATGATGTTGTTATAGACGTTCAACAAGCTGTTCCAGTCGGCCTGCGCCGCCATCACCAAGCCGAGTCCCTTCAGGGCGTCGATGTCGTTGGTGCGCATCTCAAGCGCCTTGGACAAACGCTTCCGCGCCCGATCGATGTGCCCGAGGTGGAATTCGGCGATGCCGAGGCGGGCGTAGGTGCGTGCGAGCGACTCGCTCTGGCCCTGACCCCCGGTGAGCTGCATCACCTGCTTGAACACCTTCTCCGCCTTTGCCCACTCCTTCGCGCCCAAGTAGAGCGGCCCCACCGCGTCGAGCGACGCAAGGTGGGTGGTGTTGAGGTTCAGCGCGTGCTCATACCGAACGATCGCCTCCTCCGTGCGCCCCGCGCGGCGAAGCGCCTCGGCGAAGCGGTAGAAGAAGGTAGACCCCTCGATCTGAGCATCGAAGTCGTCCCGATCGCGGCCCAGCTCCTCGGCTTCGAGGCGCTCGAAGAGGGCGGCGGCGCCCGCAGCATCGCCATTGTCGAACAGGAAGTCGCCGCGGTACCGCAGCGCATCGGCTTGGTTTGGATCGATGGCGAGCAGCTCATCGTAGATCGCCGCAGCCCCCGGCTTGTCCTGGAGTGACTCCAAGCGGGTGCGCGCGGCGCGAGCAAGCGACTCCACCTTCTCCGCCGCATCGGTCGTGGAGCGGGCCCGACGCACCAAGACATCCGCGAGCCGCGCGTGCTCGCCACGGGCCGCGAGTAGCCGCTCAAAGCCGGCATAAGCACCGGCGTCCGGCGAGTCACCCTGCGTGGCCGCCTCCAGGAACCGCAGCGCGTCTTCTTCTCGACGAAGCTGTTGGGCGCACACTTCTCCGAGACGACGCAACAGCGCGGAGCGTTCCTTGCCGGCGAGGTGCCCGGCGAGGTTGCGGCCATGCTCCACAAAGCCGATCCAGTCCCCGCTCGTTTCATTGAGCACGCAAAGGTGCCCGAGGGCCTCCCGATCGTTGGGTGCCAGATCGAGCACTTTCTTCCAGGCGTCGGTCGCGACGACCGCATCCTTCAGGTGATCCTGCCAGGTACGGGCGATCTGCGCGAAGCGCTCGACCCGATCCTTGCCGGTGGTGATGGCCGCCTGCCGGGCGAGCACGCCCACGACGCTTTGCCAGTCGCCGGCGGCCGCCGCGAGCCGCTCCAGCCCTTCCAGCGCCTCGCGATCCTCCGACATGTGGTCCAGCGCCCGCGTGAGGGCCGCCCGCGCCCCGTCGACGTCGCCCGACCGCTCGAGCACCTCGGCGCGCCGACGCTGCAAACGGGCACGGTCCACGGGATCCTTGGCCTGATCGGCCAATTGATCGAGGAAACCGACGGCCATCCGCTGATCGCCGCGGGCCCCCGCGATGCGGGCGAGCGCCTCGAGCACCTCGCCGTCGTGAGGGCGCTGCGTGTGCAAGGCCTGGTAGAAGTCCCAGGCTTCGTCGCTATCGGAGAGCTTCTCCGCCAACAACCAGCGCGCGCGCGCCGCGAGGCGATCCTGCGCATCCCCCATCGCCGTTGCCATGCGAGACTGCACGAGCTCCAACAAGCCGCGCCAGTCACCCGCCGTTTCCAGGCCGCGCTCCAAACGGAGCTGCCAAGGCAGCGCCACCGTCGCCTTCGCGAGCTGCTCACGCCAGGCGGCGATCGCACCGACGACATCGCCGGCTTCTTCCAGCGCATCCCCGAGCGCCGTTTGCGCATCGGCATCCACAGCCGCGAACGCCGTGCGGAGCCCCTCTGCATCTTGCCCGCGAACCAGGGCAGACCGCAGGCCGTCGAAGGCGCGGCCTGCGCGCGGATCGGCCTCAAATGCAGTCCACCACAGGGCGAGCGCTTCTTCGGCCTCGCCCAGGCCCTCGCGCAGCACCGCCGCCTCCGTTGCGTGCAGCGCCCGTACACCGGCGCTGTCGGCTGCGGCCGCGAGCGCCGCGTGAGCACGAGCCCGTACCGCTGGGTCGCGACTTGTGCGCGTGAGCATCGACGCCGCCGCGACATCGCCGTCATGATCCATCGCGGCTACCAGGAGCCGTGCCGCCCCCTCGCCGTCGCCGAGCGCGTTCTGGTGAAGGCGCGCCGCGTCCACGCTGCCGGCTTCCCCCGCTTCCCGCAGCGCCCGCAGCGCTTCTTCAGGGTAGCCCGCCGTTTCCGCGACGCGCGCCAGCGCCCCGAGCGGGCGACCCGCCACGGACGCTGCGCTGAGCACCTCGCCCAACCCACGCAGGAGGACCTCTGAATTCCCGGCATCTGCCGCGAGCTCCGTGGCCCGAGCGTAGCACCGTGCCCGCTCGCCTTCGTCCTGCGTGGCGTTCGCGCGCTTCACGAGCAGGTCGATCAACGCGCCGAGATCGCTTTGCGACCACGCCATCCGCTCCGCGAGCTGCCCCGCGCCGAAGTGGGCGGGATCATCCCGCAGCACGTCGCGCACGAGCTGAGCGGGATCCGCGTCCGGCAGGCGTTGGGCAGCCTCCGCCGCTGCGTACAAACGCCAGTGGCGACGCCCAAGGTCCTCGCTCATGTCGGCCTGACCGCGCTCCAGGCGGTAGCACATCGACCAGTCACCCTGCCGCGCAGCAAGTTCCTTGAGCAGCAGCACCGCTGGGAGGAAGCCCGGCGAGACCTCAAGGCACTTCTGCAGCGAAGTCATCGCGTCCGCGAAGTGCGGCGTGCGATCGGCGAGCACGCGCCCGGCCCGGTAGTAGAGGCTCACGGCTTCGTTCGAGTCGCGCGTAGCGCTGGCCGCGTTGCGCAGCACCCGGGCGAGCTCCGTCCAGTCGTCGCGCAATTCCATCGCGCGCGTGTACGCGTCGAGGCTGGGGGCGAAGTCGGCGACGGACGTCAACGCGAGGCGATACTGCTCGAAGGCGCGCGCCTGGTCTGCAAGTCGGAATTCGTAGACGGCGCCTGCACGGTGGCGCTGCAGCGCGACGGCCGGAGGATCCTCTGCGATCAATGCGCGCTGTTCGTAGATTGCTGCCAACTCGGCCCAGGCCCCGACGCGCGTGTACACCCGCTCGAGTCCCTCGAGCGCCGGCAAGTAGCCAGGCGCGAAGTCGAGCACGCGCTCGTAGTGCTTTCGGGCCCCACCCTGATCGGCGAGCGGCCCCTCGCATGTCTCCCCCATGCGGTACAGCACGGTGACCATCAGCGAAGGATCGTCAAGGCGCGCCAGGCGCTCCTCAAGGAAGTTCACCAATTCCGACCACTTTCCGCCGATCTGCAGCAGGCGCAGCACGGCTTCGGCCGCCGGAGCGGCGCCGGGATCTTCGGCCGCTGCTTGGTAGGCGACCAGCGCCTCCTCCGGCAAGGCGAGGCGCTCCTCCAGCACGTTGCCAAGGCGGTATTGCAGGAAGGAGCGAGCATCTGCGCCGGCAACGGCGATCTCCTCCCGCAACGATTCCGCAAGCGCATCCCACTGCTCCGCCTCGGCACACCACACGTGGTATTCGTGGCGTAGATCGTGCGCGGCGGGCGCGGACAACACGGCCGCACGCAGCGAAACGCCGGCCGAGGTTTCATCGAGCAACTGCACCCGGCGCACGCGCCCGGCGCGGGCGTGCCACCACGCTCCGTCTTCCCCGAGTCCGGCGGCGCTCAGGCGCTCGCCCTCGGCGCTGTACAACGCGGCGAGCGGAGCCCAGGCACCGCTCGCGCGGTACCGCCTCTCCAACGCCAGGAATGCCGCACTACTGCCCGGATCGGCCGCCCGAGCCGCCTCACTCGCGGCGATGGCCTCTTCCGTCCGCCCCAACTTCCGTTCCAGCAGATCCGCGCGCTCCAGGTGCGTGAGCGCTGCGACCGCGGCGGGCTGCGCCGCAGCCATCGCGTCGAGCGCGCTCAGTTCAAGCGCGGCATCCTGCGCAGACCGCGCCAGCTCGCGGAGCACGACGAGGAGGCCGGGATCATTCGGGTACATGCCCTGAGCGCGCATCAGCTCGGCGCGAGCCAGCGGCTCCTGCCCGAGCTGATCGCGGATCACACGGGCGGCGAGCACCAGCGACTCGGCAGCCGCGCTGCCCGTCGATTGAGCTGCGACCCCTTCAAACGCCGCGCGTGCCGCTTCGCCATCGGACACCGCCAACGCGACCGACACCCGCTCCCGCCACCACTGGGCGCTCGCGGGGCTCGCGGAAGCCGCGTTTGCCGCGGACAACAGTCGACCGGCGACTTCGAGATCCACCGAGCGGGTGCGCGCGAGGTGCGCCGCGGCCCCATACAACACCGCCTTGGTTTCGCCGCTCGCGGCTTCCGCAGCCGCCTCCAGCTCCGCAACCGCCACGCGCCACGCGGCGCGAGCGTCGGCCGGGGGAGTCCACGCCAACATCACGGAGCTCGCGCCGGAGGAGGCGGGCTCCTGGCCGATCACCGGCGCTCCGAGCGGCATCTCCTCCGTTGAGGGTGCGGATACAACCTCGGTCTCCATCGCATCTTCGCTGGTGACCGGCGGCAGCAAAAGCAGCAGCGGGAGCGGCGAAGGCTCGGCCGGCTCGTCTTCCTCCGGTACCATCGTGAGCGTGGGCCCGACGAGCACCGGCGGCGGCGGCGCCTCGGCCGGAAGCTCCGCCTCGACCACCGCCACCTCCACGCTCGCCGCTGCCAAGGCCGGCTCCGTGGGGGCCAACTCGGGAGCGGGCACCTCGACAACCGGGACAACGGGCTCAGGCTCCGGCTCCACGGACGCTACCGGCGAAAGCGCCGGCGTCGGTTCCGCCGCATCCGCTGCCGGCGCGTCGGTGCCGACCAGCGCACCCTCTGCGTCTTCCTCCGCGAGAATCTCAGCCTTCGACTTACGTTTGTACACGCGTGTGGCTTGATCCTGCATCGTCTTCGCCGCGCGACGGGCGTCGGCCTCGAGCTCGGCCTGCCGCGCATCCTCCTCACGGCGCTTGGCCTCCTCGGCCGCCAGACGAGCCTTCTCCGCCTGCTTCGCCTCGGCTGCGGCAGCCGCAGCCGCCGCCTCCGCAGCGGCGGCCGCGGCGCGCTCGTCCGCCAGCCGTTTCGCTTCAGCCTTGGCCGCCTCCGCTTTCGCGGCCTCGGCCTTCGCGGCTTCCGCCGCAACCCTGGCTTCTTCCGCAGCGAGGGCCTCGGCGGCTTTCTTGGCGTCGTCTTCTTCGAACCCGCTGGGCGCGGAGTCAAAGAAGTCGCCGAAACCGAGATCGTCATCCGGGGGGGGGGTCTTTTTCGACATCCGGCTGGTCCTCGCAGGCTACGTGGAGGCGCGATGTAACCGACCCACCCGGGGCTGTGCAGCCCCCGAGTCAGCTTCTGGTCAGGGCTTGACCGGCAGCGCCGCGAGGATGAACTTCACGTCGGCGTCGTCGAAGTAGAATCCGCCGCCGCCATAGCCGGTGACGTACCCATACTTGGCGCCCATCAGCACGCTGTCGAGACCAGCTTCAAAGTACAAGTGCCGCCACGGCAACCATCGGGCGTTGAGCTGGAGGTTCGGGGTGCCATCCAGCACGGGATAACTCCCATAGGCGAAGTCGAAGATATCGGCGCCCAACACCAGCTTGTCGTTCGCGAGGTAGTAGTCCAGGCCCACGCCGCCCGAGTTGTCCTTGATCCCGAATCGCAGCACCGCGTCGTGCCAGCGCCGGGCAAACTGGAAGCTCATGCGAAAGCCAGGCTTCACCACCACTTCTTCATAGCTGGAGCCAAAATCTGGGAACACGTGGGTCTCGGACGAGATGTCCCCCAGCGGGTGGCCCGCGAGCTCAAAAACGTACCAGTGATCCTCCGCCGGCATCAAGCGAACCCCCACGCCGTTGCGGGAGCCGCCCGTAACGGGGTTGCTGTCCAGGCCGTCCAGCGTAGGCTCGGAGCCGAAGTAGACGTCTCCCCGGTAGAAGACCTCCGTCTTGATGCGGGAAACGTCGCCCACCAGGCCGTTCACCTGATCCAACGTGTCGTTTACGGACTCGATGGTCGACGGATCCTTGAGCAGCTTCCCGACGGTCCCCTCCCCCCGATCCAGCCCGCCCGTGATCGATTCCACGTGCGCCAGGCTCGCGTCCAGCTTCTCGGTTGCGGCGCGGATCGCGGCCATCTCCGCGTCCACATCGTCGCCGTTGCGGGCCACGACCGCCTTGAGCGCCTCCGAAACTTCCCGCAGGTTCGCGGCGATGATCGCGATGTCGTCGGAGTTGTTGGTCGCGATGGCGTTGAGCTGCTCGGAGAGCGCCCGCACGTTCTGGATGGTGAGCAGAAGCTCCTGCTTCGTGGTCTCATCCTCAGTGAGCGCCCGCACGTTTGCCGTGATGACCTTCACGTCGCCCGCGATGTCGTCGAACTTCCGGAGGGCCTTCTCCATATCCGGAGGAAGATCGCCGACCTTCAGCGTATCCCCCTCCTTGAGTAACGTGGTGCTCGTTCCCAGGGTGAGGCGGATGCTCTTGTCGCCAAGGAGCCCCTCCGATTTTAGCGTCGCGAGGCTGTCTTCTGGCAGCTCCACCGTGTCGAGGATCGCGAGGGTGAGGTGGGCCGTGCCACCGCGGAGCTGCAGGTGCTCCACGTGCCCCACGATCACGCCGGCCACCCGCACGGGCGTCGTGGCGAACACCCCCTCTGCGGTGGGAAAGTCCGCATAGACCATGTAGGGTTCACCAGACTCGCCCGGCTTGTCGTCGGCACGCAAGATCGCCGCCGCTACGAAGCCGAGGATCAGCAGGGTCAGCGCGCCAACGCGCAGCTCAGTGGAGAAGCGGAACATGGAGCCGGCCACCATATCCGACCGACCCGTTTCTAGATAGACCCGGGTCGTGCTGTTGCTCTGGGCCCTGGTCTCCTCCGCGCTCGCCGCCTCGTGGGACCCCGACCTGCGCTGGCAAACGCTTCACACCGACCACTTCGACATCACCTTTCACGACGGCGAAGCGGAGATCGCGGCGGAGATGGCGGTGGTGGCCGAACGAGCCTGGGCCACGCTCACCGTCGAGATCGCCCACATTCCGATGCGCCCCATCCAGGTGATCCTCGTCGACTGGACCGACCAGCCCAACGGGATGGCGCAAACCACGCCATCCAACTTGATCACCATCTACGTTACGAATCCGAGCGGTGAGTCGACCCTCGGGCTGTACGAGGACTGGAACGAAGCAATCTTTACCCACGAGCTCACGCACATCCTGCACATCGACACCGTGGAGGGCGCGCCCCGGGTGGTGCGGTGGGTGCTCGGCTCGCTCATCTCAACCCATCAGGCCGCGCCGCTCTGGACCATCGAGGGATACGCGACGTTCGAAGAGACGAGGTACACGACAGGTGGGCGCGGGCGCAACGCCGCCGTGGACATGGTGAAGCGGGTGGCGGTCCTTGAAAACGCCTTTCCGCCGCTCGGCAATCTCGACGGCATGCAGGCGCTCTCCCCCGCCGGCAACCTACGTTATCTGTTCGGGCAGGACTTCATGCAGTTCATCGCCGACACGCGTGGCGAGGCGAAGTGGACGGAGTGGGTGCACCGTTAC